>JAMHVM010000075.1:0-80732 GCA_035911475.1 Lysobacterales bacterium | reverse complement strand
TTCATCCTGGACAAGATGAAGACCACCAAGTCCAACGACGAGTTCTTCGCCTCGATGAAGCGCTGAGTCGTCACCGGCTGGCGAGACCTCCGCACACGCCGGCCCAGTGCCGGCGTTGTTCGTTCAGGGACGGCAACCGGCCCGTGCAGCGACAACACATCGGCGTCAGGCAACGCTGCGGGCGACAAGGCCACGGAACTGCGGTCCGCCCAACTCAGGGCAACTGGAAACCGTTCCGGAAGATGAGGTCGGAATCGCCGAAGAAGCGCGCCAGGGCGAAATCTTCGGCCTGGCCGGTGCTGCCGATCTGCGCATAGCCAGCCAGCACGATGGCGCCACCGGGTGCCACGGCGATACCCGCGGCCTGATCGGGTCGCGTCGAGAAGCTTGCGACGGCGCGCCCCTGGCCGTCGCCGAAACCCGGATCGGGTGTGCCGTCGGCCAGCAGCCGCGCCACGGCGAAATCGTTCTCGTTGAATGCGGCATAGCCGCCGGCAACGATCTTGCCGTTGCCTTGCACGGTCACCGAGAACGGCTCGTCGTACAGGGTGGCGCCGGTGAACCTCACATGCGCACGGCCGTTGATCCCGAAGCCCGGATCGAGCGTGCCATTGGCGAGCAGGCGGACGAAGGCAAAGCCGCGATCCGTACCCCGGCCGACCAGGATCAGACGGCCGTCGGGCTGCATCACCGCGGCATTGATGATCGACAGGCCGGTGTGCACACCACCATTGACAGCCGCGCTCAGCAGCACGCGGCCGCCGCTGCCGAAATTGGTATCGGGCTGACCATCGGCGGTGTAGCGCAGCACGATCGCCGTGTTGCTGGCAGGGGTGTGCCCCACGGCGATGATGGCGTCGTCGGCGGGCAGGCGGCCGTCGGGCAGCCGCGCGATCGCGGTCAGGTAGTCGACGCCCGCCGCCATCGGCGATGGCACGATCAGGCTGCCGCTGTTGCCGAAGCTGGTGTCCAGCGCACCGTTGGCGTGGAAACGTACCAGGCCGAAACGCGGATACGTCGTGACGCCGTCCAGCGCGTAGGCGACACCGCCGAGCACGATCTTCCCGGTCGACTGCACAGCGATCGCGGAGGCGTTGTCGTTCCATGCGCTGGTCGGCGCCAGGTTGACATGCGCGATGCCACCCACGCCGAAGCCGGTGTCGAGCTGACCGTTGGCGGTCAGCTTGGCCACGCCGAAGTCGCTGTAGGCAGGCCCGCCGTCGCCGAACTTGCCGGCAGCCAGCAGGCTGCCATCGGCCAGTCGCGCCAGCGCGTAACCGATGTCGGCGGTGTGCGAGCTGTCGATGCCGGCGAAGCCGCCGATGCCGAAGCTGCTGTCGATCTGACCGTCGGCGTGGTAACGCACCAGCATGACATCGACCGTACTGCCGCCGGCCGCATGCGTGCGGGTCGTCTGACCGACCGCCACCACGCTGCCGTCCGGCAAGGTCAGCAGCGCGTGCAGACGGTCATTGGCGGCACCGGTGTTGGTGAGTACGCGGCCATCGGTGCCGAAGCCGGGATCTAGCGTGCCGGGTGGCTGGGCAGCGACCTGGTTGGTGACGGTTGCCAGACTCACGCCCAGGAGAACGGGAACCAGCAATGTGCGTTGCTGTTGCAACGACGGGACTTTCCGGCGCATGACAGAGGCCTCCGGGAGGCATGAACGAGGGGCTCGCTACCGACCGCGAGATCCGGCGCTAAGACGCCATGCCCGTCCCTGGGACCCGATCAGCCGATGACTTGACTGACGGGTTCGGCACTCAGGATGTCAATACGCAAGCTTGGCGGGAACCCTGCAAAGACGCCGCGACAAGCCTCCTCTTTCCGGCGCGGTCACCCGCCGGTCAGCGGCCGAACGGATTGGCAAACCCCGCATTCGCACCGGAATGGCACGATTTCAGCGCAATCACCGAATGCCCGGGACAAGACCTGCCCCCGGAAGATTGCATGACGCCTAGTACGGCAACCAAGACACGCTCCGGCACGATCCTCCCGTTTCCCGCTCGGCCCTGGCCGCCTGCCACGTCATCGTCTGTCAATGACGATCGCTGCCGGGCAACGGTCGAAGCAGCGGGCGATCGCGGACGCCGACAAGTCGAGCCCGATCGATTCGCTTACGATAGCCCTCTGCGCGACGGTGACCCGGATCGGTCGATGGGAGAGATCACGCGATTGCTGGCGGCGGCCCGCCACGGTGAGGCGAGCGCGCTGGACGCGGTTTTCGCGCAGCTCTATGGCGAACTGCGGGTACTGGCCGGCGCGCGTCTGCGCGAGCAGCATGGCGAAGCCACGCTCGGTGCCACCGCCCTGGTGCACGAGGCCTGGCTGAAGCTGGCCGGTGCCGGGCCGCTGGAACTGGCCGATCGCCACCACTTCTTCGCCTGCGCCGCGCGCGCCATGCGCCACATCCTGGTCGACCGTGCCCGCGCTCGCGGCGCGCTCAAGCGCGGCGGTGCGCTGGAACCATTGACCTTGTCGCACGCCGAACGGCTGGCGCTGCCGGAGCCGGAGCTGCTCGATGTCGACGCGGCCCTGGAACGCCTGGATGCGGTCAATCCGCAACTGCGCGAGCTGGCCGAGATGCGCCTGTTCGCCGGCCTGACCCTGGAGCAACTGGCACAGAGCAGCGGCCGTTCGCTGCGCTCGGTCAATCGCGACTGGCAGCGGGCGCGCGCCCTGTTGCTGGCGCTGCTGGACTGAGGCAGATCATGGAAGGCTCCGAGCGCGACGCCTGGCGCGAAGCCGACCGGATCCTCGCCGAGCTGCTGGAGATCGCGCCGGACCAGCGCGCTGCGACGTTGGCGCAACTGGCCATCGATGCCGACCTGCGTACACGCGTACAGACGCTGCTGTCGCAAGCAGAGCAGAGCCACGACTGGCTGGACCAGACCCCGTCCTGGTCGTTACCGACCGGGCAACCACCCGACGCATCGACAACCGCGCTGGCCGGCCATCGCCTGGGCCCTTGGCTGCTGGAATCGGAAATCGGCCGTGGCGGCATGGCAGTGGTCTATCGTGCGCGGCGCAGCGACGGCGTCGTGCAGCAAAGCGCCGCGGTCAAGGTGTTGACCATCGCCGCACTCGGTCGCGACGGCAGCGCGCGCTTTCGTCAGGAAACCCAGATCCTGGCGCGCCTGGAGCATCCGCACATCGTCGGCCTGATCGACGCCGGCGTGGAAGCGGACGGCACGCCATGGCTGGCGATGCCGCTGGTCGAGGGCGAGCGCATCGACCATTGGTGCCGAAAACGCGACGCCCATACGCGCCTCGTCGTCGGCCTGGTGCTGCAGGTCTGCGCGGCGATCGCCCATGCTCATCGACAACTGGTGGTCCATCGCGACATCAAGCCCTCGAACGTGCTGGTCGACGCACAGGCTCAGGTGCGTCTGCTCGATTTCGGCATCGCCCGTCTGGTCGACCAATCCGGCGAAGCCACGGTGTCGCGATTCCGCGCGCTGACACCCGGCTACGCCGCGCCCGAACAGTTCCAGAGCCAGGCACCGTCGACAGCGATGGATGTGTTCGGACTGGGCGCGCTGCTGCACCAGCTGCTGACCGGCGTCACACCGGTGTGCGATGCGCACAGCGGCAGCGTTGCCCTGCCGTCGCAGCAAGTCGCCGACGACGCAGTGCATGGCCGCGCTCATAGGGCGGCGCTGGCGCGCGATCTCGATCGCGTCCTGGTCAAGGCGCTGGCGACCGATCCCGCCCGTCGCTACGGCACGGTGGATGAACTGGCCGGCGATCTGCAGCGTTGGCTGGACGGCCGACCGGTACTCGCACAGCTTCCGGGTCTGGGCTATCGCCTGCGCAAGTTCGTGCACCGCCATCGCGCGGCGGTCGCCGGCGGACTGCTTCTGATGGCGCTGCTGGCTGCCGGTATCGCCAGCCTGCTGTGGCAGGCTGAACGCACCCGGCAGGCCGCCGAACGCGCGCTGGCGGTCACCGCCTTGCTCTCGGACATCCTGCGTTCGGCAGACCCGACCCGCACCGGTGGCGACGATCCGCGGGTCTCGGAGCTGCTGCAGCAAGGCGCCGCCAAGATCCGCAAGGAACTGGCCGATCAACCGATGCTGCAGGCCGAGCTGCTGTTGCTGATCGGCCAGGCGCAACTGGAGCGGGCATCGCTCGAACCGGCCCGCGACACCCTCGACGCAGCGTTGAGCCTGTATGGCGAGCACGCCGCCGATGGCGAACCGACCTTGCACGCCCGCACGCTGGCGATGCGTGCTTCGGTGGCCTACGAGCTGGGAAACAGCGAAGACGCCCTGGAGCATCTGAACCAGGGCGAGCGCCTGCTGCTTGCCCAGGCACCCGGCGAACGGGAATTGCTCTGGCACCTGCGTGCGCATCAGGCCGACCAGTTGCTGGTGCTGGGACGCGCTGCAGAGACGGCCGCGCTGGCGCGCAGGCTGATCGCCGAAATGACCGCGGCCGATCAACACGAAACCCGCGACTACTTCTTCGCGCAGCGCTCACTCGGTGCTGCCCTGGGCGAACTGGACCAGCTCGACGCATCGATCGCCATCCTCGCCCTGGCCATCGATGGCTACCGCCGACATTTTCCCGACGATCCGGCGCTGGCGGCGACCCACAACGAGCGCGCCATCGCCCTGCTCGCCGCGCAGCGCACGGACGAAGCCGAGAGCGAACTGAATCAGGCACTGGCCCTGCAGCGCCGGATCTACGGCGAGAACCATCCGGCAACGCTGACCACGCTGGCGAATCTGGCGGTCATGCATCTGGAAGCCGATCGCACCGCATTGGCGCTGGACGAGTTCGAGCGCGTCCACGCGATCGAAACCGGCTTGCTGGGCGATGTGCCGCACCCGCAACGGGTATCGACGCTGCTGTGGCTGGCGCTGGCGCGCTACCAGGCCGGCGATACCCGGACCGCCCTGGGCCATATCCAGGCCATGGCCGCGATGCTCGATGCGCTACCCGACACCGAGCCGGCATCGCGCGAATCGGCGCGCATCGCGCAGGCACTGATCGGTTTCGAACTCGGCCGGTCGGTCGACTTCGCCCTGTCCAGTGAACGCTGCGCGTCCATCGACCAGACCTCGCGACTAACCCGCTGGGCCTGCCTGGCGCAGGCCTTGCAGGCCGCCGATCGCGGTGCATGTCCGGCCTTCGCTGGCGTCCCATCGAGTCAGGCGCCTGCAGGCGGCATCGAGCGCCGCTGGCTGGCGGTGCACTGGCTGCTGCACCTGGACTGCGACGACAACGCCGACCCGGCCGAAGCCCGGCGAGTGATCTCGGCGCTGGCGCAGGACAGCCGCCCCCCATTTCCGACCTGGTTGCAGACCCGCATCACCGACGCTTTCGCCGCCCCCTGAGCCAACCGGGCTTCGCACCACAAACGGTCGGGCGGTCTGCCGGCCGCCGGCGTGAGGGCAATGCACCATTGCCGCCGGCTGCCGGCCACGCCTTTTCTGACCAATGGCGCGGCTCCAAGCACGTTGAAGCCGACCAGCATCCAGGAACGTGCCCACGCCGACACATCCACTTGGCGGCACTCGCTGATCAGCGTGCTACGCCGTCAATCCGACTATGCCGTTTCGGACAAGACCGCCGACGGCACATGGATGGCGGTGAACCCGGCAAAGAACAGGCACCCACCCTTACAGCCGACGTTGCTTGATTTCCGGCGAACGGCAGACAGCTCGGCAGTGTCGGAATCACTTCGGGAGTAGCCTGTTCGCCACCATGTGGCTATCGCTGGCAGTTCGCTGTGTCCCCACGTCTGCGGCGGCGGTATTCCACGGCGAATCCGCAAACATCGCGCTGACCGTGGAACCTGATACCAGCGACGAACTCCAGCTGAGCATAAGCAGCAACGGCGCGCAGACCTCGATTCGGAATCTGACAGTCAACAGTGGCTGGCTCGGCATCGACCAGGCTGGGGCTGGACCGGTCGTCTGGTACCACGACTGCGGACCACTTCGCTGATGTCACGCTCCGGTTCGGTGACGCTGGTCACGCCACCGGCGTTTACGAAGCGGCCCTTGCCATCACCAGCAACGATCAGGCCACACCGGCGATCGAGGCGATGGTGAGCCTGACGGCGACCGATCCAGTCGATGCGATCCTGGGCAATGACGTCGAGTTCGCCGAAGTCCGCCCGTTTGTCCAGTGACGCGGCCAAAAAAGGCAAGGTCACCGACCGTCCCACGAAGGGTCGAGCCGGCTCCTTCGCATCTTCCACCGATCGGGAGAAAACGTTACACGGCCACCGTGATCGCCGCCGCAAACACCCCGGAGCCGGCTCGATAGGGACGTGCACCTCGCCTTGAATCGGTTACCTGGCCAAACCATCGCTCGCCTAGGCCTGCGCAAGATGGCACCAGCCGGCGAGTCACCGAGCCGGATAGCGATAGTGACCGGTAACCGGGAAGGCGGTGAGGATGTCGTCTTCGACCACGCCGGCGCCGATGTTGTGCACGATCAACGGGCGGCCCGAGGCGCCATCCTTGCGATCGGACACGATGCCGACATGCGGCAGGTTTCCCGGCAGCATCCAGGTGACCAGGTCGCCGGCACGCAGGTCGTCCGACAACCGTCCCGATGCCAGACGGGCCCCGGACCGCTCCATGAACTTCTGCAGGTTGGGCACGCGCCGATGATCGATGTTGCGATCAGGCCGGGACAGACCCCAGATCGCCGGATAGCGATCGAAGGCGACACGCATGTCCTCGTGCACCAGCACCTGCAGGTCGATACCCAGTGCCCGATAGGCGCGGATCACCACATCCGTGCAGACGCCGCGATCGGCGGGAACATCGCCCATCGGATAGTCCAGGCGCTGCCAGGAACCGTCGTAGCGCACGGGGTGCAAGGTCTGTTCGCGCGCCGCCTCGACCAGCACTGCCGGCGATGCCTCCGTCAGCGACGCCATCAGCATCGCAACCAGCACACACCACCATCCGACCACCTGTTTCATCGAAGCTCCTCAGCCTGACCGGGCAATTGGGGCGTATTGCTGTGCGCGCGGAACACTGTCCTCGACCGCTGGCGGTCCGGCCAGGTTCCCGCGCCAGCAGGTCGGGCGCTGCTTCGCCCGCCAGGTCGATGGCCGTCTCGGTCCGGTCAACCTGGCACAGCCCGTTGAGCGATGCCGCACTTGTCGTGTCCGGCCACTCGCCCGCCCACCGTTCGCCGGAACCGCCCTGCTTCCGGCTCACCCTCCCAGCGCGCTGGATCCGGCGCCCAGTCACCCTCGTCGCCGCCAACGAATGCCCGCACCGATTCGCCGATGTCGGTGTCCAGATGCTGTTGCGCGGCGGCGTCACCGGCATCGTCCCAACTGGCTTGCGCGACAAAGCCCATGAAGCGCGGCCAGTCCGAGGACAGTGCCGCCACCAGGCTACGGCCCAGGTCGTAGGCCAGTTCACTGCCCTGGTCCCGCTGCAGGTAGGCACGTCCCGACCAGAACGACTGGATGTTGTCGCCGGTCCAGTAGTCGCGATGCCGCGCGACCAGTTCCCGGTCGTGAGTGACATCACCGCTGCCAGCAAAGACCCGCTCCATGTTCACCGCCATGCCCTCGTTGAGCCAGGCCGGAATCGGCAGCCCGGAAAGAAAGCTGTGGGTCATCTCGTGGACGATGGTCGGCTCCATCATCCCCAGGTCGGCGTTGCAGGTGACGAAGTGCACGCAGTCGATGTTGATGCACATGCCCGCGCTCATGGGCGAGTCCTCCGGGTCCTGAAAGGCGTCGACATAGCGATAGTAGGTTTCCTGATCGTCGAGTATCAGCAGTACTTCCTTGCCCATGCCCGGACCTGGCACGAAGTCACCGAGCAGGCGACCGATGCGGCTGAAGGTCGTCTCCAGATAGTTCACCGTGACCTGCGCCATGCGCTCATCCAGACTAGCCAGCAGCAGGGCATTGGCGGATTCGAACACCCGATAGCCGCCACCCAGAGAGCGCGACAGACCCAGCAACCAGGCGCGCTCGCAGGCCATCCACGCCGCTGGCTGATCGTCCTCCGGAAGTGTTTCCAGCCAGGCGAACACCCGGCTCCAGTCAGGATGCGCGATACCTTCGTGCTCGCGCGCGCCGGCGAACAGGTCCGGACAAGCACCGGCGCTGTCGTTGTCGGTCACGGTTCGAAAACGCGGCCTGGCGGTGCCGGTCGCAAAGCGGGAAAACAGTCGCTTGAACATCGCCGAAAAGCTCTCCCTGGCACGGCGACCGGAAGTCGGCCCCTATCACCAGCATCTCACGGTGCCTTGAGGTGCTTGTCGAGGAAGGCGATCATGCGCTGGCTGACATCGACCGCCGACTCGACCGACCAGTCCACGATCGAGTGCCCCTGGCCCGGATAGATCGCCAGCTGTGCCGGTCGCCCCATCCGGCGCAGACCCACGAACATGCCCCGGGACAGTCCTGCATCCACGACAGCGTCGTCTGCGCCCGCCACGATCAGCATGGGTGTGTTGATGCGGTCAATCAGAAAGTACGGCGAATTGGCGATGTATCGCTGCAGATTGGACCAGAGCGGCTCACCCATGCGCCCCTGGCCGCTCTCGACCCAGCGCACCCAGTGGCTGCTGCCACCGGCGTCGATGTCTATCAACTCACCGGCCAGATTGAATCGGCCGTTGACCGGGATGGCTGCGCGGAACAGGTTGCTCTGGCTGACGACAGCAGCGGTACCGTAGCCGCCGAAGGAATTGCCACTGATCGCCACACGTCGGATGTCGATCAGGCCGGCGCTGGCGGCCGCATACACCTGCGGCAACACCACGTCGGTCATGTTCGACAGCGGATGGCCCGGAGCACCCTCCGGTGACAACGGCACGTCGGCCATGATCACCGCGTACCCACGTGTGGTGAAAATCTGGCTGGGGACAGTATTGCCACGACCACCCCCGAACGAAGTGAGCAGTGCCGATCTATCCGAACCGGGGTAGATCATGACCACCGCAGGCAACGGCTGGTCGGGCCGGGTGTCCACCGGCAGCAACACGGCGGTGCGGACCGGCTGTATTCGACCATCGTGCATCGGCACCGGCGTCTGCAGCGTCCGCACCGGCCCGATGCGAACGTTCTCAACCCGGGGTTCGATACGGGAAGCCCGCGATTGCTGACGCAGGTCGGCGTTGTAGCGATGGATATCGGGTGCCGTGGATACGTCCTGATACACCGCGAACAGACTTCGGTGATCGCCGCCCGATCCCGCCGGTTTCAGTAGATGCAGGCCGCTGCTGATGGTGCGCTGCTCCCCGCTGCCGATGTCCGCGCGGCGGATGATCTGCTCGCCGGTGCCGCGGTCACGCAGGATCATGTGCAAATGCCGGGAATCTGGCTGCCACAAGACATCACTGTTCGCCCGTATCAGATCCACGAACTCGAAGCGTTCCGGGTCGGGCAAAGGCAGAACGCGGTGCGTGCCATCGTCCAGCGAAACCATCGCGAGCGCCGCTGGCCCACGTTCCGGCGAGTTACCGGCAGCAACCAGCCCGAGCACCACCGATCGGCCATCGCGGGAGAAGTAGAGGATTGGTGGCACCAGATCGCCCAAACCCAGCGCCAGTGGCCGCGACGGTCCAGGGCCATCCGCGCCCACCGATACCACGTGCGCTCGCTGGTCGCTGAGATAGACGATGCGGTCGTCCAGCGGATGCCAGCGGTAATCCACCTCGGAATAGTTGACGTCTTTTTCCGAGACCGGAAGCGCCCTTTCCAACACCTGTTGCTTCCCGCCTGCGACGGGTATCAAGGACAGATCCTTGACCCACGACACCGACATGTCGCTCGGGCTGTACATGACCGACGACACGCTCACCCAGCGACCCGATGGTGACACCCGGAAGGTGCTCGGCCGCGGTTGCTGGCGGGAATCAATCAGTACGCGTGCCTGACCGGTCGCCACCTCAACCGCGACCGCGCTGCCATTGTAGGTTCCCAGCATGAACTGCGTCGTGTCGCCTGCCGGGCGCGCCGCCGTGGTCTCGACATCCTCGCTACCGCTGTAGAACACCTGCGGCGCTGTTGGCGCCGCGCCAGCCTCCGGGGTCTTGGCGCTGCCGGTGCTGTCCGGGCGGGCGCGCCTGGTCAAGTCTTCCTCGAGCGGTGGATCCGGATGCAGCGGAACAATCACCTGGCGACTGTCCGGGGTCCACTGCGCCTGCGCTCCGGACAGCAGGCCGGCACGAATCATGGCCGTGGGAATGTGCCGGCACGAGCCGTCCACCAGGTCAAGCAGCCACAATTGTGCCGTTCCCTGGCTGTCCGAGTAGAACGCCAACGTGTTGCCGTCGGGTGACCAGACGGGTTCCCACTGATTACCCGTGCCGCCGCATATAGATGAAGGCGACTCGTCTCGCCCGGAAGTGCGACCGGACAGGAAGATTCGCGCGCCAAGCGCGCTCACCGGTGTCCCGCTGGGCATGAAGCGCACGTCTGGCGGCGAAGCAACCGTCGGATCGACCACCACGTAGGCGACACGCGTGCCGTCCGGCGAAACCACCGGCGTCTCCGAAAAACGCAGACGTTTCATGTCGAAGGCGAGCGCGAAAGGAAACGCGCCATCGCGTGCCGCCTCAGTCGATGCCGGCTCCGAAGCCACGACCACGCTCCAGATCAGAGCGCCGATCCCCATTGTCCCGACCGTCCGGCATCGATGTCCCATGGTCACTCGCTCCTGCAACGCAGGGTCATGAAGGTAGTCGTGAGACTGTGTACGGATGGTATTTGTGCAGACCCCGACTTCGACAGAGTTGGAAGGCGTGCCACACCGGGCGCCGAGGTCAGGATCTGCGCGCTGCGCGAACCGGGAAGGCCACCAGCCGGGCCGGGCCGGCGACGTCTGCAGTCACCGGATCTGGCGCTTTTCCAGCTTGCGGGCGAGCGTGCGCCGGTGCATGCCCAGGCGGCGCGCGGTCTCGGAGATGTTGAAGTCGGTCTCGACCAACACTTCGTGGATGCGCTCCCACTCCAGGTTCTTGATCGAGGTCTGGCGGACGCCGGGGGCGACATCGGTGTCGCCGGTGGTGCGCTCGAACGCAGCCTCGATGTCGTCCGTGTTGGCCGGCTTGGCCAGGTAGTGACGCGCGCCCAGCTTCACCGCCTCGACCGCGGTGGCGATGCTGGCGAAGCCGGTGAGCACGACGATGGCCATGTCGGCATCGTGCGCATGCAGGGTCTTGACGCAGGTGAGTCCGGAACTGCCGCCGGCCAGCTTGAGATCGACCACCGCGTGGCTGGGCGACCACTCAGCCAGCAGCGGTGCCAGCTCGTCATGGCTGGCAACGTTGCGCACGGCATAGCCGCGGCGCTCGAACGAGCGCGCCAGTGTGCGCGCGAAGGCGGCATCATCCTCGACGATCAACAGCTGGCGCGGGTCATCGGTCATCGGCGTCGGGGTGATCCAGGGTCAGGGTCGTCAGCGGCAAGGTCACAGTGACGATGGCACCACCGCCGTCGCGGTTGCGTGCAGCGAGTGTGCCGCCCAGGGTACGCGCCACGTTCAACGACAGGAACAGGCCCAGGCCACCACCGGGCCGGCCCTTGCTCGATTGATAGGGCTGACCCAGATGCGCGAGCATGGCGGGGCTGAATCCGGGGCCGGAGTCGGTCACCTCGACAACGAGATCGTCATCGATCCGGCCGACCTCGATCGCCAGCCAGTCCGGCGACGCCTCCAGCGCATTGTCCAGCACGTTGCTGATCATCTGCGCCAGGCCGGCGTCGGAGATGATCGCGACATCGTCGCCAAACTGGATTCTGTAGTCGAAAGCGCGCACCGGCCGACTTTCGCGCCAGGTCGCCACCAGCTCGTCGAAGAAGCCATGCACCGTGGTGACGATCGGGGCCTCGCCGCGGGTCTCGCCGGCCGACAGCAGGATGCCGGTGACGATGGCCTTGCAGCGCAGGACCTGTGCCTGCATCTCGACCACATCGCTGAGCAACTCGGGATCGGAGGCGAAATGCGGCAGGTGCTGCCAGTCGCCCAGGATCACCGCCAGCGTCG
Organism: Lysobacterales bacterium; assembly: GCA_035911475.1. Lineage (GTDB taxonomy): Bacteria > Pseudomonadota > Gammaproteobacteria > Xanthomonadales > UBA2363 > Pseudofulvimonas. The sequence goes on along the minus strand of JAMHVM010000075.1, from coordinate 68,748 downwards.
ACAGCGGCGTACCCAGCTCATGCGCAGCGCCGGATGCCAGCAGGCCCATGCGCAGGATGTGCTCCTCCTCGACGGCGCGCTGACGCAGCGCCGCCAGACGGGCGTCACGGGCGCGGGCAATGGCGTTGATGCGGGTGACAAACACCACCAGCAGCACGGCATTGAGCGCAAAGCAGATCAGCAGACCGGCCACCCACGGATCGGACAGGCCATTGGCCGGGTTGGAGGGAATGGTCACCGGTCCCTGCAGCACCGCCAGAAGGACGGCGCTGGCCGCGGCCGCCAGCACCACCACCCAGCTCAGGCCGGCGCGCAACAGCACCGCCGCCAGCACCACCTGCAGCAGATACAGGAACACGAAGGGATTGCCGATGCCGCCGCTGAGATAGAGCTGCGCGGTGAGCGAGGCGACGTCAACCAACAGGCCGGTGAGCAAGGCGGCATCGGCGGCTTCGCGCTGGCGATGCCAGTACAGCCGACACAGCAGGTTGAACAGCGCCAGTCCGGCCGCGATCAGCAGCATCGCGGTCAACGGCAGGGCGATGCCCAGCCCATGATGGACCAGCATGATCGTGACCACCTGCCCGATCACCGCGATCCAGCGCAGCTGGATCAACTGCTGCATGTTCTGCGCGGCGGCGACGTCGCGGGTATCGCCCATGTCGGCTAGCCGCGCGCGCCCGGCGCGGCCATGCACCGGCTCATCCGCCGCCGTGTCCCGTGTTGTGCCGATCCAACGCACCTGACGACGCATCCTCGCTTCGGGTTCGCCGCCGGCCAACCGGTTCACGCAGCACACGCCACACGCCCCAGGCCGACAGCAGCGCCAGCGTAAACCAGGTCAGTGCATAAGGCAGGTGGTTGTCGGGGAAGCGGGTCACCGTGAGGCCACCCGCCGGCCACTGTCCCGGCGCGCCGACGTGATCGGCATCGATGAAGTACGGTGCCACCGCGCCCAGGCCGTTGGCCGTGGCGATGGCCTGCACGTCACGCGAAAACCAGCGTCCGGCGAGCGGATCGTTCTCGCGCAGGAAGCCGCCGTCGGGTTCGTCCATGCGCAACAGACCGGTGACGGTCACATCCTCACCGGCGCCGACGGCCACCACCGGGCCATCGCCATCGCCGGGCACGAAGCCGCGGTTGACCAGCACGATGTCGCCGTTGTCGGCACGCAGCGGGTGCAGCAACCACCAGCCGGCGCCGAGCCGGGTCACCGCCTGCACGCGGATGTCCTGCTCGCCCAGCCAGTGACCGGCCACACGCACGCGCAGGTACTCGTGGTCGCTTTCGGTGATGACTGGCCACGCGCTGCGTGCCGGTGCGGGCACGGCATCGGCGTGGATACGTGCATCGACCCGGGCTATCAGCTCGTGCTTCCAGGCCAGGCGTTGCAGCTGCCAGACGCCCAGTGCCGTGAAACCGGCGCAGGCGACGATCGCCAGGATCAGGAAGGCGATCCGGCCGCGTCGCAAGCGCGGGCGACCGGCTGAGCCAGCGATATCGGCACGGGATTCGCCGTCGGCTGCGGCCACCGGATTGGGCCGCCGGGTGCTCACGGTATCTGACGCATCTCGTGCGGCGTCATCGGCATCATGTTGTCGTTGAGGTGGTGCATCACCCACAGCGAGCCTGCCAGGGTGATCACCACGATCACCACGGTGAAGATCAGTGCCAGCATGTTCCAGCCGCCTTCCGAGCGCGTGTTCATGTGCAGGAAGTAGACCATGTGCACCACGATCTGCACGGCCGCGAATGCGAGGATCACCACCGCGGTCAGCGTGGACCCCTGGATCACCTCGCCCATCACCAGCCAGAACGGAATGGCGGTGAGGATCACCGAGAGCACGAAGCCAGTGACGTAGTCGCGCAAGGTGCCGTGCGCAGCCTCGTCGTGATGGTCGTCGTGGCCGTGACCGCCGTCGTGGTGATCGTGACCGTGCGCGTCAGGGTGCGATGTGATTGCGTGACTCATGAATCTATCTCCAGGCCTGCAGGGCACGCCCATACGCATGATCGTGGTTGGCGATCGCAGCTTCGTTCATGGGAAACCTCTGAACAGCGTAGCGAGCGGCCGGCTGGCGGTGGCCGCCGGCGCGCAGAAAGCGGAGTGCATGTATCGATACATGAGCATTTCGAGCACCGCCGGACGCCGCCAGACGTTCGCGCAGCAGCTAGTCAGGGGTTTCATGGCAATACGCCCATGAGATAGACGAAGGTAAAGACGCCGATCCACACCACGTCCAGGAAGTGCCAGAACATCGACAGGCACATCAGCCGGCGCTGGTTGGCGCCGGTCAGGCCGATCTTCTGCACCTGGATCATCAGCACCACCAGCCAGATCACGCCGAACAGCACGTGCAAGCCATGGGTGCCGACCAGCGCGAAGAATGACGACAGGAAGGCGCTGCGCTGCGGACCGGCACCGAGATGGATCAGGTGATGGAACTCGTAGATCTCGATGCCGAGGAAGGCGATGCCGAGCAGGCCGGTCACCGCCAGCCAGGCCTGCACCTGCGCCTTCTTGCGCATCTGCATGGCAATCATCGCGAAGCCATACGTGATCGACGACAGCAGCAGCGCGCCGGTAGCAACGGCAATCAAGCTCAGGTCGAACAGGTCGGCGCCGGACGGACCGGCCGCGTAGCTACGTCCGTACACGCCGTAACAGGCGAACAGCACGGCGAAGATGAGGCAGTCGCTCATCAGGTACAGCCAGAAGCCCAGCAAGGTGCCGTTCTTCGGATGGTGCTCGCCCTTGAGATCCAGGAACACCGGCGGGGCGGTGTCACCGGTCATGACCGCTGCGCTAGACATGGACGACTCCCTGCGGGCCGTTGCCGGCGATCAGCGCGCTGCGCGCATCCTCGGTCGTGCGCACTTCCTCGACCGGGATGTAGTAGTCACGCTGGTAGTTGAAGCTGTGCCCGATGGCGTAGCCGATGATCGCCAGCAGCGACAACACCGCCAGCGGCCACATGTGCCAGGTCAGCGCGAAGCCGCAGACCGTGCTCAGCCCGGCCAGGATGATGCCGGCGGCCGTGTTCTTCGGCATGTGGATCCGGGTGAAGCCGCTGGTCGGCCGCACGAAGCCATGACGCTTCATGTCCCACCAGGCATCGTTGTCACGCACGATCGGGGTGAAGGCGAAGTTGTAGTCCGGCGGCGGCGACGAGGTCGACCATTCCAGCGAACGCGCGTCCCAGGGATCGCCGGTGGTGTCGCGCAGCTTCTCGCGGCGACGGAAGCTCACGTACAGGCAGATCAGGAAGCTGGCGATGCCGATGGCGATCAGCACCGCACCGAAGGCGGCGATCTGGAACCAGATCTGGTACGAGGGATCATCGAAGTGGCTCACCCGACGGGTCACGCCCATCAGCCCCAGCACATACAGCGGCGTGAATGCGAACCAGTAGCCGGCGAACCAGAACCAGAAGCTCATCTTGCCCCAGAAGTCGTCGAGCTTGAATCCGAACGCCTTGGGGAACCAGAAGGTCATGCCGGCGAACAGGCCGAACACCACGCCGCCGATGATCACGTTGTGGAAGTGCGCAACCAGGAACAACGAGTTGTGCAGCACGAAGTCGGCTGGCGGCACCGCCAGCAGCACGCCGGTCATGCCACCGACCACGAAGGTGATCATGAAGCCCAGCGTCCACAGCATCGGCACTTCGAAGCGGATGCGGCCGCGGTACATGGTGAACAGCCAGTTGAAGATCTTCGCGCCGGTCGGGATCGAGATGATCATCGTGGTGATGCCGAAGAACGAGTTGACGCTGGCACCCGAGCCCATGGTGAAGAAGTGGTGCAGCCAGACCAGATACGACAGGATGGTGATGCACACCGTGGCGTAGACCATCGAGCTGTAGCCGAACAGCCGCTTGCCGCACAGCGCCGACACCACTTCGGAGAAGATGCCGAAGCAGGGCAGGATCAGGATGTACACCTCGGGATGACCCCAGATCCAGATGAGGTTGACGTACATCATCGGGTTGCCGCCGAGGTCGCTGGTGAAGAAGTTCGTCCCCACGTAGCGATCCAGGGTGAGCAGCGCCAGCACCGCGGTCAGCACCGGGAACGACACCACGATCAGCACGTTGGTGCACAGCGCCGTCCAGGTGAATACCGGCATCTGCATCAGGCCCATGCCCGGCGCGCGCATCTTGACGATGGTCACGATCAGGTTGACGCCCGATAACAAGGTGCCCACGCCGGCTATCTGCAAGGCCCAGATGTAGTAGTCGACCCCGACGCCAGGGCTGTACGCCGCGCCGGAAAGCGGCGGATAGGCCAGCCAACCGGTCATGGCGAACTCGCCGACGAACAGCGACATCATCACCAGCACGGCGCCGGCGGTGGTCATCCAGAAGCTGAAGTTGTTGAGGAACGGGAAGGCGACGTCGCGGGCGCCGATCTGCAGCGGCACCAGGTAGTTCATCAGACCGGTGACCAGCGGCATGGCCACGAAGAAGATCATGATCACGCCGTGGGCGGTGAAGATCTGGTCGTAGTGGTGCGGCGGCAGATAACCCAGGTTGTCGCCGAAGGCCATGGCCTGATGCAGGCGCATCATGATCGCGTCGGCGAAGCCGCGCAGCAGCATCACCAGACCGAGGATCATGTACATGATGCCGATCTTCTTGTGGTCGATGCTGGTGAACCAGTCACGCCACAGCGTGCCCCACAGCTTGTACTTGGTGATCAGCGCCAGCAGCGCGATGCCGCCGACAGCCACGGCGACGAAGGTGCCGAGGATGATCGGGTCGTGGAACGGGAACGAATTCCAGCTCAGGCGGCCGAAGATCAGGCTGGTCAGGGTCGAGGTGTCCACGTCGGCACTCGCAGGAACAGCGGCTGCCGAGACAGCGCCAGTGAGAAGAGTCAGAGTGTGATTCACGAGCGCGGCACTCCGAAGTCCTGCGCCCAGGGCAGCTGCAACTGCTGCGGAATCTCGCACAGGGCCGCCGACACGAACGGACCGCCACGCAGATCACCGCGCGAAGGCACCAGCAGGCCGTCGATGCCGATCAGGCCCAGACCGCCGTTGGCGTCGATCATCATCATCTCGTTCATGCACATGCGGTTCGGATCGACGCAACGGTTGACCACCGCGTCGTACAGGCCGTAGGCGACCGACGAGAAGTAGCCGACCGGTTCGCGCTCGCTGGGTTTCTCCAGCGCCAGGTAGCTGTCGCGGTCCAGGGTGCCATCACTGCGACGCGCGTCGGCGATCCACTGCTGGAAGCCGGCATCGTCCAGCGCCCGGAAGCGGAAACGCATGTGCGAGAAGCCGTGGCCGCTGTAGTTGCTGGAGATGCCCTCGTACTCGCCGGCGCGGTTGATCACCGCATTGAGCTCGGTCTGCATGCCCGGCATGGCGTAGATCATGCCCGCCAGCGCCGGCACGTAGAACGCATTCATCACCGTGGACGAGGTGATCTTGAAGCGGATCGGTCGATCCACCGGCGCGGCCATCTCGTTGACCGAGGCGACGTTGTATTCCGGGTAGAGGAACAGCCACTTCCAGTCCAGCGCCACCACTTCCACTTCCAGCGGGGTCACGTCCGCGGGCACCGGCTGGCCGGGCGCGATCCGGCTCAGCGGCCGGAACGGGTCCAGGGTGTGGGCGGAAATCCAGGTGACCGCGCCCAGCGCGATGATGATCAGCAGCGGAATCGCCCAGATCACCAGCTCCAGCTGGGTGGAATGGTCCCAGTCCGGCTTGTAGGTGGCGGCCTTGTTGGCGGCCCGGTAGCGCCAGGCGAACAGCACGGTGAGGAAGATCACCGGGATGATCACCAGCAGCATCAGCACGGTGGCGACGATGATCAGGCGGCCCTGCTGGGCGGCGATGTCGCCGTGCGGGCTGAGCACCAGCAGATTGCAGCCGGACAGCGCCAGGGCGGCGAACACCACCACGGCACACTGCAGGATTCGGCGGGCGGAAGTCATGGTCACGGATCGACAGCCTGTTTGATCGCGGTCAATGTAGACCCGGGGGCCGGCGGCCACCATTGGACGTTTTGTCCTATCGATTCCCGGCCGGCTCGCTGTCACTCTAGGCTGGCGTTCCCCCCTGACCGGCCACCCGGCCCTGGAATCGAAGCCGATGTCCCTGCAATCCGGACCCGCCCTGGCCATGCACGACCACGGCACCAAGGCAGACCACGATGTCGCCCCCGGCGAGATCGCCGTTGGCGTGGTCATCGGCCGCGCCTCGGAATACTTCGACTTCTTCGTCTACGGCATCGCCTCGGCGCTGATCTTCCCGTCGGTGTTCTTCCCGTTCGCCGAACCGCTGCTGGGTACGCTGTATTCGTTCGCCATCTTCGCGCTGGCCTTCGTGGCGCGGCCGTTCGGCACCGTGCTGTTCATGTGGATCCAGAGCCGCTGGAGCCGCGGCACCAAGCTCACCATCGCCCTGTTCGCGCTGGGAACGGCCACGGTCGGCATCGCGCTGTTGCCCAGCTACAACACGGCGGGCGCGTTGGCGATCTGGTTGCTCGCCGCCTTCCGCACCGTGCAAGGCATCGCCTTGGGCGGCAGCTGGGACGGCCTACCCTCCTTGCTCGCACTGAACGCGCCCAAGGGCAAGCGTGGCTGGTACGCCATGCTCGGCCAGCTCGGCGCACCGGTCGGCTTCATCGTCGCGGCCGCGTTGTTTGCCTACATCTACATCGCCATTCCCGAAGACGAAGTATTGGCCTGGGGCTGGCGTTACCCGTTCTTCGCCGCCTTCGCCATCAACGTGGTGGCGCTGTTCGCCCGTCTGCGCCTGGTGCTGGCCGACGAATACCAGCGCGGCATGGACGAGGCCGAGCTGGCACCGACGCCGGTCGGCAAGCTGCTGCGCGACAAGGGCCAGCACGTTATCGTCGGCGCCTTTGCGGCGCTGGCCAGCTACGCGCTGTTCCACGTCGTGACCATCTTCCCGCTGTCGTGGATCGCGTTGTTCTCCGAGACCTCGATCAGCGCCTTCCTCATGCTGCAGGTGGTCGGCGGCTTCCTCGCCGCCGGCGCCATCGTCGCCTCCGGTTACATCGCCGACCGCGTCGGCCGACCGCGCACCCTGGCCGGCGTGGCCATGGCGATTGCCGCGTTCAGCGGCTTCGCGCCAACCCTGCTCGGTTCCGGCGAAGCCGGCCAGGCCTTCTTCATCCTCACCGGCTTCGTGCTTCTGGGCCTGTCCTACGGCCAGGCCGCCGGCTCGGTGACCGCCAACTTCGGCGCCACCTACCGCTACACCGGCGCCGCGCTCACCGCCGACCTGGCCTGGCTGATCGGCGCCGCCTTCGCACCGCTGGTCGCGCTGGGCTTGAGTGCGCACTTCGGCCTGGCCTTCGTCGGCGCCTACCTGCTCTCGGGTGCTATCTGCACCGTGATCGCGCTTGCGATCAACCGCGCTCGCAACTACAAGACCTGAGTGGTTAGGGCACAACGCCAGAAGAAGGCAACCCTGACGCGGCAGTTGGATCACCTCGTTGATCTGTTCTTGGCTACTGTTCCCCTGGCTCGAAGCCACTGCTGAACACTGGATCCAGCCCAAAGTCGACACGATAGTCAGCGCCCGACGCGCTCGTTACCGAAAACGAGGAAACAGGCTGCGAGGTGTCTTCAAGCAACACTTCATCAATGCCTCCCCAGTATGCGCTGTTCTGGTAGCGAGACCGGGACACGCCCCCGCTGCGCGGATCACCAAATCCGTTGGCGTCCGCTCGCGTCGTCATCATCAGCTCGATCTCGATAGGCTCACCGAACACGAACACCACTTGCGACAACAGGGTCCCGACCGGGCTGCCTGTCTGACTGCCGTTACTCCAGCGCCGAGCGGCCGCAGACCGCGAGTCCGCGTTGAACGGTGATGATTGCCAGCGCAGCATCGCCTGCACACCAGCGCTGGCCGAGCCCGGCTCGCCACCCTGCAGGCTCAACGCCGAGGCCTGAAGTTCGCCGTTGTAGCGCAACCTGGCGACATACAGCCCGCGCGTTACCCCGGGCACTACAGCGGGATCGGTTGATTCGATGGTCAGGGTGTCGGTGATGGTTACCCGAACCGTTGCATCGCCCGTAAGCCCCCAAGTATCGGAGTACGCCATCGCGTGCAGCCTCCCAGGAGCACCGTAGCCCTGACCAAGGGAGAAGCCATGAAAACCCTCTTCGTCGTCATAGACGCTCATCTTCTGCAGGCTGGCAACCGGCCCCGTATCACATTCCGTCGTCGAGCTATCGACTTGCACGCAAACCGTGGCGCCGGACTGAGCCGACGCTGACGCCGGCTTCATTGAGAGTACGACCAGAAAAGCACACAAAAGGGTATGACAGGTATGACGCATGAACTTGTCCTCGACCGCAATCTTGCGGGGTGTCGTCGAACAAGCATCCCCGACCGCGACAGCTGACTCATTCCTTTTTTCGGATTTTTTTATGCCTATTTATTCCTTTCCTATTCAAATATTTGTGACCCCGCCGAACGGATCACGGGGCCGGAGAGAGCGCGCACCCCAGCCCGTGGTCATGCGACCGTCGGGAAAAAGCTCAGGTCTCCGATGGCGGGCAACAGATACCGCTGGCACACCGGTTACGAAAAGGCGGTCAGGTTCATTTCCCTTCTAAGGAGTGACCGGGGTGAATTCCGGTCGGGAGCCAGGGCGAACGCTGATTCCGCAAGCGATGTCGGAAACACAGACTTCCGGCATGGCCCGTCTCCCTCGTCTGGATCTGCCCGGGATTCCACAACATATCGTCCAGCGTGGCAACAACCGCTTGCCTTGCTTTCTGGATGACCATGATCGGCTGAGCTACCTGGCGCTGCTGCGCGATGCCTTGGCCAAGACACAGGTTCGACTACACGCCTACGTGCTGATGGACAACCACGTGCATCTGCTGGCCACACCCAGAGCCGCAGGCGACATCGGCCGCATGATGCAGCGACTGGGACGCCAGTATGTCGGCCAGTTCAATGCCCGGCATGGCCGCTCCGGCACCTTGTGGGAAGGTCGATACAAGGCCAGCCTCGTCGATAGCGACCGCTACGTCACAGCCGACCCCGATAGCCCAGCCTGAGAACCGTTTGACGGCGGAAGGACGCCTGCCTAACCCCGCTGGCTGGGAAATGTCAAACCTTCGGCTCCTGCTGTGTCGTGCAGTGAATGCCTCCGCCGCCTGCGGCAATGCCGTCGATGCAGATCTGGACAACTTCTCGCCCGGGAAACAATCTTCGCAGTTCGCGTTCGGCTGCTTCATCGGTCCTCGGATCACCAAACTCAGGTGCAATCACTGCGCCGTTGCAGACGTAGAAGTTGATGTAACCAGCGGCGAAATCGTCGCTCCCGAATTTGTCTCGAACCCTCGAAGGAGCCTCCAGAACGACGACCTCAAGTTTTCGGCCTTCAGCATCCGTTGCTACCCGCAACATTTCCAGATGCCGTTTCGTGACAGCGTGATCGAAAGATTGAGGATCAGGATCATAGCCAGCGATGACCACCCCGGGACGCGCGAAGCGGGCATAGAAATCGGTGTGCCCATCGGTTATGTCCTTGCCCTTGATGCCTGGCAACCAGATGATCTTCTCCAAGCCCAGCAACTGCTTCAGTCTCAGGTCGCACTGTGCCTTGCTCATACCGGGGTTTCGGTTTTCATTGAGCACGCAACTTTCAGTAATGATCGCCGTGCCGTGTCCGTCGACCTCAATGCCGCCACCCTCAAGGATCAGTTCGGTCTGGATACGGCGCACACCGGCACGTTGCGCGACGAAGCCGGCGACCTTTGCATCATGGTCAAAATCCTGTTTCCCACCCCAGCCGTTGAAGTTGAAGTCAACGGCCGCCTTGTCGCCGTTTTCTGTAACGACAAATACAGGACCGGTGTCCCGCATCCATAGATCGTCAAGAGGGCAAACAATCAACTCGATCTTGTCCCCCATCAGCCGTTGGGCGACGGACAAGTCAGATTGACGAACCAGCATGGAGACTGGTTCGTACTTGGCGATGGTCAGCGCGATAGTTGCCAAATTGCGCTGAACTTCCTGCAATAGCATCTCGCCCCAGATTTCTCGGCTGGCTCCGAAAGCCATCCACGTGCGTTGGTGGATCTCGCTCTCGTCTGGCATGAACCAGACATCTTTGTCATTCGCGCTGGCGAGAGATCCTCTTGCCCCGCCAAGAACAGTCGCCGCTGAAAGACCCACTGATTTCATGAACGCGCGCCGGGTAGCCATGGAGTTGCTCTTTTCGAAGGAATTCCAGGGGAGTGGTGAACAGTTCGACGATATCGCGCGCCTGATCGGCGCCGATCCGTTTTCATCGTTTCAGGCGACCGATCATACGCGTGTATGGCAACTACTCAACCTATACACATTCCCGCCGCCACACGGCGGGCATATCCGACTGGCCAATGGCGTCGTCGTGGCTACTTGCCATTTATGCGGGATGACCGCGACCGCCAAACTCGCATGCGCCTGAAAAAAAGACTAACAGGGTCAGGTTAACTTGCTGCGCGTGAGTTGCGGCAGCAGCGGTTTGGTGAGGAAGCGACTGTTGGGGTCAGGGCGGTACTCGGCGAAGGGCTCGCAGTCGACGAAGCCGGCGCTGCGGTACATGGCCACCGCCGCATCGAAGAAAGCCATGGCGCCGGTTTCCAGCGACAGGCAGCGGTAGCCGCGTTCGCGTGCGGTGGCTTCGATGTGTGCGAGCAGGCGACGGCCGACGCCGCGCAGGAGGTGATCGGGCGCGGTGCGCATGGAATTGACCTCACCGTGCTCGGGCGACAGTTCCTTGAGCCCGCCGATGCCGGCGAGCGACTCGCCCTGCCACAGGCACCACAGCGTCACCGAGGGGTGCATCAGGCCAGACAGGTCCAGCGCATGCCGGCTTTCCTTCGGCGCGGTCGGCGCGATGGTTTCCATGTGATGACGCAGCAGGTCGTGCAGGCGCGAATCATCGAAATCGGCGGGTCGGATAGCTGGCTCGTCCACTTGCGTTCCTCTGGCACCACTGAATGCCGCGCTGACCCTGTCGAACGAATCGACCATATGCAACGCGGCTTGACGGTGCCCATTCTGCCCGCGCGCGGGCGAGCGAGCGGGGCGAGGGCTCGGCGACCGCCTCCTGGCGACGGATCGGCAGCTGGCCGGCGCCGCGGCGACGATTCCGGCCAGTGCGCCAGCAAGCTGCGGCTGGCCAATCTGGCCCTTGCCGGCCGCTTTCGGCGTGTTTGTTGCTGACGGTCGGCGCGTGCATCAGGCGCGCGGCCAAGACAGCACAACCCGGGGAGACGCAGGCATGAATCGGTGGTCGGGCATTTCGTTGGCAGTGGTCACCTCGCTGCTGGGTGGCTGCGCCACCCTCAGTGAACAGCAATGCCAGAGCGTGGACTGGTGGCAGCTGGGCCAGAGCGATGCCATGTATGGGTACGCCGGCAGCCGCGTCGAACTGCATCGTCAGGCCTGCGCCAAGATCGGCATCGCACCCGATAACGCCGCCTGGCACGATGGCTACGCACAGGCCTTGCCGGCGTTCTGTGTCGGTGGCCAGGGTTATGCGGTGGGCGCCCGCAACGGCGGCTACCACGGCCAGTGTCCACCGGAACTCGCTGGCGATTTCCTCACGGGCTACCGCCTGGGCCAGTCGCTGCACGAGCTGGACAAGCGCATCGCCGAGGAGGACAAGGAGATCGACCGGCTGCGCAAGAGCATGCGCTCGGAAGAGGCGACCGAGGTCAGCCGGCAGATCGACGAGCGTTGGCTGGACCACCACAAGCGCGAGCGCGACCGGCTGCAGTCCGACCGCTGGCGCATCCAGGATCAGGCACGCGAGCTGGGCTATCCGCCGGTGTACTGATCCGCCCGAGCGTCACCCCTACGACCTGAGCCGGCTTGCATTGGGCCAGTGAAAGATCGTTGGCCCAGCCGCCAACGGCCGATGGCGCGACCGTCAGCGCGAAGCAGTGCGGTCAATGCAGTGTTTCCGCCCGCCAGGTGTGAAACACGAGGGCGATCCCGTCCTGAAGCGCCTGCTCGTAGTACCGCAGTCCTGTGCCGTCATGGTCGTAGTCACTTCGCTCAACGGGATGGATCGCCTCTGTTGCGGTGATCCGCCAGCCCGCATCAATCACTTCCCTTGTGGCGACGGAGCGTGCTCCGTGTTCGGTTTCCACATCAATCCACACATTCGCGTAAGCGCCGGTGCAGCGACCGAACTCGCTGGCCTTCGGAGTGGGCTCGACTTCGAATCTCACGATGTACACGGGTCGCCTCCTGAGCGCTTGCTTTCGCGAAACCACTTGTGAAGCACGCGCAGCCTCGTCCGCATCCGCAAGCACATACGACTACGTTGAATCGTCGCCGCGTGTCCGCAAGCCCGGGGTTGTTTCTGCGCACTTCAGCGTGAAAGGAACAGCAGCACCAGACCCAGCGCAGCCGGCAACGCCTGGATGAACAGGATGCGCCGGTTGGCGGTGGCGGCGCCGAACAGCCCGGCGACCAGTACGCAGACAAGGAAAAACACCTTCATCGCGAAGCCGGCCTCGCCCAGCCACAAGCCCCAGAACAGGCCGGCGGCGAGGAAGCCGTTGTACAGCCCCTGGTTGGCGGCGAGCACCCTGGTCTGATCGGCAAACTCGCGGCTCAGGCCGAAGGCACGGCGACCGGCCGGCTTGTTCCAGAGGAACATCTCCAGCACCAGGATCCAGACATGCAGCAGCGCGACCGCTGCGATGAGGACATTGGCTGCCGTGGCGATCATGGCGTGTTCTCCTGGTGTGTAACGGACTCGATTCTAGCTCGTGTCTCCCTAGCCACCGGTTGCACCGCCACCCGCATCCCGTAGAGCGGGGCTTGCCCCGCTCGCTCCGCATGTGGGTTGTGCAGCGGGGCAAGCTCCGCTCTACGGGTGATTCCATCGAAGTCCGACGGCATCACCATTCGGGTCCGTGCCCTGCCGCGACGCCGCAGGTTCATGCGGGGCAAGCCCCGCATCTACAGGCGTGACATCGTTCGACAAGGCGCGGTGCTAGCAGGCGCGCTCGCCGGTAGAAACAGTCGCTGTGCACGACAGCGCCGGGCGGTCCCGGCACAATGCCGGCTTCGCTGCCGAAACCGGAACCCGCCCTTGTCGCTGCGCACCCGCCTGGCCCTGGATTCGCGCTTCGCAGTGATGGCGACGGGCAGCTATGTGCTGCTTGCGGCACTGCTGCTGGCGCTGTACTGGTGGCCGGAAGCCAAGGCGCTGGCCGGCGACGAGGTGAACTACCAGCACCGCGCGCTGGCCTTGCTGGCCGGTGGCGAGCGCTTTGATCCGCTGCTGATCTGGCCACCGCTGCAATGGCTGTTCATGGCGGTGATCTACCAGTTCACCGGCCCGCACATCCTGGCGGTACAGGTCGTGCAGCTGCTGTTGCTGGCGATCAGCGGCGTGCTGCTGCGGCAGACCGTGTGGCGGCTGACCGGCAACGCGCGCATCGGCAACTGGGCTGGCGTGCTGCTGGCGGTGAATCCGCTCAGCATCGCCTTCGCCACCTTCCTGTGGCCGGAAATCACCCACCTGTTCTTTTCGCTGGTGCTGGCGTTCGCGCTGACCCGGCTGTGGCGTGGTCGCGATGGCACGCGCAAGCAACCGGAGTCGGGCGACTGGCGCTGGGCGGCGCTGGCCGGTGCTGCACTGGGTCTGTGCCTGCTGGCCAAAAGCCTGCTGACCGGGTTCTGGCCGTTGCTGTTGTTGCCGCTGATCGTGCGCGGCGACATCGCCGGCAGCCTGCGCCGCGTGATCGTGTTCGGCGCCGCCGCACTGGTGGTCACCGGCCCGGCGCTGCATCACGGCTGGCAGCTGACCGGCAAACCGACCATTGCCGATTCCTCGTGGTTCAACCTCTGGGTCGGGCTGCAGGACCGTTGGCGCAGCGACTTCGTGTTCGACGAAACCGGGCCGCGCATGGCCGAGTATCTGGCTGCCGGCGACACGGCGGCCGAGCGCAATGCCTTCGCCCGCGAACAGGCGATGGCCATCGTGCATGAGCAGGGTGTGGTCGGCACCGTGATCGCGCAGATGCAACGTCAGTACTTCCGCCTGTTCGATGCCCGCAACCAACTGGTGACGCAGCTGCCAGGACCGGCTTGCCGCGGCTATCAGGGCAACTACCGGATCGCCGAGGGCGCGTTATCGCGCGGTATCGATGTCGTGGCCCGGGTTTGGCATGTGACCTTGCTGGTGCTGTTCGCACTGGGGCTGGCGGCCTGGCGCGACTGGCGTTCGCCCTGGGTCTGGCTGCCGCTGGCTTTCGTCGGCTACCAGCTGGCATTGCTGAGCGGTCTGCATGTCAAGACCCGCTTCCTGCTGCCGATGTTGCCGGTGATCTGCCTGTTTGCCGCGCACCTGCTGGTGCGGATCGGCAATCCGGCCAATTGGCTGATCGCCGGTTCGCCCTGGCCGCGCCGGCTGGGTCTGCTGCTGGCGCTGCTGCTGGTGGTGCTGGCCAGTGCCGGACCGGCGCTGGACCGGGCCTGCGAGCAATCACCAGTTGCCGGGAGCCTCTGAAAAGCCACCACGCGCATCTGGACGCAGCCTCCTGACACCCCGAGTGCACTTGTACCGCGCGTTCGCCGGGCGCAATCGGCCACCTCGGCGGACCCGCCGCTCGCCTCGTTTCCCTCGGCAGCCCTGCCCGTTGCAGGCACCATGCCCGATCTATAATCGCCACCGTCCCGTTCCTTTCGGAGTTCCCCCCATGTGCGGAATCGTTGCCGCCTGCGCCCAGCGCGATGTCGTGCCCATCCTGATCGAGGGCCTGAAGGCGCTGGAATATCGTGGCTACGACTCGGCCGGCGTGCTGGTGGAAACCGGCGGCGCCCTGAAGCGCGCGCGCACCCAGGGCAAGGTCAGGGAACTGGAGAAGCTGCTCGGCGCCGAGCCGCTGGACGGCGTCACCGGCATCGCGCACACGCGCTGGGCCACGCATGGCGTGCCGAACACGCGCAACGCGCATCCGCACACTTCCGGTGACGTGGTGGCGGTCGTCCACAACGGCATCATCGAGAACCACGCCGAACTGCGCGAGGAACTGAAAGGCCAGGGCTTCGTGTTCGATTCGGACACCGACACCGAAGTGATCGCGCATCTGGTCCACGCCGGCATCAAGGCGGGGCTGGATCTGCGCGCATCGGTACAGGCCGCACTCAAGCGCCTGCATGGCGCCTACGCCATCGCCGTGGTCAGCATCCATGAGCCTGGCCGCGCCATCGGCGCACGCCAGGGCAGCCCGCTGGTGGTTGGCCTGGGCGAAGACGAGAACTATCTCGCCTCCGATGTGCAGGCGCTGATCCGCTCCACCCGCCGCTTCATCTTCCTGGAGGAAGGCGACCTCGCCGACGTCACCCGCGAGGCCGTGCAGGTGTTCGATGTCGACGGCAATGCGGTCGAGCGTCCGGTCAAGGTCAGCGAGATGAATGCCGACGCGGTCGAGCGCGGCGAGTACCGCCACTACATGCTCAAGGAGATCAACGAGCAGCCGCGCGCCATCGCCGAGACGCTGGAATCGCGCGTCGCGCTGGACCGTATCCTGCCCAACATCTTCGGCACCGACACCGAGCGCCTGCTGTCGCAGGTGAAGTTCGTGCAGATCGTTGCCTGCGGCACCAGCTATCACGCCGGTCTGGTCGCGCGCTATTGGCTGGAAGGTCTGGCCGGCATTCCCTGCGCCGTGGAAGTGGCCAGCGAGTATCGCTACCGCTCGCACGTGGTGCCGCCGGGCACGCTGTTCGTGGCGATCAGCCAGTCCGGCGAAACCGCCGACACGCTGGCGGCACTGCGCGAAGGCCGCGACCGCGGTTATGTCGCCGCCTTCGCCGTCTGCAACGTGCCCGAGTCCACACTGGTGCGCGAATCCGACCTGGTCATGATGACCCGCGCCGGCCCGGAAATCGGCGTCGCCTCGACCAAGGCCTTCACCACGCAGCTGGCCGCGCTGGGCCTGCTGGTGCTGGAACTGGCACGCATCAATGGCTTGGCCGCCGACCGCTATTCGCGTCTGGTCAACCAGCTCGCTACCTTGCCGCGCGTGGTCGGCGACGTGCTCGCCATCGAACCGGTGATCGCCAAGCTGGCCGAGCGCTTCATCGACAAGCAGCATGCGCTGTTCCTCGGCCGCGGCGTGAACTACCCGATCGCGCTGGAAGGCGCGCTCAAGCTCAAGGAAATCTCCTACATCCACGCCGAAGCCTATCCGGCCGGCGAGCTCAAGCACGGCCCGCTGGCGCTGGTCGACGAGCACATGCCGGTGATTGCGGTCGCGCCGAACAACCAGCTGCTGGAAAAGCTCAAGAGCAACCTGGAAGAAGTACGCGCACGCGGCGGCGAACTGTTCGTGTTCGCCGACGAGGACGCGCCGATGAGCATGGACGGCACCCGCGGACAGATCGTGCGCGTGCGCTCAGGCGGAAATCTCATTGCGCCGGTGGTGTTCACCGTGCCGCTGCAGATGCTCGCCTATCACGTTGCCGTGCTGCGCGGCACCGACGTCGACCAGCCGCGCAACCTGGCCAAATCCGTCACCGTCGAATAAGTGGCCGCCGGTTGTCGTTCATTCCCGGCGGCTCGGACATCCGACCGGCGGGGCAATGGAGCGGATGGCGCCAAGGGCGGACCGGTCTAATCGCCGACAGGAAACATGTCGGGCGAGAGCGCCAGTCCGCCCCATTGTCCAATGTCTTAGCTGGCCGCCTTGAGCGCGTTCTTGCGGTTGCGCATCACGTCGTGACACTCGCGTACCTTGGGCAGAAGCTGTTCCACCTTCGTGCGCGCCTGGGCCGGCGTGTCCGGATCGGCGAGGGTTTCGTTGAACGCATCAAGCAGGCGATCCTCGGATTCTTCCAGCTCCGCCACATAGCCGTACTGCGTGTCGCCCAAGGTGGTGCGGATGCGGGTATAGAACTGGTGCATGGAACCGACCATGGTGCCGCTGTCGGCCGGCTCGCCGCCCGCCGCGGCCACTTCCGCGCTGAGGCTTGACACGATCTCGCGCTTGACTGTCGCGATTCGGGTAAACAGTGACGACAGTTCGGCGTCGTCCACCTTCTTGGCTGCTTCCTGATAGAAGCTCTCGCCGTCGCGGGCGATCTCGATCAGGTCGTTGAGGCTGTGCTGGATCTGCTTCTGGGTATTCGTATTCATTGCGTGATTCCGATAGGTTTGGCGGGGCAATGCCGCGGTGAGGACACTGTCGCCAGTCACCTATAAAGCCGACGTGACAAAAATCGGTTTCGCCAACTTGCCAGTCAGCGCACAGTCGGAAAGCCGTAAGTGCATCGTGATGTGCCGGCATGCAATCGCGCACGCTGCCCGGCGTCGGTGATGCGTTTCATGGCGTATGCACGATGCGCAATCGATGCGCGTGTGTCAGGCGTATCCGTCATCGAGGGAACAACCGCTGCTGTTGCGACGGCGCGCGACTTCCTGTCCGCTGCAACAGACTGGATTCGCGAGCGTCGAACCTGCGCGCAAGGCTCGACACTCGCGCATACCCGCCGATCAGGCGGGACTGGCCTTGCCCGCACGACCGCGCACCAGCACCGGTTCATTGGCCTGCGCGGCGATCATCAGCAGCGCACCGATGATGGCCAGGTTCTTCAGGAACGCGGTCTGCTGCTCGGCGAACTGGGCCGCGTCGACGCTCCAGAAGGCGTGGAAGATCAGCGTGGTCGGGATGGTGAACGCGATCAGGGCGAGTGCGGCCCAGCGGGTCTTGATGCCGACGATCAGCATCAGGCCGGCGACGATCTCCAGCGCGATGGTGAGTACCAGCAGGAACGACGCTGCCGGCAGGCCCATGCTGGCCATCCAGCCGGCGACGTAGCCGAAGCCGCCGATCTTGGTGTAGCCGGCGACGAGAAACAGCAGGCCGACCAGCGCGGGGGCGAGGCGGCGTGCGGCGAAATCCAGTGCAGTGTTCATGAGGGTGGTCCTTGAATCGGGGTTGGGTTATCAGAGACGCAGGTCAGTGGTCAGGCACAGCCGGACACGGAAGCGACCACCGTGTCCAGCGTGATGGAACGATTCAGCGCGGCAGGTCGAACAGCAGGATCTCGGCATCCTTGCTGTCGGTGAGCACCACCTTGGCCTCGTCAGCCAGCTTCAGCGCATCACCACCAGCCAGCGCCACGCCATTCACGGTGATCTCGCCGCGGATCACGTGCACATAGGCCAGGCGACCGGCAGCCAGCGCGTGCTCGATCGGCGCTTCGCCATCCAGGATCGAGGCATACAGCGACGCGTCCTGATGGATCAGCACCGAGCCTTCGCGGGCATCGCTGGAGGCGATCAGGCGCAGGCGGCCGCGCTTGCTGTCGGCGTCGAAGTGCTTTTCCTCATAGCTGGGCTTCACGCCGGCGCGGTCGGGCATGATCCAGATCTGCAGGAAGTGCACCGGCTCGCTGCGCGAATGGTTGAACTCGCTGTGCTGTACGCCGGTGCCTGCGCTCATGCGCTGCACGTCGCCGTAGCGGATCACCGAGCCGGTGCCCAGGCTGTCCTTGTGCGCCAGCGCGCCGTCCAGCACGTAGGAGATGATCTCCATGTCGCGATGGCCATGCGTGCCGAAACCCATGCCGGGCTGGACCCGGTCTTCGTTGATCACCCGCAGCGGTCCAAAGCCCATATGCTTGGGATCGTGGTACCCGGCGAAGGAAAAGCTGTGGCGCGAGGACAGCCAGCCATGCTCGGCAGGGCCGCGGTCGGCGCTCTTGCGGATCTCGATCATTTCGGACTCCTTTTTCGATTTCGTCGACAGTGGCCAGGCGGGCCATGTTCTGCTTGAATTGCCTTGTCCTGTCGGCTGACGTGCATTCTCCGCGGACTTTCAGGCGCTGAAAAGCGAGCGCTTTACCGTTCAATCATCGAAAATATCGAATGCTCAGGATCAGCCTGGATGCCCTGCAGGTGCTCGACGCCATCGACCGGCGCGGCTCGTTCTCGGCCGCTGGCAAGGCCCTGCACAAGGTGCCGTCGACCATTTCCTACACCGTGACCACGCTGGAGGAGGGGCTGGGCGTGGCCCTGTTCGAGCGCCAGGGACCGCGCGCCGTGCTCACCGAGGCTGGGCGCGAGCTGCTGCGCGAGGGCCGTCACCTGCTCAAGGCCGCACAGGATCTGGAACACCGCGTGCGCCGTGTCGCTTCCGGCTGGGAAACCGAATTCGCCATCGGCATGGATGTGATCTTCCCAACCAGCGCGCTGCTGCCGGATGTCGAGGCCTTCTGCGCCGTTGCCGAAGGCACGCGCCTGCGCATCGCACTGGAAGCCTTGTCGGGCAGCTGGGAAGCCCTGCTCGACCGACGCGTCGATCTGCTTATCGGCGCGGCCGGCGAAGGGCCGTCCGGTGGCGGCTATGTCGCCGAACTGCTGGGCCAGGTCGAGTTCGTGTTCGCGGTGGCGCCCAGTCACCCGCTGGCGAGGGTGAAGCGGACGCTGACCAAGACCGACCTGCAGGCGCATCGCGCCATCGTCACCGCCGATTCCGCACGCCGACTGCTGCCGCGTACGGTCGGTCTGCTGTCCGGCCAGGACACGCTGACCGTACCCGACATCGCCAGCAAGCTGCGTTATCAGATTGCCGGGCTCGGCGTCGGTTTCCTGCCGCTGCCGCTGGCGCGCAAGGCGGTTGCCGATGGCCTGCTGGTGGAGAAGGCAGTGGAAGAACCGCGGTCACCGGAACGGTTTTATCTGGTCTGGCGCCCGGATGAACCCGGCGCCGCGCTGGACTGGTGGCGCAGCCGCCTGCGCGATCCCGAGCACGCCAGCCGCATCCTGACCTCGATCGTCTGCGACCCCGGTGTTTCGGCTGCAGCACGCGGATCCGGAAATCGCCTGTCATGACGGTCGCTTTCCACCGCAGAAACTATCACTTGGCAACTGTGCGTCGCGGGATTCGCCGCCCATGAACGGCCACCCATGAGCAGGCGAAAGTTCCTCTGTTTTCCGTGTCGCGTCTGTGTTCGACGCGAGGCCAACGGAATGTCCGGCCCACGCTGCCCTCACTGCGGCGCCGAAACCATCGACATCGGCTACCGGATTCCGGTGCCTGCCAAGGCTGCCGTGAAGCAATGGCAGTCGTTGCAACACAGTCTGGCGGTGGCCCGGAGCGAACACGCGCTGGCCTCCGAGCATGCTGCCATCAGGCGTATCCACGACCTTGAGAGGGAGCTGGCAAAACTTGAGGCCTTGCCAGGGAATCCCGGTCGCCAATCGCTGATCCGGAGACTGTCGCGCGAACTGGCTCAACTGCGCGAGCGATGATTCAAACCAGCATCGCGCGCACGGCGCGCAGCAGATCGGCCAGATTGAACGGCTTCAGCAGCAGTGACATGCCTTCGCCCAGGAAGGCCTGCTGGCTCTCGGCTTCCTCGGTGTAGCCGGTGATGAACAACACCGGCAGGGTTGGCCGCAGTTCGCGTGCGGCGTCGGCCAGGTCGCGACCGTTCATGCCCGGCAATCCAACATCGGTGATCAAGACGTCGATGTCGGCATGGCTGCGCAACTGTTCCAGCGCATCGCGCGCGTTGCCCACGTCGATGATGCGATAGCCGGCCTGACGCAGCATCTCGCACATCATCACCCGCACCACATCGGTGTCGTCGACCAGCAGCACCCGTTCCGAGCGACCCGGCGGCGGTGGCGAGGTCGGTTTTTCCGGGCTGGCATCGGCACCCTGACCGCGTGGCAACAGCAGTTCCACCGTCGTGCCGGCGCCGGGCTGGCTGCTGATCCGCGCGCTGCCGCCAGACTGGCGGGCAAAGCCGTAGGTCATGGACAGGCCCAGGCCAGTGCCTTCGCCCTGCGGTTTGGTGGTGAAGAACGGCTCGAACACCTTGGCCAGCACATCGGGCGCGATGCCATGGCCGTTGTCGATCACCTGGATGCTGACGTAGTCGTCCTCCTCCAGTTCCAGGTCGCGCTGCGCATGCACGACCCGGCCACGGATGTTGACCAGCCCCCTGCCACCCATGGCATCACGCGCATTGATGACCAGGTTGAGGATCACGTTCTCGAACTGGTTGGGGTCGGCAACCGCCAACAGCACGGGATCGGGGAAATCGAGTTCGAGCGCGATGTTCTCGCCGATCGAACGTCGCAGCAGATCCTCCAGCGAACGGATGCGCGTGACCACGTTGAAGGTCTGCGAGTCCAGCGACTGCTTGCGTGCGAACGCCAGCATGCGCTGGGTCAGGGCAGCTGCCCGGTGTGCCGATCCGGCGGTGATCTCGGCGAACTTGGGCACGTTCTCCAGGCGCCCGTCAGCCACCGACAGCGAGATCATGTCCAGCCCGGAGATGATGCTGGTGAGCAGGTTGTTGAAGTCATGGGCAATGCCGCCGGTGAGCTTGCCCAGGGCCTCCATCTTCTGCGCCTGCGCCAATTGCGCTTCGGTGTGCTCGCGCTCGGCGATCTGCTGTGCCAGCTCGGTATTGGCGACCTCCAGTTCCTCGCGATGCTCGCGTTCGCGGTCGTGCTGATCGGTGACATCCTCGATCGAGAGCAGACCGAGATCGGGATTGCGGTACGGCGACACCCGCCATTCGGTGACTCGGGTGCGCGCCTTGTCGGCAATGGTGAAGGTACCGCGCCAACGCTCGCGGCCCGCCAGTGCCGACTGCATCGCCGCCAGCGTGCCCGGCTGGTCCGCCAGCACGCCCTCCAGTACGCCTTCGCCGGTCACGTCGCCGAGCAGGCGGACAAAGGCGTCGTTGCTTTCATGTACACGCAAGGTGGCATCGACCACGGCGATCGGTGCACCGATGGTCTCGAAGATCTCGCGGAATCGCGCCTCGCTGGCACGCAAGGCCTCTTCCGCGCGGCGCACCCGCAGCAGCGTGCGCAGGGTAGCCAGCAGCACGTCCTGGTCGACCGGATGCACCAGGTAGGCATCGGCACCGGCATCCAACCCGGTGATCATGTCGCCGGTGGCGATCGACACCGCCGAGACGTGGATCACCGGCAGTACCCGGGTAGGCGCCTGCTCGCGCAGCTGGCGAACCACGTCGAAGCCGCTCATGTCCGGCAGGTTCACGTCCAGGATCAGCGCGGCGTATTCCTTCTCGGCCAGGCGCGCCAGGCCTGTCGCACCGTTGCCCGCCTCCTCGATGCGAAATCCGTGCCGCTCCAGGGTGCGCCGGATCGCGTAGCGGGTGGCGGTGTTGTCGTCCACCACGAGAATCAGGTTGCTATTGGGCATCGATCCTTTCCTCGGCCAGCCTGAGCGGCACAATCACGTGGAACTCCGAACCCTCACCCGGTGCGCTGCGCAGACCGACCCGGCCGCCGAGCAGTGCCGCGAAGCGCTTGCACAGCGACAGGCCCAGACCGGTGCCACGCAGCTTTTTCTGCAACGGCGAATCGACCTGGACGAAATCCTCGAACAGCGATGGCTGCACATCGGCCGGAATGCCGATGCCGGTATCGCTGACACTGAGACGCAATTCGCTGTCGCCTTCCGGGCTCCCGGAAATCCTGATCGAGCCGTGCGGTGTGAACTTGAGTGCGTTGGAAATGTAGTTGCGCAGGATCTGCGCCAGCTTCTTGTTGTCGGTGTACAACATCAGCGGTTCTGCCGGCGCCTCGAACACCAGATCGATGTCGGGGTTGTTCTCCACCAGCGGCCGGAACAACCCGCGCAGGGCCGAGAACAGCTCGCCCAGGTCGAACCAGGTCGGCGCCAGGGTGATGCGGCCGGCCTCGATCTTGGCCAGGTCGAGCAGGTCGTCGACCATCTCGCGCAATTCCACTGCGGCGCTGCTGATGAACCGGACCTGGGTGCGCTGCTCGTCGGTCAGCGGTCCGTCCATGTCGCCTTCGAGCAAGCGCGTCATGCTCAGGATCGAGCCCAGCGGTGTGCGGAACTCATGGCTCATGTAGGACAGGAAGCGACTCTTCAGGTCGGAAATCTCGCGCAGGCGCTCGGCCTGCTGGTCCAGTTCGGCGTACAGCGCCAGCACACCCTGGTTGGTTTCCTCGAGCTCCGAACGCAGCGCCAGATTCTCCGCGCGCAAACGTGCCAGTTCGTCCTCGCCGGTCACCGGCCTGCCCATCCGGCGCTGTCCAGCCGCACCGTCACGATGCCGGCATCATCGCGACCCCGGTCGAAGTCGCGTTGCAGGATCGCCGCGACCAGCGCCGGGTGGCGTCGGACCAGCCCGGGATAGTCACGCAGGTTCCAGCGTCCTTGCAGGCCATCGCTATGCATGACCAGCAGCGTGCCCGGTGCGACGTGAAGGGGAAATGCCTGCGCCTTGCGGAACTGCACGCCAACGATTCCCGCATGCGAGGCCAGGCCGCGGGTCTGGTCGTGGTCGTGCACGCTGGCTGCGATGTTGCCGATACCGGCAAACTCCATGCCGCCCGCGGCAAGATCGATGCTCGCCACCGCCGCGGCGCCACCGCGGGAGCCCGACATGCCGGCATGCAGCTGCTCGATCACCCGAACCGCCGAATCGACCCCGACTCTGGCGGCACTGGCGACGCCGGCCTGAGCGGCCTCGGTGGCACTGACGCCATGACCGAGCCCGTCGATCAGGGTCACGATCATCCGCGTGCCTTGAACGGTCAGGTGCCAGGCGTCACCACACACCGTCTCGTGACGCATCGGCAGGCGCAGCGCGCCATAGGGCAGATCGATGTCGGCCGCCCGCCGCTCGGGATAGACCCGCGCGATCACCACGGTGCCGCGACGGTCGGACCAGGCCTCGAGCAGCGCCGCCTGGCGCTGGATGGCTCCCAGACCCAGGCCCTGGGTTCCACCGGTGGAATAACCGTCGGCCAGGCATTGCGACAGCACCAAACCGGGCCCGCGGTCGATCGCGGTCAGTTCCACCCCGAGCTGGTCGCGACCCTGTACCAGTGACAACTGCATGGTTCCACCGCGGCCGTGCTTGAGCACATTGGTGGCCAGCTCCATCGCGGCCAGTGCGACCCTGCCGCCATCGGTTTCGTTGAAACCGGCAAGCCCGGCCAACGCCAGCGCTTCGCGTCGCGCCTGGCCAACCTGGCTGGACTCCTCCAGGACCACGACACGGGTGACGTGGCCGGAGAAGCTCACTTCCATTTCAGGATCACCACGCGGGTGCCCTCGCCGGGCACGCTCTCGATGCTGAACTCGTCGACCAGACGACGCGCGCCGGACAGGCCCAGCCCCATGCCGGTACCCGATGTCCAACCGTCGGTCAGCGCCTGACGGATGTCGGCAATACCCGGGCCCTGATCGACGAAGGTCAGGCGCACGCCCAGACAGATGCCATCCTCGATCAGCTCCCACTGCATCTCGCCGCCACCGCCGTAGACGAAGGTATTGCGGGCAAGCTCGCTGACCGCGGTGATCAGCTTGGTCTGGTCGACCAGACGCAGTCCGCAATCAACCGCCAGCTGTCGAGCCACCTGACGCGCCAGCACGACATCGGGTTCGTTGCGGATCGGCAGGGATCCACTTCGTGAGGTCATTGGTCGTTTCGGGCCTGCTGGAGCAGCTTCATGCCGCGTTCGACGTTCAACGCCGTGCGCACCCCGCTGAGATTCAGACCGAGCTCGACCAAGGTGATCGCCACCGCCGGCTGCATGCCCACCACCACGGTGGTGGCGTCCATGACCCGAGACAACGCCGACATGGTGGCGATGGTCCGGCCGATGAACGAATCGACGATGTCCAGTGCCGAGATGTCGATCAGCACACCGCGCGCCGAGGTCTGACGGATCCGGGCAGCCAGATCATCCTGGAGCGTCAGCGCCAGCTCGTCATGCATGTCGACCTGGATCGTCACCAGGAGCAGATCGCCCATCCGCAGGATCGGAATGCGATCCATCGCTATGGCGCCTGGCTGACCTGGGTGACGGTGAGACCGGTGCGCTTCATCGCCAGCGCCAGTGCGTCGGCGAGGTTGGCCTTGGTGACGATTCCTTCCAGATCCAGCCCGAGATGGACGATGGTCTGGGCGATCTGCGGCCGTACACCGCTGATGATCGCATCGGCACCCATGAGCCGGATCGCGGTGACCGTCTTGAGCAGATGTTGTGCCACCAGCGTATCCACCGTCGGCACGCCGGTGATGTCGATGATGGCGATGTCCGAGCCGGTATCGACGATGCGCTGAAGCAGCGATTCCATCACCACCTGCGTGCGCTGCGAGTCCAGGGTGCCGATCATCGGCAGCGCCAGGATGCCGTCCCACAACTTCACCACCGGAGTGGACAGCTCCAGCATCTCCTCCTGTTGCCGCTGGATCACGTCCTCGCGCGTCTTCTGGAACGCCTTGACCGTGTGCAGCCCGAGCTGGTCCAGCAGCTCCGACAGCGCCCACAACTGCTGACCCAGTTCGGCCGGTGAATCGGCGAAACCCTTCTGCACCAGTTCGAACAGTGGCTGCTTGAGTGAGAAGATGAAGATCGCGGTTTCCGAGGAATTGAAGCCCTTGAGCACGCGGTCGCGCGAAAGATCCTCGAGAAAGTGGCGAATCTCCCGCCACGCCTCACCATCCAGGCGGCTGGCGTCGGCGGCGGCCATGGCGGCGATGAACAGGCGCCAGAAATCGGTGGTCTGTGCTTCCAGTTCGTATTGCGAAATGCGGTTGTCGCGGGTCTGGCCGACGCTGGCCAGGTTCGCCAGCCATTGGCTGAGGATCTGCGCCTCGTTGGCACGAATGAGTTCGGTGGTGCGCTTGTGCAATGCGGCCATGGCGGGATCCTGCGGTATGGGGCGGGGCGCCTGCGGGTCGGCAGCCGCATCGAGAGCGAAGCCCGGCGAGGGTAATCCAATTCCCGTGAAGCGACCAGCAACGCCGGGGTGCGTGAGAGGCCGCAACGGCACGCCGCGTCAGCTGTCCGACAGCTCCGGATTGCGGCACGCCGGAATGTGATCCAACACGCCGGCAAACCAGTCGACCATGTGGACGGCGGCTGTCGTTCAACTCAAAGCCCCCAGCACCAACAACCGCGTGTCTGCGCCGACTGCGAGCGGATCGCCACGTCACCGAACGGACCGCATCGGATGTCTTCCGCCGGTGGCGTCACTCCGCTGCGGGTTCGAGCAGAGCGAATCGCGGGACCTTGCGGCCATCGACCAGCACCGTCTCGCGGAACATCGCGCAAGGACGCACCCAGAGTCCGCCGTCGCCATACAGCGGCCGATAGACCACCAGGTGCTCGCCGGTTTCACTGTGCCGGGCCACACCGATCACCTCATAGTCGCGGCCCTTGTAGTGCCGGTAACGACCGATGGCGAGCGGGGGAGCGGACGAATTCGACATGGTTGACTCGTGTTCCGGTGCAGAGGTGGCATCACCGGACAACAGGCGCTGTCCGGTACCCGCGCGTAGACCGACGACTACGCGGGGCGCTGCCCGCAGCGCCCGACGCGATCATCCACCAGATCAGGCCTTGAGCTGGTCACCGATCGGCAGGTTGCGGATGCGCTGCCCGGTCGCGGCAAAGATGGCGTTGGCCACGGCCGGGCCGATCGGCGGCACGCCCGGCTCGCCGACACCGGTCGGTGATTCGGTCGAGGCCACGACATGCACCTCGACCTTCGGCATCTCGCTGATGCGCAGCATCGGGTAGTCGTGGAAGTTGCTCTGCTCGACCACGCCGTCCTTCAGCGTCACCTTGCTGTGC
The DNA here is from genome assembly GCA_035911475.1 of Lysobacterales bacterium. GTDB lineage: Bacteria > Pseudomonadota > Gammaproteobacteria > Xanthomonadales > UBA2363 > Pseudofulvimonas. The sequence goes on along the minus strand of JAMHVM010000075.1, from coordinate 42,115 downwards.
AGCAGCGCCGCCAGCCCGAAACCGATGCCGCCCTCCATCTGCGCGGTGACCACATCGGGATTGATCACCACACCGCAGTCGACCGCACAGACCACGCGGTCGACCTTGAGTTTGCCGTCGGCCGACACCGTGACCTCGGCGACTTCGGCGACATAGCTGTTGAACGACTTCACCACGGCGATGCCGCGTCCCCGCCGGGCACCGTCCACCGTCGCCAGTGGCTGGCTCCAGCCGGCCTTCTCGGCCACCAGCTCGAGCACGCCGAGGTGCCGCGGATGGTCCTTGAGCAGCGTCTTGCGGAAGGCGAACGGATCGGCGCCGGCGGCATGCGCCAGCTCGTCGATGATGGTTTCGGTGACATAGCCGGTATGGGTGTGACCGACCGATCGCCACCACAGCACCGGCACGCCGGTGTCGGGCGAATGCAGGTCCAGGTAGAGATTGGCGACCGGATACGGATCGGCAGCGCCTTCCACCGCCGTCGTGTCGACGCCATCCTTGACCATGAACGGTTCGAACGGCGTGCCCCTGGCGATCGACTCGCCGACGATGCGGTGATGCCAGGCCACCGGCAGGCCGTCCTTGCCCAGACCGGCACGCACGCGATGCAGGACCATGGGCCGGTAGTAGCCGCCGCGGGTGTCCTCCTCGCGGGTCCAGACCATCTTGACCGGTCCGTGGTGGCCCTTGGCCCTGGCGGCGCGGGCGATGGCCACCGCTTCCAGGATGTAGTCGGCCTTGGCGTTGGCACGACGGCCGAAACTGCCGCCGGCGTAGAGCTGGTGGATCACCACCTTGTCCGGCGCAAGCCCCAGCAGCGCAGCGACATTGCCCTGGTCGCTGGTCTGGAACTGCTCGCCGTTCCAGATCTCGCAGCTGTCGTCCTTCAGATGCACCACGCAGTTGAGCGGCTCCATCGCCGCGTGCGCGAGATAGGGGAACTCGTAGTCGGCTTCGATGACCTTGTCGGCGGTCTTCAGCGCGGCTTCGGCATCACCGTTGTTCGTCGCCACCGCGCCAGCGCTCCTGGCCAGTTCCCTGAAACGCGCCATCAGGACTTCGCTGCCGTCGCCCATGGCCTGGCTGTCATCCCACTCGATGGTCAGCGCATCGCGCCCCTGGCGGGCGATCCAGGTGTTCTTCGACAACACCGCGACGCCACCGAAGCGGCCGCCGCCACCCTCGTAGCTGACCACCGACACCACGCCGGGGATCGCTTCGGCAGCACTGGCATCGACATTCTTCAGCGTGCCGCCGAACCTGGGCGGATGCGCGACCACCGCGACCAGCATGTCGGGCAGTTGCACGTCCTGGGTGAACTGCGCACTGCCGTCGGTCTTGCCGGCGGTATCGGCTCGGCGAAAACCGGTCTTGCCGATCAGCGTGAACCGGTCGGGCGTCTTCAGCGTCACCTCGGTCGGCACCGGCAGCTTGGCCGCGGCTTCGGCGAACTCCCCGAAACCACCGCTGCGGTCTGACTTGCCGTGCCGGATGCTGCCCGATTCGACGGTGAGTTCGCCGACCGGAACGGACCAGGCCTGGGCCGCCGCCGCGACCAGCATCGAGCGCGCCGCGGCACCGGCCTGGCGCATCTGCAGATAGCTGTTGGCGATGGCGGTGCTGCCGCCGGTGCCCTGGATGCCCATCAAGGTGTTCGCGTACAGCGCGCTGTTGGCCGGCGCACCTTCGACCTTGACCGACGACCAATCGGCATCGAGTTCCTCGGCCACCAGCGTGGCCAGACCGGTGTAAACGCCCTGACCCATTTCCAGATGCTTGGCGTAGACCGTGACCTGGCCGTCGGTGCCGATGCGCAGGAAGGCATTCGGAGCCGGTGGCGGTGCGGGCGGCGGTGCCACGGCACCGGCATTGCCGGGTGTCGCGGCAGTCTCCTCGGCCAGCAACGGCGCCAGGTAGAGACTCAGCACCAGACCGCCGACACCCTGCAGGAAGCCGCGACGACCGACGGCCAGCCGCGGCAGCGCGACGATGGAGGACTGACCCGATACTGCAGCCGGCGTTGCGAAGGCTTCGGCGATATCGGTGTTTGTGCCGTTGAAGCGACGAGCAAAGTGCATGGCGTTCTCCTTCGCTCAGGCTTTCAGCGCAGCGGCGGCGCTGTGGATGGCGGCACGGATGCGCACGTAGGTGGCGCAGCGGCAGACGTTGCCGTTCATGGCGGTGTCGATGTCGGCGTCACTCGGCGCCGGATTGCTGGCCAGCAAGGCCACCGCCGACATGATCTGCCCGGACTGGCAGTAGCCGCACTGCACGACATCGTGCTCGCGCCAGGCCTGCTGCACCGCCTTGCCGACGCTGTCGCCAGCCACGGCTTCGATGGTGGTGATCTGCGTGCCCTCGGCCGCCGCCACCGGCATGGTGCAGGCGCGGATCGGCTCACCGTCCATGTGTACGGTGCAAGCGCCGCACAGCGACATGCCGCAGCCGTACTTGGTGCCGGTGAGCTGGATCTCGTCGCGCAGGAACCAGAGCAGCGGCATGTCCGGATCGCCCTCGAAGCTGCGTTCCGTTCCGTTGACGGTGAGTTTCACCATGGCTGGCTCCTGGCTGGCGGTGGATGGGTCGATCATAACCCTGCCGCGGCTGCGCACGGCATGGCGGCGGAACGGAATCGGCAAGGCGCCGATCACGTCTGCTCAGTCAGCCCAGTCAGCCCGACCGCGCGAGCTGGCCGAGTTGCTGCACGGCGTGGCGCACCCTCGCGGTATATGGGTGGCCGACGTTGATGCGCAGGCAATGCCGGAATTCGCCGGCGGCTGAGAACATCGGCCCTGGTGCGATGCTGATGCCGGCCTCCGCGGCGCGTTCGCGCAGCACCAGGCTGTCGATTGCGCCCGGCAATTCAACCCAGAGGAAGTAACCGCCACCGGGTCGGCTCACGCGGGTGCCGTCGGGAAAGGCATCGGCAATGGCGGCGATGTACTCGTCGCGCTGGCGCTGCAAGGTCGCGCGCAGTCCGCGCAGATGGCGTTCGTAGCTGCCGCGCGCGAGGTAGTGCGCCAATGCCAGTTGCACCGGAATCGAGGTCGCCAGCGACGAGGCCAGCTTCTGCTGTGCGACCTGGCGGGCGAAGCGTCCCGGCGCGACCCAGCCGACGCGGTAGCCCGGCGCCAGCGACTTCGAGAACGAGCTGCAATGCATCACCCAGCCTTCCTCGTCGAAGCTGCGGGTCGATGCCGGGCGCTGCGTGCCGAAGTAAAGCTCGTTGTAGACATCGTCCTCGATGACCGGCAGACCGTGTCGGGCCGCCAGCGCCACCAGCGCGCGCTTCTTGTCGTCGGGCAGCGTGCTGCCCAGCGGGTTCTGGAAGTTGGTCATCAGCCAGCAGGCGCGCGGACGATGCTGTCGCACGGCGGCATCCAGTGCATCGAGGTCGATGCCCTCGCGCGGGTCGGTGGCCACCTCCACGGCGCGCAGGCCCAGCCGCTCCAGCGCCTGCAGGCAGACATAGAAGCAGGGCGATTCCACCACCACCGCGTCGCCGGGCTGGCAGACGGCCGACAGGCACAGGTTCAGCGCCTCCATGGCGCCGTTGGTGACCACGATGTCCTCGGGTCGGGTCGGCACCCCGTCGAGCAGGTAGCGCAGGGCGATCTGCCGGCGCAGCTCCAGATTGCCGGGCGTGAGATCGTCGACCGTGCTCCAGGGATCCAGATGGGTTGCGGCGCTGGCCAGCGCGCGACCCAGTTTCGCCAGCGGATACAGCAACGGGCTGGGGAAGGCCGAGCCCAGCGGGACCACGTCGCGCGTGCCTGCCGAGCGCAGGATCGCGAACACCAGATCACTGATCGCCACCGTACGCGCGCCGCCGTCCGGCGTCGACGGGCGCTCGGGCTGCAATGGCAGACGGCGTGGCCGTGGCGCCACGAAATAACCCGAGCGCGGCCGCGCCTGGATCAGCCCCTGGGCCTCCAGCCGGTAGTAGGCCTCGAACACCGTCGCCGGACTGACCTGGCGATGGCTGCTGGCCTGCCGCACCGACGGCAGCCGGTCGCCCGGCTTGAGCAGGCCGGAGTCGATCGAGGCGGCGATGTCGGCGGCGAGCTTCTCGTACAGCTTCATGACGGCATCGCCAATCGCCTGGGCGCGACTGGGTGACCGGCAACTGATCTGGTTTTTGTCACGGAATCTGATTCTGATGAATCTGATCAGGTTGCGCCAGACTGACCACCGTCCCGATCACCGAGCCGGGCATCGCCAGCCGACGACCACTGCGGCGGCGCGCATTCCACCCGTTTCCGGAGGCCGCTGGCCATGAACGCCACCATCGAACTGAATCTGACCCTGATCCTGTTCCTGCCCTGGTTCGCGATCCTGGGCGCGCTGTACTGGCTGTTTCCGCGTCAGCCGCGCAGCCCGGCCCGGCGCCGCTTCGACCTGTTTGCGCTGATCCTGGCGGTGGCCGCCGTCTTCCCCAGCATGCACTGGTCGTTCCACTACGCCGATCCTGTCTATGGCCGGCTCTGGCAGCAGGTGCTGGCGACGGCGGTGTCCTACGGCGTGTTCCTGACGGTGCTGAGCATCGCGTTTGTCCTGCGCCGGTGGCGATTTCGCCGCGGCGCCACCGGCAACGAAGTCGTCGTCACGCCCGCCCTAGCCCGTTTCCCTTCCGTGAGCCCCTCGTCATGAAAACCCTGATCATCGTCGGCATCTTCGTGCTCATCATCTACAACCTCGGCGCCGGGCTGGTCTACATGATGCTCGACAAGGGCACGACCAAGCGCACGGTCAATGCCCTGACCCGGCGTGTGGCCTTGTCGGTGGTGCTGATCGGTCTGGTCTGCATCGGCATCGCCACCGGCTACATCGAACCGCACGGGGTCGGTGGCTGAACCTGTTCGATCAGCGAATCCCCGACAAGGTCGATCGCCTGCCGCTCGCAGGCGGCCCGGCGCCTGCGTAGCATGCGCCGGTGTCCGATCTCTGGTCCCTGGATGAAGCGCCTGCAGCCGTCTGGCAAACCGGACCGCTGCGCGTGTCTCCGCTCGACGGCAGCGACTTCGCCCTGTATCGCGACATCTACACCGATGCCGCGCTGATGCGCCAGATCGGCCCGCCGCTGGCCGACGATCAGGTCGAGCCCAGCTTCCGCGTCGCCCTGGGCGAGAACCGCCAACAGCCGTGGCGCCGGTTGACCTGGAAACTGCTGACCGGCGCCGAGGCCGAGGTCGCCGGCCTGCTCGGCGTGTTCCGCGATCACCACGACGCCACCGTCGCCGAGATGGGCACGGTCATCCTGCCCGGCTGGCAACGACAAGGGCTGGCGACCCAGGGGTTGCGCGGGCTGCTGCGGCGGAGCATCGCCACAGCGACGATCACCACCCTGCGGCTTCGGCATCAGAGCGGCAATCTGGCCATGTGGCGGATCGGCACCGGCCTGAAGTTCGCGTTGGTGCAGAGCAGCAACGGCTGGCAGATCCGGCAGCGGCAGACCAGATCCCGGCCCGGCGATTGATGCCCGCGAAATCGAGGGGAGTTTTCCGACCGTCGCGCATGGGCTATGGTTCGGCGGCTATGGGATGGGGCAACACATGAGCGGCGGCGGCAGCCTGGTCTGCGTGGGTGTGGGCATGACGCTGGGTGCGCATCTGGCCGCCCGCGCGCGCCGCTTCATCGAGCAGGCGCAGACCGTGTTCGTGCTGGTCTCCGATCGCCTGGTGGAACAGTGGGTCCAGGGCATGAACGCCGATGTCCGCAGCCTCCAGCCTCTGTATGCCGAAGGCAAGTCGCGCCATGACACCTACCGGGAGATGCACGATCTGGTCATGACCGAGGTGCGTGCCGGGCGGCAGGTCTGCGCCGCCTTCTACGGACACCCGGGCGTGTTCGCCAAAGTGCCGCACGAACTGGTCGCCTCGGCGCGGGCCGAAGGCTTCGACGCGCACATGGAAGCGGGCGTGTCCGCCGAGGATTGCCTGTACGCCGACCTGGGCATCGATCCAGGCCGGGTCGGCTGCCAGCACTACGAAGCCACCCAGTTCCTGATCAACCAGCGCCTGATCGACCCGTCCGCCTATCTGATCCTGTGGCAACCCTCGCTGGCCGGTGACCGCAGCCTGAGCCGCCACGCGACCGGCGCAGCCTGGCGCGCGCTGCTGGTCGAGCGGCTGCTGCGCGACTACCCGGCCGATCACCTCCTGACCATCTACGAGGCAGCCACGTTGGCGGTAGTTCCACCGCGCGTGGAATCGCTGCGCCTGGACCAGTTGCTGGATGCCGAGTTGCGGCTTCAATCCACGCTGGTGATCCCCCCTTCCCGCCCGGTGCGTCCGGACCCGGTCATGCTGGCACGTCTGGCCGACCTGGAATCCGCGACCCGCCTTCCACCCGCCCCATCCCTGCAAGGAAAGCAACCATGTCCCACCTGATCGAATTCCTCGAGAGCGCCGCCGCCAAGCTGACCGGACTGTCCCAGGAAGACTACGCCCGCGCCGTCGCCGCACTCGACATCCCACAGGAACTGCGCGACGCCCTGCTGGCGCGCGACGCCGATGCCATCAACCGCATCGTCGACGCCGGTGTCCCGATGATGATGATACTGGCCCCGGCCGAAAATCATCCCAACGACGACCGGGCTCCGGCTGAGAAGGACGACGAAGACGACGACACATCCAAGGACGACTGACACACGTTGCCGGACCGGATGACGCCCGCCATGTCGATGCCTCGCGCATTGCTGTGCCTGATCGCACTGACGATCACGGTGCTGGCATCGCTGAGCGACGCGGTCGCCCGCTCCTTCGACACGCTGCTGCGCGAGGCGGACGCCGCGCGCAGCGGCGATGCCGACCACTACCTGGCGCTGCTCGCGGAACTGGACCGGCGTCAGGATCAGGCGTCCCCGCTGCAGCGCCAGCACCTTCGCTACCTGCGTGCCTACCAGGCCGCACGCAGCGGTGATTTCCAGTCGACCATCCAGGAAATGCGCGAGCTCAGCACGAACGGCATCAACGCCGATGTCCGTTTCCGGGCCGGCGTCTTCCTGGCCAACAACTACGCCGCCATCCGCGAGTTCTCCGACGGCCTGCGTGCACTGGAAAGCAGTCTGGCCATGCTGCCGGAGATCACCGATCCGCTGCTGCGCCATCAGGGCCAGTTGACCGCAGCCATCCTCTACAACCAGGTCGGCCAGCACGAACTGGCGCTGGATCACGCGAAACAGGTGCTGGCCAGCGCACCGGATCGACGCAACCACTGCATCGCGCGTTCGTTGCAGGTGGAGGCCCTGTTCCATCTCGACCGGGCTGACGAGCGACCCGCCTTCAACGAGGTGATCGGCGCCTGCGTCGACGCAGGCGAACCGCTGCTGGCCGGCTTCCCCCGTGTCTATCTGGCACGCAGCCTGGCCGACAACGGCGATGTCGTCGGCGCGATCACGTATCTGGAAAATGTCTTGCCGGAAATCGAGGCGACCCGCTATCCGCGGCTGATCAGCGAGATCCATGCGCTGCTGGCCGGCTTCCGCATGATGCAGGGCAATGTCGGCTCGGCGGAGCGGCACGCGCTGGAGGCGATCCGTCAGGGACGCGGCGTCGCCTCCTACACCGAGCACGTCGCAGCGGCGCACCACACGCTGTACGAAGTCGCCTTCCGACGCGGCGACACAGCCGCTGCCCTGAATCATCACCGGCACTACGCCGAAGCCGACCGCGCCTATCTGGACAACGTCAAGGCGCGCGAACTGGCGTTCCAGCTGGTCCGCCACGAAACCCTGCAGAAGACCCAGACCATCGAATTGCTCAACCAGCGCAACGAGGTGCTGCAGCTGGAGCAGCGTGTTGCCCAGCAGACCACCACCAACCAGCGCCTGCTGCTGGCCATCCTGGTGCTGCTGCTGGCGTCGATCGCCTACTGGGCCTACAAGGTCAAGCGCCTTCAGGTCAGTTTCCGCAAGCTCGCCGAGACCGACACCCTGACCGGCATCAGCAATCGCCACCACTTCCACCGCCACGCCGCGCATCTGCTGGCGCAGGCGCAGCGTCACGACCAGCCGATCGCCGTGGTCATGGTCGATCTGGACCACTTCAAGCGCGTCAACGACCGCTTCGGTCATGCCACCGGCGACTGGCTGCTGAAACGCGTCGCGCAGGCCTGCGCCAGCATCTGCCGCAGCGGCGACCTGGTCGGGCGTCTGGGCGGCGAGGAATTCGCGCTGCTGCTGGTGGCCTGCCCGACCAAAGCGGCCAGCGAACTGGCCGAGCGCTGCCGCCAGCGCATCAGCGAGATCGACACCGCCGACACCGGCCACGATTTCACCGTGACCGCCAGCTTCGGCATCGCCGACAGCGAATCGCACGGCCATGACCTGCAAACCCTGCTGCGCGAGGCCGACGCAGCGATGTACGCCGCCAAGGCCGCCGGCCGCGATCAGGTGAACGTGGCAGCCAGCGCCAGTGAGGTCGAACCGGATCCGGACAGCGACCCGGACCGTCATCGTTCCGGCAACGGCAAGCTGAGGGTGGTTTCGGGCTGATCCGCCAGCAACAATCCGGCCTGGATCACGGTGTGGCAGGACGCTGCTTGCGACACTGCCGGTCGGCAAGCGCACGATTCATCAGGAGGCGATCATGAAACTGGAGAAAGTGGTCTACACCGGCGTCGCCACCGCCACTGGCGGACGCGATGGGCGTGCCCGCTCGTCCGACGGCCGCATCGACGTGAAGCTCAGCGTGCCACCGGAAATGGGCGGTCCGAAGAACGGCAACGGCAGCAATCCCGAGCAGTTGTTCGCCGCCGGCTACTCGGCCTGTTTCCTGGGCGCGATCCGGTTCGTGGCCAGCAAGACCGACGTCACCATCCCCGACAATGCCTCGATTGAAGGTCACGTCGGCATCGGCCCGATTCCGAACGGTTTCGGGCTGCAGGTGGAGCTGCGCATCACCTTGCCGGGCATCGACCGGGCCACGGCGCAGGAGCTGGTCGACAAGGCGCATGTGGTGTGTCCGTACTCGAATGCCACGCGCGGCAATGTCGAGGTCACGCTGACCCTGCTCTGAGCCTCGACCCTATCCGCATGCCGTCGGCCGGCGACGGCCGATCGGTCACCGGCGTGGTGCCGGGCGAAACCGGCACCGGCGGTCAGTCCGAGCGCGTCGCCGCGACCGGAACCTCCTCGACGATGTCGCGGAAACTCTCGACCAGATGATCGATCAGCGCCCGCACCGCCGGCAGCAGGCCGCGACGCGAGGCGAACACCGCATGCACGATCTGCGGCCGCGGCGCCCAGCCGGGAATGACATGCACCAGTTCGCCCGAGGCGACCTGGTCGCGGATCACCATCAGCGGCAGCTGCACTACGCCAACGCCGGCCACCGCCGCCGCGCGCAGTGCCGACATGCCGCCAGTGACCAGACGCGGCTGATGACGGATCACCGCCTCGGCACCGTCCGGACCGAACAGGCGCCAGGCGTGTTCGCCCTGAGCGGTCCCCAGATCCAGACTCGGCCAGTGCGCCAGATCGGCCGGCACCGTCGGCACACCGTGTTGCGCCACCAGTGCCGGACTGGCGACCAGACAATGGCCGTGTTCGGAGAGGATGCGCACATGCAGGTCGCTGTCGGCCAGTGGCGGCGGCCGCACGCGCAGGGCGATGTCGAAACCTTCGGCGACCACGTCGACGCGCCGGTTGGTCGCCTCCAGCTGCACCTCCACGCGTGGATGGCGTTGCAGGAACGCCGCGATCATCGCCGCCACGCGCAGGTCGAGCAGGGTAACCGGACAGGCCAGCCGGACCAGTCCGCGGGCATCGGCGCGACGCAGCTCCACCGCTTCCTGCGCCGCTTCGGCCTCAACCAGCATGGCCCTGCAGTGGCCGTAATAGATGCGCCCGATGTCGGTCACCGAGAAACGCCGCGTCGAGCGGTTGAGCAGGCGCACACCCAGCCGTTCCTCCAGCGCGGCGATGCGCCGGCTCAGCTTGGACTTGGGCAGACCCAGAGCCCGGCCGGCCGGCGCGAAGCCGCTGTGGTCGACGACCTGGACGAACCAGGCCATCTCGTTCAGGTCCGGCAATGGCGAGTTGTCGTTCATCTGACAGGACGATCCGTACTGATTCCACCGGCTAGCGGCCCATTGGTGCCGATTCTATAGTCTCTACCCATGGACAGGCATCCGCCTGTCAACCTGACAAGGAGACAGCCATGAAGAAGATCCTCGGCCTCTACGGCGCCCCGCGCGGGCACTGGGTCGGCGACGGCTTTCCGGTCCGTTCGCTGTTCTCGTACAACAGCCACGGCCAGCACGTCAGCCCGTTCCTGATGCTCGACCACATGGGTCCGGCGCAGTTCGACCCGACCAGCAAGCCGCGTGGCGTCGGCCAGCATCCGCATCGCGGCTTCGAGACCGTGACCATCGTCTACGAGGGCGAGCTGGCGCATCGCGACTCCACCGGTGCCGGTGGTCTGATCGGTCCGGGCGATGTCCAGTGGATGACCGCCGCCAGCGGCATCATCCACGAGGAGTTCCACTCCGAAGACTTCACCCGGCGCGGCGGACGCATGGAAGGCGTGCAGTTGTGGGTGAACCTGCCGGCCAGCGACAAGATGGCCGACCCCGGTTATCAGACCCTGCTCGCGGCCGACATTCCGACCGTGACCTTGGCCGATGGCGCCGGCACCTTGCGGGTGATCGCCGGCGACTTCACCGGGCAGCACGGACCGGCGCGCACCTTCACGCCGATCAACGTGTGGGATCTGCGCCTGAACCGCGACGGCAAGGTCGACCTGACGCTGCCGGCCGGCCACACCACCTTGCTGGTAGTGCTGAAGGGCACGGTGCTGGTCAATGGCGAGCAGGTCGCGCGTGAGGAGCAGTTCGTGCTGTTCGACCGCGAGGCCGGCGACATCGCCATCGAGGCCAACAGCGACGCCACTTTGCTGGTGCTGGCCGGCGAGCCGATCGACGAGCCCATCGTCGGCTACGGCCCGTTCGTGATGAACTCGCAGGAAGAGATCGCCCAGGCCGTGGACGATTTCAACAGCGGCCGCTTCGGCAAGATCGCCGCCTGACACGCTGCCGGCGTTGTCGCCTGACGACGCCGGCGTTTTCCCCGGCCGCGAGGCCATTCGCACACCACGCCAACACCGCCTCGGCGGTGACGGACGCCCCTTTGCCCAAATCCAGGAACCCACGCCATGGCCAAACCCTACGTTCGCCTCGACAAGAACAACGCTGCCGTGCTGCTGGTCGACCATCAGACCGGGCTGCTGTCACTGGTCCGCGACATCGATCCCGACAAGTTCAAGAACAACGTGCTGGCCCTGGCCGACCTGGCCAGGTATTTCAAGCTGCCGACAATCCTGACCACCAGCTTCGAGGATGGCCCGAACGGCCCGCTGGTACCCGAGCTCACCGAAGCCTTCCCGGACGCGCCGTACATCGCCCGTCCCGGCCAGATCAACGCCTGGGACAACGAAGACTTCGTCGCCGCGGTCAAGGCTACTGGCAAGAAGCAGCTCATCATTGCCGGCGTGGTCACCGAGGTCTGCGTGTCCTTCCCGACCCTGTCGGCGCTGGCCGAGGACTTCGACGTGTTCGTGGTCACCGATGCCTCGGGCACCTTCAACGAGATCACCCGGCATTCGGCCTGGCAGCGGATGTCGGCCGCCGGTGCGCAGTTGATGACCTGGTTCGGCGTCGCTGCCGAACTGCACCGCGACTGGCGCAACGACATCGAGGGTCTGGGTGCCTTGTTCGCCAACCACATTCCCGACTACCGGAACCTGATCAACAGCTTCACCAGGCTCACCGGCAAGGTCTGATCGCCGCCGATACAATCGGGCCCGGTGTTGCCGCGCCGGGAACCGCGGAAAAGCCTGGCGTGCGGGTGGCTGGTGGAAAACGCCGGCGCACAGGTCGCGCAATGTGCAGGCGATATCGCGCATTCCGGGCCGAGCCGGCCGTCGTCAGACTTACGCGCAGCGGCATTTACGAGGTTTCCTGGTCGACCCGTCAGCCACAGGAGTTGTCATGAGCCATCCCATCGTCCACGTGCGTTCCGGTGCGTCGCCCTGGCTGGTCGAGTGCGAAGACGAGACCGGGCATCGCTGGCAGGCCGATGAGCCGGTCGCGCTGGGCGGTGCCGACAGCGCGCCGACGCCCGATCACCTGCTGCTGTCCAGCCTCGGCGCCTGCACCACGATCACGGTGCAGATGTACGCCGCGCGCAAGCAGTGGCCGTTGACCGGCGTGCGGGTCGAACTCGCGCTCAATCCGGACGGCAAGCCGGCCAGCGGCACCGACATCCGCCGCCGCATCGAACTGCTCGGCGAGCTCGACGACGAACAGCGCGAACGCCTGCTTGGCATCGCCAATGTCTGCCCGATCCACAAGCTGCTGACCGGCGAGATCCGCATCGCCAGCGACCTGATCACCTGAGCGTCCGGTCGGTGACCAGGCCAGCGCCGCATCCCGTTTTCCCCATCCGCCCGGAGAACCCGCCATGACATCCGCCCCGCTCAAGATCCTTGGCATCTCCGGCAGCCTGCGCGCCGGATCGTTCAACACCGCGCTGCTGCGGACCATGGCTCTGCACACCGGCAACGACGTGAGCCTGGACGTGGCCACCCTGCACGGCATTCCGCTCTACAACGGCGACGAGGAACGCGACAGCGGCATTCCGGCTGCGGTCGAAGCCCTGCGCGCCAAGGTCATCGCCAGCGATGGCCTGCTGCTCGGCACGCCGGAATACAACAACGGCATCCCCGGTGTGTTCAAGAACGCGATCGACTGGCTGTCGCGCCCCGGCAGCCGCATTCCCGAAGTGTTCGGCGACCGGCCGACCGCGCTGGTCGGCGCCTCGCCCGGTGGCTTCGGCACCATCCTGGCGCAGGACGCCTGGCTGCCAGTGCTGCACACACTGGGCACGCGCTTCTGGAACGGCGGACGCCTGATGGTGTCGCGCGCCGGCCAGGTATTCGCGCCCGACGGCAGCATCCAGGACGCCGCGACCACCGAGCGCGCCGCCGCGTTCCTGGCCGGCTTCGCCGGTTTCATCCGCGAGCGTCAGCGCGGCTGATCCGATCCCCGCCCGGATCAAACCCCTGCCGCGCCGACGAGTCGCCGCCGATGCCCCAGAGAGGCTCTCGACCATCGTCGCGGCGACGGGCGTCGCGAAACCGGGCACCGCCACGCGCTGTTTACATGTCCTGCGGTATCTGCAGCTCTCCCATCCGCGCAATCATGGACTGTCGCACCAGTTTTCCGGGGAGACCATGAGAAGACAACCGCTTCAGTCAGGAGTCGACCAGCACCGCCGACGCATGAAAGGCGACGGTGCTGGTCACGCCATCGGTAGACCGCTGCTCACCCTGCTGCTCACGGTTTCCCTGCTCGGCAGCGGCGCCCTGGCCGCGCAGGGGCTGCCGCAACGAATCAACGACAGCGGTCAGGTGGACTGCTACAACGGCAGTCATACATACCCCGGCCTTTGCCATCACAACGAGTGGCCTGGACAGGACGGCGTGCATGGCCGCGACCAGGCGGCTGCACAAGGTCAATTGTCGAAGGTTGGCGCCGGCGCGCACGGCTTCGACTTCAGCAAGCTTTCCGCCACCGGCAACGTCGTGCCGGCCGATGCCGAGCCGGGCAGCGGCGCGTGGCAATGGGCCTGCACGCGCGACAACGTCACCGGCCTGGTCTGGCGGGTTGCCAGCGAGGGTGACTTGAGCTGGCTCGCTGCGCGCCACCGCGGCAACCAGTTCGCCGCAAGCCACGCTGCGTACTGCGGCGTCACCGGCTGGCGTCTGCCGACCAGCCACGAATTGCTCGGCATCGTGCATCACGGCAGCAACCAGCCCGCGGTGGACAGCGACTATTTCCCCGACACCGAAAGCGGCCCGTACTGGGCCGGCGATCGACCGGCTTTGACTGCAAATCAGGCTTTCGCGGTGAACTTCGGCCACGGTTATGTGCACGGGCTCGACGTAGTCCGTGCGGCGGCGGCGCTGCGCCTGGTGGCCGGTGGCCGCAGCCACGGCGACTGGGTCGATCACGGCAACGGCACCGTGAGCGACCCGGGCACCGGCCTGATGTGGGACCGCTGTTCACTGGGCCAGACCGGCACCGGCCAGTGCACCGGCACGGTGACCAGCATGGGTTGGCAGCAGGCGCTGCACGCGGTACATGCACGCAACCAGCAGAACTGGCGTGGCCACAACGACTGGCGCCTGCCCAACATCAAGGAGCTGTCCAGCTTGCGCGTGCCCGGCGAAGCCTGGCCCAGCCTGGACGCCAGCCTGTTTCCCGGTACCGACCCAGGTGTTTACTGGAGCGCCACATCCATGCGCCATCAGGGCAAAACCGCCTGGGGCGTTTTCTTCGGCGAAGGCAACGTGTTCGCCGTGACCAAGCAGGCACTGGCACGGGTGCGGCTGGTGCGCACCGCCACGGCCAGCAGCGCCAGCAGCCCACCCGCCGCCCTGTTCGCCGACGACTTCGATGCCGCTGATCGGGCGCCGCAACCACCGCCAGGCGATCTGCCGCTGCTGACCGTCAACACCGTCAACGGCGCGCCGATTGCGGACCGCGAAAACTATGTGAGCGCCCACATGACCATCTTCGGCAGCGATCCCGCGTTCGCCTATGAAGGCAGCCTGGGCATCCGCGGTCGCGGCAACAGCACCTGGGGCATGCCCAAAAAGCCGTATCGGCTGCGCCTGGACAGCGCCGCGTCGCTGCTGGGCATGCCGGGCAACCGGCACTGGGTGCTGCTGGCCAACTACGCCGACAAGAGCCTGCTGCGCAATCATCTGGCGCTGGGACTGGGCTGGTCGCTGGGCATGGCCTGGAATCCGCGCACGGTCACCGTTCGCATGCAACTCAACGGCGACGATGTCGGCATCTACCAGCTGGTCGAGCACATCCGCGTCGGCAGCAACCGGGTCGACATCGTCGAGATCGAACCCGGGGACACCGACCCGGTCTCGATCACCGGCGGCTACCTGATGGAGATCGATCATCGCCGCGAGTGCGAACCGAACGTGCAGTTCGACACCACACGCGGCGTACCGATCTGCATCGACACGCCCGATGACGAGAACATCGTCCCGGCGCAGTACAACTACGTCCGCGACTACGTGCGCCAGACCGAGGACGTGCTGTACGGACCGGACTTCACCAACGCGACCACCGGCTACGTGGCCTGGCTGGATCCGGCCAGCTACATCGACTACTTCCTGGTCGCCGAATTGATGATGAACCAGGACATGCAGGCGTTCAGCAGCATCTGGACCTACAAGGACCGCGGTGGCCGCTTGCAGCGCGGTCCGTTGTGGGATTTCGACATCAGCGCCGGCAACACCGACTACGGCGTCAATGCCGACCCGCGTGGCTGGTGGATCCGCGGTGGGCCCTGGTATCACCGGCTGTTCGAGGATCCGGCCTTCGCGCAGGCAGTGCGGGCGCGCTGGGACGGCATCCGCGATCAGCTGCTGGACGATCTCATCGCGGAAATGCACCAGCAGGCTACGCGCATGGGCGCAGCCGTCGAGCACAACTTCAATCGCTGGCCGATGCTGCACCAGCACACGTGGCCGAATGCCGTGCTGACCGGCTCGCACGCCGGCGAGATCGCCTACCTCACCGACTGGCTGCGCCAGCGCATCGCCTGGCTGGACGCCAATTTGTGACAGACTGCCGGCCATGACCGGCAGTCTTCACTGCACAGCGTCTGGCTGTTCCCGACGCCCTGACTCGGTGCCGGCCGCGCTTCGGCTGTACGGAATGTTCCGGCGTGGTGGGCTCGCGCTGGGCTTCGTCGCCGCCACGGTGCCGGCCCTCGCCGACGACGCACAGAGCTGGCAACTGGATCCGGCCCGCAGCCGCATCGACTTCGAGCTGGCCGCGCTTGGCGTCGTGCGACTGCACGGCACCTTCGAGCACTTCCGCAGCCAGATCCAGCCTGACCCCGACGGCTATCGCATTCACCTGATCATCGACGCCGATTCGCTGAGCATGGCGCAATCGCGCTACCAGTCCTGGGCGCGCTCGGCGGAGTTCTTCCACGTCAAGCAGCATCCGGAAATCAGGTTCCTCTCGGCGCCGGTCGCCCGCGTGCCGATACGCTCCGGCGATCTCGACGGCGAACTGACCCTGCGCGGCATCACCCGGCCGGTCCGGTTCCGGATCGAGCCGATGGACTGCCCTCCCGACAGCGACGACTGCGTGGTCCGCGTGCAGGGCGACATCGACCGCCGCGAGTTCGGCATGCGCTCGCGGCGCCTGACCCTGTCCAACCAGGTTCGCCTCGACATGACTTTCGCCGTCGCCCGCCACCCGTCGCCCCACTGATCCTCGACGCCGTAGCCGATGGATCCACGGCCTTCCGTCCGGTGTCGGCAAGATGCTGGTCGATGGACACGCTTCGTAGGCCAACGTTCGACTTGTGCCATCGGTGCTCGATTTTCACGGACGCGTTCGCCCGATCGAGGACCGGCCTCGCACTGGATGGTTGCCAACCCGGGGCCCGCCACGGTCACTCGAAGCTCGCGCTAAACACCGGGTCCGGCATCAAGTCCAGATCATAGGCATAGGCGGCGCCTCGCTCGAATACAGAATTGTCGCCGGGATCCTGGGTGGCACTGCGTTCGCCGACCGCACCGACCACGGCGGCACGGCTGCCGAGTGCGATACCGGCGCCCAGCCGGTCGTGCGCCTGTGCATTGGACGCTTTCAGATACTGCACCTGCTCCCAGCCATCGAAGGTCCGGTGGAATATGTACGCAGCGCCAGCGTTGATGGCCGAATTGTCGCCCGGATCGATCCCGTTGCCGCGCTCCTGGACCGCCGTGATCGCCAGAACGTTGCTGCGCAATGCCATGCGGTATCCGAACCAGTCACCCTCGCCAGGATTTTCAGCCTTGAGGAAGGCAGACTGATGCCAGTTGACGCCGGTCCGTTCGAACACCAGGACGGCACCGGACGCCGACAATGAATTGTTTCCCGGGCCGGACCCGTCGCTGTCCTCGGTGCGCGCGCTCACTGCCAAGGTCTGGCCTTCCAATGCCAGTGCTTCGCCCATGAGGTCATTGGGTCCGACCACGGCTGCCTTCAGATACGCTTGCTGTGTCCAGGTGACGCCTGACCGTGAGAAGACATAGGCCGCGCCACTGGCATTGGCCGAGTTGTCGTCCGGATTAATGCCATTGCCGCTTTCCCATGGCGCGCCGACCGCAACCGTATTGCCATCTACGGCCACCCACCGGCCGAAGTTGTCACCGGCGTCGACGTTGCCGGCCTTCAGATAAGCCTGTTGCGACCAGGTTTCGCCCGAGCGGACGAAGACATACGCCGCGCCGGATCCAGGACGGGAATTGTCGGCCTGGCTGGTGCCGTTGCCAGCTTCAAGCGGCGCACCCACGACCAGGGTGTTGCCGTGCAACGACACCGAGCTGCCGAACTCGTCTCCGGCCCCGACATTGGACGCCTTGAGGTACGCCTGTTGAAGCCAGTTGTTGCCGCTTCGTCTGTACACGAGTACCGCGCCTGCATTCGATGCTGAATTGTTGGCCGGATCGGTGCTGCTGCTGCTGTCTTCCTCCGGCACGCCGACCACCAGGGTGTCGCCCTGCAGCGCCAGCGCGCGACCCATGCGGTCCGAATCCTGCGGATAGGGTGGGACGATACGGGCCTGGAAGACCCAGTCGCCGTCGTCGCGAACGAACACGTACACGGCGCCGTGGCGATGAAAGGTGCCTGGTCCCGCCGCCACTTCCTCGGTCGGGGCGCTGATCGCCAATGTATTCCCGTCGATTGCGACGGCCGCGCCGAATGTTCGCGCAGGAAATTCGGAAGGCGGTTTGACGTATTGGTCCTCCGCAGTCACTGCTCCACCGTGAAAACTCGACGGGCCGTAGGCATGAGCAGATAGCGCCAACGCGTTGGCCGCAAGGCATGCGGTCGCAATGGTTCGGATTTTCCGGATTCGGCGCGCCGGGCAAACAGAAGTGCGTCGATCACGCGGGGTGCTGGACATGGAGAACTCCCTGCAATGCGTTTGATGAGCCAATGGCAGACGGGGGAAACCGCCTGAACGCTCTTGCGTCATCTGTAGGCAAACCGGCTCATCGGCAGCGGAGCCATGGTTCGCAGAGGCCTGGTGAAGTTCCGACGCCAGGGAAGTCAGGTATGCAGGCAAGCCGCGGAGCTGAGCTGGGCAGGTGAGTGGGCCCGGCTCAGGGCGTCAGGGAATGAACGGAATTTTTCCGCTGGTCACACCAAACGGTACGCCAGCCCTGCTTCCGGCATCGTCGCCAGCGTGCCAGTGCCGCAGACTATGGCGGCGCAACCCCCGTCGGGTCCGTCAGTGCCTGGTGTGTGCGGCTTCGACTTCCAGGTCATCCGGGGCGATGACGGTGTAGCCGCGCTGCGCCAGTGCGGCGAGCACGCCGTCGGGGGCCATGACCTGCTGCAGCGAGAGCAGCGCGAAGGTGGTGTCGTGTTCGGCGAGCAGGCGCTCGGCTTCTTCCAGCCATTTTTCGCGGGCGCGAGTCCGGATCGTGTCGAAGTCGATGTCGAAATCGTCGAAGGCGGCGCTGTCGAGCGCAGCACGCAGGCAGGTCTGCGAGGGATCCACACGGGTCAAGGTGCGCAGGGTTTCCAGGTCGCCGATGGCCCAGGCGTTGGCCAGCTCGCGCTGTTGCCGCACGTCGGTCTCGATCGCCTCCAGCACCTGCTCGAAGCACGCGTGGTCGTCGAGTGAGGTGCGCGCCAATTGCTTGAGGCGCTGACGCGGTTTGTCCACGTCGAGATCGATGCTGATGATCGCCTTGACCACCGGAACCTCCGCATCCTTCGCCACGGCCATCACCACGGGTCCGACCGGGTCGCGGAATACCAGGCCGGCACTTTTCAGGGCGGCATCACGCAGTTCACCGGCGGCGGCAATCGGGCGCCAGCGCTCGATCCGACGTTTGCGCGGCAAGTAGCGCTGCTTCATCACCACCCAGCGCGCGTAGAGCTCGGCAGGCAGAACCTGTTCCAGCGTCGCGTCATCAGGGTTGCGCCGGACCTTGAGCAGCGACGGCAGCAGGAAGGCGCCACGAACCATGCCGATGCCGGTGCCAACGGTCACTCCCGGGCCGGTCAGCACCGCCTGCGACGTGGCGACCTTTTCGCGCACCTCGTCGGACAGCCATTCGATGTCTTTCGGGATCGGCGTCAGCGTGGCGACCACCCACATGCGGTGGTCGCCCTTGACCACCTGCCACAGGCCGGGGCCGGGCTGGCTGCCGGTGACCAGCACGGTGTCGAGTACGGGCGCGGCGCTGTCGCTGACACTGCCGACAACAGCGCCGGCGGCATCATCGGTTGGTGCCGAATCGACGCGGGTGCCGACGTCCTCGGCAGCGGGCGCGAGGCCTTCGACATCGCGACCGGCCTGGGTCACTTCGGTCCTGGGATCGACGCCGTGGACGACGCGCTGATCGGCGACAACAAACGTCGGCGCCAGCATCAGCCCGACAACGACCAGCAATCGCGCACGCAGACGCCACGCCCATGCGGATCGGCGCGGCAACACTGCGGGGTTCACCCGATCAGGCCAGCACCGGAACGCCGGTCTTGGCCTGCACTTCCTCCAGCGTCACGCCCGGCGCCAGCTCGACCAGCTTGAGTCCGGCGTCGGTGATGTCGAGCACGCACAGTTCGGTGATGATGCGATGCACGCAGCCCACGCCGGTCAGCGGCAGCGAGCATTCGGCGACGATCTTGTGCGCGTCGCCCTTGGCCACGTGCTCCATGAGCACGACCACACGCTTGACGCCGGCGACCAGGTCCATGGCGCCACCCATGCCCTTGACCATCTTGCCGGGGATCATCCAGTTGGCCAGATCGCCCTTGCCCGACACCTGCATGGCGCCGAGGATGGACAGGTTGATGTGGCCGCCGCGGATCATCGCGAAGGAATCGGCGCTGGAGAAGAACGCCGCGCCCTTGCGTGCGGTGATGGTCTGCTTGCCGGCGTTGATCAGGTCGGCATCGACCTCGTCCTCGTAGGGAAAGCGGTCGATGCCGAGCAGGCCGTTCTCGCTCTGCAGCCAGACATCCATGCCCTCGGGAATGAAGTTGGCGACCAGGGTCGGCAGGCCGATGCCCAAGTTCACGTAGAAGCCATCCTGCAGCTCGGCGGCGGCGCGCTGCGCCATTTCATCGCGGTTCCAGGCCATGGTTACTTGCTCACCGTGCGTTGTTCGATGCGCTTCTCGGGATGCGCGTTCAGGACGATGCGGTCGACATAGATGCCGGGCAGATGCACGGCGTCGGCGTCGATGTCACCGATCTCGACGATCTGCTCGACCTCGGCCACGCAGACCTTGCCGGCGGTGGCCGCCATCGGGTTGAAGTTGCGCGCGGTCTTGCGGAAGACGAGATTGCCGGCCTTGTCCGCCTTCCAGGCCTTGACCAGTGAGACGTCGACGCGGATGCCGCGTTCCATCACGTACCACTCGCCGTCGAACTGCCGGGTTTCCTTGCCGTCGGCAACGATGGTGCCGTAGCCGGTCTTGGTGAAGAACGCCGGGATGCCGGCGCCGCCGGCACGCAGGCGCTCGGCCAGCGTGCCCTGCGGGGTGAACTCCAGTTCCAGCTCACCGGCCAGATACTGGCGTTCGAATTCCTTGTTCTCGCCCACGTAGGACGAAATCATCTTGCTGATCTGCCGCGTCTCCAGCAGCAGACCCAGGCCGAAGCCGTCGACGCCGGCGTTGTTGGAAACGGCGGTGAGGTTCTTCTTGCCGGTATCGCGCAGCGCCGCGATCAGCGCCTCGGGAATGCCGCACAGACCGAAGCCGCCAACCGCCAGGGTGTGGCCGTCCTCGATCAGGCCGTCCAGCGCGGATTGGGCGTCGGAATAGATCTTGTCGCTCATGCCTGCCTCATGCGTGTGGGCGAATCCGGACCGCACTGTGCACCAATGCACCGGCCGGAACGCCATTCTGCCATGACCGGGCGCGCCAGACCTCGTACCTTCGGGAGGGTTGACCCGACTTGGACCACACCGCTCAGCCGCGCAAGGCGAGCACCAGCTGCACCGCGGCGATGGTCAGGATCAACACACCGACCAGGATCAGCAGGCCGCGCTGCGGCAGGTGCTTGACCACCCAGGCGGCCAGCGGCGCCGCCAGGCCGCCGCCAAGCAGCAGGCCCAGCGTGATCACGCCGAAGTCGAAACCGAGCTGGGTGATGAAGGTGACGGTGATCGCCGTGGTGACGAAGAACTCGGCGGCATTGACGCTGCCGACCGTGTAGCGCGGCGGCGTGCCCTGCGCGAGCAGGGTCGAGGTCGCCATCGGCCCCCAGCCACCGCCGCCGATGGCATCGAGGAAGCCGGCCACCGTTCCGATGGCCGGCACCTGACGCGGATCGCGCTGGCTGATCACCCGACGCCAGGCGCGCCAGAGCACGAACACGCCCATCACCAGCAGATACATCAGCACCAGCGGCTTGAGCAGGGCCGGGTCCAGCCGCGAGGCCAGCAGCGCGCCGGCGACACCACCGAGCACACCGGGCAACACCAGGCGCTTGAACAGGCGCTTGTCGATGTTGCCGAACCAGGCGTGGGCGCTGCCGGAGATGCCGGTGGTGACCATCTCGGCGGCGTGCACGCTGGCGCTGGCCTGCGCCGGTGGCACGCCCATCGCCAGCAGTACCGAGGTCGATACCAGGCCGTAGGCCATGCCCAGGGCGCCATCGATCAGTTGCGCCAAAAATCCGACGACGATGAAGGTGAGCAGAATCCAGCTCGCGTCGAAATCCATTCCGGCTCCCAAGCTCTTTCGGTATCACGCTGTTCGTGCCTGTTGACGGTGTATCACTGCCGTTGGCGCCCGCGTGTAAAGCATTCGTTAGCAGCCACCGGTGTTGGCTGCTGGCTTGCCATCCGATACGGCATTTCGATATGCCTGTCGATGACCATCGCAAGGAGTGGCCGTGACGCAAACCCTGACCACCGGCGCCGCCGCGCAACTGTGGCTGGAGCTGATCCGCGAAGCCGGCCAGCGCTGCGCCACCACGCTGGACGAGACCGCCGAAAGCTATCTGGTGTTCACCCTGGTGCGGCACAGCCGCGACGCCTGGCTGACTGGTCGCACGATGGCGCTGGAACTGCTCGACGGCATGGCACACGTGGGCTGCTTGCGCGGCGAGCGCCTGCGTGATGTCGGCGATCGCTGCCTGCTGATCGCTGGCCTGTTTGCCGGCCAGGCGAAGCGACGCCGGGTCGGCGCCGACTACTACATCGATCTGGGCCGCTGCGCCTACCGGGAGCTCGGCGCGGCTGATCGTTCGGCGCTGGCGGCGTTGTACACACAGCTGGCCGAGCGGTTTGCAAGCCTGGTGGCGGTGCTGCGTCAGGTTCGTCCGGACGCAGCCCTCGACGCACACGACGACCGGCCCGGCAGCATGTCCTGGCCATCGGCGTCCACCGGCACAACACGGCACTGACGGATCGACCTGGCGATCCTGTGCGCTGGGTCACGCGTCGTGCCGAAAATGCACGATCGTTCACCCGCTGGCAGGCGCGGGGCTGCCGCGATGACCCGCCTCCCGACGCCACAGCGATGTACCGGCAAACCCGGGGGAACTCTACAATTCGGCAACATGGATGATCGAGGCAAATGCGACATTACCGCCCGTCTGCGCGCCTGGCATGACGGTGACGCCAGTGCGCTCGACGGTGCCATGCGCGACCTCTATCCGCTGCTGCGCGACATCGCGGCACAACGGCTGCGTCGCGAACAGGGCGCAAACACGCTGGATCCCACCGACCTGGTCAACGAGGCGTTGGCGCGCATGTTGGGCAGCACGCGTGAGCTCAATGACCGACGACACTTTCTGGCAGTCGCGGCGTTGTACATGCGATCGATCCTGACCGATCGCGCACGCGCGATCCGGGTCGGTCGTCGCGTCGAACCCGGCGTGATGGTCACCATTGGCAGCGCGATCGGCCTCGGCAACGACGGTGGCCTGGACCTGCTGGTGCTGGACGACGCCCTGCGCGGACTGGAAGCGGAGGATGCGCGGGCATCCCGACTTTTCAGCCTGCATTGTTTCTCCGGGCTGTCACGCGAGGACATCGCCGAGTTGATGGCCATGTCGGTCGCCACGGTCGACCGCGACCTGCGCTTCGCCCGGGCGTGGATCAACCGACGCCTGGGTTGAACCGACCGTGACGTCGATACGGCAACTGTTCGACCAGGCCTGCGACCTGCCGGTGACCGAACGGATCGCCTTCCTCCAGGCCAGCGGTGCCGAGCCGGCGGTGATCGCGGAAGTGCTGGCGCTGTTGAATGCCGACGAGGACAAGACCGAGCCATATCCGTACCGTCCAGACGCCTGGCTGGAAGCGCTGGCAGCGACCGAACCCGGACCCGGTGCGACGATTGGTGCCTGGCGGCTCACCCGCGAACTCGGCCGAGGCGGCATGGGCTCGGTGTTCCTGGCCGAACGCGCCGACGGACATTTCCGGCAGCAAGCCGCGGTCAAGCTCATCCGTGGCCTGCCGGATGCCGTGGCCGCCGCCCGTTTCGCGCGTGAGCGACAGACACTGGCGAACCTGCAGCACCCGCAGATCGCACGGCTGCTCGATGGTGGTGCCACGGCTTCAGGCCAGCCGTTCCTGGTCATGGAACACGTCGACGGGATCGCCATCGATCGCTGGTGCCAGCAGAACAATGCCGATCTGGCCACCCGTCTGGCGCTGTTCGTCTCGGTCTGCCGAACCGTCCAGTTCGCGCATCAGCAACTGGTCGTCCACTGCGACATCAAGCCGTCCAACATCCTGGTCCGCGCGGACGGCGTTCCGGTGCTGCTCGACTTCGGCATTGCCCGAACGGTACGGGCCGGCGACTCGCTGGCCAATGACACGACGACCGCTCAAGACGCCTTCACCGAGGCAGCCAGCGGCGATGCCGATCTCACCACGGTCGCCAGCCTGACGCTGCGGCCGATGACGCCGCGCTACGCCAGCCCCGAACAGCTCAAGGGTGGCAAGCCCGACATCGCCAGTGATGTGTATGCGCTGGGACTGGTGCTGTATGAGCTGGTATCGGGTCAGCAGCCCGAACGCAGCGAAGGCACCTTGAAAACGGTGCCCAGTCTGGCGGCCCAGGCGATGCCCTGGCGGCACCGGTTGCGCGGCGATCTCGATGCCATCGTCGCGCGTGCCTGCGTGCCTGAACCCGACCGGCGCTACGCCACCGCCCAGGCCCTGGCCGACGATGTCGCACGGATCGGCCAGCATCGTCCGGTGCAGGCACGTTCGCAGAACCGGCTGTATGTGTTCTCGCGCTTGCTGCGACGGCGCTGGGTGGTGTTCGCCACGGTGTTGCTGGTGGCGGGGCTGACTGCCGCCTTCACCTGGCGCACGGTGCAGTCCGAGCGGCGCGCCTTGATCGAGGCGAGCACGGCGCAGCGCGCGACCGACTTTCTGGTCTCGGTATTCGCCGCCAGCGACAGCAACGTGCACCAGGGTGCGCTGGTCGAACTGTCGGCACGCGAGGTGCTCGATCGCGGCCGGGACCGCATCGCCACCGAACTGGCCGACCAGCCGCAGGTCCGGGCACGTCTGCTGGAGGCGTTGGGTCACGCCTACCGGCACATGAACCTGGGTGCGATCGCCGTGCCGTTGCTGCGCGAGGCTGCCGCCCTGAACTTGAGTCCGACCGTCGACGATCGCCTGGCCGCCGCCCGCTGTCTGGAGGCAGCCACCAATGCCATGGCCAACGGTGAATTCCCGGCCGCCGAGGCGGAGCAGGTCGCCCGCCAGGCATTGGCGCTGGCGGAGGAAACGACCGGCAGCCACTCGCAGCAGACGGCCAATGCCTGGATGGTGCTGTCACTGGCCTTGAACCGGAACGGCAAGTACCGCGAGGCCGAAATGGCTGGGCTCACGACACTGGCAATGAACCAGACGCTGCCGCCACCCGAAAACCGGATCTCGGCAGCGCATCACAACCTCGGCCTGATCCTGGCCGAAGCGGGCATGCTGGACCCTGCGCGTGAATACAACCGTCTGGCCTTGGCGGAGACCCCGCCCGGAGTTTCCGTCCGCGCCATGCGACTACGGGTTCGGGCACTGATCGAACGACGCGCGGGCGAGTGGGATGCCTCGATCACGACGCTGCAGGAAGCGCTGGCGATCGCCGCGCACGTGCATGGCGACCACGGGGGTTTCGCGATTCGCTATCGCCGGGAAATGGTCGCCACCCTGTTCGACAGCGGTCGCTTCGAACCGGCGCGTGCGTTGCTCGAGCGCGCCCGCACCGATCAGGTCGCCAGCGGCGGCGAAACCGGTGACGAATACCTGGCGATCCAGCAGGATTTCGCATCGGGACAGGTCGCCTCCGGCGAAGTCGATGCCGCCCTCGCCGCCCTCACGCCGATCATCGCCCTGCGTCGCGAGCGGTATGGCGACGACGATCCGCGAACGCTGGCCGCGCAACTGGATGGTGTCGAAGCCACCCTGTTCGCCGGCACCGAGACCACATCGACGTCGGCCGAGGTACTGCAGCATGTGCTCGCCAGCTGGCAGGCCCGCGGTGAGAACACCGTGCCGCAGGCACTGCGCGCGCATCTGCTGCGCGCCCGCTGGCAACTGCAGACCCGAGCCGCCGATCTCGGTGAAGCCGAGCTGGCAATCGTCGAGCAACACCGCGACCGGCTGCCGGCGGTCTGGCAGCCCCTGCCGTCACTCCTGCGCGCCTGGCGCCTGCGCCAGCTCGGCGACGACGATGCCGCGCTGGCCCTGTCCGAGCAGGCACTGGCAGACCATCGGCGCTGGCTGGGCGACCAGCATCCGCGGACCGCGATGGCCGCACTGATCCTGGCCCGGTCGCTGCGTGCTGCCGGGCAGTCGCGACAGGCCGACGAACTCGAACTGACCTGGCGGCCATCATTCGAGCGCGGGTTTCCCGAAACCTCGGTGTTCCGGCGGGCGCTTCCGGAGGCGTGACGCCACAGCCTGCGTCCGTCGCAGAGCTTGGCCCATGAATCATCCATGCCCGGCCCCTGTTCGAAGCCGACACCGCGGTGTTGGCTGTCGGCACGCAGGCGACTCCAAGCCGCGGAGTCGACCGATGCGCACAAGCCGGTCGAACGGTTTGTCCAGGGTCCGGCTTGACCGGTCGGCGGCGGCTCGCCACGCTGCCGCCATGCCCGAGTTGCCGGAAGTCGAAACCACCCGTCGCGGCATTGCGCCGCATGTGATCGATCGGCGCATCGCCCGCGTGGTGTTGCGCCGGCCCGATCTGCGCTGGCCGATTCCGGCGGCGATCAGCGCCGAGTTGCCCGGCCAGCGCATCGTCGCCGTGCAACGGCGCGCCAAGTACCTGCTGCTGGAGGCACTGACCGGCAGCGCGCTGCTGCATCTGGGCATGAGCGGGGTGCTGCGCGTGCTGCCGGCGGAACTGGCCGCCGCCAGCCATGACCACGTCGACCTGATCCTCGATTCCGGCGCGATGCTGCGCTTCACCGATCCGCGCCGCTTCGGCAGCCTGCTCTGGCAGCCCGCCGGCAGCACCCACGAGCTGCTGGCCGGGCTGGGCCCGGAACCGTTGTCGGAGAACTTCGACGGCGACTACCTGTGGCGACTGTCACGCGGCCGCAAGGCCCCGGTGAAGACCTTCATCATGGATCAGGCGGTGGTGGTCGGTGTGGGCAACATCTACGCCGCCGAAGCCCTGTTCCGGGCCGGCATCCATCCGCTGCGTGCCGCCGGCAAGGTCTCGCGCGAGCGCTATGCGCGGCTGGCCGAGGCGATCAAGGTCATCCTCGCGCACGCCATCAACCGAGGCGGCACCACCCTGCGCGACTTCCTCAATCCCGATGGCGCCCCCGGCTACTTCGAGCAGGAGTTGTTCGTTTACGGCCGCGACGGCGAAACCTGCCGGCAGTGCGGCACTGTCATCCGGGCGCTGCGTCTGGGCAACCGCGCATCCTGCTATTGCCCGCGCTGCCAACGCTGAGCCGACCATGAGGTGTCGCCGGGCCGGCTGGGGTACCCTTGCCGGCATCGACCGTGCCCCGACAGCGGCACCGCGCATGACAGCCCCGTCACAGATGTCGGATCCGTCGGAAAAGAACATCACCGTATTGCTCGACCGTGCCCGTGCCGGTGATGCCGACGCGCTGGAACGGCTCATGCCGCAGGTCTACCACGAGCTGCGCGCGCTGGCACACCGGCACCTGCAGCGCGAACCCGCCGGACACACCTTGTCTACCACCGCGCTGGTGCACGAGGCCTACCTGCGTCTGAGCCACGGCGAAGCCAGCTGGCCGGACCGTCGGCACTTCTTCGCTTACGCCGCGACCTTGATGCGCAACATCCTGGTCGACTACGCGCGGCGACGCGGCTCGGAAAAGCGCGGCGGCGGCGTGATCGCGGTGGAACTGGACGATGCCGACGCCAGGGTCGACGCGCTGGCCGCCGACGTGGTGGCACTGGACGCGGCGCTGATCCAGCTGGAACAGGCCGAACCGGATCTGGCCCGGCTGGTGGAGATGCGCTTCTTCGCCGGCATGTCGCTGGACGAGATCGGCGACCTGATGGGGCGCTCGCTGCGCAGCCTGGATCGCGACTGGCGCAAGGCCCGCGCGTTCCTACATCAGGCCATGGCCTGAACGGCCCGTCGAATCCTGTCCGGGCGATGGCTGCCGCTGTCCGCGTCCGCTGCCTGCTTGCCACCTCACCCAGCCATTGCTTGAGGCCGACATGAAAACGATCATCGCCAGACGCTGGTCGGAACTGTCACCGCTGCTGGACCAGGCGCTGGACCTGCCCGAGGCTGAGCGCGCGGCCTGGCTGGAAAACATCGCCGATGACGAGCTGCGCCAGGCGTTGGCACATATGCTCGCCGGCGACAACGAACCAGGCCTGCTCGACCACGATGGCCAGGAACTGGCGCGCTCGCTGATCACCGACGATGCCGGTCAGGACGACGCCCTTGCCGCCTCCTGGATCGGCCGTCGCCTCGGCGTCTGGCGGCTGGTGTCGCTGATCGGCGACGGCGGCATGGCCTCGGTATTCCTGGCCGAGCGCGACGACGGTGGCTTCGAGCAGCAGGTGGCGGTCAAGGTGCTGCGCCAGGGCATGCTCGATCCCTACGAACAGCAACGCTTCGCCCGCGAGCGGCAGATCCTGGCACGACTGGAACATCCCAACATCGCCCGTCTGGTCGACGGCGGCCTCACTCCCGAAGGCGTGCCCTGGTTCGCCCTGGAATATGTGCAAGGGCAACGGATCACCCACTACTGCGATCAGCACCAACTCGATCTGCCGGCGCGACTTCACCTGTTCCGCGATGTCTGCGCCGTGGTCGCGCACGCCCATCAGGCGCTGGTGGTGCACCGTGATCTCAAGCCGTCGAACATCCTGGTCAGCGATGACGGTACGCTCAAGCTGCTCGACTTCGGCATCGCCCGGCTGATCGACGGACCCGATGCCAGCGCCGAACCGGCCGACGCCACCGTCACCACGGCGCGCCGGCTGACACCCGCCTATGCCGCCCCCGAGCAATGGCAGGGCGGCGCGGTCACCACCGCCACCGACGTCTACGCGCTGGGTGTGCTGCTGCACGAGCTGCTCACCGGCCGGCGACCGCAGCGCCGCGAGGACGAGTCCTTGCGCCTGCCCTCGGCGCTGGTCACCGGTGGCACCGACGCGGCGGCGCTGGCCGAACATCGCGCGGCAACGCCGCCGCAACTGCGCAAGCGGCTCAGCGGCGACCTCGACGTGATCGTGGCGACTGCGCTGCAGAACGACCCGGCACGGCGCTACGCCTCGGCGGCGGCGCTGTCGGCCGATCTGCAGCGGCATCTGCGGCAGCAGCCGGTGCTGGCGCGACCGGACAGCCTTCGCTACCGCAGCAGCCGATTCCTGCGTCGCCATGCCCTGGCCGTGGCGGCCGCCGGTCTGGTCCTGCTCAGCATCGTGGTCGGCACGGCCACCACCTGGCGCCAGGCCGAGAACGCACGCCTTGCCGCGCAACAGGCACAACGCGAAGCCGGACGCGCCGGCGCGGTCAAGGATTTCCTGCTCGATGTATTCGCCGGTGCGGCGCCGAACCAGACCCAGGGCGAACAGGTCACCGCACTGGAACTGCTCGACCGCAGCGCGCTGCGCCTGGACGAGGGTATGGCCGAGACGCCGGATCTGCGCGCCGAGCTGCAGCTCACCCTGGCCGGCATCTACCGCGAACTGGGCCAGTTCCCGCGCGCGCAAGCGCTGATCGACAGCGCTGCCGCGCCAGCTCCTGTCGACACCACGCTGCTGGCGCTGGAACGTGGCCGTCTCGCCTTCGCCCAAGGCCGTTACGGCGACGCCGAGACCGAGCTGCGCCGGGCCCTCGCGGCGATCGGCGATGCACCCGAGCAGCGCGGACAACGCGCCGAGGTGCTCAGCCTGGTCGCCGAATCGCTGGCGGCCATGGATCGCAAGGACGACGCCGCCGCGCTGATCGACGAAGCCATCGCGCTGGACCAGACCGGCAGCAATGAACCATTGGCGTTGGCACGCGACCTGTCGGTGCGCGCGCATATCGCCTTCGGCCGCGGCCAGCTTGAGGACGCGCAACAGGGGCTGCGCGAGGCGCTGCGCCTGCGCGAGCAACAACTGGGTAGCGCCAACACCCAGGTGGCCACCAGCCAGCACGACCTGGCCGTGGTGCTGCTGCAGCAGGGCACCGTCGACGAGGCGCGGCCACTGCTGGAAACCGCCCTGGCCACCCGACAGCGCCTGCTCGGCGAACAGCACCCGCAGGTCGCCAGCAGCCTGTTCAATCTCGGCGTGGTCATGCGCCGGCTCGGCGACCACGACCGCGCCCGGTCGCTGTATCAGCAGGCAGCCACCATCCTCTCGCGCGGTTTCCCGCAAGGGCATCCGGAGCTGGCCAGCATCTACAACTCGCTGGCCGTGCTGGAACAGGAACGCGGCCATTCCGAGGCGGCCGCCGAGAATCTCGCCAAGGCGGTGGAACAGGCGCGGCTGACGCTGGGCGAAGGCCACACCACCGTCGGCGTGATGATGGGCAATCTGGCCTCGCTGCACCGCTCCCGCGGTGACCTCGCCCAGGCCGAGAGCGTTCAGCGCGACGCGCTGGTCATCCTCGAGTCCGCCGTCGGCAAGCAACACCACCTGTACGGGATCGGCCTGAACGGACTGGCCACCATCCAGCTCGCCGCTGGCGAGAACGAACAGGCCTTGGAGAACTGGCAGCAATCGACCGAGATCATCCGCGCCACGCTCGGCGAGCAGCACCCGAACCTGGGCGCCGCCTTGACCGGCATGGCCGACGCCTACCTCACGGCGGGCGATCTGGACGCCGCAGGTGCCACCATCGAACGCGCCAATGCCATCCTGATCGGACAGCTGCCGCCCGAGCACGTTCATCGCATCCGCGGTGAAGCCCTTCAGGCCGACGTACTGGCCCGACAAGGTGACTGCGCGAAAGCCTTGACCATCGTCGACGGCATGGTCGCGTCGGTCAGTCGCATCGACCAGCAGCGCATCGACGAGGTCCGGCAGCGCTGCAATCGAGCGTCATCACCGCCGGTCCGCTAGCGAAAGCACTCGCATCATCGAGTCCGAGCAGACGCATGGTGGTGGCCGCGCACGCCGGATCGGGACGCGCGGACCATCGCCAGACAACGTCGAAACGCTGGCACGTCCATCTCGAACGCGGAACTCAATCCCCGCGCAGTACGCTGGCCGGCGCGATCCGGGCCGCTCGCCGTGCCGGCCACCAACAGGCCAACAGGCAGGCAAGCAACAAGGCGGCCGAACCCGGCACCAGCGCGACCGACAACTGGCTGGCGCTGATCGCACCCAGACCGCCCAGCGCAGCGATGGTGAGCACCACGCCGGCACCGAGCAGCAAGCCGACCAGTGCCAGCATTCCGGCACCACGCAGCACGTCGCGACCGACGCGCGCGCCGGTCGAACCCAGCGCCAACCGCAGCGCCAGCTCCGGACCGCGGCGCGCGACCAGATAGGCGGTGATCGCGGCAATGCCGACCACGGCGATCAGCACGGCAGCCAACGCAAACAGCGTGATCACCACGGTCTGCAGACGGGCGCCGGCGGTCGAGGCCGAGACCAGTTCGCGCATGGTCTGGACTTCGTACAGCGGCCGCTCCGGAAACACACGCGCCGCGATCGCGCGGATGCCGGACGTTGCCGCGGCCGGATCACCCTCCGTGCGCACCACCAACGTCATGGTCTCCCACACATACCAGGTGGTTGGCAGGTAGACCGTCGGTGAGGCGCCACCGGCCACGCTGCGCTGATGGGTGTCCTCGACCACGCCCACCACTTCCCGGTCCTGGTCGTTGCCCAGGGTCACCCGCCGGCCAACAACATCCAGGCTGCCGAACACCCGCTCGGCCAGGGCGCGGCTGAGGATGATGCTCTTGCCGGACTCGTTGTCGCGGGCGAACGCGCGCCCGGCGATCAGGCCGATGCCGAAGGTGTCGAAATAGTCGGCGTCGATGATCCGCCACGAGGTCTGCAGGCGATGCTCCGGCGGTGCCAGCTCGATCGGCGTCGGCCCTGGCGCCACCTCCATCTGGGTGTCGACGTAGCCCAGCGGAATCTCGCTGGCCACGCTGGCATGACGCACGCCCGGCAGTTCCCGTGCGGCCGCCGCCAGTTCCGCCAACGCGCGCTGCTGGCGGGCCAGTTCCTCTTCGCTGCCGATCGCCGGCAAGCCGATGCGCGCGCTGAGGATGTGTTCGGTACCGTAGCCCAGGTCGGTTCGGGTCAGCGTGAGCAGATGATTGCCCAGCGCCAGCGCGCCGGTGAGCAGGACGGTGGCGATGGCGAACTGCAGCACCACCAGGGCCGAACGCAATGGCGACGAACGTCGACCCAGGGCACTGCGGCCACCGCCCAGCGCCGCCGACGGCGTGCTCTGGTTGATGCTGGCCGCCGGCAAGCCGGCGAACGCGATCGCGGTCAGCGCACACACCGCGATGGCGCTGGCGGTCACGACCGGATCGATGCCGAGCGTGCCGGAACCGCCGAGACCAGCCGCCATCGACTGCGAAGCGACACGCAAAAGCATCGCCGCCAGCGGCAAGGCCAGCACCACCCCGACAACGATCAGGCACACCGTCTCGAGAATCACCTCGCGGCGCATGTGCCGGCCACTGGCGCCCAGCGCCAGCCGCACCGCCAGATCATGGCGTCGGTCGGCGGCACGGGCGAGTTGCAGGCCGGCCAGATTGCTGCAGGTCACCAGCAACAACAGCACCACGGCGCCCAGCAACGTCCACAGGCGCATGCGCTCATCGCCACCGACCAGCCAGTCGCGCACCGGTTGCACGCTGCCATCCCAGCCGGCGTTGCTGTCGGGAAACTGCCGTGCCAGTTCGGCACCGATGCTGGCCAGTTCCGCCTGCGCCTGTGCCTGCGTCACACCCGGCGCCAGTCGCGCCAGCACATCCAGCCGACGATCCCCACGCCGGTTCGCTTCGTCCTGCGGCAACTCCAGCGGCAACCACACGGCCACGTCCTGAGCGATACCGACGTCGTCTGGCAACACGCCAATGACACGGCGCTCGCGACCCTCGATCACCAGTGAACGACCCAGCACCTGGGTATCGGCGCCGAAGCGCTCGCGCCACAGGCTTTGGCTGATCAGCACCGTCGCTGCGCGATCCTCGGCACTGTCGGTCGGCGCGCGACCCAGCAGCGGCTGCACACCCAACAATGGCCACAGCGATGCCGTGGCCAGCGCCGCGTCGGCACGTTCGGTACCTTCGGCCAGACGCAGGCTGACGCCTTGGCGCTTGAGTGCGGCCATCGCCGAATACGAGCGCGCGTTTTCCGACCATGACAGGTAGTCCGGATAGGACACCGCGAAGCCATCCACCGCGCGTGCCAGATTGCGACCGGCCAGGCGGACCACCGACGACTCGTCAGTGATCGGCAGCGGTGCCAGCAACACCCGGTGCATCAGGCTGTAGACCGCGATCACCGCCGCGATACCGATGGCCAGGGTCACTACGGCGGCGAGCGCGTAGCCGCGGTTGCCAGGTCGACCCAGGCGGCGCCAGAGGTGAGTGATCGCATGCAGCATGGTGGCGGCTCCGTTTCGGGTCGTTCCTGCTATCGGCAGCAACAGCCGTGCCACCTGTGGCCAGCGTCGTACCGTCAAGCCGGCATGGGCGAGGCTGGCAACGCATCGGCAATGCCGTGAACAACCAACCCGGGCCATTGCCGGCTGAAACAAGCGGATTCGGGCAATCGACGACAGTGCACGACGCTTCGCCGGACCACTCTTGTCGCTCGGGTCGATCCCGCGCGAAGGGTAGCCCCTTCACCGGGGCCAACCGATCTCATCGGCCATCGCATCATTGCGGACGGTACGCGTCCGGAACTGGACAGGGCAGCGGCGATCCCACGCCGGAACCGCTTGCGCGCAGGTGTCTGCTGCCCGCTTCAGTTGCCGTGCGGCGCGTCCAGCCCCAGATCCAGCGGCAGTGAGGGTTGCGAGGCCGGCACCGTGGTCTCGCCACGGGTCAGGCGTTTGAACTCGGCACGGCTGACCGACACGTAGCGCTCGTTGCCGCCGATCTCCACCTGCGCGCCCTCGGTCATGGCGCGACCGTGATCGTCGACCCGAACCACCATCGTCGCCTTGCTGCCGGTGTGGCAGATGGTCTTGATCTCGCTGAGCTCGTCGGCCCAGGCCAGCAGGTATCGGCTGCCTTCGAACAGTTCGCCACGGAAATCGGTGCGCAGGCCATAGGCCAGCACCGGAATGCGCAGCGCATCGACAACGTCGCCGAGCTGCCAGACCTGCTCCTTGGACAGGAACTGCGCCTCGTCCACCAGCACACAGTTGAGCGTCCCGTTGCGATCGATGTCGGCCTGCACGAGCGCCAGCAGATCGTCGTCGCGATCAAAGGCTGTGGCCTGTGCCTTCAGACCGATGCGCGAACTGACCACACCCACGCCAGCACGATGATCCAGACGCGGAGTGAGGATCAGCGTGCGCATGCCGCGCTCGCGGTAGTTGTACGCGCTCTGCAACAGCGTGGTGCTCTTGCCGGCGTTCATCGCCGAGTAATAGAAGTACAGCTTGGCCATGACGCGAAGTATAGGCGGCGGGTAGCGAGAAACGAGTGGGGCGTTGAGAGGAACGAGAGGCCGCTACGTCGTCATCGCGGCATTGGCATTGGCGCTCGTGTCTACGACAGCGCTCACTCCGGTTTCCGTTCGCGCGAAATCGCCCCTGGACCCCGGATGTACGATCCGACCGCCGCCCAAGCCAGCTTTACTCGTTTCTCTTTCCTCTGAACTCGTTTCCCTCGCCCGTCAGAGCTGACGGCCGGGAACCGGCATCGGCACCACTTTCTCGCCGGTAGCGGCGTCGCGGATGCGGCACACGCCGCGGCGCTCGACTTCCTCGATGCGCACCACCGCATGCATGGGCAGATGCAGACGCTTCGTTCCGGCGAACTCCTCGCGCAGCCGTTCCTCGGTCGGGTCGATCACCAGACCTTCGCCGGCCGGTTCGAACACCAGCTCACCCATCTCGATGAAGCCCCACAGCCCGCTGCTCGACACCTCGCGCGCATAGAGCTCGATGCTCTTGCCCTGGCTGAGGAAGGTGATCTTGTACATCACGCTCTTGCTGGTCATTTCGGGTCCTGTCATGGATCACGGGTGTCCGGCGATCCCTCGGAAGCTGCTGGCAGCACGGTTGTTGTGGGGGGGCACCTGGCTACACCAGTCAGTTTATGGGACCGATGCCCGCTCGCATTTCCAGCGCGCAGCGGCAGTCACGCTGTTGCCGACGAGACCGCAACGACGCTGGCAACAGCGAGCCCGACAGGGTCATGCCGGATAGCGCTCGCTTTCGACATGCAACTCGGCGATCAACAAGGCATTGGCCGGTATCACGCCGGATATGCCCTCCTTGCCGTAGGCCAGATGCGGCGCGATCCGCAGGCGTCGGCAGCCGCCGACCCGCATGCCCTGGCAACCATGAAACAGGCCGGCGATGAGCATCTCGCGATCGATGCGCACGTGGGTCACGAGCACCTGCCCCGCCTCATCCAACCGGGCCGGATCGGTTCCCCACGGCCGATTCCAGACGATCGCATCGCCCTTGTTCAACCACAGGCGCAGGCGAATACCGTACCACCGGTGTCGCTGAACCAGACTGCCCATTCCGACGACATCGGAAAGCAGTTCGAGCCCCTTGCGCGCGGCGAACGGCATAGACGCGGTCAGGCCGCAGACTCACCAGGACTATCGACAGCCACCTCTGCGATCACCGTCTGGCGGCAGCGTCGACAACGACCTTCGACAAAGACCACACCGCCGGTTTCGAACTCCGCAGGATCGGTCATTCCCAGATCCGCCTGACCACAGCTGCCACACCAGGTGTTGGCGAGAATCCAGGAACGCTCGCCGGCATCCCTGGCCTGGAAATCGCGCGGCTTGCGCATTGCGCCGCCCTCGACCACTACGCCGCGCGCAGGTTGGCGTAGGCGAGCACCAGCCACTTGGCCCCGGCGTCCTCGAACTGCACGTGTACGCGGGCGTGGCTGCCGCTGCCTTCGGCGTCGATGATGACACCGTTGCCGAACTTGTCGTGGAACACCGGCTGGCCCAGCGCAAAGCCGCCCGCCGGCGTGGCGACCGGCTGCCACGAGGCGCGGGATCCGGCGCTGGTCCGCGCCGCACCGGCGGCGACACGCGGTCGTACCGCGTGCAGCAGTTCGGGCGGAATCTCGGTGAGGAAACGCGAAGGCCGGTTGTAGGTTTCCACGCCGTGCAGGCGCCGGCTTTCGGCATAGCTCAGGGTCAGTTTCTCGCGGGCGCGGGTGATGCCGACATAGGCCAGCCGCCGCTCCTCCTCCAGCCTGCCTTCCTCATCGAGTGATTTCTGGTTCGGGAACAGACCTTCTTCCAGGCCGGTGAGGAACACCTGCGGAAACTCCAGCCCCTTGGCCGAATGCAGGGTCATCAGCTGCACGCAGTCGGTGCCGGGATCGCCCTGCGCCTCGCCGGCTTCCAGCGTGGCGTGGGCGAGGAAGGCGTTGAGTTCGCTCAGGCCGGCTTCGGTGTCCTCCGGGGTCAGCTCGAAACGGCTGGCCACGCTGACCAGTTCGTCCAGGTTCTCCAGCCGGCTCTCGGCATTGAGCTGACCTTCGCGGTTGTAGTGCTCGCGCAGGCCGCTGCGCGCGACAACATGATCGACGCGTTCGTTGAGATCGAGCTCGGCGGTTTCCGCCGCCATCAGGTCGATGCGTTCCAGGAAAGCGAACAGCGCGTTCTTGACCCGGCCGGCAACGCTGGGCGCTTCCGGACCATTGCCGGGCGCACGGCGACCACTGGCGGTGGCAGCGACATTCCACAGCGAGCTCGCCTCGGCGCGGGCCGCCTGGCGCAGCAACTCCAGGCTGCGCTCGCCGACACCGCTGTTGGGCGTGGCGATGGCGCGCTCGAAAGCGCCGTCGTCATCGCGGTTGGCAGTCAAGCGCAGCCAGGCCAGCGCATCCTTGATTTCGGCGCGCTCGAAGAAGCGCTGACCGCCGTAGACACGGTAGGGAATGTTGGCCTGCACCAGCGCCTCTTCCAGCACCCGCGACTGCGCGTTGGAGCGATACAGCAGTGCGTTGTCGGACGGATTGCCACCACCGGCGATGTGTGCCTGCACGCGCTCGATCACGAAGCGCGCCTCGTCCTGCTCGTTGTAGGCGGCGTACAGGTCGATGGCCTCGCCCTCGGCGCCATCGGTCCACAGGTTCTTGCCGAGCCGCCCGCCGTTGCGCGCGATCACCGCGTTGGCGGCTTTCAGGATCGAGCCGGTGGAGCGGTAGTTCTGCTCCAGCTTGATCACCTGCACATCGGGAAAGTCGCGCAGGTACTGCTGCATGTTCTCGACCCGCGCACCACGCCAGCCGTAGATGGCCTGGTCGTCATCGCCGACCGCGAACACCGAGGCGGTGTTGCCGGCCAGCATGCGCAGCCAGGCGTACTGAAGGGTGTTGGTGTCCTGGAACTCGTCGACCAGCAGGTAGCGGAAGCGGCGCCGGTAATGCTCCAGCAGCACCGGCTGCTCCAGCCACAGCTCGTGGCTGCGCAGCAGCAGTTCGGCGAAATCGACCAGTCCCAGGCGTTCGCATTCGGTCTGGTAGGCGC
Source organism: Lysobacterales bacterium (assembly GCA_035911475.1). Taxonomy (GTDB): domain Bacteria; phylum Pseudomonadota; class Gammaproteobacteria; order Xanthomonadales; family UBA2363; genus Pseudofulvimonas. The sequence goes on along the minus strand of JAMHVM010000075.1, from coordinate 4,947 downwards.
GGTAGACGTCGAGCAGGGTGCGGTGGATCAGGTTTTCACCGGGCTCGATGCCGTCCGGGCGCCGGCCCTCGTCCTTCTGCGCGTTGATGAACCAGGCTGCCTGCCGCGCCGGATAGCGGCTGTCATCCAGACCCAGACCGGCGATCACCCGCTTGACCAGGCGTACCTGGTCGTCGGAATCCATGATCTGGAACGTCTCCGGCAACTTCGCCTCGCGCCAGTGCTGGCGCAGCAGGCGATGGGCCAGACCGTGGAAGGTGCCTATCCACAGGCCGCGTGGATCGCCGCTGATCAGCGCCTCGCAACGGCCACGCATCTCCGCCGCCGCCTTGTTGGTGAAGGTGACCGCGAGCACGGCGTAGGGCGACACGCCTTCCACCTCCAGCAGCCAGGCGATGCGGTGCGTGAGCACGCGGGTCTTGCCGGATCCTGCACCGGCCAGCACCAGGGTGTGTCCGGCGGGCGCGGCAACGGCATCGCGCTGGGCCGGATTGAGCGCGTCGAGCAAATGCGAAACATCCATGCCGCCATTGTAGGCGCTGGGGTCACCGGCGGCGGTCACGGAACGGTGATGACGCCGATGCATCCACGCCGGATGCGATGGCTTCGGGATGAACAACGCGGCAGCGCGAGCAACTCGTCTCATCAATCACGGTTGTTCAACGTGGCACCGGTAGAATCCGCCCATGAGCCAGGAAAGTCCCCCGAGCCCACCGGCCCGCAAGCGCGCACCGCGCAAGCGTGCCCAGTCTGGCCAGAAGGACAGCGACGCGACGACAGCCGCAGACGCGTCGACTACCGGCGAGGAGACATCTCCGGCAACGACGGCCGACACGACACCTGCGGCAGCGAAGAAGACCCGTGCCAGGAGCAGCAGCCGGGACAAGGGCGACAGCGCACCGGCAGCGCGCAAACGCGCGCCGCGCAAGCGTGCCGGCGCCAGCGACGCCGATCAGGCCGCCGGCATCGACGCTGACCATCGGGACGAGACGACCGCGGCCACCGCGAACGCACCCGCGGAACCGGGCAAGCCGACACCGCGACGGCGCTCGAAGCCGGCAACGCCACCGGCGGAAGAATCGGCATCGACTGGGCCTGTCACATCCAGTCTCGCCTCCACGGCGGCCAACAAGCCGGCGCGTCGCCGTCAACGCAAGGTCGTCGAGCCGGGCGCATCTGCCGCGGCCTCGTCCGGCTCCGTCGACGAGAGTCCGAGCGCGGCCGCGGCCGCAGAATCCCTGCTGCCGTCGGACCTGTTCGATGCGACCGGCGCATCGCCATCGCCATCGCCATCGCCATCGCCATCGCCATCGCCATCGACCGCTGACTCGCCGCCTAGCGCATCCGGCGATCACGCAGCGACGGGCGAGGCGGCCGAACCGACACCCGCGCCTGCCGACAACCATCTTCGGCAGGAATACGAAGCGTCGGCTGCGACACCCCAGACCGCAGCGCCGGTAAGCCGCGCCACCGTCGCACGGCCCACAGACGGCAGCAAACCGGCTAACGAGACCGCCGAGCCGGACCGGCCGACCCGACCGGCGACGGGATCGACCACCGGATCGACGCAGCGCAGTGACGCGCCTGCAGCGGAGGACAGCCCGGCGGCCACCGCAATACCGACACCGACGGATGCAACACAGGCTTCGCCAGCGGTCGTCCACCGCGAACCGACGCAGGAACGCCCCGCTGGCGCAACCAGCACCGACGTCCGCCGGGTGACACCTGCCAGCGGTGATCCAGTAGACATGCAGCTTTCGGCCGCTGACAAGGTCGTAGCGCGAGCGCCGAAGGAGCCGGTCGAACCGACCCTTGCAGCCGCCGAGCCGACCAACGCATCATCCCCGTCAATGCCGTCGGCGTCGGGGACGCCGGCAGTGGCCAAGTCAGGGGGGCCAGCAGCGAAGCAGGTCGCGGTGAACGAGAACGATCGAGCGCCCGCGAAAGCCGGCACCGACAGCACGCGCACACAGATGCCGCGCAAACGGCCCGCGAAATCGCGCTCGGGCGCGGCCGGCAAATCCTCGCCGACCGCACCGGCTGTCGCCGCTGCCACTGCCGGGGCCAAGGTCAAAGCCGCGGCCCAACCCGTCGTTGCCCCCGCCAGCCGCGCAGCGCCGGCACCCGCGCGCATCCCCTCGCGCGGGCCGGACCGGCGCGCGCAGCTGCTGGGCGCACTGGCGCGCCTGCGCAAGCACGCCGACCCGTACCTGCGCCTGTGTCGTCTGGACCGGCCGATCGGCTACCTGCTGCTGCTTTGGCCCACCTGGTGGGCGCTGTGGGCAGCCGCTGAAGGCATGCCGCCCTGGCACCTGCTCCTCATCTTCACCCTGGGCGTGATCGTCATGCGCTCGGCCGGCTGCGTCATCAACGACTACGCCGACCGCTGGCTGGACCCGCGGGTGAAACGCACCCAGGCACGACCACTGGCCGCCAACGAACTCAGCGGCAAGCAGGCATTGGCCTTGTTCTTCGGGCTTATGGCGGTGGCGCTGCTGCTGGTGTCGTTCACCAACACACTGACCATGAAACTCGCGGTGGTCGGCGCGTTTCTCGCTGCCAGCTATCCGTACCTGAAACGCTACACGCACCTGCCGCAGATCTATCTGGGTGTCGCGTTCGGCTGGGCGATTCCGATGGCGTTCGCCGCGGTGACCGGTGAAGTGCCCAAACTGGCCTGGCTGCTGTTCCTGGCCAACGTGCTCTGGGCCACCGCCTACGACACCTTCTACGCCATGGTCGACCGCGACGACGACATCCGCATGGGCGCCAAGTCCACGGCGATCCTGTTCGCCGACATGGACCTGGTCGCCATTGCCATGCTGCAGGCCACCTTCCTGCTGGCCATGCTGTTCGTCGGCCAGCAACTGGCACTGGGCTGGCCGTACACGCTGGCCCTGGTGATCGGCGTCGCGCTGGTGGCCGGGCAATTGTGGCGCGCACGCAAGCGCGACCGCGAAGGCTGCTTCGCCGCCTTCATCGCCAACCATTGGCTGGGCATGGTTCTGTTCCTGGGCCTGGCGGTGGGACTGTACGTGCGCGGGCCGGTTGCCGGTTGAGGCATCATCGCCGCTGACCCGATAGCCTTCAGGAAAAGCACCAACCTGCACCACCCCTGCTTGCGCAAGCCGGGATTGATCTCCCCATGCCGGACCACATCAGCCCGCCCTGTCCAGCGGGCTGATCACACCCTGGCCGCCACGATTCAACACGTGCGTATAGATCTGGGTCGTGGCGACATCCTTGTGGCCAAGCAGCTCCTGCACGGTGCGGATGTCGTATCCCGCTTCCACCAGGTGCGTGGCAAAGCTGTGACGCAAGGTATGACAGGTGGCCGGCTTCACCAGACCCGATGTTCCAACCGCCTGCTTCACCGCGCGCTGTATCACCGATTCATCCAGATGGTGTCGACGAACCTCGCCGCCCGCAGGGTCCAGCGAGCGCTTGCTCGCCGGAAACAGATACTGCCAACCCGTTTCACTGGCTGCGCGCGGCATCTTCCGCGCCAGCGCGCCCGGCAACGCCACCACGCCGTAGCCGGCAGCGAGATCCATCCTATGCACCCGCAGGGCTTCGTCCATCTGCGCCAACAACGGTGACACCAGGGAGGACGGCAACATCGTGCGCCGGTCCTTGCCACCCTTGCCATCGCGAACCATCAGTTCACGACGGGCAACATCCACATCCTTAATGCGCAGGCGCAATGCTTCGAGCAGACGCAGGCCGCTGCCGTACAGGAGACTTGCCACCAACCACGACGTACCACGCATACAAGCCAGTACAAGGTTCACCTCCTGAACCGTCAGCACCGTCGGCAGCCGCGCCGGCTTCTTCGCCCGCTCAATGCCGTCCATCCAGGGCAAGTCCAGCTGCAGCACCTGCCGGTACAGGAACAGCAGCGCGGACAGGGCCTGATTCTGCGTCGACGCGGTGACACCGCCGTCCACGGCCAGCCGACTGAGGAAAGCCTCCACCTCCGGCGCGCCCATCTCGGCCGGATGACGCTTTCCGTTCGCCAGGATGAAGCGCCGGATCCAGCCCACGTAGGCCTGCTCGCTTCGACGCGCCATGCCCAACCGGCGCATCCGAGATCGAACCGCATCCAGCAGACGCGGCGGCCGCGCGGGCTCGGCATCGGGCGGAACAGCGCCGATTGTCCCCAAGCCCTCGTCGTGCAAAACTCCAGACATCCACCGAGCCCAAAATCGCCAGAGAAACACCGCAAGATTAGGCTGCCGGTTTAGGCTGCAGCATCGGAGTAAACCCTGGTTCCTGGTGGGATTTTTCCGACCTCGACGCAGGACAACACCGGGTTACGCTGCCAGATTACCCGGCATTTCGGAACCTACATTGAGTTAGGCTTTGCATCCAACAGTACGTAATCTTCAAGGAGAGCTAAATGCGCTATCTGTATCTTGCAATCGTCATCCTCATGACACTCGTCGTCGTCACATTCATGGTCCAAAATAGCGGCAGTGCGACGGTTTCCCTCCTTTCTTCTTCAGCGACGTTGCCTTTATCGCTGTTGACCTTCGGCACCTACTTCTTAGGCATGCTGACAGGTGGCATGCTCATTGCTTTCATTCGATCATTGGTTCGCGGCGCAACCAAGCCGCAACCAAATCAGTAGATGCAGGCATAGCCTAACAATTCGTTCAAGCCGAACTTGCTTCGTTACGCCGGCAACATGGCAGATTAAGCTTGCCATGTTGCCGGCTCCACTACGCAAGTCGGCTTAACTCAGGCGTTAGGTGCCAATGGACAAGCCGTTTCAACGTGTTGGTTCTATTTCAAACGCTCACGTTGGCCGGGACTTCGAGGTGATCGCCCAGAGCTTCTTCTTGCAGCAAGGCTTGCACCTCCATCCCTGTCACTTCGTTGAGGTCGGTGTTGGCCCAACCAAGAAGCCACACGCCTTTGATCTTGGCTGCTCCGAGCAGATGGTCA
>JAMHVM010000074.1:0-2793 GCA_035911475.1 Lysobacterales bacterium | reverse complement strand
GCCGGCTGGCCGGGCAGCGATTCGCGCGGCGGCGCTTCCGGCATCACCAGCCAGGCCGGATCGATCTCGCCACGCGGGATGGACTGGCCGATGTAGGCCTCGATGTCGGGCAGCGAGATCGCGTAGGTCTCGCAGGCGAAGCTGATCGCGTCGCCCTCGGCGCCCAGACGCGCGGTGCGGCCGATGCGGTGCACGTAGTCTTCGGCGTCCTGCGGCAGGTCGTAGTTGATGACGTGGCTGACCGACGGGATGTGCAGGCCGCGTGCGGCCACGTCGGTGGCGACCAGCAGGTCGACCTCACCGGCCTGGAAGCGGCGCAGCAGGCTTTCGCGCTTGCGCTGCGGCACGTCGCCGGACAGCGCGCCGACGCGATAGCCGTAGCGCTTGAGCCATTCGGTCACGCGCTCGACCCAGTGCCGGGTATTCACGAACAGGATGCCGCGCTCGACGTTCTGGGTCTTGAGCAGGTTGAGCAGCAGCGCCTTCTTCTCATCCGTGGCCGGGAAGTACACCACCTGGCGCACGCGGTCGGCGGTGACGTTGTCGGTCTCGACCTTCAACTCGATCGGGTTGTTCATGTGCTCGTAGGCCAGCTCGCGCACACGATGGCTGAGCGTGGCCGAGTACAGCAGGCCCTGGCGGCGCTCGCGCTCGGGCAGGCGGCGCAGCACGTAGCGGATGTCCTTGATGAAGCCGAGGTCAAACATGCGGTCGGCCTCGTCGATCACCAGCACCTCGATGCCGCGGAAATCGACCGCCTTCTGCTTGTAGTAGTCGATCAGCCGGCCCGGTGTGGCGATCAGCACGTCGATGCCCTGTTCGAGCACGGTGCGCTGCTTGTCGTAGTCGGTGCCACCGTAGGCCAGGGCCATGCGCAGGCCGGTGTTGCGGCCGATGTTCATGGCGTCCTTGTGGATCTGGATCGCCAGCTCGCGGGTCGGCGCCAGGATCAGCGCGCGCGGATCGCCGGTGCGGCGTTCGGTCAGCGCGTCACGGGTCATCAGGCGCTGGAAGGTGGCGACCAGGAAGGCGCCGGTCTTGCCGGTGCCGGTCTGGGCCTGACCGGCGACATCCACGCCCTTGAGGGCTTCGGGCAGCGTCAGTGCCTGGATCGGGGTGCAGCGGGTGAAACCGGTGGCTTCGAGACCGGACAACAGGTCCGGATGCAGTTCGAAGCTGGAAAAGAAGACGTCAGTCAAGGCTTGTTGCATACAGGTCTCCGACGCGGCTCCGGCGTCGATGCGGGCTGGATCGTTCTTGAATTGCCAGCGGGGCGGCCCCACAATCGTCGGGACCAGAAGGCGCACCCTGAACGGTGGCGCCGGACGCCGAATCTTAACAGAAACCGCCGTTTGCCGTGCGGTTTGCAGCCTTGGAGAGGTCATGAGCGAGAACATCGTCCACGTCGGTGACACCGACTTCCAGGAACAGGTCCTCAATGCCGGCGAGCCGGTGCTGGTCGACTTCTGGGCGGAATGGTGCGGCCCGTGCAAGGCCATCGCGCCGATCCTGGACGAGCTGGCCGACGAGTACGGCGACAAGCTCAAGGTGGTCAAGGTCAACATCGAGCAGGCGCCGCAGACGCCGCGCACCTACGGCGTGCGCAGCATCCCGACCCTGATCGTGTTCAAGGACGGCAAGCCACAGGCCACCCAGATCGGCTTGGCCGCCGGCAACGCACGCAGCTTCCTGCGCGATTTCGTCGACAAGGCGATCGCCTGACCCGATTCGAAGTGCTCCGGCCAACCAGGCCGGGCACCCCGGCAAGGCCCACGCCCCGGCGGTTGCGGCCACCGCTGCAACACCCGCCCGCGGCGCCTGGATGCGGCCCGATTTCCGACTGATGGCCATCGGCACAATGGCGGGCCGCGGTGCACGAGCGTTGCTCGTCGCCGCACTGGTTGAGCCTCACCCGCGGCGAAAACCACTTCGCCAACTTCTGGACAGGGCCGCGGCGACCGGTTAAGTTATTTCCGCGCCGGGCGGTTCTGCCCGGTTCGCCCCCTCCGATCCGACTGCACCGCGCTGGTATTCGCGCCGTGCCCCTGATCGTGTTTTTCCGCGCCGTTCTGGCGCGTCGAGTGTGTACCCAATGAATCTGACCGAACTGAAACGGAAATCTCCGGCCGAGTTGCTGGCCTGGGCCGAAGAGCTGGGCATCGAAGGCGTCGCCCGCGCGCGCAAGAACGATGTCATCTTCGCCCTGCTCAAGCAGCTCGGCAAGAATGGCGAAGGCATCGATGTCGAAGGCGTGCTGGAAATCCTGCCCGACGGCTTCGGCTTCCTGCGCGGCGCCGACGCCAGCTACCTGGCCGGCCCGGACGACACCTACGTCTCGCCCAACCAGATCCGCCGCTTCAACCTGCGTACCGGCGACTTCATCCGCGGCAAGGTGCGCAGCCCCAAGGATGGCGAGCGCTACTTCGCGCTGCAGAAGGTCGACGACATCAACGACGAACCGCCCGAGGCCAGCAAGGGCAAGGTGCTGTTCGAGAACCTGACCCCGCTGTTCCCGCGCAGCCGCTTCGTGCTGGAGCGCGGCAACGGGTCCACCGAAGACATCACCGGCCGCATCCTCGACCTGTTCGCGCCGATCGGCAAGGGCCAGCGCGGCCTGATCGTCTCGCCGCCCAAGGCCGGCAAGACCATGATGATGCAGCAGATCGCCACCGCCATCACGACCAATCATCCGGACGTGCACATGATGGTGCTGCTGATCGACGAGCGCCCGGAAGAAGTCACCGAAATGCAGCGCACCGTGCGCGCCGAAGTGATCTCCTCCACCTTCGACGA
>JAMHVM010000073.1:0-37344 GCA_035911475.1 Lysobacterales bacterium | reverse complement strand
CGGCATGCCCGAGGTCGCGATCTACGAGGCGCCGGAAATGAACGCCTTCGCCACCGGCATGAAGCGCAACGACGCGCTGGTGGCGGTGAGCACCGGGCTGCTGCAGCAGATGAACCGTGACGAGGTCGAGGCCGTGCTCGGTCATGAGGTCGCGCACGTGGCCAACGGCGACATGGTAACCATGGCGCTGTTGCAGGGCGTGCTCAACACCTTCGTGATCGTGCTGTCGCGGATCATCGGCCGCATCGTCGACCAGGTGGTGTTCAAGAACGATCGCGGCCCCGGCCCGGGCTACTGGATCGTGGTGTTCGTGCTGCAGATCGTGCTGGGCGTGCTGGCCTCGATGATCACCATGTGGTTCTCGCGTCGCCGCGAGTTCCGCGCCGACCATGGCGGTGCCACCTACGCCGGGCGCGACAAGATGATCAACGCGCTGCGTCGCCTGAACGGCAACAAGGGCGTCTCGACCTTGCCCGAGGAAGTCGAAGCTTTCGGCATCAGCGGTCGCATTGGCGAAGGCTTCAAGCGCCTGTTCATGAGCCACCCGCCGATCCCCGAGCGGATCGCCGCCCTCGAAGCCGGCCGCTGAATCACATTCTTCCCGGGTAGCGAACGAATGCGCCGGCTAGCCGGCGCATTCTCGTTTCGGTCCTGGGGCTGGGGCTGGGGCAAGGTGGTTGTCGTTCCTGCCCTGTAGAGCCGGCCTTGGCCGGCTGAACTGCGGCAACCTCTGCCTGACATGCGACTGCATGTTGCTCGCATCCGCGCGGTTGCCAGGTTTCAAGGTCTTCCCGGGATCGTATGGGTGTTGAGCCGATGAATGGCGGTGGTCGGCATCGCGGCCGCGGCCTTTTTTTCCGCTTTTTTCGGGCTGTCCTTGTCTTGAGGCGGTCCGGCTTTTCTCGCCCTTGGTTGTCTTGTCGCGAAGTTTCGCCCGCCTCGGCGGCGGCCGAGTCACTTTCTTTGCTTGTCCAAAGAAAGTAACCAAAGAAAAGACACCGCGGAGGTCGCGCCCTGCTGGCATCCTGCCCTCCGGGTACGCGTGCGGCGGACGGGTCCGGTCGAGGGCAGATCCGTGTGCCCGCGACCGGATCGGCGGCATCCGTGCCGCCGCTCGCGGCTACGCCGCGACTACTCCGCCCACCACCCGCCGCTCCCAACGGGGCCCCTTGGAAGCAGCGGCCATCCTGGCCGCAGAAGCCACAGCTACAGCAGAAGCAAGGCAAAGGCAAAAGCGAAAGCGGCGATATCGACGATCGCGACCGTGTCTGCGATGTCTTTGTAGGAGCGGGGTGTGCTCCGCTCGGCGGCGATAGGCCGCGGGCTCCGTACGAAGCTGCGAAAGCGGGGCTTGCTCTGCTCGGTGGCGATAGGCCGCACGTTCCGCACGACGCTGTGCAAGCGGAGCAAGCCCCGCTTCTACGGTCGCGCGTCTGATTCGTTCGGTGTGCGGGATCGGTGCGATGTTGCCGGACGTTGCGGCGACCGTGCGCGCAGGAAGCGCGCCTGCTTGTTCGGGGCCCCATGAGGCCCGGTGAGCCGGTGACGGATCAGCCCGCAGGGACGCGGACACGGATGTCCGCGTGTTCGTCGCGACACAGGATGTGTCGTCGACGAACCCCGGCACCGGCTCACGCACCCGCAGGACAGGATGTCCGCAGGGCGGGCCGCCTGGGGTGTCCATTCTTTCGGTTACCTTTCTTTGGACAAGCAAAGAAAGGTGACTCGGCCGCCGCGAGGCGGTCGAAACCCCGCGATACGACCACCAAAGGCGAGAAAAGCCGAACCGCCGCGGGAAAAGACAAGCACAGAACACAGTGGCCGCATGCCGATCGGCCAACGCCGAGCATCGGCGCCTTCGCCACACGATTTCGCGATGAGCCTGGTTTCAGAGCAGGGCGATGGCGTGCGCCCGCACACTCGCAGTCAGGGCGTCCAGATCGTAACCGCCTTCCAGCGTCGAAACGATGCGCCCGCGTGCATGCCGATCGGCGATGTCGACCAGTTCTTCGGTAATCCAGCCATAGTCGGCGTCGGTCAATGCCAATCCGGCCAAGGGATCATCGCGGTGGGCATCGAAGCCCGCAGAGACAAGCAACAGTTCCGGCTTGAAGGCGTCGATGCGCGGCAGCACCTGCTCGCGCCAGCCCTGGCGGAAATCCGCGCTGCCGGTTCCCGCGGGCAAGGGCAGGTTGACGATGTTGTCGCTGATGCCGGTTTCGCCGACACGCCCGCTGCCGGGATACAGCGGCCACTGGTGGCTGGAGGCGAACAGCACCTGCGGCGTGTTCCAGAAGATGGCCTGGCTGCCGTTGCCGTGATGAACGTCGAAGTCCACCACGGCCACACGCGCCAGACCGTGCCCGCGCAGCGCGTGCATGGCGCCGACGGCGACGTTGTTGAACAGGCAAAAGCCCATGGCCAGATCACCGGTGGCATGGTGGCCGGGTGGCCGAACGGCGCAGAACGCGCGCCGGTACTGCCCGGAGATCACGGCGTCGACGGCGGCGATCATCGAACCGGCGGCACGCAGCGCCGCTTCCAGCGATCCCGGCGCCATCGAGGTGTCCGGATCGAGCGAGAGATGGCGGCCACTGTTGCCGGCGGCGAAGATCCGTTCGACGTGGGCGGCCGTATGCGCGAGCAGCAGCTGTTCGCGCGTGGCCAGCGGAGCCTCCAGACGCGGGCAGTCGGCGAGTGGCGCGCCGTCGAATGCCTTCAGCGCCGCAGCGACACGTGCGGGCTGCTCGGGGTGATCGGGGATCGGGTCGTGCCGAGCGCAGTCGGCGTGGCTGTACAGCGGCAGCATGATCGGGTGACCGCTCAGGCCGGCTTCGGGCGCTTGCGCCGTTCGTGCTTCCAGAGCACTTCGCCTTCGCCGGCCGCGCGCGCCAGCACCCGCGCAATCACGAACAGCAGGTCCGACAGCCGGTTGAGGTAGCGGATCGATTCCGCGCGCACCGGCTCCACCCGCGCCAGCGCAACCACGGCGCGCTCGGCGCGACGGCACACGGTGCGGGCCAGGTGACAGGTCGCGGCGGCATGGCCACCACCGGGCAGGATGAAGTCCTTCAGCGGCGGCAGGTCGGCATTGAAGCCGTCGAGCAGGTTTTCCAGCCGGGTGATGTCGTCATCGAACACCAGCGCGGTGCCCGGCGGCAGGCACAGTTCGCCGCCGAGGTCGAACAGGTCGTGCTGCGCCTGGACCAGCGCTTCGCGAATGTCGTCGGGCAGCGCATGGGCAAGCACCATGCCGAGCACGCTGTTGAGTTCGTCGGTGGTGCCGTAGGCGTCGACGCGCAGGCTGTCCTTGCCGACGCGGCTGCCGTCGCCCAGGCCGGTGCTGCCGTCGTCACCGGTGCGGGTGTAGATCTTCGACAGGCGATTGCCCATCGTCGTGCTCCGGTCAGGCCGGCTGCAGGGTCAGCGCCGGCCAGCGTCGACGCAGCAGGGCATAGCCGCCGAACAGGATCAGCGAGTAGAACAGCGCTCCGGCGATGGCGTTCTTCAGGAACGGCAGGGCGGCGACGTAGCAGGCCACCAAGCCTTCGAAAGTCTGCGGATAGAAGCTCGATCCCCACCACACCGCGAAGTTGGTGACCGCGAAGAACAGCAGCGCGCTGACCACACTGGCCACGGCGACATTGATCGCGGAGACGCGATTGCGCAGGAAAAAGCCCATGACCACGGTCAAGGCGATCAACGCGTAGACCACCGGCAGCAGGCGATGGAAGCCGTAGCCGGCGCCCATCATCAGCTCCAGGCCGATGTCGGAGACCACCATCGCCAGCAACGGCACCAGCAGGGCCAGGCGGCGATCCAGGAACAGGGCGCCAGCGAACAAGGCCATCGATTCCACCGGCGCGAAATTCGGCGGATGCGGCAGCAGGCGAGCCAGTGCCGCCAGCAGCACCATCCCGGCGATGACCAGGAAGCGCGGGCTGATCAGGGGTTGTTCGGACTGGCTCATGCGAAATCGTCTCCGTACAGGCAAGCCTCCAGGCGCGAGGCATTGCAATAGGATAACTCAAAGCGTCCGCGTCGCTGCCTGAGCGCAGTGGCGTGGCCGGGGCTGAGCTTGAGCAGCAGGGCGTGCTGCAGCGGCACTTCCAGGGCGTGGCAGATCAGAGCCCGGATCGGACCGGCATGGCTGGACACCAGCAGCAGGGCATCGTCGTCGAACTGCCCGTTGACCTCGTCCAGCCAGGCCAACACCCGTTCGGAGACGGTGGCAAAGCTCTCGCCGGCGGGCGGGGCATGATTGATCCAGTCCGACAGCCAGCGTTGCGTGTCCTGAGGCTCGCGTTGCCACAGGCTGGCCCAGGGCTCGCCGTCCCAGCCGCCGAAGTCCTGTTCGTCCAGTCGCGGTTCCACCTGCGGCAGCCGACCGAATCGGCGCGCGAACGGCGAAAGCATCGCATGGGCGCGTCGGCGGCTGGAGGCGATCAGCGCGGACGGCGCCGGATAGGGCCAGTCGGCGGACAAGGTCTGTGCATGCAACCGGGCCTGTGCCGTCAGCGGCAGGTCGCTGCGCCCGATACAGCGACCGGCGGCGCCCTCGGGCTCGCCGTGATAGATCAGCACCAGTCTCATCAATGCCCCGTGGCAACCTCGGCCGATGGTAGCCCAAGGTGGCGGCATCGCCGATGTCGACGGTGGCGCCGCTATCATCACGACCATGGAACACGAGTGCGACGTATTGATCGTCGGCGGTGGACTGGTCGGCACCAGTCTGGCGCTGGCACTGGCACCATCCGGTCTGCGGGTAACGCTGATCGAGGCGCGAGCCGCGTCGGGCGCCTTGCTGGATCCGGAGCGCGAACGGTATCTGGCGTTGTCTGCCGCCAGCGTCAATGCGTTGCGCCATCTGGGTGTCTGGTCGCGGCTGGAATCGGCATCGACGACGCCGATCCGCGCCGTGCACGTCAGCCGCCGCGGCGATTTCGGGCGCAGCCTGCTGCGCGCGCAGGAGACAGGGCGGGACGCTTTCGGCGCTGTGGTGCCGGCCAGCCAGCTTGGCCAGGCACTCGCACTCGCCGTCTCTGAAACCGTTGGCGTCCAGCGTCTGGCGCCGGCGAGCGTTGTCGCCATCGAGTCGGCGGCTGATGCCGTTGCGGCGGCGGTCGAACTGGACGGCGAGCAGCATCGCCTGGGCACGAAGGTGTTGATCGGCGCCGACGGCAGCGACTCGTTCGTGCGCGCTCAGGCTGGGCTGCTCACGCAAACGCATGACTATGGTCAGGACGCGCTGGTGCTCAGCGTCGGCATCGGCCGCGATCACCAGGGAATCGCCTACGAGCGCTTCACCGACGACGGCGCCATCGCTGCCTTGCCGTTGTCCGGTCGTCGGGTCGGCATGGTCTGGACCCTGGATCGCGCACAGGCCGCGCAGATGCAGTCGCTCGACGACGCCGGCTTGCTGCACCGATTGCAGACAGCGTTCGGACAGCGGCTGGGCCGGCTGCATGCCCCGGGTCGACGGTTCTGCCATCCGTTGTCGCGACGCTGGGCGACCGAAACCGTGCGCGGCCGGATCGCCGTGATCGGCAACGCCGCGCAAACGCTGCACCCGATCGCCGCGCAGGGATTCAACCTCGGACTGCGCGATGCGCTGGTGCTTGCCGAGTCGCTGTGGGCCCACCCCGACGATGGTGTCGAGGCCCTGCAAATCCATCAGCGGCGTCGGCGCGCCGACCGCGAGCGGATCGCTGCGCTCAGTCATGCCCTGGCGCGCTGGCCGAAAGTGTCGCTGCCGGGACTGGCTGGCCTGCGCAGCCTGGGCTTCGGATTGCTCAACGCCAGTTCCGACCTTCGCCGTTCGCTGATGCTGGCCGGCATGGGCTTCGCCGACGATGCGCCGGCGTGGAGCCTGGATCCGGCGGCATGAGCGCGCGCCGACCGGTTGCCGCCGAGACGATTGCCGTGGTCGGTGCCGGGCCGGCCGGACAGGCGCAGGCCTTGGTCCTGGCGCAGGCCGGATTCGCGGTCGACCTGATCGACGCGGGAAGCGGACCCGCGCCGGAGCCGGTCGAAGCCGATCTGCGTGTGTTCGCGCTGTCGCCGGCATCGATCAATCTGTTGTCGTCGATCGGTGCCTGGCCGGTGCCGCTGGCGTCGCGCGTGTGTGCGTATCGACGCATGCAGGTCTGGCAGCGCGATCCGGATTCCGGGCTGAGCTTCGATGCGGCTGCCTTGGGCTGGTCACGCCTGGGCTGCATCGTCGAACACGGCGTGCTGCAGCATGCGCTGGCGGTGGCGATCGCTGCGCAACCGGCGATCAACAGCCATTGGAATACCCGCGTCGAAGCCATCACCAATGCATCCGACAGCATCACGCTGGTCATGGCGGATGGGCGCCGGACCGTGGCGCGACTGGCAGTGGCTGCCGACGGGGCCGGTTCTCCGCTGCGTGCCCTGGCCGGAATCGCGGTTCACCGCGAGGACTACGGTCAGAGCGGTCTGGTCGCCAATATCCGCTGCGCCGAGCCGCATGACGACACCGCGCGTCAGCGCTTCCTGGACAGCGGTCCGCTGGCTCTGCTGCCGTTGGCCTCCGGCCCCGGTGATTGCTCGATTGTCTGGAGCCTGCCTGCGGCGGAGGCCGAGCGGCTGCGTGATCTGCCGGCGGCGGACTTCGAGCAGGCCCTGGCGCAGGCCATGGGCGGTCTGGTCGGACGCGTGCAACTGCTCGGCAAGCGCGCCCTGTTTCCGCTGGCACGGCAACTGGTCGACAGCTATCACCGCAGTCGTGTGGCGCTGGTTGCCGATGCGGCGCATGTCGTGCATCCGCTGGCCGGTCAGGGTCTGAACCTGGGCTTCCTCGACGTGGCGGCCTTGGCGCAGGTATTGAGCGATGCCCACGCGCGTGGTCTGGATATCGGTTCGGATGCGGTGTTGTCGGCGTACGCCCGCTGGCGTCAGGGCGACAACGCGCTGGCCGCCTACAGCTTCGAGACCATCGATCGGCTGTTCCGGCCTTCGCTGCCCGGGATCGGCGCACTGACTGGGCTGGGTACGGCCATGATCAGTGCCGTGCCAGCGCTCAGGCGTCACTTCGTACTGCAGGCGTCCGGGCTGGCCGGGCGAGTGCCGCGAGCTTGCCAATCGGCGGCAGCAGGCCCCTGAAACCGTCTTGAGCGAGTCCGAGTGGCGCGTGAGGCCGAGTTGCGGGCTCAGCCGGGCAGGATGAAGGCGGCGAGCACGTTGCGCTGTTCGCCGATCAGCAGGTTGTAGGTGCGCGCGGCCGCGGCATTGGCCATCACCTCGATGCCAATGCCTTTGGCCAGGCCGTGATAGAGCACGGCCGGCGGCAGTTGCTGCTGTCGCTCACCGGTGCCGATCAGGACGACGTCCGGTTGCGCTGCCAGCAGCAGATCCAGATCGTTGGTGGTGATCGTGGCGAGATCGGCGACCGGCCAGTCGCGCAGCAGGCCACCACCATGCACGGCGAAACTGCGGCGCAGTTCTTCGTCACCCACGCCGATGGCATCAGGACGATGCCAGCGGATGAGATGACCGGCGTTGTCTTCGTCTCGCAGCAGGCCACTCATGCCGGCAGCGCGATCTTCGGCTCCTCGGGATTGCGCCGGAACAGGGTCACGGTGTGGCCGATGACCTGGACGATGTCGGCGCGGGTGGCCTGGGCCACCTGGGCGATCATGGTGGCACGCTCGTCGCGGTCGACCGCAGACAACTTCACCTTGATCAGCTCGTGCTGGTTCAGCGCCAGACCGACTTCCGACAGGAAGGATTCGGTGATGCCTTTGGCGCCGCTGTGCAGGAATGCCCGGAGGTGGTGCGCCTGGCCACGCAGGTATCGCTTCTGGAACGGTTTCAGTGTCATGCGTGCATTGTAGCCGCAGTCATCTTGACCGGCGCCGAGTGGTCGGGCCTGGCCCTGCCGCGGGACCGGTCGCGTTCACGCTGGAACAGTCCCGTTTCCGGCCGGGCTGCAGGGCCGGCTCCGGCTGCCATGCCCGATCGGAAGATCGCCATGGCAGCCGGTCCACGTGGACTCAGAACTGGTAGTTCACCGACAGCCAGAGGCGGCGACCTTCCTGGATGGTGCCGGTCGTGGCCGCACCGATCTGGGTGTAGTAGGACCCCCAGGCCGTGGCGCCGGTATTGGTCGTGTATGAGGTGCCCTCCAGGAAATCCTTGTCGAGCAGGTTGTAGATCACCGCATTCACGCTCAGGTTCTCGCGCAGGCGGAAGCTGCCGCCGAGATGGAACTGCGAATAGCTGTGCAGTGGCCCCAAGCCATCGACGATGGCGCGGTCGGCTGCGCTGAGGTTCTGGTACAGGCTGGTGAAGCGATCGCGGTCGTCGTAGTACTCGCCGCGCAGCCACAGGTCGATGCGGTCGGTCGTCGCCCAGTTGAGGCTGGCATTGGCGATGTTCCTGGCCTGGTTGGTGAACGGCGCACCGGCGTCGGCGCCACTCTTCTGCTCGGTATCGGTGTAGGTGTAGTTGCCGGCGATGCTCCAGCCGGGCAGGAACTCCCAGCGGGCTGCCAGTTCGGCACCGCTGGACTCGGCTTCGCCGACATTGACGCTCTGGGCGAAGCTGGCCTGGGTGAAGCCGCTGCCGAAGTCGAGGCAGCCGGGCAGGTTGGGTTGCGTCGCCGACCAGCAGTTGGGCACCGGCGTGCCGCCGCTGATCATGTCGTCGAAGCGGGTCTGGAACAGGGTCAGGTTGGCGCTGAAGCCGGCGTAGTTGTCGAAGTAGGCGCCGATCTCGTAGTTGCGGCTGGTTTCCGGCTTCAGGTGCGGACTGCCGATGGTGATGGTCGCGCCCTGGGCGGTGGCACCGTTGATGCCGTCGTGCAGCTGGTTGACGGTCGGTGCGCGGTAGCCGTGGCTGACACCGCCCTTGAGTGTCCAGTTGTCGCCGGCATTCCAGACCAGATAGGCGCGCGGACTGAAGTGGCCGCCGAAGGCATCGTGATCCTCGTAGCGGCCGCCGACGGTCAGTGCCAGCGCGTCGGTCAGGCGCCACTCGTCTTCCACGAACACGGTCCAGGAACTGCGCTGGAACACTTCCGTGGCGATGCCGTCGTCAATTTCGGCATTCAGATACTGGCCGCCGACGGTGAGCGTGTGGGCGTCGCCCAGATTGCTGACCAGCTTGGTGTCGAAGATCAGGTCGGTGGACTCCAGGGTGCGCGGCGCGCCGCCGACGATGCCCGGAAATCCGGTCCAGGCCAGGCCGATCTGGCCGGGAATGGTGCGGCCGACGGTTTCGGTCTGCTTGTAGGTCAGGCTGTTTTCCCAGACACCAAAGCCCAGGCGGGACTGGTGCGCCAGCACGCTCTGGTTGCGCGAGAAGCGCAGTTCGTCGGCATAGCCGGAAGCCTGGTTGCCGGGCGTGGTGCAACCGCTGACGGCATTGCCGGAAAAACCATCCAGGGTGCCGAGCTGGCAGTTGTCGTTGGCGTAGACCTGCAGGCCGCGGCCGACATCCAGATAGAGCTGGTGTGCTTCGCCGGGCGTCAGGGTCAGGCGGGCACCTACATCGAAGTTGTCGCCCTCGACCGCCGCGGCGCCGCGGCGGCTGACCGCGCTGCCATTGGCGAACTGCAGTTCGGATTCGTCCCGCTTGTAATAGTTGCCGCGCACTGCCAGACCCAGGACGTCGTTCCTGATCGGGCCGGAGGCGTAGAAGTTGCTCGCCCAGCTGGCGCCGTAGTCGCTGTCCTCGTGCAGGGTGTAGTTGGCCCCCACTGACGCGCCCCACTTGGTGGCAACGCGACGGGTGATGATGTTGATGACGCCGCCCATGGCGTCGGAGCCGTACAGCGTCGACATCGGGCCGCGGATGACCTCGATGCGCTCGATCGCCGACAGCGGTGGCATGAAGCTGGTCGAGGTTTCGCCGAAGCCGTTCGGGGTGACATCGCCGGCATTGTTCTGGCGCCGGCCGTCGATCAGCACCAGGGTGTAGTTGCTGGGCATGCCGCGGATGCTGATGTTGAGGCCGCCGGTCTTGCCGGTGCCCTGGTTGATGTCCACGCCTTCGATGTCGGCCAGCGCCTCGGCCAGATTGGCAAAGCCCTTCTTCTCCAACTCGGCCCGTTCGACCACGCTGATGCTGGCCGGGGCCTGCGTGATCTTCTGTTCGAAGCCGGCGGCGGTGACCACGATGCGTTCCAGTGTCTGGTCGTCGGCGTCGCCGACGTAGGCATCGGATTGAGCCAGGGCCGGACCGGCCAGACAGGCCAGCGCCAGGGCGGCAGCCAGGGGTCGGCGAAGGGGCAGCGGGTTGCGGGGCGGGTGCGGAAGGGACTGGGACATGGTGACTCCGGAAATGACCAAGGAAAACAGGCAGCGCCCGGCAGGCCGAGGCGGGGCGTCGGCGCGGGTGGTGCAATGCGTCAATTTTAAGTGATAACGATTCGCGTTAACAATCGTGTTCGCGAAGACGCGGTGAAGTCAGGCCGGATCCGGCGTGGCGCGAGTGGGCCCTTACAATGCGCCGATGGCACGATCCCGCAGCTCAAGCCGTTGGCTTCAGGAACATTTCCGCGACCCCTTCGTGAAGAAGGCGCAGGCCGAGGGCTATCGCTCGCGCGCCGCCTACAAGCTGGAGGAGCTGCTTGGCCGCGACCGGCTGATCACCCCTGGCATGACCATCGTCGACCTCGGCGCCGCTCCGGGCGGCTGGTCGCAGGTCGCCGCCAACACGCTGGACGGGCGCGGCCGAGTGCTGTCGCTGGACATCCTGGACATGCCCTCGATTCCCCGGGTCGACTTCATCCAGGCCGATTTCCGCGAGGACGAGGCGGTGGCCCGTCTGACCGAACTGCTGGCCGGCGACAAGGTCGACCTTGTCCTCTCCGACATGGCCCCCAATATGAGCGGCGTGGTCTCGGTGGATCGGGCCCGGGCGCTGTATCTGGCGGAGCTGGCGCGGGATTTCGCGCTGGAGTGGCTGAAGCCGGGCGGTGCCTTCCTGGTCAAGCTGTTCCACGGCGCCGGCTTCGACGATTACCTTCGGGACTTGCGCAAGCCATTCGCCAAGGTTGTCGTGCGCAAGCCGGAAGCGTCGCGCTCCCGCAGCCCCGAGGTCTATGCGCTGGCGGCCGGCTATACCGGAACCCAACCATAGTCGCAGGTGGCTGGGGTCCGGGACGCAGTGCGGTTAAGCTTGGGAAGACAGAACGGATTTACCCATGAATGACATGAGCAAGAATCTTCTGCTGTGGGTGGTGGTCGCCGTCGTACTGATGGCGGTCTTCCGCAGCTTCACGCCGCCCGGTGGCGGCTCCGGCGAGGTCGCCTATTCGGCGTTCATCCAGGAAGTGCATTCCGGCCGGGTCGGCAAGGTCCACATCGGCCAGGACGAGGTGTCGCTGCAGGTCACCCGCACCGACGGCACGCGCTATCGCGTCAATGCGCCGCGTCGCGACCAGAAACTCATGGACGACCTGCTGGCCGACAACGGCCGCATCGAGGTCACCCGTGACACGCCGGAAAGCGGTCCCGGCCTGTTCGACATCCTGCTCAACTGGTTCCCGTTCATCCTGTTCATCGGCCTGCTGTTCTTCTTCATGCGCCAGATGCAGGGCGGTGGCGGTGGCCGCGGTGCGCTCAGCTTCGGCAAGTCGCGCGCCAAGATGCAGGGCGAGGATCAGGTCAAGGTCACCTTCGCCGATGTAGCCGGTTGCGACGAGGCCAAGGAGGAAGTCGGCGAGCTGGTCGAGTTCCTGCGCGATCCGAGCAAGTTCCAGAAGCTGGGTGGCAAGATTCCGCGCGGCGTGCTGATGGTCGGTCCGCCGGGTACCGGCAAGACCTTGCTGGCGCGAGCCATTGCCGGCGAGGCCAAGGTGCCGTTCTTCTCGATCTCCGGTTCGGATTTCGTCGAGATGTTCGTCGGCGTCGGCGCCAGCCGCGTGCGCGACATGTTCGAGACCGCCAAGAAGCACGCGCCGTGCATCATCTTCATCGACGAGATCGACGCGGTCGGCCGCCATCGCGGCGCCGGCCTGGGCGGCGGTCACGACGAGCGCGAGCAGACCTTGAACCAGTTGCTGGTCGAGATGGACGGTTTCGAGGGCAACGAAGGCATCATCGTCATTGCCGCGACCAACCGTCCCGACGTGCTGGATCCGGCGCTGCTGCGCCCGGGCCGTTTCGATCGCCAGGTCGTGGTCGGCCTGCCCGACGTCAAGGGCCGCGAGCAGATCCTCAAGGTGCACATGCGCAAGGTGCCGCTGGCCGAGGACGTCGAGCCGTCGCTGATCGCGCGCGGCACGCCGGGTTTCTCCGGCGCGGATCTGGCCAACCTGGTCAACGAGGCCGCGCTGTTCGCTGCGCGGGCCAACAACAAGACCGTGACCATGAAGGACTTCGAGCGGGCCAAGGACAAGATCCTGATGGGCACCGAGCGTCGTTCCATGGCCATGAGCGAGGACGAGAAGAAGCTGACCGCCTATCACGAGGCCGGCCACGCGATCATCGGCCGCCTCGTTCCCGAGCATGATCCGGTCTACAAGGTCACCATCATTCCGCGCGGTCGCGCGCTGGGCGTGACCATGTACCTGCCCGAGGGTGACCGCTACAGCTACAACCGCACCTACATCGAGAGCTTCCTGGCCTCGTTGTACGGCGGTCGTGTCGCCGAGGAGCTGATCTTCGGCACCGACAAGGTCACCACCGGCGCCAGCAACGACATCGAGCGGGCGACCAAGATGGCACGCAACATGGTGACCAAGTGGGGCCTGAGCGATGAGATGGGTCCGATCGCCTATGGCGAGGACGAGGACGAGGTGTTCCTGGGCCGCTCGGTGACCCAGCACAAGAGCGTTTCCGACGACACTGCGCGCAAGATCGACGAGGTCGTCCGCGACATCCTCGACAAGGCCTACAAGCGCAGCACCAAGATCCTGACCGAGAACATCGACAAGCTGCACGTGATGGCCGATGCCCTGCTGCAGTACGAGACCATCGACGCAGCCCAGATCGACGCCATCATGGCCGGCAGCCCGGTGCCTGCGCCCAAGGACTGGACCAGTGAGGGCAAGCCGCCGGCAGGGCCGGCGCCGAAGCCGGATGCGGGCGACAGTCCCGGTCCCGTGGGCACGCCGGCACCGCAGACCTGAGTGGTCGATCCGGCGGCAAACGCGATCCCTGACCGTCGCTGCGGCGACGGTCTCGCGTTCGCGGGCTGAGTCGCCGTGTCCGGCTTGTCCGGTGCCGAGGTTCGGCGATTGATCATGCTGGCGCTGACCCGCGCCGCTGCCGGTTTCGGCGGCGCCGTGGCTGGCATGGGCCTGGTCCATGTCGTCACCACCGGCAATCCCTGGGGCATCCTCCTGCTCGCAGGTGGTCTGGCCTTGCTGATCTGGGGTGTTCGCCGCGCTGCCGACCTGGCTGCCGCTGGCGCCAGAAACGACAAACGAGTAAAGAGGAACGAGTAGAAGCCGGGAGCTTCCGGCTCACGCACTCGTTCCTCTTTGCGCTCCACTCGTTTCTCAGCTCTTCGCCATCAGCGCCGGCCCAACAGGAAACGCCATGTTCGACCACCTCGATCCGACTACCCGCGTGCTCGACTGCGCCGGCCGGCGGCTGACGCTGGATCGTCCGCGCATCATGGCCATCGTCAACGTCACTCCGGACTCGTTCTCTGATGGCGGTGAACACTTCGATGCCGCCGCCGCGATTGCCCATGGCCTCATGCTGGCCGGGCAGGGCGCAGACATCCTCGATGTCGGTGGCGAATCGACCCGGCCCGGCGCTGACGAGGTGCCCGTGGATGAGGAACTGCGCCGGGTGATTCCGGTGATCGAGGCCCTGGTCCGCGACAGTGATTGCATCGTCTCCGTGGATACCGGCAAACCGGAAGTGATGCGCGCGGCGATCGCCGCTGGCGCCGGCATGGTCAACGACATCCGCGCGCTGCGCAGCGAAGGCGCGCTGGCTGTCGTGGCGGATTCCGGTGCAGCGGTTTGCCTGATGCACATGCAGGGTGAGCCGCGCAGCATGCAGGACGCGCCGCACTATGACGATGTCATTGGCGAGATCCATCGCTTCCTGGCCGAGCGCATCTTCGCCTGCGAGATGGCCGGTATCGACCGCAAGCGTCTGGTGATCGATCCTGGTTTCGGCTTCGGCAAGACCCTGGCGCACAACCTCACCTTGCTGGCGGGACTGGACCGCTTCGCCGATCTGGATGTGCCGGTGCTGGCCGGCCTGTCGCGCAAGCGCATGATCGGCACAGTGACTGGTCGCGAGGCGACGGGCGAGCGGGTGTATGGCTCGGTGGCTGCTGCGGTACTGGCCGCGCAGCGCGGCGCGGCGATCCTGCGGGTGCACGATGTTGCTGCGACCCGTGATGCGCTGGCGATCGGCAGCGCGGTCAGTGAGGCGGCGGCGCGCTTGCCCCGACGTGGCGCGGCCGCCGACAAGCCCACCACCATCCGCTGGCCCGACGACGACTAGGTGTCGAGAGGGAGCAGCGCGGGATACGGCGAGGTCGAACGGTCACTTCCACGCGAATTCTGGCTGGCTTGCAGGGGCGCTTCGTTGAAGGCTGCGGCTTCACCGGGGCCTGGCCTGGGTTTCATTCAAGGCAGTCGTCCATGACTGCCTTACCACAACCAGCAAGTTGAGTCCTGTTGCGAAGCGTGCTGGTAGGGAGCTGGTACAGGCGGTCCTCGGCCTGGCTTCTCAATCAACAGCTGCTTGGCAGTGGGATCGGGTATGTTCGGGTCGCGCTGACTGGCGTGATGTATGCCGGAGCCTTTCCCGAGTCCCGAGTTCCCGCGCTACCATGCGCGCCATGACGAAACGATATTTCGGAACCGATGGCATCCGAGGCAGGGTCGGGCAGTGGCCGATCACCGCCGAGTTCATGCTCAAGCTGGGCTGGGCCGCCGGCCGCGTGCTCACCAGTGGCCACAGCGCGCCGGTGATCGTGATCGGCAAGGACACCCGCATTTCCGGCTACATGTTCGAGTCCGCGCTGGAGGCCGGTCTGGTCGCCGCCGGTGCCAACGTGCGCCTGCTCGGTCCGATGCCGACACCGGGCGTGGCCTATCTCACGCAGTCGCTGCGCGCGTCGGCCGGCATCGTGATCTCGGCCTCGCACAATCCCTACTTCGACAACGGCATCAAGTTCTTCTCGGCGATCGGCGAGAAGCTGCCGGACGAGATCGAACTGGCGATCGAGGCCGAGCTCGACCAGGCCATGACCACCATCGATTCCGAGCGTCTGGGCAAGGCCGTGCGTATCGACGATGCCATCAGCCGCTATGCCGAGTTCGTCAAGAGCGCGGTGCGCGAAGATCTCGACCTCAAGGGCAGGCACATCGTGCTCGACTGCGCCCACGGCGCCACCTACCAGGTCGCGCCGCGCGTGTTCCGCGAGCTGGGTGCGCGGGTGACCGTGATCGGCGACAGTCCGGACGGCCTCAACATCAACCACGAATGCGGCTCCACCCATCTGGCCGCCTTGCGCCGGCGCGTGCTCGACGAAGGTGCCGAGATGGGCATCGCCTTCGACGGCGACGGCGACCGCGTGCAGATGGTCGACCGCAGCGGCCGCGCCATCGACGGCGACGACATCCTCTACATACTCGCGCGACGCTGGCACGTGCGTGGCGAGCTGTTCGGACCGGTGGTCGGCACCTTGATGACCAACTTCGGTCTCGAACAGGCGCTGCAGGCCGCCGGGATCGGTTTCATCCGGGCCAAGGTCGGTGACCGTTACGTGCTGCAGAAGTTGCAGGAACACGGTGGCAGCCTCGGTGGCGAGACGTCCGGGCATATCCTGTGCCTTGACCGCACCAGTACCGGCGACGGCCTGGTGGCGGCACTGGCGGTGCTGGAAGCGCTGGATGAGGGCGGCGAGCACTTGAGCGACGTGGTCGGCGGCTGGCATCGCTACCCGCAGACCACGGTGAATGTGCCTGTGTCGGGCAACGCCGGCGCAGTGCTGGAATCGCAGCCGGTGCAGGCGGCGCACGCCGAAGTCGAGGCGACCCTGAGTGGACGCGGACGGGTGGTGCTGCGACCGTCCGGCACCGAGCCGGTGATCCGGGTCACCATCGAGGCCGAGGACGCCAACGAAGTGCGTGACCTGGTGGCGAAACTGGCTGGCGCGGTCCAGGCCGCGGCCTAGTTCCGAACACGGTTTTCCAGTCGACGCCTGGCACGCATCAGGTGCGGTGCGGACCCGGCTGCGGTCAGTCCCGCGCGATCACGGCGTGCTCTCGAAACCGTCGCGGAACAGCCGGTCGTAGCCATCGTCCGGCGGAAACCGCGGATCATGGAAACAGACGCTGCTGCCGGGCTGCGGTCGCGGAACGATGCCACAGGCCTGCATGGCCGCCGTCGATGCGCTGGCATCCTGAAGGCCGATGACGGCCTGCTCAGGCAACGGTGCGCTGCCCTGCGCGTACTGCACCGCGATCGCGGCGCTGGCGTGGTACAGCACGACCTGAAAGTCCAGCGCGCCATCATCATCCAGTCGTTGCCAGTCACGCCATTGCACGACCGTACAGGCCTCGTCCGCGATCGCGGCGCTGCCGCGCGGACAGACCGCGAAGTACTGCCAAAGCAGCTGGCCCTGCTCGCCGCGGTCGAGATCGTCACCGACGGCGTAGATGCGCGCGTAGCTCGCCCGCGCGTTGTCGGGAATCGACGGCAGCGGGCAGTCGTTGCGCCAGTAGCCGCCATCTTCCTGGGCGAGATCGGCGCCGGGCGCCAGGTAGCCGTTGCTGGAAACGACCAGTTGCCCGGATGCGTGGCCGTAGAACGCGAACGGTTGTTCCAGGGCCAGATCGGCGCCGCCATCATCGTCGGCTGTTTCGATGCCGGCAGCCACGAGGCTGAGCTCTTGGCCTGATCCCGCCAGGTCGATGTACTGGAAGGGGCAGTGCGCCTCGGCGCTGGTGGCGACCGAATAGCCGTAGCTGTCGACGCTGACTGCCGGAAGTCGCTGCGCCTGCGCCGACGGCGCCGCCGCGAACATCAGGCCGATGGCGATGAGGATCGGAGATTTCATGGCTGCTCCACCCGGGCCCGGAAGGCCTCGCGATTGCGGTCGCTGTTCTCGCCGGTGATCACGTCCTCCGCCGAGAGGAAGCCGAACACGCGGGTCGTGGCGTTGATGCCGCCGTCCAGGTGCTGGATCGACTGCTGCAGCGTGATGGTCTGCTCCTGACCGGTCGGGCCGATCCGGTGTCCGACCTCGGTGGTGCCGCTGCCCAGGTTCAGGCGCTCGAACACGAAGTCGTCGATCAGCGTGTTGTCGGTCGTGCCCGGTGAATTGAGCTTGCGGAAGCCGACGTACCACTGCGTCGCCGGCCCGTCGGTCCACTGCGTGTTGGTGCCGGTGGTGCAATTGGCATTGCCGCAGGCGTAGCGGAACACATGCAGGCCACGGGCGGTATCGGTCCGGTTGGACAGATAGAAGACATTGCCGGCGGTCGCCTGGTCGGAGCGATCCATTTGCGGCCGCGAATTCAGCACCGTTGCCGGGGTGGTGGTGATCTGGGCGAAGCGGGTTCCGGCGGCACCGCTGTTGCGGTAGCGGAAGATCTCGGTGTTGCCATCGGCATTGCCGCCGGTCGGATTGCAGTTCGATTCGAAGGCGACGTAGCCGCCGTCCTGCCCGGAGCGGGTGTTCAGAGCCGGGGCACGGGCGACGCAGGAGGTGCCGGTCAGTGCGATGTTGTCACCGCTGTTGGCGGCACCACCGCCCCAGATCTTCAGCCTGCGCGCACTGCCCGCGCCGGTGACCACGGCGCAGGTGGATTCGTAGGCGATGATGTTGCCGGCGTAGTTGATCGATGGATTGACGTTCTCGCAGGTGTTGGCAGCCGTGCTGGTCACCGCGGCCAGGGTCGCGGTCTGACGATCCCAGCGGTAGATCTCGACATTTCCGGTAGCGCCGGTGCGGGCGGCGATGGCCAGATAGCGGCCGGGCGTGGTTCCGACCGTGCCCGAAAAAGCCATGGACTGGATCTCGCCGCCTTCATTCATCGCCAGGCCGCTGACCCGCTGCCAGCCACCGTCGTCAAGCTGCAAGAACACCTGCTCGACAAAGTTGGGGTTGGTGCCGTCGAGATTGGCGTTGCTGGCCACGGCCATCATCCGGGCCGTGGTGTCCATGGCCAGACGCCGGCCCTGCACCGGTCGATAGTGGAAGGTGCCGTTCTTCAGACGCTGTTCGCTGCCGCTGGTGTGGGTGCGCTGCGAGAGGTTGAGCTGGCCGGCCGGATCGCAGCGTGGAACCACCTGGACCCGATCCAGGAACAGGGCGCTGTCGAAGTTGCGGTCGCCCTGGTCGGCGACGCGGAAGCGGATCGTGCGGGTGTAGGGCGGCCCGGGAAACTCGGGCAGGTCAATGCCGACGCAGGCGCGTCGGAACTCGGCAACGCCGTAGCGCAACGAGGTGCCGGTGACCTGGCTGCCGGTACGGGTGATGGTCGTGTTGACCACGGCGGTGCCCAGGAAATGGGCGTTGGTGAAATTGGAGAAATCCTGCGGCACGTTGCGCGGCGCACTGCGCGCGAACACGCGGTTGTTGATGGTCGGATCCGCGGGCGGCGTGCCCTGGTAGATCATCACGTCGAACAGGTCGTCGAACTGGTTGGCCTGGTCCTGTTCGCTGGACGGAAAGGTCCAGTCGAACTCCAGCGCCGCCGGCCAGAACGGAATCGCCACCGTGATCGACATCGTGGCGATGTCGTATTCCAGCGTGGTGTTGGCGTCGATCTGCGCTGTCGTGCCGCCGGTGGTGGCGGTCGCGGGCGTGGTCGACAGCACGGCGAACCACTGTCCGTGCGGAACGCCACCGGGAATCGCGGTGCTGACGTGACTGGTCTGGATGGTGCCCACGCGGCCGGTGCCGCCGACGGTCCAGCCGGCCAGCGAGTCGGCCTCGAAGCTGGGGTTGCTGATCACCTGGGCCGCGACCGGCATGGTCACACCAAGCAGGCACAACAGGGTCGACAGGATTCGTTTCATGGGCGATTCCTTTCCGCCGCTGGCGGGGGATCGAGAATGACGTTCTGATGGAACAGGAATTCGCTGTCGAGAACCAGCGGCAGGTCGGAAACCTCGCGGCCATCGAGCAGTGTGCGCAGGCGGTAGCGGCCCGGTGCCAGGCCGTCGACGCGGTAGTAGCCGAAATCGTTCGGGCGCACCTGCTGACGCGTCTGGCCGGTCTCGTCGATCACCACCACGGCAAGTCGATCGGCGTCGATCGCTGCGCGGCTGGTGATGCGTCCGGCGGCGCCCAGCAGCAGGTCGGCACGGAAATCCACGGTGGTCGATGCACCCGCGGCAACTTCCGCCCAATGGCCGCTGCCCGACATCGACAGCTCGATTGGCAGACCTTCCTCGTCGATCTCGACGCGGTACACACCCGGCGCCAGGCCGCTGATGTGGAAGCGACCGGCTTCATCGGTGCGGGTGCGTGGCTGGCCGTTGATGCGCACCACCACACCTTCTGGCGCCGGCGTGGCCGCACCGCGGATCAGCAGGCTGCCGGCGATGGCGCCGTCGCTGGGACGCGCCGCGCTGCTGGCGCGGGTGAAGCGACGGCCGGCACGGCCCAGATCGAACAGCAGGCCCAGGCTGGCGACCGTGCCGCCGTTGTCGGCCAGGCCGCGATACAGCGGGTCGCGCCGGGCCTCGAAACGGAACTGCACGCCGGGCAGCAGTTCGCGACCGGCTCGGGCGAGCATGCCGAAGTCGCCTTCGCTGTGCAGCACGCCCAGTTCCGCGGTCCAGCCATGCAGCAACGGTTCCTGGTAACTCACGATCAGGCTGTCGCGTTGCCGATCCAGATCGCGATCGCGGGTGACCGCGGCACTGGCCTGCCAGGAGGGCGCGAACCGGTAGTCGACCTGCACCTGTTCGATGCGCCGGTCACGGTGCGCAGCGGCGCGGACGTTGCGCGTCGGCAGCCACTCCGCGTCGTAGACGTAGGCGCCCTCGAAGTCCGGGCGGGCCGAGAGGTGCACGCCCTGCACCGGGCGCAGGCGCGCCGCAGGCTTGACGAAATCGATGGCCGGAGAGCCGGCTTCCTCGCGCTGCCGACCGACCAGCGACAACTCGGCGTAAGGCCACCAGCGCCAGCCGAACTCGCCGCTGCGCTCGCTCAGGGCCGGCGACAACTCGCCCTGGAAACCGGCATCGCGTTCCAGCGCATAGCCGCGCCAGAACCAGTGCCGGCCACCGCCTTCCAGTCCGGCCAGCCAGGCGTTGCCGACATCACCACGCGCCGCGGCCAGCGAGGCGACACCGGTGGGACCGAGATTGACGTCGGCGCCGACCAGGGCATGGTCGCCGATGCTGTCCGACGACTGCAGCGTGGTTTCCACCGTAACACGCTGGCCGATCGCCGCGCGTCCGCGCGCGAAGCCGGCGACGCCGCCACCGCGGCGCAGGTCGTCGAGTGGATTGCCGCCCTGGCCGACACCGCCGTGCAGCACGTACTCACCGGCACCGAGCAGGCGATCACTGGCGCGGTCGCTGAAGTCGATCCGGGTTCCCGCGGACGCACTGACATCGCTGTCGTAGACGATGACCTCGACGCGGGCGTAACCGCTGGGCATCGGCACCGAAACGAACTCGAACCAGCCATCCAGCGGAATCTGCTGACGCTCGATCAGGCGCTCGTCGATGCGCAGCTCGGCAATGCCGCCCGGCGGTCCTTCGCCGCGCAGCGTGCGCACGGCGCCGGGTCGATCGGCGACCAGCCGGTCCGGATCCAACGGCGAGTACAGTCGTTCCGGCGCGTTGGTCCACGCCGCCTGGGCGCCGGTCAGGTCGAACGCCGGCAACAGCGGATGGTTGCCGACCAGCTGGTGGCCGACCAGGCCGGACCATTGCCCGCTGCGCACGCGCCAGTGGTAGTTCTGGAAGCGGGCGGGTGAGGCGCTGGTGTCGAGGTAGCGGACCTGCCAGGTGCCCGGTCCCAGACGACCGCCGGCCTCAAGCCGCGCATTGCTGCGATCCTGCCAGTCGCTGCGGTGATGCCAGAGCGACCCGCGTAGCCGCGACAGGTCGGCGCCGGGCGGCAGCACATCCGGCTGGATCGGTTGTTCGGCGCTGGCACCGATATCGCCATCGCGCGACCAGCGGACATCGACGCGCAGGGCGTAGTCGCTGTCGTCGAAGCGGATCTGCGCGGCCAGGCGTTCGGCGACCAGCGGCATCGGCGCGAACACTTCGCGGCCGCTGATCCGGACTTCGTCGAAGCGAAAGCGGGCGTCGCCCAGTGGCGTGCGCAGGCGCAGGCCGTCGCTGTCTTCGATCACGGTCAGCCACAACTGGTCGGCCAGCGCACGCAACGGCACATGCAACGCGCCGTCGGACGCACGCAGGATTTCGATGCCATCGTCGGTTTCGCTGCCGTTGACGCTGAGACCGACCAGTTCACGGCGGCGGTTGCGACCGCCCTGATGGTCGCTGTCGTGGAAGAAACTCAGGGCAGGGGTGTCGTCGACCACGGCCAGCGCCGGCAGGTCGGCATCGGCGGCAGCGGATCCGTCAACGGCGGCATCCGGCTGTGCGCAGACGGCCGCGGTCACCAGCATGCCGACAGCCAGCCATGGCATCGCCGCCCGAGCCATCGGCGCCTATCGTCGCTCGCCCACGACCAGCGTCTGGCGCAGGTCGACGCTGTCGTCGCCGAGCCGACCGCTGATCGCGACCTCGTAGCGGCCCGCTGCCAGCACACGGCCTTCCGGGAGCGGCGTGGGGATGGTGCGGGTGGTGCCCTGCAGAACCGGCCGCTTGGCCAGCTCGAGCTCGAAATCGACGGTTGTGTCGTCCAGGCCGCGGATGCGGACAAGGGCATCGGCGCGGACATGGGCGTTGCCGGTGCTTTCAATGGTGCTGAGCAGGCGGTCGGGGGTCAGCGCCACGCTCTTGAGGGCGCCGTTGCGGGTGATCAGGCCGGTGGTGGCGTAGATCGCGCTGTTGATCCGGAACTTGGCGGTCAGCGCGATGGTGCCGGCCTCGCCACTGCCGGCGGCCGGCGGTGGCTCTTCCTCGAAGATCACCATGGCGCGATGCTCGCCCGGCGACAGGGGCACGGCCGGACGCACGGAGAAGCGGACCACGCGGCTTTCGTTCACCGGCAGGTCCAGCTCCAGCGGATTGATGATCACCCACTGGTCGAGGCTGGTTTCCTCCGGCGGCAGGAAGACCACTTCGTTGTCGTCGTCGGTGGTCCACTGGGCGACACGGATGCGCACGCGGGTGTCACGCCCGCCCAGGTTGTGCAGGCGATAGGCGTGGGTCTGTGCCGGCTCGTCCAGCGAAATCTGGTACATGGAGGGGCTGATCCCGATCTGGGAAAACCCCGAGTTGCCCTGTGCAGACGCCGACGCGACAAATCCCGCCAGGGCGAGCGCGAGCAGGGCAACCACGGTGTTGATGGCGCGTGTCATAGATGCTCCAGGGTGAAGACCAGTCGTCCGCTGTAGGTGCCGGCGTGGCGGATCCGGTCGAGGGCAAACTCGACCCAGACCTCGCCCTCGATGACTTCGATCTGTTCGTCGCGGGCAACCACCGAGCCGATGCTGCGATCCAGACGTACCTGCAAAGGGGCCTGGCCATCGGCGGACAGGAACACGCCGGCCTGTCCCAGCGGCCCTTCGCTGTCGACACGGACGGTCGGACGCGAGAACCGCTGCTCGCCGGCGATCTGCATCTGCCAGCGCACGGGTACCTGACGGCGGACCTGCAGTTCGGCCTGTTGCAGGGTCGGCGGCCGGGACGACACGACCAGACCGCCGCGCTCGCCACGTGCGACCAGTCCGCCCGCGCTGCTGCCCTGCGCCGGCGTCACGCCGAGATCACGCAGACTGATCGGCTCCAGCATCACGGTGCGCGCCGCCTGGGTGTCGGGACCGATCGACAGCAGCCGCAGCGTCACCTCACCGGCCGTCGCCGACGACGCCATTGCGGCCGCTATCAGCCCGCCGACGGCTTGCCGAAAGATCATGGGAGGCACTCCACGTGAACCCGGCCGCAGGCACGGCAACCCCGTGACTGCGGCCCGGCGAAGGCATCGGTTGCCCGATGACGTCGCGCCTGCCGGTGGGTTCCGGCAGACGCTCGGGGTCAGTTCAACGTGGCGGTCAGGGTGTAGTCCGAGCCGCTTGCGCTGCTGTACTGGCCAGCCAGCGTGGCGTTGCTGAGATCCAGCTCCAGCGAGACATTGCCGTGGACGGGCGCGGCCAGGCCAGGCGGCGGGAAGACGACCGGGTTGGTGCCGCTGCCCAGCGAAAGCTCGATGGTGGCTGCACCATTGGTCAGGGTGCTGGCACCGCCAGGCACGGCGACCAGGACGTTGACCTGTTGCGCGGCGGTGGCGATGGCACGCACGGCCCAGACGTCTTCCAGCAGCAGCGGAACGGCGGCGAGGTCGATGGTGCCGGTGACCGGTGTCAGCGGCACCGGAGTGGTCGGGACGACCAGCTGGCTGCCGGCCACCGTGGCCGTGGCGCTGATCGTGCCCTGCGAACACTGCTGGACCGATCCGGCGAGGGTGCAGCCGGTCAGGTTCAGCAGGGCCGCCGAGGGAATGGTGATGTTGATCTGGTTGTAGTAGTCGAGGATGACGATGCCGTCCAGGGTCACATTGACGTCGACCGAGACCTGGGCCTGGCTCGACGGAGCCACGGCGGACAGTCCGACGGCGGCGGCTGCGACCAGCGAAATTCTGCGCAAGTTCTTGATAATCATGTTGATTGATCTACTCTGGGTGGGGGCAATAATTCGGTGGTGATCGATGCGAGCCGGATTTCCCGAGTTCCGGTGCGGCGAACTGTAGGGCCGGGAAATCGAGAAGTGAATATCGCTTGTGCAAACAATGGTGACGTGTGTCGCCACGATGATGCGGTCTGCTTCACGTTGGTGTGCCCGGACCGGCACCGTTCCGCCGGTTTCAGCAGCGCGGGGGATAGGGTGCTGGCATCGGCCGGCCGGTCGTGGTGGGCGGTGCGACGACCACGCTAAACTCCTCGCCATGAGCACCCACGGCGTACCCACCCTCGACATCCGGCGTTTCGACAGCGACCGCGACGCATTCGTGCGCGAACTCGGTCAGGCCTACGAGACCTACGGTTTCTGCGGCATCAATGGCCACGGCATCGACCCCGAACTGCTCGACGGTGCCTATCGCGCCTTCGCCGAATTCTTCGCCTTGCCCGATGGCGTCAAGCGCGCCTATCACGTGCCGGGCAGCGGCGGCGCGCGCGGCTACACCCCGTTCAAGGTCGAAACCGCCAAGGATTCCACGCATCCCGACCTCAAGGAGTTCTGGCATGTCGGCCGGGAGATTCCGCGCGACTCCAAATACGCCGACGTGATGCCGCCGAACCTGTGGCCGCACGAGGTGCCGGGTTTCCGCGAGTACGGCTACGGCCTGTACCAGGCGCTGGATGACCTGGGTCGCCGGGTGCTGCGCGCGCTGGCGCTGTACATCGATCTGCCCGAGAACTGGTTCGAGGACAAGGTCGATTCCGGCAACTCCATCCTGCGCCCGATCCACTATCCGCCGATCGAGAGCGCCGAGGTGCCCAACGTGCGCGCCGGTGCCCACGAGGACATCAACTTCATCACCTTGCTGGTCGGTGCCAGCGCGGCCGGTCTGGAACTGCTGGGCAAGGACGGCGAGTGGCTGCCGATCACCACCCAGGGCGATGCCATCGTGGTCAACATCGGTGACATGCTGCAACGCCTGACCAACCACGTGTATCCCTCGACCACGCATCGGGTGGTCAACCCCAAGGGTGAGGAAGCACGCAAGCCGCGCTACTCGGTGCCGTTCTTCCTGCACCCGAATCCGGACTTCCTGATTGAAACCCTGCCTTCGTGCATCACTGCGGAGAACCCCGATCGTTATCCGGAACCGATCACCGCGCACGGCTACCTGCTCGAGCGCCTGCGGGAAATCCGCCTGATCTGATCGGCAGCGTGCGGGTTTTCGCGACCGGGAGCGCCGGCGCAGTCCCGGACACTGTCCGGCGTGAGGTGTTGGTGCGCGCCGGTCCAGACCATCGCCAAAGGAAGGTATTGACGCCTTGACGGTCCGATCTTCGTCGGACATTCGTCTTATTGACACTGTTGGCGACCAGCGCGCGACGCTGATCCGTGTACGGCGCGACCGTCGCCATTGCCTGTGCCTGAAAGCCTTCCACGACAGCGGCCTGCGTCCGGTCTCCGCTGGCTTCGTGCATCACCATGGCAGTGCGGAAGGGCGCGCCATGCCTGAATCTTCACTGCTGCGGGCGGTTCCGGTGATTGGCCGGTCTCGCGGCGATCACGGATAATGTCGGCCATCGCGCAGCCGCCGCCCGCGCAATCGCTCACGATTCTGGAGGAAACATGTCGCAGACGATCGCCGTCATCCGTGGGGATGGCATTGGTCCGGAAATCACCGCCGCGACCTTGCGCGTGCTCGAGGCCCTGGACTGTGGCCTGAGCTACGACTTTGTCGACGCCGGCGAGGGCGCGCTGGCGGCACATGGCAACCTGCTGCCGCAGTCGGCGCTGGATGCCATTGCCAGGCATAAGGTCGCCCTGAAGGGGCCGTTGACCACACCGATCGGCGAGGGCTTCAAGTCGATCAACGTTGATCTGCGCCGTCGTTTCGACCTGTACGCCAATGTCCGTCCGGCCTTGACCATTCCCGGAACCAAGGCGCGCTACGAAGGCATCGACATCATCACGGTGCGCGAGAACACCGAAGGCGCCTATGGCAGTGAAGGCCAGGTGCTGTCGCCGGACGGCCAGTCGGCACAGTCGCTGATCCGGGTCACCCGGCGTGGTTCCGAGCGCATCGTCCGCTATGCCTTCGAACTGGCGCGCCGTGCCGGCCGGCGCAAGGTCACGGCCGTGCACAAGGCCAACATCATGAAGACCACCTCGGGGCTGTTCCTGAAGGTGGCGCGTGAGGTGGCTGCGGAATACCCGGACATCGCCTTCAACGAGATGATCGTCGACAACACCTGCATGCAGCTGGTGATGAATCCCCACCAGTTCGACGTGATCGTCACCACCAACCTGTTCGGCGACATCCTGTCCGACCTCTGCGCCGGTCTGGTCGGCGGCCTGGGCCTGGCGCCGGGTTCCAACATCGGCACCGACTGCGCCATCTTCGAGGCGGTGCACGGTTCAGCGCCCGACATCGCCGGCAAGGGCCTGGCCAATCCCTGCGCGCTGCTGCTGGCCGCGGCCATGATGCTCGATCACCTGGCCATGCCCGAGCAGGCCACGCGCGTTCGCCACGCCGTGCGCGACACCATCGCCGCCGGTGATCGCCTGACCCCGGATCTGGGTGGCAGCGGTTCCACCGACAGCTTTGCCCAGGCACTGGTCGAGCGCATCGGCTGATCCAGGGCACCCCGGACCTGAAAAAAAAGCCCCCGAAACGGGGGCTTTTTCGTGGCGGATCGCCACTATGCGACAGGCACATCAGCCGCATCCGCGACCGAGATGTTGCACGAGGGCTTCAGTCATCCGGCGGTGCTGATTCGCCGAGCAGGATCATCGGTGAGTTGGTGCGCTGGAAGCTGGTCTGGACGACGCCCGGGAACGGCGTGCCGAAGCCCATGAAGGAGAGTGACACCGTGCCACTGCTGCCCTGGGGTGGCCCCAGGTTGATGGTGATCTGGCCCGTCTCCTGGCGGATCACTCCGCCCGGTGGTGGTTCGCAGCCACGGCAGTAACCCGCGTAGCGGTTCAGTGCGAAAGGTTGCCCTGACTGGAAATTCGCGGTTTCACCCAGGGCCCAGCGTGGCTGGTTGTCGTCGTCGAAGTGGTAGACGATGGCGTTGAGGCCGACGCTGATGGTGCCTGGCAGGGCCAGCGTGCTGATGCCCCAGCCGGAGTCGGCTTCGCCCGCGTACCAGGTGCCGGTGGTGTCGAAGTCGGGCCGCAGCTCGTGCGGCAGCAACTGCGTGAGGCACCAGCGATGCTGCTCACGACCATTGGCCGATGCGATGGAGAAATCCATCAAGGCCAACAACCCCGCACGGGCGCCGCCGTCCTGGCACTCGGGGGCACGGTTGGCCTGGTTGAAGTCGATCCGCATCTGGCCCCCGGCTGTGAGGTCGATATTGCCGGGGCCTCGCCAACGCCACAGGCTGTTTTGGCGGGCGTTGTTGCCTGGACGAAACACGCCATCGACGATTCGCCCGGTCGATGTGTACCACTCTGGCTGGCCACTTGAGTCGTAGGTGTACAGGACCAGGAAATAGGTGTCGGGCGTCCCGACCACCCGTTGCAGGTCGATGCCATGGCCGTTGTGCGACGGATCGAACCATTGGCCGCCGTAGGGCATCGGGTGAACGGGTACAGGCATGACCTTGCGGCCGGAATTCCAGCCGACCGCAGAAAGCATCGGTGCAGCAAGACCCAGGTCACGCGCGTTGTTGCCGAACGCAGCCATCAACTGCCGGTCATTCGCCAGATGCGACAGGTTCGAGCCACGCTCGATCGGATCGGGCGCGTAGATCCGGGGCAGATTGTCGGGAAACGGTGCTGACTGCCATGGATTTGCCGGCGACGCTGCCGCTTCGGCATCACTCCAGCGCAATCGCGGCCCTGCCGTGAGGGCTGCGGCACGTTCAGGCAGCGGAAGCGGGTTGATCGGGCGAACACTGTCCGCGCCTTCGACCAGTGCCAGGCTATCGGAGTAGGCGTCGTCATGTCCAAACGCTTCAAGGCTGCTGCTGGAAAGGCGGGCGCGGAACTTCGCACCGAGCGGTTCGTCACCGCTGTCATCCAGATTCAGCAGGGAGAGAAAGCCCAGACCATGCACGATTTCGTGCATGGCTGTGCCGACAAAGTCCAACGAGGACGAGGAGGCGAGGGGCTGAAGTCCATAACGGAAGTTGCGCCCACCGATGATGTCAGTGCTGCCGAGGTCACTGTTGAATTGGATGAAGACATCGGCCCTTGGCAGTGTGCAACTCGCGCCGGTCAGGAATCGGCAGCTGCCGGTTCCGGTGGACTGGGCGATCGCTGCCATCGCATGCCAGGTGTATGCCTTCGCGACGGTGGCGTAGTGGCCGAATCGGTTGCGATAGTGGCCCGGATTGTTGTGGTCGGCGAACACGTTGTCGCTACGGGTGAGGTAAGGCCCGGCACTGGCGAGGGTGGCGCGGTTGGCGTCGCCACCCAGTTCGGCCCAGCAGGCACGAATATGAATAGGGGCAATGGGCGAGGCTTGTTGCCGGATTCGTTCCAGCGCGTGGTTGAACGCAATTCGCCGCTGCTCGCCTATCGTGGTTCCGTTGTTGCCATCCACGGGGGCAACAGTCTGGCTGTCAAACCAGGGATCGATGCTGCCGTTCTGGTCCTCGCCAACCTGGGCAGCGCAGCCGGCGGCATCGTTGAAGTCGACGGTTATCGCTGCTGGCTCCGGGTCGACAGATGACAGCGTGACCGTGATGTCGACGACCGTGGGCTGGTTGTGAAAGTTGACCAGGGCCAGATACCAGCGGCCGGGACGGAGCGGCTGGGCCTGGTACGGGGTGACGACCAGGTTTTCTGAGGGTCCTCCGCTGCTTGAACGGTAATGGGCATGTTCGTACAGCCAGGGAATGCCGCCGAAGGTGCCGGCATTGCTGGTCTGCGGAAAGGCCTCGCCGTAGCGCAGCAACAGATCCACGTCGGCGCCATTGCTGGAGAGTGCCTCCAGGCGAAGGTGCCGCGTGCCATCGGGAATGTCGATCGCCGGCTGCACCGTGAAAGACTGGCCTTGCATCTGCAGTTGATTGACGCCTGGCTCCAGCAGCACCACCTGTGCATGTGCAGGCAGCACGCCCCACAACAAGGCGATCAGCCCGGCGACAATGCCGCCAGCGCGGCTCATCGGCGCCCCCCCTTGAGCAGGACGTCGGCTGCCTCGGCGCCACGCTGGACGGTGGCGAAGTTGTGGCGGCTGCCGCCGTCGCAGCGCGTCTGGATCGTGCCGTCGGGATTGAGTAAGGCAGTCTGCCGACTCAGGAACGGCGGCGGCGAGACCAGCGATTCCGGCTTTGCCGGGCCCGTCGAGGATGTGGCGTCACGGCCGTCGATCGAGCCATCGGTCAACGGAATGCTCGTCACCTCGACGGTCCTGACCGAGTCACCGGCTAGCGTGCTGGTGCATGGGAACACGAGGATGAGGGTCATTGTTGCTGCCAGCAGGCGCTTCATCATGGGAGTTCCAGCAGTGAAGACGGTGGTCGAGTCTGCCATAGTCGACCTTTGACAAGGTCAACGAAAAGTATGCGCAGGCAGGCATTGGCGGACGACATGGATGGTCGATTGCAGACCCTGGCGATTGCCGGTGCCGGTGGGCGCATGGGCCAGCGCCTGATCACATTGGCTGAACAGGCGGGCATCCGCGTGACCGGTGCCTGGGTAGCTCCGACATCGGGACTGCTGGGACAGGCGACGCCTGCGGCGGCGATCGCTTACGGCCGCGTTGGCGATGCCGTGCCACCGCCGGCAGTGGTGATCGACTTCAGCACGCCTTCGGGTTTCGACGCCGTGCTCGCCTGGTGCCGTCAGGCCGGCGTGGCTCTGGTGTGCGGCAGCACGGGATTGTCGGATAGCCAGCGAACCGCCATGAGCGAGGCCGCCTCGGTGATTCCCGTGCTGTGGTCGGCGAACTTCTCGCCCGGAGTGGCGGTGTTGAAGCGCGTCGCCGCCGAGGCGGCGCGGGCCCTGAAAGCGTGGGATCTGGAAATCCTCGAGGCCCATCACGCCGGCAAGCGCGATGCCCCATCCGGTACGGCGCTGGCGCTGGGTGAAGCGGTAGCGCAAGCCCGAGGTCAGCTGCTGGCGGAGTCGGCGGTGGCTGCCCGTCAGGGTCTGGGGCAGGCCCGGACCTCCGGCGAGATCGGTTTTGCCTCGATCCGGGCGGGCGATATCGTCGGCGAGCACACGGTGTTCATCGCCGGGCCGGGCGAGCGGCTGGAGCTGAGCCATCGCGCCACCGACCGCGACATCTTCGCGCGCGGTGCCCTGCTGGCGGCACGCTGGCTGGTCGGCAAGGCGCCCGGGCGGTATGACTTCGAGGACGTGTTCGAGCCGGCAGGCGACTGACCGGAGCGACCCGGCGCAGGTGACAGAGGGGCGCTACGGCCGTATCATTCCGGTTCGCCCGTACCCACTCCTTCGGACCGTCAGAACGGCGGCCCGCGGGTTGTGTCGCATCCACGTCAAGGCGAACCTGTGACAGATCAAGCCCTTCTGGTCCTGGCCGACGGCAGCAGCTTCCGCGGCCGAGCGATCGGCGCCGCCGGCAGCCGCGTCGGCGAAGTCGTTTTCAACACCGCGATCACCGGCTACCAGGAGATCCTCACCGATCCCTCCTACGCCCGGCAGATCGTTACTCTCACGTTTCCGCAGATCGGCAACACCGGCATCAATGCCGCCGATGCCGAGTCCGACGGCATCCATGCCTCTGGACTGGTCATCCGCAATGCCTCGCGCATCGCCAGCAACTGGCGCAGCGAGGAAACGCTGCAGGCCTGGCTGATCCGCCACGAGGTGGTGGCGATCGCCGAGATCGATACCCGCCGGCTGACCCGCATCCTGCGCGAGAAGGGTGCCCAAAACGGCTGCCTGGTCGCCGGTCCGGAAGCCGCCGACCTCGACGCGGCGCTGGCCAAGGCGCGCGCCTTCCCCGGTCTGAAAGGCATGGACCTGGCCAAGGTGGTCAGCACCACCAGCGCCTACGACTGGCGAGAAGGTGTCTACGATCTGGATGCGGTGACGTTCCGCGAGCCGGAAAAGCGCTTCCGTGTGGTCGCCTACGATTTCGGCGTCAAGCGCAACATCCTGCGCCTGCTCGCCGAGCGCGGCTGCGAGGTGCATGTGGTGCCGGCACAGACGACGGCGAGCGACGTGTTGGCGCTGCAGCCCGATGGCGTGTTCCTGTCCAATGGCCCCGGTGATCCGGAGCCCTGCGACTACGCAATCTCGGCAATCCGCGAATTCCTGACTGCAAAGCTGCCGGTGTTCGGCATCTGCCTGGGCCACCAGCTGCTCGGTCTGGCCGCCGGTGCCAAGACGCTGAAGATGAAGTTCGGCCATCACGGCGGCAATCATCCGGTGATCGACCTGGCAAGCGGCCGGGTGATGATTTCCAGCCAAAACCACGGGTTCGCCATCGATGAGTCTTCGCTGCCAGCGAATGTGACCGTCACCCACCGTTCCCTGTTCGACCAGTCCAACCAAGGCATCGCCTTGACCGACGCACCGGCGTTTTCCTTCCAGGGTCATCCCGAGGCCAGCCCCGGTCCGCATGATGTCGATCCGCTGTTCGACCGTTTCGTCGCGCTGATGCAAGAGGCCCGCGCCCATGCCCAAGCGCACTGATATCCGCTGCATCCTGGTGATCGGCGCCGGCCCGATCGTGATCGGCCAGGCCTGCGAATTCGACTATTCCGGCGCCCAGGCCTGCAAGGCGCTGAAGGCCGAAGGTTTCCGCGTGGTGCTGGTCAATTCCAACCCGGCCACGATCATGACCGACCCGGACACCGCCGACGCGGTGTACATCGAGCCGATCAACCTGCGCGCGGTCGAGGCGATCATCGCCAAGGAACGCCCGGACGCGCTGCTGCCGACCATGGGCGGCCAGACCGCGCTGAACTGCGCGCTGGACCTCGCCGATGCCGGCGTGCTGGAGAAGTACGGTGTCGAACTGATCGGCGCCTCGCGCGATGCCATCCGCATGGCCGAGGACCGCGAACTGTTCCGGATCGCCATGCAGGAGATCGGTCTGGAGTGCCCCAAGGCCGAGGTCGCGCGCAGCTTCGAGCAGGCGGTCGAGATCCAGGCCAAGGTCGGCTACCCGACCATCATCCGGCCCAGCTTCACCCTCGGCGGTACCGGCGGCGGCATCGCCTACAACCGCGAGGAATTCGAGGAGATCGTCAAGCGCGGTCTGGAACTCTCACCGGTGCACGAAGTGCTGGTCGAGGAATCGGTGCTGGGCTGGAAGGAGTTCGAGATGGAAGTGGTCCGCGACACCGCGGACAACTGCATCATCGTCTGCTCGATCGAGAACCTCGATCCCATGGGCGTGCACACCGGCGACTCGATCACCGTGGCGCCAGCGCTCACGCTCACCGACAAGGAATACCAGCGCCTGCGCGATGCGTCCATCGCGGTGCTGCGCAAGATCGGTGTCGACACCGGTGGTTCCAACGTGCAGTTCGGCGTCAACGCGCAGACCGGCCGCGTGGTGGTGATCGAGATGAACCCGCGCGTGTCTCGGTCGTCCGCATTGGCCTCCAAGGCGACCGGCTTCCCGATTGCCAAGATCGCCGCCAAACTGGCGGTCGGCTACACGCTGGACGAGTTGCGCAACGAGATCACCGGTGGCGCCACGCCGGCCAGTTTCGAGCCCAGCATCGACTACGTGGTCACCAAGATTCCGCGCTTCGCCTTCGAGAAGTTTCCCGCTGCCGATGCCCGCCTGACCACGCAGATGAAATCGGTGGGCGAGGTGATGGCCATTGGCCGCTGCTTCCAGGAGTCGTTGCAGAAGGCGCTGCGTGGCCTGGAAATCGGTGTCGACGGCCTGTCGCCACGGACCACGGTGTTCACCGACGAATCGGTGGCGGAATTGCGCCGGCAGTTGCGTGAGCCCGGACCGGATCGCCTGTTCCACGTTGCCGATGCCTTCCGCGCCGGCCTGTCGCGCGAGGAGATCTTCGCGCTGACGCACATCGATCCCTGGTTCCTGGTCGAGATCGAGGACTTGATCCGCACCGAGAAGGACGTGGCCGTGAACGGCCTCGCCGCGCTCGATGCAGCTCGTCTGCGCACGCTGAAGCGCCAGGGTTTCTCCGACAGCCGTCTGGCTGCGCTCACCGGCACCGACGAAGCGGCCGTCCGGCAACTGCGCCGCGCCTACGGCGTGCGCCCGGTGTACAAGCGCGTGGACACCTGCGCGGCCGAGTTCGCCACCAGCACCGCCTACCTGTATTCCAGCTACGACGAGGAGTGCGAAGCGGAGCCGACCGGTCGCGACAAGATCATGGTGCTGGGCGGCGGTCCCAACCGCATTGGCCAGGGCATCGAGTTCGACTACTGCTGCGTGCATGCGGCACTGGCGCTGCGCGAGGACGGGTTCGAGACCATCATGGTCAACTGCAACCCGGAAACCGTCTCCACCGATTACGACACCTCCGACCGCCTCTACTTCGAGCCGCTGACGCTGGAAGACGTGCTGGAGATCGTCGAGACCGAGAAGCCCAAGGGTGTGATCGTGCAGTACGGCGGACAGACGCCGCTGAAACTGGCGCGCGCGCTGGAAGCCAACGGTGTGCCGATCATCGGCACCACGCCGGATTCGATCGACCTGGCCGAAGACCGAGAGCGCTTCCAGCAGCTGATCGAGCAGCTCGGCCTGCGCCAGCCGCCCAACCGCACCGCGCGCAACCATGACGAAGCGATCGCGCTGGCCGGCCAGATCGGCTATCCGCTGGTGGTTCGTCCCAGCTACGTGCTCGGTGGCCGTGCCATGGAAGTGGTGCACAGCGACGCCGACCTGTCGCGCTACATCCGTGAGGCGGTGCAGGTCTCGAACGATTCACCGGTGTTGCTGGATCGTTTCCTCGACCACGCCATCGAGGTCGACGTCGATCTGGTCGCCGACGCCACCGGCGGC
Organism: Lysobacterales bacterium; assembly: GCA_035911475.1. Taxonomy (GTDB): domain Bacteria; phylum Pseudomonadota; class Gammaproteobacteria; order Xanthomonadales; family UBA2363; genus Pseudofulvimonas. Next base: position 3,702 of record JAMHVM010000073.1, on the reverse strand, counting down.
ACGCTGATCGGCGGTCTGATGGAACACATCGAAGAGGCTGGCGTGCATTCAGGCGACAGCTCCTGTTCGCTGCCGGTGCATTCGCTGTCGTTGGCGGTCCAGGACGAGCTGCGTCGCCAGGTCGGTGAGATGGCCAAGGCGCTCGGTGTGGTCGGCCTGATGAACACCCAGTTCGCGGTGCAGGGCGAGGACATCTTCGTGCTGGAAGTGAATCCGCGTGCCTCACGCACGGTGCCGTTCGTGTCCAAGGCCACCGGCCAGCCACTGGCCAAGATTGCCGCGCGCTGCATGGCCGGCAGGACGCTGGCGGCGCAGGGCGCCACGGCCGAGATCGTGCCGCCGTATTTCTCGATCAAGGAAGCGATCTTCCCGTTCGCCAAGTTCCAGGGCGTGGACCCCATCCTCGGCCCGGAAATGCGTTCCACCGGCGAGATCATGGGCGTTGGCGAGACCTTCCCGCAGGCGTTCGCGCGCTCGCTGGAAGCCGCCGGCATCCGCATGCCCAAGCCCGGCAAGGTCTTCATCAGCGTGCGCGACAGCGACAAGTCGCACCTGCTGGATCTGGCGCACGAGCTGATCCGCCGCGGTTTCAGCCTGGTCGCCACGGCCGGCACCGGTAATTACCTGCGTGGCCAGGGTATCGACTGCGCGCACATCAACAAGGTGCTGGAAGGCCGGCCGCACATCGTCGACCTGATCAAGAACGGCGAGATCAGCTACATCATCAACACCACCGAGGGCAAACAGGCGATTGCCGATTCGTTCTCGATCCGGCGCGAGGCGCTGCAGCATCGGCTGACCTATTCGACCACGGTCGCCGGCGCGCGTGCGCTGATCGGCGCCATGGATCACTATGGCAGCGGTGATGTCACCTCGCTCCAGGAACTGCACAGGAAACTGACCGCATGAGCCGCGTACCGATGACCGCGCAGGGCGCCCAGCGTCTGCGCGCCGAACTGGAAGAACTCAAGAGCGTGAAGCGCCCGGCGGTGATCAATGCCATCGCCGAAGCGCGTGCCCACGGCGACCTCAAGGAGAACGCCGAGTATCACGCCGCGCGCGAGCAGCAGGGCTTCATCGAGGGGCGGATCAAGGAACTGGAGGCCTCGTTGTCGCACGCCGAGATCATCGATACCAGCAAGCTCAACGCCGGTAGCCGGGTGGTCTTCGGAGCGATTGTCGACCTGATCGACCTGGACAACGACGATGCCGAGATCACCTACCAGATCGTCGGCGAGCTGGAGGCCGACATCAAGCAGGGCCTGATCTCGGTGACCTCGCCGGTGGCGCGTGCGCTGATCGGCAAGAACGAAGGCGACAGCGTCACCATCCAGGCACCGGGCGGGCAGCGCAACTACGAGATCGCCGCGGTCCGCTACGGCTGACCGCAGCGCGTCCTGCGGCGATGACGGATTCGCGGAAGCCTGCCACGACGATCCATGGAGCGGATCCTGCCGGCCGGGGTGGCGCCTCCGCACTAGCGATCATCGTTGGGGTGCTCGCCGCCTGCGCCCTGTTCTACGGATGCCTCGCGGCGCTGGTGTCCTGGTCATCCCCGTCCCCCGGCGAGGCTGGCTGGGCTTATCGGGTCGAGCGGTTGGCATCCGGTTTGGCGATTTCTCTGGCGATACTGGCCGGCATCGCCGTGTTGCTGCGTCGAACCGCCTGGATGCGCTGGCGCGACCTGGGTCTCGCTGGCGGACGGGAGGCACGATTCTGGTTCCTGGCCGGATTCCTGCTCTGGCTGATACCGGCAACCCTCGCAGTGTTGGCGGCCGTCACGCTGGGTCTGGTGGAGCTGCGCCTGACGGTGGATGCCGCGACACTGATCGCGATGATGGGCATGCACCTGCTGACCGTTCTGCTGCTGGAGGCGTTCCCGGAAGAGTTGCTGTTTCGCGGCTACATCGCCACCATGTTGGCGCAGCGCCTGCGTCCGCTTGTGGTGATCGTCGTCCAGGCTGTGCTGTTCACGGCAGTGGCAGTCCTGCTGCATCGGGGTGTCGCGATCATGGATGCGTCCCTGTTCCTGACCATGGGCCTGGTGTTCGGCTGGTTCCGCTGGCTGACCGGATCCATCTGGGCCGGCATGGGGTTCCATCTCGCCTTCCAGACCGGCATGCAGCTGTTGATCGGAGGCCAGCGCGGTCCGTTGCAGTTCGAACCTGCAGGCACGATGGCGATGGTGGTGCTGGGCATGATCCCGTTCGCAGTGGCGATTCCGGTGCTGGAACATCTCGCGCGTCGACGCCGTGCACTGCAGACCCGGTCATGACCAGTTGCCCCGCGTAGAGCGTATCGCGCCCTCAGTAGCCGTTGGCGGGATGCCCCTGCGGCTGGCCGGTGCGGCGCTCGAGCCTCCGCGATCGCCTCCCGATCACCGTTGCCGCTAGCATGATGCAATGACCATGCGACGACTGATCGTGCTGGCGCCGACGCGGCCGCCCTCGGCGCATCTGGCCAACGCCATCGCCGGTTTTCTGGTCAAGGCCAATCACCGCGTTGTGGAGGATCAGGGCGATCAAGGCTTGTTCGGTGACCTGTTCGCGCTTGGTGCCGGATGGCCCGCGGCGGCATTGACCCGAACAGTGGATGTTGGCGACGCCGATGGTCATGCCTGGCTGCGTGCCGATCCGGCACATCTCCGGGTCGAGCCTGCCAGCGTGCGCTTGATGGCCTGTGGCGATATTGGTCAGAGCCCTGACGAGGTCGCGGCACTGTTGACCACGTTGTGCCCGATGTTCGGCGACGAAGGCTTCGAACTGAGCGCCCCGCATCCGACACGCTGGTATCTGCGCCCGTTCACCGGCAACGCGCTGCCTGATCTGCCGCAATTGCCGCCGCCCGAGCAGGCGCTGGGTGGCGACCTGTTCGAGCTCTGGCCCGAGGATGACCTGCACCGGCGCTGGCGGCGCGTCTTCAGCGAGGTGCAAATTGTGCTGGCCCAGCACGCGATCAATCAGCGCCGCGTGGCCAATGGTCGACCGGCCATCAACGGCCTGTGGTTCTGGGGCGCCGGCACCTTGCCGCGGGTCACGGCGGTGGGCGTCGATGCGGTGCGCAGCAGCGATCCTCTGCTTCGCGGAATGGCAACGGCTGCAGGTTTGCCGCTGGCCGATTCGGTGACGCAGATGGATCCGGGAAATTCGTTCCTGCTGGATCTGCGTGATCCGGCGGGCACTGGCGACGATCTGGAATGGTTGCTACGGCAATGGCAGTCCGGCGCCTTCGACAGCGTCGATTGGCGAACGACTACCGGTCGCTGGCTCTGGCGTCGCTGGCATCGTTTCCGCTTCTGGCGAAAGGCCCCCACGACCTGATCGCTGGATCGGTTGCTGTGCTTGCGTCGATGACGCCGAAATCTGGCGCTACCGGGGCCGCCTGTCGTGTGGCCATGTCCGATTGAACTCCGCCTCAGTACAGGGCGCGGCAGCGCAAGGTGCCCGGAATCGCCGCCAGCGCGGCGCGCAGCGCGTCGGCCTGCGCAGGCGTGGCCGAGACATCGACCACCACGTAGCCGATCACCGGATTGGTCTGCAGGTACTGGCCGTCGATGTTGACGCCCACCTTGGAGAACACCTCGTTGATCTGCGACAGCATGCCCGGCACGTTGCGGTGGATGTGCAGCAGCCGCCGGCTGGACGGATGCTCGGGCAGGCTGACCTCGGGAAAGTTCACCGCCGACAGGGTCGAGCCGTTGTC
>JAMHVM010000072.1:0-2050 GCA_035911475.1 Lysobacterales bacterium | reverse complement strand
CCTTCAACGCCACGCCAGTCACGCTGAATACCGAAAACAACGGCGCCATGTACCGCAACGGCGCCACGGGCAACGGCTGGATGAACGTGGCCGACATCGCCGTGCAGCCGCTGTTTCCGTTCACGGCCGGCGTGTGGTTCAACCTGCATTCCCAAACAGAGCAAATTCTGTTCAAGAGCAACGTCGGAGGGACCCAGGGGTTCTGGCGCGGCGTCGACATTTACGCCGAAGGCACGTCACGCATCAGCGTGGTGCTGGGTGACGGCATTGGCGGCAGCTATCGCCTGCAAACACCCGCCGACACTATCACCGGCACCGGCGACCACTTCGTCGTGCTGTATTGCGACCCGGGGCTTTCCCTTATGGGCACGGTTGCATCGCTGAAGCTCTACATTGACGGCGAGCTGCAACCGCTGACCTACTACGCAGGAACCGCGACCGGCATCGCGTGGCCGCTCACGCCATCCAACCCGTCCGGGTGGACCGGCATTGCTTTTGACTGGTCGGGCGGGGATACCTACGGCAAGCAACCAGAGGGCACGCGCGACGAGCCATTCTTCCATTGGGGCGAACTGAGCGCCGGGGCGATCCTCGAGATGTACCGCCGCGGCTCGGGCGTGTGCGGCGGCGGCCAGGACATGAACCCGGCGCACATCATTTACAAGGTCTGGGTCGATACGCACCAGGGCATGGCAGAGGACCCGGCCAACATCGATGCCGTTGCGATGGCCTACGCCGCGGACATTTTTTTCGACGAGCGCACGGGCCTGTCGATGTACTGGGCACGCCAGTGCGCGATCGAGGAATTCATCGGCGAGGTGTGCCGCCACGCGGGCGCGCTGCAGACGATCAATCCGCGCACTGGCCAACTGAAGATCGTAGCGTTGCGCGACGATTACGATATCTCCAGTCTGGACGCGCTGACAGAGGATGACGTGATCGAGGTCGTCGAGTGGCAGGATGCCGCGGACGGCGAAGCGGTGAATACGATCACAGTGCGGTGGGTGGACCGCGACGGCGCAGCTCAGGCGACGACCTACACCAACCGCGCGAGCGTGCAGCAGCACGGTGTGATCGCCGAGACGCGCGACTACCCCGGCATCGCAACAGAGGCGCGGGCGCGACGCGTGGCGAAGCGCGACGTGAAGGAAGCAAGCTCCAATTTGTCGAAGGGCAAAATCAAGGTCAACCGCGCAGGCTGGGATAAGTTTCCGGGCGACGTGTTCATCTTCTCGCACGCGCCCGAGGGGATCGAGGAGATCGTGCTGCGCGTGCTGGAGATCGACACCGGCACGCTGACAGATGGCGCGATCACGCTGACGGTGGTGCAGGACGTTTTCTCTTTGCCGCTCGACGTGCCGGAAATCAGCGAGCAGGGCAATGAGTGGACCACGCCATCTACGGCCCCAGCAGAGGCCACGACCGCGACCCTGATGGAACTGCCGTACTGGGCACTGCTTGACGCGCTGGGCGTCGCCGAGACGGGCACGCTCGGCGACGGGGCGGGGTATCTCGCCGCGCTCGCCGCCAAGCCGACACCGCTCACGACTGACATTGACATCTGGGCGCGCATCAGCCCGGCGAGCTATGCGGAGGTGCGCCCCGAGCAGGTCTGCGCGCCGTCCGCTATGCTGGCGTCGGCGCTCGACCGCGCGACCGATACCGATATACAACTCGACGACCTGAGCCAGATCGAAGACGTCGAGGTCGACTGGTTGGTGCAGATCGGCACAGGCGCGCTTGCGGAGTTGTGTCGCGTGACCGCGATCGACGCGGACGCAGCCACCGTAAGCGTGGATCGAGCGATCCTCGACACCACGCCGCAGACGCACGACGCCGCCACGCCGCTGTTTTTCCTGCCGCCGAGCGCGAGCGACTGGGCACTCGATCCGACGCAGTACGCCGACAGCGACACGGTGGACGTCAAATTGCAGACCGGCACCGCGAGCGGCGAGATCGACATCAGCACCGTGACCGCGATCAGCGCCACGATGGCATCGCGTCAGGCGCGGCCGTATCCGCCCGGCAACCTCGAGATCAACAGCGAGGC
>JAMHVM010000071.1:0-28533 GCA_035911475.1 Lysobacterales bacterium | reverse complement strand
GTTTTCGACCTGACTAAGGTACGGCGGTCCGGCCCCGGTGCAGTCCCGCGTGAAGATCCGTCTTTGGCGAGCCAATACCAGACTTACCCGGCCTTCCTGTCCGGCACAGGCGATTCGGCGACCCTTCTCCGCTGATCGGGCCAGTACCACCCACGCCAAGGATTCCGAAGTCAGGATGAACTCACGTCCCTACTGGCACCGTCGTGTTGCCGATTCCGCCACCTCGCTGGTCAAGCAGCCCCGCACCTGGTTTCGCCGTCATTGGGCCGGCTGCGCTGTCCTGGGTTTCACCGCCATCACCGTTCTGGGCGTGCTGCCGACGCTGGCGCTGGCCAAGCGTGATGCGCCGGGCTCTCTGGTACAGACCGAGCTGACCCTGCCGCCGGCTCTTGAGCGCGCGAACCTGGAGATCGCCGAGCTGGGCGCCGACGAAGCCATGCATCTGGCCTTCAACGGCGAGGCCGATGGCTGGCATGTGGTCACCATTGAGCCGGGCAACACCCTCAGCGGCATCTTCCAGAACCAGGGCTTCGGCGGCAATGTACTGGAGCACGCGCTGAAGTCGGAGAACGTCAAGCATCTGGCCGGCCGGCTGCGTCCGGGTGACCAGATCGCCATGCTGTCGGAACAGCCCGGTGCGCTGGCCGCGATGTTGTTCGACAAGGGCGAGGAAGCGCGCGTAGTGGTGCGCCTGCTTGCCGACGGCAGCGTCACCGACGAAATCCTCGAACGCCGTCTGGAACATCGCATTGAACGCAGCTCCGGCGTGATCGCCTCGTCGCTCGGCGGCGCGGCCGAAGATGCCGGTCTGAACTACGGCATGGTGTTGAAGATCGCCAAGGTCCTGGGCTACGACATCGACTTCGCCCAGGATCTGCGCGTTGGCGACACCTTCCATGTGGTTTACGAGCAGGTCTATCGCGACGGTGAGCGCATCCGCGACGGCGACGTGCTGGCAGTGAGCTTCATCAACCGCGGCAAGCGCTTCGTGGCCCTGCGTCACGTCCACCCCGACGGCAAGATCGAGTACTTCGACCAGGATGGCCGCGTGCTGCGCAAGGAGTTCCTCCGTACACCGGTCGACTTCACCCGAATCAGCTCGCGTTTCTCGCTGGCGCGCAAGCATCCGATCCTCAACCGGGTCCGTGCCCACCGCGGCGTCGACTACGCGGCACCGACCGGCACACCGATCTACGCGGCCGGCGATGGCCGGGTGAAGTTCCGCGGCTCGCAGCGCGGCTTCGGCAATACCGTGATCCTGGATCACGGCAACAAGACCACCACGCTGTACGCGCACATGTCGCGCTTCAACGGCAATGTGCGTCAGGGCGGCCGCGTCCGCCAGGGCGACGTTATCGGCTATGTCGGCATGACCGGCCTGGCCAGTGGCCCGCATCTGCATTACGAATTCCAGGTCAATGGCCAGCATCGGGATCCGCTGACGGTCACGCTGCCCAAGCCGGAGCCGTTGAAGGGACCGGCGCTGGAGCGCTTCCGCCGCGACACCATCGCGCTGGCTGGCCAGCTGGATCTGCTGGAAAACATCCGCGCCACCGCATCGACGAACTGATCGCGTCGGCTTCGTGCCCCACGATCTGTATCTCGGCCTGATCTCCGGCACCAGCGCCGACGCCATCGACGTCGCGCTGGTCGATTTCCAGACCGGCGCGCCACAGCTGATCGCCGGGCGTGCGCATGCCTGGCCTGATCAACTGCGCCAGACGCTGCTCGCCTTGGCGCAGGGCGACGGCCAGACGTCGCTGGACCAGTTCGGTGATCTCGATGCCGCCGTCGCGGAAGTCTTCGCCGATGCCGCCAACCGAGTGCTTGCCGACGCCGGCGTTGCCGCGGGCGCGATTCGGGCACTCGGCTCCCATGGCCAGACGATCTGGCACCGACCCTATGCCAAGCGACCGTTCACGCTGCAGATCGGCGATCCCAGCCGGATCGCTGAACTGACCGACTGCACCGTCGTCGCCGATTTCCGCCGCCGCGACATCGCCGCCGGCGGTCAGGGCGCGCCACTGATGAGTGCCTTCCACCGGGCCGTTTTCGCCCACGCTGACGAGGATCGCGCCGTACTCAATCTCGGCGGCATCGCCAACCTGACCTTGTTGCCTGCCAATCACGGCAAGCCGGTCATCGGCTTCGACACCGGCCCCGCCAGCGGCCTGCTCGATGCCTGGGCGCAACGTCACCTGGGTAGCCGGTTCGACGAGGGTGGCCGATTTGCCGCTCAAGGCCAGTGCAATGACGACCTGCTCGCGATCCTGTTGAAGGAACCCTACTTCGCCCAGCCGGCACCGAAGAGCACCGGCCGCGAAGTGCTCAACCTGACCTGGCTGCACCAGCGTGCGGACATCAGCGGACTTGAACCCGCCGACGTCCAGGCCACATTGGTGCAACTCACCGCGCACACGGTCGCCAACGCCCTGCGGCGGGAAATGCCGGGCGCGCAGCGCGTCTATGCCTGCGGTGGCGGCGTGCACAACCCGGTGCTGATGCAGGCGTTGGCTGACGCCATGGCGCCAGCCGCACTACAGACCACCGCGACGCTGGGCGTCGATCCCGACTACGTCGAAGCCATGGGTTTTGCGTGGCTGGCGCGTGAAACGCTCGACGGCAGAGCCGGCAACCTGCCCTCGGTAACCGGCGCGCGCGGGCCACGTATTCTCGGCGCGATCCACCATCGGTGAGCTTAGTGCCAGATGCTGACCGACATCCACGAACTCTGACCCGCAGCGAGCGACCAACCACCTCAGGCCAGTCCAGGTCCCTTTTTGGCCATGCCGATCTCGTCGACTGCGCGCCGCATGCGCCAGGCCAGCACCAGTCCCGGCACACCGACCACCAGTGAAACGAGAAAGAACTGCGACCAGCCATAGGCGTCGGCCAGCACACCGGCTATCGGCCCGATAAAGACGCGGCCCAGGCTGGCGAACGCCGACAGCAGTGCGTAGTGGGTGGCCGAGAAGTGCGCGCCGCACAGGCTCATCAGCAATGCGACCAACGCCGCTGTGCCCATACCTCCGGCAAAATTATCTAGGCTGAGCGCGAAAAGCAGCAGCGTGTCCATCTGGGTAGGCTCGGACAACTGCACGATAAACAGATTGAACGCCGGCAGTACCATTGAGCCCCACGCACCTGCCCCCAGCACCGCAAGCGCATAGAAGCCTAGGTTCGACAGCAATTGGAGTACCCCGAACCCGATCAGCGCATGGGATAGACGCAGACGCAGCAACAGAAGGCCGCCGACGATCGCACCCACGATGGTCATGAACAGCCCGATGGTCTTGTTCGCCAACCCGACCTCCGTCTGGCTGAAGCCGACTCCCTTGATAAGGAACGGGGTCGACAGACTGAGCGCGAAGGCATCGCCAACCTTGTACAGCACGACCAAGGCCAAGAACGCCCAGGCCCCGCGCATCGAAAAATAACTGTGCAGCGAGCGATTCAACGTCTCGAAACGCAGGCGCCGCGCTAGCCACAGGCCCAAGGACATGGCGCCGACAATCTGTGCGACCAGAAACGCCAACCGCACCCAGCGATCAGTGCTGGCGGAATCGAACCCAAGCATCAACATCAGCCAACGCCCGGCAAAGGCACCGGCAATGACGCCAGCAAGCAGGCCCAGAAAACCCACCAGTTCGTTGCGCGCCGATGTCACCGGCGCTACGTATCCGGCCGGGAGCCGCGGCAAGGCGAACAGCGAGATTACTGCGGTGGAGACCATGATCATCGCCATGACCCGATAGACCTGCGGCCAACTTCCCCACTGATCGGCCCAGATCAAGGCGATGCCGCCGGACAACACCATCGCCAGCCGGTAACCCAGCACTGCCAGCGAACCGCCGATGCCGCGCTCTTCCGACGTCAACAGATCCGTGCGATAGGCATCAATGACGATATCCAGCGATGCCGACAGAAAAGCGACCAGAACCGCGACGATTGCGAACCACAGAATCGACTGAGAGGGCGACACGCTGGACATCCAGAACAGCACCAGCGCGATGGCCAGCTGGATCAGCACGATCCAGCCACGTCTTCGACCCAGCAACGGGATCTCGAACCGGTCAATCAGAGGTGCCCACAGGAACTTGAAGGTGTACGGCACACCGATCAGCGCCAGGAATCCCAAGGTGACCAGATCCAGCCCCTCGATGGTCAGCCAGGCCTGCATGGCGCCACCAGTCAGGGCCAACGGCAGCCCCGCGGCGAAACCCAACACCAGCACCATCGCCAAGCGATGCAGGCGCCGGACCAGGGCGACGTGCGCAGTCGCCTCGCGGGCAGCGGTCATCGGCGGTAGTCGACCACGTAGGGCGCGTGGTCGGAGAAGCGCGGCTCGGGATGGACCGCGCATGCCTTCGCCCGCTTGGCCAGTTCCGGTGTGACCAGCTGATAGTCGATGCGCCAGCCCACGTTGTTGGCGCGGGCGCCACCGCGATTGCTCCACCAGGTGTACTCGACCGCGTCGGGTTTGATCACCCGGAAACTGTCCTTCCAGCCGGTCGCCGGCGGCTCGATCAGACCGTCACCGTGCGCATCCGCAATCAGCCCATTGAGCCAGGCGCGCTCCGGTGGCAGGCAGCCGGAGTTCTTCTGGTTGGATGTCCAGTTCTTGATGTCGCTGCGGGCGCGGACGATGTTCCAGTCGCCGCACAACACGTAGTCACGACCGCTGGCCAGCCATTCGTCGAAGATCGGCTTCAGCCAGTCCATCACCTGATACTTGAAACCCTGGCGCTCGTCGCCGGAAGTGCCGGACGGGATGTAGAACGACACCACGCTGAGGTTGCCGTAGCGCGCCTCGATGTAACGGCCTTCGTCATCAAACGGGGCCCAGCCCAGTGCGGTTCGCACCTCGTCCGGCTCGCGCTTGCTGTAGATGGCCACGCCGCTGTAGCCCTTCTTGGTCACCGCGTCGCGGTAGAAGCAGTGGCCGAGCGGACGGAAACACGGATCCGCCAGTTGCTCCTCCTGGGCCTTGGTCTCCTGCAGACAGACGATGTCGGCGTCCTGACCCTTGAGCCAGTCGAAAAAGCCCTTGTTGGCGGCGGAGCGGATGCCGTTGGCATTGAAGCTGATGATTCGCATGCAGGAAAGATCCGGAGGCCGGCGCATGATGACCGGATCGGCCGAGGATTTCACGCCTTGAGCCCTCGGACTGGGCCTGTCGAGCGAACAAGCCTGCGGCATACTGCGCGGCATCCCGTCATCGGTGCCTGCCGTGCTGCACGACTACCAGCGTCGCTTTCTCGATGCCGCCATTGCCAGCCAGGCGCTGGCGTTCGGTCGCTTCACACTCAAGTCCGGTCGCGAGAGTCCGTATTTCTTCAACGCCGGCCGCTTCGACAACGGCGCCGCGCTGGACACGCTGGGCCAGTGCTATGCGCTGGCCCAGGCCGACGCCGGACTGGCTTTCGACATGCTGTTTGGACCCGCCTACAAGGGCCTGCCACTGGCGACCGCGCTGGCGATCGCCCTGCAGCGCGACGGCGGACGCAGCGTGCCGGTCGCGTTCAACCGCAAGGAAGCCAAGGATCATGGCGAGGGCGGCGTGCTGATCGGCGCACCGGTGCGCGGTCGCGTGCTCATCGTCGACGACGTGATCACCGCCGGTACCGCCATCCGCGAATCGTTGGCGCTGATCCGGGCTGCCGGCGCCGAGCCGGCCGGGGTGATCATCGCCCTGGATCGTCAGGAACGCGGGGCTGGCGCGCGCTCGGCCGCCGATGAAGTCCGGCAGGATCTGGGCCTGCCGGTGGTGGCCGTTGCCGGACTGGCCGACCTGCTGGCCTACCTCGATCAGGACGCGAGCCGGGCCGAGCAACGGCTTGCCCTGGCCGATTACCGCGCCCGCTACGGCGTCGACGCGGGCCTCCACACCTAGCTCTGGCAGGGGAAGCGCCACGCATCCTCGGCTGCGCTCGGAATAGCTGCGGAAAAGGTATACGCTTGCGCCGGGCACCGAGCTTCGACACCGGTGCGGGGGGTGCAGTTTGGCCGCGTACTCGGAGACTTCCGGACACATGCAGGGCATCCGATCACGTGCCCGCCCGAGTTGGCACGCTAATGGCTTAGTTCCGGTATGCCGCACCGTCATCTGATTGTCATGTTCACCTGCCTGGTGGCCTTCGTGGTCACCGCAGGCTCTGCCGCGGGCGAATCCCGAAAGGTCTACAAGTGGCTGGATTCGCAGGGAAAACTTCACTATGGCGACCGCCCGCCGGACGATCCGCAGGCGACCGGCCGGCAGATCCTCAATGCCAGCGGAATCGTCATCCAGCGTCTGGACCAGCCTGTCGATTCCGAAACTGCCGTTGAGCGTCGGGAAATGCTCCGCAGCGGCAACCGCGATGTCGCGCTGGTCACCAGCTTCAACAACGAAAGCGAACTGCGCCAGGCCCACGACCAGTCGCTGGCGCTGCTCCGCAGCAGCATCGCCATCAGCGAGGGCAACGCCACTCGCCTGCGTACGCACCTGGAATCCATGGAGAACCAGCATCAGCGTCTGGTCGCGGCCGGCCAGACCGTCTCGACCCGCGAGGTCGATACCGCCGCGCAGATCCGCGCCACGTTGGCGGACCAGGAAGAGGAACTGGGCAAGCTGCGTCGGCGCCAACGGCAGCTGGAGACCGAATACGCCCTGGAAGTCCAGCGCTACCGGGAGTTGACGACCGAGACCCGGTCGTCCGAATAGGGTCGCTGCCAGCGTCCACGGTCGGCGTCTGACAGCGCCGAATCAGCGGCAAAACCCCTCGTCACCGGCTCCCGCAGTGACTCAGAACGGCAGCGTCAGCGCCGGATCGACGGCCAGCAATCGCTCGCGAAACTGCGACTGGATGCGGACCAGCGCCGCCTCGTTGTCGGCGTCGAAACGCAGCACCAGACAGGGCGTGGTGTTGGAACAGCGCACCAGACCCCAGCCATCAGCCCAGTCGGCACGTACGCCGTCGATGGTGCTGACCTTGGCGTCGTCGAAGCGGGCCTGCTCCCGGAAACGCGCGATGTAGGCGTAGTGCTCGCCCTCCTCCATCATCACCTTCAGTTCCGGCGTGCTCACGCCCTTGGGCAGGGTGGCGAACAGCGTGTCGGCGTCTTCAGGTTGAGCTGCCAGGATCTCCAGCAACCGGGCGCCGGCGTAGAGGCCGTCATCGAAGCCGTACCAGCGCTCCTTGAAGAAGAAGTGGCCACTCATCTCGCCTGCCAGCGGCGCGCCTTCAGCCTTCATCTTGGCCTTGATCAGCGAATGGCCGGTCTGCCACATCAGCGGCCGACCGCCGGCCTGCTCGACCTGTCCGGCGAGGTGCCCGGTGCATTTCACGTCGTAGATGATGGTGCCGCCGGGTACCCGCGACAGCACATCGCGCGCGAACAGCATCAACAGGCGGTCGGGGTAGACGATCTCGCCGGCCGGGGTGACCACGCCAAGACGGTCACCGTCGCCGTCGAAGGCCAGCCCGATGTCGGCGCCGGTGTCGGCAACCACGCGGATCAGATCCTGCAGGTTGTGCGGATCGCCCGGATCGGGGTGATGATTGGGGAAGGTGCCATCGACCTCGCAGAACAGCGGCACCACGTCGGCCCCGAGCAGTTCGAACAACGGCTGGGCGATGACGCCGGCGATGCCGTTGCCGGCGTCGACCACGATCTTGAGCGGGCGCGCCAGTTGCACGTCGCCGGCGATCCGGTCCAGGTAGTCGGGCAGCACATCAACCACGCGCAGGCTGCCCTCGCCATCGACGAAGCGACCGGCCGCGATGCGTTCGCGCACCGCCTGGATGGCATCGCCGGACAGCGTGTCGCCGCCGATCATGATCTTGAAGCCGTTGTAGTCGGGCGGGTTGTGCGAGCCGGTCACCATCACGCCACTGCCGTTGCCGTACTGGTGGGTGGCGAAATACAGGGCCGGTGTCGGCACTGCGCCGACATCGATGACGTCGCAGCCGCTTTCGAGCAAGCCGCGGGTGACCGCGCCCGCCAGCGCCGGTCCCGACAGGCGACCATCACGACCGACACAGACTGAGGCGATGCCGCGTTCACGTGCCTGCGCACCGAGTGCGCGCCCGATCAGGTAGGCGGTGTCTTCGGTCAAGGTGCTGCCAACCACACCTCGGATGTCGTAGGCGCGGAAAATGCTCGGGTCTGGCTGCGTCATCTGGTTTCCACTCGATGGCTGGTGGCGAGCATCACAACGCCCGCGAGGTCCCACGACGGTCAATGCCGGCCAGTATGGCCGAAGCCGCCCTCGCCGCGCTCGCTGGCCTCGAAACTGTCGACCAGCTCGAACCTGGCGCGGGCCACCGGCAGCAACACCAGTTGCGCGATGCGTTCGCCGGGTTGCACGGTGTAGATGGTGTTGCTGCGGTTCCACAGCGACACCATCAGCGGCCCCTGATAGTCGGAATCGATCAAGCCGGTGAGATTGCCCAGCACAATGCCGTGGCGGTGACCCAGGCCCGAGCGCGGCAGGATCACGGCGCACAGACCCGGATCGGCGATGTGGATGGCCAGCCCGGTGGGCACCAGTGCGCTTTCGCCGGCGGCCAGCGCCAGCGGCTCATCCAGACAGGCACGCAGGTCCATGCCGGCACTGCCGTCGGTGGCATACGCGGGCAGCGGAATGCTGTCGCCGACCCTTGGGTCGAGAATCTTCAGCGCGACGCCGCTCACGATCCGGACGGCTCCGGCAGCCGTTCGGCAATCAGGGTCAGCAGTTGCCGGGCCAGCAGCCGCTTGTCGGCCCGGCCAAGGTCCAGACGCTCACCGGTGGCGGTGAACACGGTCAGCGCATTCTCGGCGCACTCGAAACCCTGTCCGGCACTGACATCATTGGCGGCGATCATGTCCAGCCCCTTGCGGGCCAGCTTGTCGCGCGCGTAGTGCTCGACATCGGTGGTTTCGGCAGCGAAGCCGACCAGGAACGGCCGCGTCTTCCGCGATCCTAGTTCGGCCAGGATGTCCGGCGTGCGCTCGAACTCCAGTGTCAGCACGTCGGCGCTCTTCTTGATCTTCTCCGGCGCGCGCTGCCGCGGCCGGTAGTCGGCGACCGCCGCCGCACCGATGTAGATGTCGGCTGTATCGGCGCCGGCAGCCACCGCATCACGCATCTGCGCGGCGCTGCGGACATCCACGCGGCGCAAGCCCGGCGGTGTCGCCAGGCTCACCGGTCCAGCCACCAGCGTGACCTGCGCTCCCATCGCCGCGGCGGCTTCGGCAATCGCGAAACCCATGCGGCCGGAACTGCGATTGCCCAGAAAACGCACCGGGTCCAGATCCTCGAAGGTCGGGCCGGCGCTGATCAGCAGTCGGCGCCCTCGCAGCACGTCGGACTCGGTCACGGTCAGCGCGTCGATGATCGCCAGCGGCTCCAGCATGCGTCCGGCGCCGACATCGCCGCAGGCCTGGCTGCCGCTGTCCGGCCCCAGCAGGCGCACGCCGCGGCCACGCAATGTCTCGACGTTGCCCTGGGTCACCGGCTTGGCCCACATCGCCTGATTCATCGCCGGCGCGATCGCCAGCGGTGCGTCGGTGGCCAGCGCCAGGGTGGTCAGCAGGTCATCGGCCTGACCGTGCGCCAGCCGCGCGATGGTGTCGGCGGTAGCCGGCGCGATCAGCAGCAGGTCGGCCCAGCGCGCCAGTTCGATATGACCCATGGCCGCCTCGGCCTGTTCGTCCCACAGATCCTGGCGCACCGGTTCGCCGGAAACGGCCTGGAAGGTGGCGGCACCGACGAAATGCGCGGCGCCTTCGGTGAGCACCACGCGCACCGACGCACCGGCATCACGCAAGCGACGCACGAGGTCCGCCGCCTTGTAGGCAGCCACGCTGCCGCAGACACCGAGGACGATTTTTTTGCCCGCCAGATGCGACAAGACCGGAAAATTCCCAGCTCACGAAGTGCCGATAGCTTAGCGGAAAGAGCGCTCACGCCGGACGCGCCAGCGGTCATGGGCATAGACGATATCGTCATGACGATCATGCACTGGCCGGCGCAGGAACGGCCCCGGGAAAAACTGCTGGCGCGCGGCGCCGGCGCCCTCGGCGATGCCGAACTGCTGGCCATTGTGCTGCGCACCGGGTTGCAAGGCCTCGACGCGGTTGCCCTCGCCCGCCAGCTGCTCGCGCAGTTCGAGGGGCTGCGCGGTCTGCTGGGCGCCGACGTCCATACGCTGATCAAGGCCCGCGGCATCGGCATGGGCAAGGCCTGCCAGTTGCTGGCTTGCCTGGAACTGGCGCGCCGGCATCTGGCCGAGCAGATGCAGCGCGGCCCCGGCCTGCTCAACCCACGCGACAGTGGCAGCTATCTCAAGGCCTGCCTGCGCGATCGCCAGCACGAAGTGTTCGCGGTGCTGTTCCTGGACACCCGGCACCGCCCAATCGCCTTCGAGGAGATGTTCAACGGCAGCATCGACGGCGCCAGCGTGCACCCGCGTGAGGTCGTGCGTCGCGCACTCGCGCACAACGCCGCTGCCGTGATCCTGGCGCACAACCACCCGTCCGGCGTGGCCGAACCCAGCGAGGCCGATCGCCTGATCACCCGGCGGCTGAGCGAATCGCTGGCACTTGTGGACGTGCGCGTGCTCGATCACCTGGTCATCGGCGACGGTGAGCCGGTGTCGCTCGCAGCGCGCGGCTGGGTATAAGGCTTCCCGGTCCGGCACCCTCGGGACGACACGCCGGCATCGTCGTGACTTGTGGCGCCGTGTTCAAATCACCCGAAAACACGAAACCCGGGACAAGCCCGGGTTCGTGCTGCCGCTGGAGAGAGACTTTGCTTACCGGGCGCCGGGGCCGTAGATCCAGCCTGCGGTCCAGTCGTGGACGCCATCGAAGGCGCCGACATAGTTGGCGTTGATGAAGAAGCCGTCGTCCGGAGACTGGCCACCGGTGCGCAGCGGCGAGCCGGCTTCCGGCATCCAGCCGTTGAGCTGCGGGTTGCCGGTACGGTTGCCGGTACCGGCATTCCACAGCGCCTGACCACCGCCCTCGAAGGCGCCGGCACCGCATTCGCCGACGAACGAGTAGTGGAAGGCCAGATCGCTGTTCGGCAGACCCTGCGACGAGGTGCCGTCGACATTCAGGCAGCGATCCTTGAAGCCGGTGATCAGGGTGTTGTGATAGATGCCGGCACTGCCGCGGCGGATGCGGGCGCCCTCGTTGCCGTTGGCCGAACCGATCAGCGTCAGGTTGGAAATGACCGGCTTGGTACGCGGCTGGATATCGTTATTGGAGTTCGAGTTGTCCGACTCGACGCCGTTGCTGTCGGTGTTCTGATCGCTGTTTTCCGAACCCTGCCAGCCGAGCAGGAACTGCAGGCGGCCGAAGTAGCCGTCGTCGAAGTCGAACATGTCGTCGCCAACCTGCGAAGCGACCAGGTAACGACCGTTCACCGAGCCACCGAACATCTCGAAGCCGTCATCCAGACCGCCGTGCACCTGCACGTATTCCAGCGTGGTGCCGCTGCCGACGCCGCACAGGGTCAGCGAGTTCAGCTCCTCGTCTTCGTTGATGACCTGGCCGGCCCACAGGATGCGGACGTAACGCAGGATGCCGCTGTTGTCGTCGAACTTCTGGCCACCGAAGACCACATCCGGAATCGCCTCGAAGTTGCAGCCCAGCTCGGTGTCCGGCGCATCGTTGCAGAGCGAGCGGCCGGCCAGCACCAGGCCCGCCCAGGAACCGGGCTCGGCGACCGGGCCGGTGAAGGTGATCGGCTCGTCACGGGTGCCGTCAGCGATGATCTGGCCATCGGCGAGCACCGCGATGAAGTTCGGCTGGTCCTGGTTGGTGGAGCCCACCACGGTCACGCCCGGATCCACGGTCAGCACGCCACCGGCGACGACCGAGACCTGGCCACGAACGACATAGGTCTTGCCCTTGGGCAGTCGCAGGTTGCCGGCGATCTCGTTGGGCAGGCCACACTGGCCGTTGCCCAGATCGCTGGTCGTGACTGGGCACTGCGTGGCGACCGGTGCACATGCCACCGAACCCGAGAACGGTTCCAGGTCGTAACTGGTTGCCTCCAGACCGCTTGCGGCATTCGGTGCCAGCTCCAGCGTGATGCTGCTGCAGTCGTTGACGACGATGGTCGCCTCGCCAATCGGCGCGGTTTCCACGCTGCCAGGCGTGTGGCTGTCATCGAAGGCACCGCCTGACGAACGGTAGATCGTCGCGGCGATCTCGCCCGTGGTGTTGCTGACCTCACCGTTGCTCTGGATGGTCAACCAGGCTGGCTCGCCATCGGCATCGTACGTGTACAGCGCCGCGAAGATGCTGCCAGCGGCGGGGTTGCTGCCGCTCTCGATGTAGTCGAACAGCACGCCGTTGCCGGCGCGGGACGGATCCCACCAGTTGCCGTCGAAAGCGCTGGAAAGCTGGGCCTGTGCGAATGCTGCCGTGCTGGTCAGGCCGATGCAGATGCCGGCAGCCAGTGAGTTGCGGAGGAGATGACGCATCGGATAACCCTCATGGTGTGTTGACGGATGCCGCGGCGGTGCAGCCGAGCCGGGCCGAAATTGCGAACAAACGAAGTCTGATCAATGACAGTTGCAGTGACGTTGCTCGGATGTGTCAGTCCGGTTGCACGCCACTACCAGGCCCACTCCAGCGACACGCCGAATTCGCGTCCGCGTCGATAGGCCAGCGTCGGCATATCACCC
Source organism: Lysobacterales bacterium (assembly GCA_035911475.1). GTDB lineage: Bacteria > Pseudomonadota > Gammaproteobacteria > Xanthomonadales > UBA2363 > Pseudofulvimonas. Next base: position 15,868 of record JAMHVM010000071.1, on the reverse strand, counting down.
TGTGTGTATTCAACCGCCGGGTTCAGCAGGTTTCTGCCCTGCGCCTTCATCTTCCAGCGCTCGGCGAACGCCCAGGAAAACACCAGGTCCAGCTGATGGAAGGGCTGCTCGTAGACATCCGGAATGCCCTGCACGCCGGCCTGCGAAATGCGCTCGCCGAACACGTTGTAGAGCAACGTGGTTTCCAGACGGCCGTCTTCGCTGCGATAACCCAGCTGGACATTGGCGACATACGGCGACTGTCCTTGCAGCGGTCGTTGCGCTGAAGTCTGGATGCCCGTGCTGTCACCCAGGTCGACCTCCGATTCGATGCGCGCGTAGTTCAGGCCAACGTACAGGTTGTCCAGCGGGAGACGCCCCAGCCAGCCCTTGTCGATCCACGACCAGCGACGCAGCACACCCAGGCCGGCGAAGTAGTCCAGTTCGATGCCGTAATTCTCGGCGCTGGCGGCGTTGCGCAGCTCCAGCAAGGCGCCGGTGCCGGCCTGGTTGACGCGTTCGATGGGATTGTCGAAGTCCTTCTTGAACAGCGCCGCCGAGAACGACTCGGTGTCGGAGAAGTAGTACTCCCAGCGCAGATCCAGGTTGCGGATGTCGGTCTGCACCAGGTTGGGGTTGCCGCGGGTGGCGATGTCCAGTTCCGGATCGATGAATTGGGCGCGGGTCAGCTCGCGGAAGTCCGGACGCGACAGCGTCTCGCTGTAGCCCAGCCGCAGCTGGGCGTTCTCGCTGTACATCCAGGTGAACGCAGCGCTGGGCAGCCGGTCGACCTGGTCGATTTCGCCGACCACCGGCGTGGGATTGGCGGAAAACAGCTGGTAGGTCTCGACCCGCTGATGATTGTCTTCCTCACGAACACCCAGGTTCAGGCGGAAGCGATCCGCCCAGCCCAGTTCGACCGCCAGGTAGCGCGAGTCCAGCGTCTGGTTGGCCACGTAGGCATCGGTGGCCTGGGTGACTTCCTGCAACAGCAGGCGGCCCGGCGCAATGTTTTCCGGCACCAGCACGTCCCAGATGTCCAGCACGCCGTCGCCGTAGGAGTAGGCACCGCGGAACTGGAACTTGCGGATGAACGACGAGCGGTCGCGCTCCAGGCGACCCGCGCCCAGCTGAAAGATGGCGGCCAGATTGTCGGTGAACTGCACCGGCAGGCTGAGATCGAGTCGGTACTCGTCGTTTTCGTCTTCCAGGTCGGCGAATTGCTGGCCGTTGTTGTTGGAACCACCCAGGAAGCGGAAGCCGCCGTCGTCGACACGGCGATACTCGTAGCTACGCGTGTTGGGCTCGTCGCGCGAGGCCTGCGCCTTGGAGTACAACCAGTCCAGCTCCAGATAGCTCAGTGCGGAAAACACGTGGTGGCCGTGCAGCTGAGCGACATCGAGCGTGTTCTCGACCCATTCCAGCTGGTACTTGCGCTCCACTTCGTTGGCCTGGGTATCCCAGCCTTCGTCGATGCGGGTGTCGTCGCTGGCCTGGTTGATGTGCATCAGGGTCAGGCCGATGCCGTGATCGTTGCCGCGCTCGGCGCCCAGGGTCACCAATGCGCTGGTGTCGATGGTGCGTTCGGTACGCTCACGCAGATAGTCAGCACGCGTCTGCAGATTGCCACCGGACAGCGAATAGGCGCGGCGCAGTTCTGTGCGGCTGGCCCAGTCGTGGGCGTAGCGCAGCGACCCCAGATAGCCGTACGACCATTCGCCGATGTCGAAGGAGTCGCCGATGCCGAAACCCAGTCCCACGCCCGGGTCGATGTTGCTCTTGTGCGTGCGGTAACCACGCGCGGCCACCGCCTCGCTGATCGCCTCACGCGCGGCCGGATCGCTGGGATACGGCGACATGCCATCCGGAAATGTCCGCGCACCGACGCCGTCGCCCAGCCAGTCGCGGCTGCCGCCGTCGTAGCGCAGACCATCCTCACCGGTGGTGCCATGCAGGTACTTGCCGCTGACCGACAGGCGCATCTGGAAATCGTCGACCACGCGCTTGCTCTGCAGCTGCACCGAGCCGCCGGCGAATTCGCCCGGCATGTCGGCCGAGTAGGTCTTCTGCACATTGATGCTGCCCAGTACATCGGTCGGGAACAAGTCCAGCGGCACCACGCGCCGGGTCGGGTCCGGCGACGGCATCTGCGCGCCGCTCAGCAGCACGCTGGAATAGCGCTCACCCAGGCCGCGCACGTACACATGCTTGCCGCCGACCAGGGTCAGGCCGGTGACACGCTTGAGCGCGGAGCCGGCATCGGAATCGCCGGCACGGGAAATCTGCTCGGCGCTGATGGCGTCGACCACCTGCGGCGAGTAGCGGCGATCCATGATCACCGAAGCTGCCGAACCTTCGCGGATGATCTGCTGCTGGACTTCGATGGTCTCCAGCCGCTGCGCGTCTTCGTCGTCGGTCTGCGCGATGTCGATGTCGCCGTTGCCGTTGGTCGCGGTTTGCAGCTGAATGTCCAGCGGGGTGTTGGTGTTGGCGGTCAGCTCGATGGCTTCGATGGTGCGTGAACCCGCCGCGTCGTTGCGGACCACGACGTCGACGGTGCCAGGCACATGCTGGATCACGTAGCGGCCGTCTTCGCCGGTGTAGGCGAAAGCATCGGTGCCGGCCAGTATGACTTCGGCCATGAACACCGGCGCGCCGCCGGCATCGGTCACCAGACCGCTGAGCCAGGCCGGCGCAGCGGCTTGCTGGGTGCTGCCGGGCGCCGCTGCCGCCGCGGTGTCGTTGCCGGCCGGGGCTGCCTGCGCGGCTTCGGCGACCAGCGCCAGTCGGATACAGGCGGCGAGCAACGCCACCGTCAGGGTGCATCGGGTCATGGGCAATACGTCCGGGGCATGCGGGAAATCGGAGGCGGACAGCCAGACACGACGTTCGGGAGCCCGTTGGCATGCCGGGTCGGAAGCTGGCCTGTGCGCGATGCCGGCAATCTATGACCCGCCGTTTGCAGCACCGTGACGCACGTGTTGCAGTTCGGTGACTTGCGCGTTTCGCACTCGCGACGGCCGGGGGTGCTGGCGTCGGCATGACGGTCGAGGCAGGGAATTCCTCGACAACCCGCCGATCACCGCCGTCGGGGATCGACAAGCGACCGGTGCCGGGTGGGAACGGTTGCCGTCGATCGACCTGTACTGGCGCGCCTGGATCAAGTCGCCCTGGTGCAGCCACCGCGCAGGAACATTCGTCCGGAGGCCGCTCCGGCTAGAATGGCGCGCTGCATCAACCGTCGAGACCGTCGTGAAAACCGTACTGAACGACCTGTTCGCCCAGGCCCTGGCCCGTGTCGCCGCCGAACGCGGCGTGGCCGAGCCCGTCACCGGATTCGCCATCGAACGCACGCGCGACCCGGCCCACGGCGATTTCGCCTGCAACGTCGCCATGGTCAACGCCAAGGCGTTCGGGCAGCCGCCGCGCGCCATCGCCCAGACGGTCGTCGCCGCCCTGCCTGCGCACCCGGCGGTCACCCGGGTCGAGATCGCCGGTCCCGGCTTCATCAATGTGTTCCTGGCCGCGGACGCCCGTCAGGCGGTGATCGGCACCGTGCTCGAGCAGGGCGATCGCTATGGCTTGGCGCCCACCAACAGCCGTGCCAAGGTGACGCTGGAATTCGTCTCAGCCAATCCCACCGGCCCGCTGCACGTCGGCCACGGCCGGGGTGCCGCCTATGGCGCGACCCTGGGCAATCTGCTCGCCGCCGCCGGCTACGACGTGCAGCGCGAGTACTACGTCAACGACGCCGGCCGGCAGATGGACATCCTCGGCACCTCGACCTGGCTGCGCTATCTGGAACTGCTCGGCGAGAAACTGCGCTTTCCGGACAACGGCTATCGCGGCGAATACGTGCTCGACATCGCCCGGCCGCTGGTCGAGGCACACGGCGACCGCTACCGTCACGCCTGGTCGAAGATCATTGATGGCCTTCCTGCCGACGAGTCGCAAGGCGGCGACAAGGAACAGCACATCGACGCCCTGGTCAGTCGTGCCAAGGCCTTGCTGGGCGCCGATGGCTACGCACTGTTCTTCGACGCCGCACTGAGCGAGATCCTCGCCGACATCCGCGACGATCTCGGCGAGTTCGGGGTCATCTACGACAACTGGTTCTCCGAACGCTCGCTGGTCACCGGCGGCGCCATCGACCGCGCCGTGGCACGGCTGCAGGAAGCCGGTCACCTGTACCGTGACGGCGGCGCGCTGTGGTTCCGGGCAACCGCGTTCGGCGACGAGAAGGACCGCGTCGTACAGCGCGAGAATGGCGCCTGGACCTATTTTGCCTCCGACATCGCCTACCTCAACAACAAGTTCGAGCGCGGCTTCGAGCGCGCCATCTATATCTTCGGCGCAGACCACCACGGCTACATCGCGCGCCTCAAGGCGGCCGCGACCGGTCTGGGTCACGATCCCGAACGCCTGGAAATCCGTCTGGTTCAGTTCGCCGTGCTGTACGAGGATGGCGAGAAGGTGCAGATGTCGACCCGCTCAGGGCAATTCGTGACCCTGCGCGACCTGCGTCGCGATGTCGGCAACGACGCTGCGCGCTTTTTCTATGTCATGCGCGGCAACGACCAGCATCTGGATTTCGACCTGTCGCTGGCCAAGAGCCAGTCCAGCGACAACCCGGTCTATTACCTGCAGTACGCGCATGCACGCATCGCCAGCCTGTTTCGCCAGGCCGAAGGCAAGGGCGGCGCGTGGAACCGCGACGCCGGTCTGGCCGCGGTCGACCAACTCGACAGCGATGCCGAAGTGGCCGTGCTCACCGAGTTGTCGCGGTATCCGGAATGGTTGACCGCCGCGGCCGAACAGCGCGCGCCGCAACTGCTGGCCGGCGGTCTGCGCGAGCTGGCGGTGGCCTTCCATGCCTTCTACAACGCGCAGCCGATCCTGTCGGCGCAGCCGCCGTTGCGTGATGCCCGACTGGCCCTGTCGGCCGCGGTGCAACAGGTGCTGGCCAATGGTCTGGCCCTGCTCGGCGTCTCGGCGCCGGATGTGATGTGACACAATCGACCTATGGCACGACGCTCTTCCCATCACGCCCGTCGCGGCAACGGTTCGGCACTTTCTCCCTGGGTATGGCTGAGTACCGGCGTCCTGCTCGGTCTGCTGCTGGCCGCACTGGTGATCTGGGCTGGTCTCGCGCCGGGTGTCCGCGATGCCCGCGGCCCGAGCACGCCGACGCAGGCCGACGCGGCGACCGGCACCGATGCCGCCGGCAATGAACCGGCGCCGACACGTCCGCGTTACGACTTCTACACCGTGCTGCCGGAAACCGAAGTGCTGATCCCGGACTCGGAGCTGCGCGCCCAAGTCCGCGCCGAAACACCACCGCCGGCCACGCCAGCGACTCAACAGCCGCCGGCAACGCCACCGGCCGGCGCCCCGGGATCGACGTTCTACCTCCTGCAGGCCGGCTCGTTCCGTGATCCGCGCCCAGCCGAGGAGCGCAAGGCGCAACTGGCGCTGCTGGGAATGAGCGTGCGGGTCGAGACCACGAATGTGGACGGGACCGCCTACCACCGCGTCTATGTCGGCCCGTTTCCGACCGCGGCCCAGGTCGAGCAGGCCAAGCAGCGACTGGCCGGCAATGGCGTCGACACCATCGTGATGCGTCGACAGAATCCGGGCTGACCCGGAAAGCAGCCAAGGGTGCGAACCGCAGCGCTGCGACCCACCCATCGCCGACCACCCATAGTCCAGGTGAGCGCCGCATCCTCGTGGCGGAAGCATCTCGATGGCATCGAGAGCCAGCGACATTCCCCGCTGAGATGATGTCTGCCGCGCACCCCGATACCGGGTGACGCGGGCAGCCAATGGCTGCCCGACAGTCATCTTTCTGTGGGCCGTTGCCGAGGGCGACGGTTCCAGCCAATGTGCCGGCGCGTCAAGGACGGGCAGGATGCGCCTTGGCCTGTATCAGCGAGCGCATCGCCCCCGCGCGCAGTTCGTCGACGCAGTTTCGGGCCCTGCTGCGCGAGGCGCCTGACGGCATCAGATCATCATCTGCCTGGACGATGATGGGCAGCCCGTGCGAAGTACACGGGCAGCCACCAGCGACAGGTTGCTGGCGGGCGTCAACCGATGACACCCGCCAGTGCCGCTGAACTCAGCGATCGTCAGGCGTTTCGAAGCCGGCGACGAAGATGATGTCCGCAGGATCAATCGTGAAGCTGGCGTTGACCTTGCAGTCGGCCGTTACCGCTGCCGTGGTGTAGACCAGATCGACCAGCGTACCGCCGCAACCAGTCACGGCCTGCACCACGTGGCCGCTGTCCGGAATCACGTCGAAGCTGATCGTGTCGCCGTGCTCGACCACCTGCGGGGTCGACGGATCCAGACTGCCGCCAGGACCGGCCGACGGCGTCACGACCCAGGTGCCGGGCGGTTTTTCGGCGAAGCTGGCTGTCACCGTGCAGTTGCCCGTCACCGGTGCCGTCGTGTAGGTATCACCGGCCAGCGTGCCGCCACAGCCGGTCACGCCATCGATCATGAAGCCGTTATCGGGAGTCAGCACGAAGTTGACCGTGGCTCCCTCCTTGACGACCTGCGGCACGTCGGGAGCGATCGCTCCGCCGCTGCCGGCAACCGGCGTGACGGTGTAGGTGACCGCCGGCTCCTCTTCGAAACTCGCGGTGACCGTGCAGTCGGCGGTGATCGGGCCGGTGGTGTAGGTGTCGCCGACCAAGGTCCCGCCGCAACCGGTCACCGTGTCGATCAGAAACCCGGAATTGGCGGAAACCTCGAAGCTGATCGTGTCGCCTTCTTCGACCTTCTGCGGGGTATCGGGCGCAATGCTGCCACCGGCGCCGGCGACGGGTGTGACCGTGAAGGTGTCGGGCTCACCGACCTCCGCCGAGTGAAACACGGAGACCGCCGGGGAACCGAACCGCAACACGTACAGGTTGCCTTGCTCGTCCTCACCGAAACCGGAGATCGATCCTGACTGCGGCGTACCCCACTGAGTCGACGTCCAGACATCATTGGCTGCGCGGCTTGCAAACCAGATCCTGCGGGAACCGAAGTCGGCATACACGTAGAGACCACGCAGTCCGGTGATCGGCCCCCGGTAGACGTAGCCACCGGAAATCGTCGAGCCCAGGCTACGCCCGTACTCGATGATCGGCAGTCTGTGCGGGTAGGCCATGCCACCCGGGCAACTGGTGTAGACCAGACTACCCTCGAAGCACTTCCAGCCGAAGTTGTGCACCTGATTGAGTTGACTGGAAGCGACGAAGCTGACCTCCTCCAGGGTAACCTGGCCGACATCGGCGATGAACATGTCACCGGTCTCGCTGTCGAAGCTGAAGCGCCAGGGGTTGCGCAATCCGGTATGCACGATTTCCGAACAGCCACCGCCAGCGGCGAACGGGTTGTCGGAAGGGATGCCGTATGGCAGCACGCCGGTGCCGCCGCAGGCATGCGCGTTCGGGCCGGTCGTGTCGACATCGATGCGCAGGGTCTTGCCCAGCAGGGTGCTCAAATCTTGGCTGAATCCCTGTCCTGAGCCGCCGGATCCACCGCCGTCTCCGGTGGGGATGTACAGAAGGCCATCCGGACCGAACGCCAGATCGCCGCCGTTGTGGTTGCTGGCCGGCTGGTTGATGGTCATCAACTCGCGCCGGGTCGCCAGATCCGCCACGTTGGGATTGGCCGTCGACGCCTGATACTCGACGATCTTGGTGTGACCGCCGGAAGCGGTGTAGTTCAGATAGAACTTTCGGTTGCTGACGAACTCGGGGTGAAAGGCGAGTCCGAGCAGACCACGCTCGCCGCCGCTGGTGAATCCACCCGGCGTCGAGCTGTTGATGGTGATGAACGCAGTGGGATTGACCACACCGTCGAGCAGGATCCGGATATTGCCGCCCTGCTCGACCACGAACAGACGACCACTGCCGTCACCGGCGTTGCGCAACGCGACGGGACTGCTGACCGAGCCGCTGGTGATCACCGGTTGCAGCGACAAATCAGCGGGGGGCTGTGCTTGGGCAAGGCCGGCTATGGTCAACGCCAAGGCGGCGGATAGAAGTCGCGCGGATCGATACATGGTCAACCTCGTGGATCTTGATGCGGGAAGGCGGGATAACAGCGAGTGCTGGAACAAAGTTGCGTCGGGACTCGCCTGGCTCCGACATGAGCTCGCGGGTCGAGGCTCACGGCTTGCGGCCGTTTCATCGACGGCGGCTTTGACCGGAGCGGCGGCCATCCTAACCCAGACCGCCTTGCCGGACCCTCTTCGAAGTGGCGGGATCAGTCTTCGAAGTCGTGATCGAAGATCGCTTCGGAAACCAGCCGACGCACGTTTCCGCCGTACGCGACCGAATACAGGTTGCCGGCCTCGTCTTCGCCGAAGCCAACACTGCCGCCATGGGTGGTGAACTGCGTCTTCGGCCAGGCGCCGCTGGCCGGTTCGGTCGCGTACCAGACGCGCCCGCTGCCGGAATCACTGAACCAGTAGGTGCCGTGCAGGCGCGCGATCGGACCGCGGAACATGAAGCCGCCGGTGACCACCGTGCCTTCGCTGCGCGGATAGTCCAGGATCGGCAGGGTCGACCCGGCGAAGGAATTGGTCGGATCGCTGCTGCTGCACGGCGCATTGGTCTTGTTGACCCGGAACCCCTCCATGCAGCCCCAGCCGAAGTGCAAGGCCTGCCCGGGCGCGGAGCGGCTGATCTCTTCGCGGGCAACCTGGCCGACATCGCCGATGTACATGTGCCCGGTAACCCGGTCGAAACTGAAACGCCAGGGATTGCGCAGGCCGGTATGCCAGATCTCGTCGCAGGTCTGTGCCGTCCCGATGTTGGGGTTGTCGGCGGGAATCGCGTAGTTGGCAGGTTGACCAGCCGTAGCCCCGCACATCTCGGCACCGGCACTGGCCGTGGTGTTGTCGATGTCCAGACGCAGGATCTTGCCGAGCAGCCAGTAGTTGGTTCCACCGCCTGGCGCACAGGTGCTGATGCTGTTGTCGGCCGGTTTCTTCCAGTTGCACAGGGCGAATCCGTGCGGATCGTTCTGCGGTCCACCATCTCCGGAGGAGTAGTAGAGATATCCGTCGGGGCCGAAATGCAGATCGCCACCGTTGTGGTTCGACGCCGGATCGGGAATGCGGATGATGTCCAGCCGGCTGCTGGCATCGGCGCGGTTGGGATCGTCGTCACTGACGCTGAAACGTGCCACCACCTGATCAGGACTCGACCCCAGACGCGGTTCGGAGCTGTGCGCGGTAAACGCTACGTAGAAATAGCCGTTGCTGGCGTAGTCCGGATGGAAGGCCAGCCCCAGCAGACCGGACTCGCCACCGCCGGTCACCGACAGGGTCAGGAAGTTGTCCGGCAGCAAGGTCGCTGCACCGCCCGAATCCAGTTGCGCGACACGGATGGAACCGCCCTGTTGCACGACGAACAGCCGGTTGCTGCCATCGCCGGCGTGGCGCACTGCGACCGGCAAACTGAGCCCGGACAAAACCGGTTCCAGCGCCAGGTCACTGGGGAGGGTCTGACCGACGGCGGGTGGCGCCGAGGAGAGCAACGCGCAGCAGATCACGAGAGACGCACGCACTGACAGACTCCTTTGACTCGGTGGCTCGATTATCCACGGCGTCACCGACAACCGTGTGAAACTTGCGTTCACCTCGGACGAGAATCGCCAATTCTGGCACCAGCACCCGGCGACGAGCCAAGGCAGGCGCAGACACGATCGGGCAACGAATTGGGCGCAGCTGCGCAGCGAGCACCGGACGATTCGAACGCCAATCGCGCATGGGCAATCTGCCGTCACGTCCAGATCCCCGCGCGGTTCGAGCCAGCACAACAGGCACTGCCATTTCAGCCACCCGAAGTCCGCTCCCGCCACTGTCAATGGCGCCGGAGAAATCAGCAGCGCCGGGACTCTACCCTCGCTCGCGAAGTTCCTTGCTACCGCGCTCGACTGGCCCTGAAGCCGCGGCCCGCACCCTTCGGAAAGATACGGCGTGACCGATGCGAATAGGGCTACTCGAAGTCGTGGTCGAAAATGGCCTCGGACGACAATCGCCGAACATCGCCGTTGAAGTTCATCAGGTACAGATTTCCGGCTTCATCTTCACCGAAGCCGGTGATACTCGTGAAGCTGGTGAACTGCGTCTTGAACCAGGTTGCATCGCCTGCCTGTTGCGCATACCAGACACGCCCACTGACGAAATCGGCGAACCAGTAGCTGCCTTGCAGCCGTGCCACTGGTCCGCGATAAACGAATCCGCCGGTCACCGAGCCACCTTCGTTGCGTGGATAGTCCATGATCGGCAGCGCCGCTGCGGGCAATGAATTGACCGGATCGTTGATGCACGGCGCGGCGGTCTTGTTGACCCGAAACCCCTCCATGCATCCCCAGCCGAAATGCAGCGCCTGACCCGGCGCAGACAGATTGATTTCCTCGCGCTGGAAATCGCCGACATCGCCGATAAACATGTTTCCAGTAGCGTGATCGAAACTGAAACGCCAGGGATTGCGCAGCCCGGTGTGCCAGATCTCGTCGCAGGATTCGGTCGTATCGACGTTGGGATTGCCGCTTGGAATGGAGTAATTGGCTGGTCGCCCCTCGATGGAGCCACACATTTCTGCACTGGCGCTCAGGGTCGGATTGTCGACATCCAGACGCAGGATCTTGCCCAACAACGAGTAGTTGATATCCGGTCCCGGCGAGCAGTTGCTGATCGTTGAGTCAGCCGGCTTTTTCCAGTCACACAGCGCGAAACCGTGGGCGTCATTCAAGGGCCCGCCATCGCCCGAGGAGTAGTAGAGATAGCCATCGGGGCCGAAATGCAGATCCCCGCCGTTATGGCTGTTGGACAGGTCGGCGATACGGATGATGTCGAGTCGACTGGCGGGATCAGCGCGATTGGGATCGTCAGCGCTCACCGTGAAGCGGGCAATGACCTGATCGGGAGCCGTGCCGCGGCGACGCTCCGAATCAGGTGCTGTGAAAGCAACGTAGAAGAAGCCGTTGTTGGCGAAGTCTGGATGAAAAGCCAGACCCAGCAAACCGGACTCTCCGCCCATGGTCACCGGCTGCACCAGGAAATTCTCGGGCAGGAGACTTACCGTTCCATCCTGCTCCAGCTGGGCAACCCGAACAACACCATGCAATTGCACGATGAAGATCCGGTTGCTGCCGTCGCCAGCATGTCGAACGGCGGTTGGCCAGGACAGGCCACTGAGCAGCGGTGTCAGCTCCAGATCACTCGGCAAAGTCTGTGCCCTTGACGAAGACACCGAACATAGGGATACAACGGACACGAAAATCGAAAACAAGCGTATCAAGTTCAGTTCCACTCTCACCGATCAATTCTTCGATTATCTCCGCCAAGAAGATCATAGATGTGAAATTTACGTATTGCGGGTTGCAGGCAAGTTATGGCATGTGCGTCTTGAGCGATTGGATGAGCCGACAACAGCGCATTAACTCACTGTCTGGATTGAAGTATTTCGAACAGAGCCTTGTGGCGGTCCAGTTGTGCAAACACTATTGTTCGAGAAGACTGTCGAATAGTTCGTCGGCGGATTCGACTTGATCCGGTGATTCTCGCGATACCTGTCACAGAGAATTGCCGAGCGCTCACCTGTCCTCGTGGCTCGACAGCCGCAGAGCATCGATGTCGGTCGATTTCCTGATCCACCGATTTCCGCCCCGCGGCCCTGACGATCAGAGATATCTCCGCGAACTTGATCAACCCTGCAGACGCGGTAGCGGCGTGTTGTTGTCGCGGCGGGTGGCGAATCCTTCTAGCTGCCGGACAGGTGTCGCCGTTTCAAGGCGATCAGCGCAGAGATCTCCTGCTCACCGCTTCCTTCATCGAGCAGGGTCCGATAGTCGCCCATGGCTGCCTCAACCGTCGGCAGGCGTGCGCCCAGCTCGGCAGCAATCGCCTGCACGATGCCCAGATCCTTGTGCAGCAGCGCCAGCTTGAAGCCGCCCTCGAACTGGTTGGCGATCATGGTTTTGCCACGCTTGCCCAGGAACCAGGAGCCGGCAGCGCCATTGCCCAGCGTATCGATCACGGCATCGGTATCCAGACCCAGCCGCTCGGCCAGGGCCAATGCCTCGCAGACGCCTTCGGCGATGCCGGCGACCATGACCTGGTTGACCGCTTTCGTGGCCTGACCGGCGCCGATCCCACCGAAACGGGTGATTCGGCTGCCGAAGCTGGCCAGCAGCGGCCTGACCCGGTCGAACACGACTTCATCACCACCGACCAGCACCGACAAGGTGCCGTTGCGCGCCCCTTCAACTCCGCCGGTCAGGGGCGCATCAAGAAAGTCGACCCGGTGGGCCGCCAGGCGCCGGGCCGCTTCGCGCGCTGTCGCCGGTGCCACAGTGGATGTGTCCACGACCACGCTGCCGGCCCGCTGTGCCGGACCGATCCGGTCGACCATGGCCAGCACATCCGCGTCGGCCGACACGCACAGGAACAGCACCTCGCAGCGACCGGCTAGCGCCTCCGGCGATTCAGCGACCGCGACTCCGCTGCTTTCCGCCAAGGCCTGCGCGGCCAGCGGCGACCGATTCCAGACGCCAGCCAGATAACCGGCCCGATGCAGGTGCGCGGCCATCGGCGCCCCCATCGCGCCCAGCCCGATGAAGCCTGCGCGCAATTGCTCGGTCATGGGGTATCGCCTCCGCGAAGTGACATGAATGGCGCCTCCGGGCGGGCCGGCGACCGGGTTTGGGAGTCACCGTACGGACCGGTACAATGCCGGATTCGCCCGCCGCGCCCGCCGGTGTCGGCCCTCATTCTGCCTTAGTGAATCGAGCAACGATGAAGATACTTGTCGGCTACAAGCGCGTGGTGGACTTCAATGTCCGCATCCAGGTCAAGCCGGACGGCTCCGGCGTAGTCACCGACGGCGTCAAGCTGTCGCCGAATCCGTTCGACGAAATCGCCCTCGAAGAAGCCCTGCGCCTGCGCGAGAAGGGCATTGCCGAGGAAGTGATCGTTGCCGCGATTGCCCCGGCCGACGCCCAGGCGCACCTGCGCAACGGCCTGGCCATGGGCGCCAACCGCGCCATCCACGTGGTCGCCGACGGCCCGGTGCAACCGCTGACCGCCGCCCGCGCCCTGCTCAAGCTGGTCGAGAAGGAACAGCCGGGCATCGTGCTGCTGGGCAAGCAGGCCATCGACGACGACGCCAACCAGACCGGCCAGATGCTGGCCGCGTTGTGGGATCGCCCGCAGGCCACCTTCGCCTCGGAAGTGGTGATCGATGGCCAGACTGCGCGCGTCACCCGCGAAGTCGACGCCGGCCTGGAGACCATCGAGGTCGACCTGCCCGCCGTGATCACCACCGACCTGCGCCTGAACGAGCCGCGCTTCATCAAGCTGCCGGACATCATGAAGGCCAAGAGCAAGCCGCTGGAGACGCTGCCGCTGGCCGACCTCGGCGTGGAATCGGGAGACACGCTCAAGACCACCGCCTACGCCCCGCCCGCCAAGCGCGGCAAGGGGGTCATGGTGAAGGATGCGGCCGAACTGGTCGCCGCGCTCAAGCAGAAGGGATTGCTCTGATGTCCAAGGTCCTCGTCATCGCCGAACACCTCGGCGGCAAGCTCAACGCCTCCACGCACAAGACCGTCAGCGCCGCCCAGGCCCTGAAGCCGGATGCCATCGACGTCGCCGTCCTGGCCGCCGACCCTGCCACCGTGGCGGCCGACGCGGCCCGGATCGCCGGCGTTGCCCGCGTGCTCGCCGTGGCCCACCCGGCCAATGCCCAGGCCATCGCCCAGGTACTCGGCCCGCAGGTCGCCAAGCTGGCCTCCGGCTATACCCACGTGTTCCTGCCCTCCACCACCTTCGGCAAGGACCTGGCGCCGGTCGTCGCGGCACTGCTCGGCGTGGCCCAGGTCTCCGACCTCATGGCGGTCGAAGGCACCCACACGTTCCAGCGGCCGATCTACGCCGGCAACGCCATCATCACGGTGGAAGCCCCGGCGGGACAGACCGTGGTCGCGACGGTCCGCACGGCCTCCTGGCCGGAGGCGGCGACCGGAGGCGACGCCCCGGTCGAATCCACCAGCATCGAGGCCGAGCTGCCGACCCATACCCGTTTCGTCGGCCTGGCCGCCGGCAAGTCCGACCGGCCCGACCTGCAGAGCGCCAAGCGCGTGGTCTCCGGTGGACGCGGCGTCGGCTCGGAGGAGAACTTCCGCATCATCTACCAGTTCGCCGACAAGCTCGGCGCGGCGGTGGGCGCCTCGCGCGCGGCGGTCGACGCAGGCTACGTCCCCAATGAACTGCAGGTCGGCCAGACCGGCAAGATCATCGCGCCCGAGCTGTACGTCGCGATCGGCATCTCCGGCGCCATCCAGCACCTGACCGGGATCAAGGACGCCGGCACCATCGTGGCGATCAACAAGGATGCGGAGGCACCGATCTTCGAGGTCGCGGACATCGGCCTGGTCGGCGACCTGTTCAAGCTGTTGCCGGAGCTGGAAGCCGCGCTCTGAAACCGGCAACCGCGCCCTGAGAGCGGGGCTGCCCACGCGTCATGCGCGTGGGCCACGCCGCCCCAGGGCATCGAACGCCGCCAGGACCTCCAGCACGCTGTTCGACGCGCAGCAGATCGACACGCCCACGCCGGCATCGCGCCCGGCCTGCACGTCGCTGGCCTTGTCGCCGACCAGCATCGAGCCGGCCAGGTCGATGTTCCACTCCCGCGCCGCGCGCAGGATCATGCCGGGCCGCGGCTTGCGGCACTCGCACTCACGGGTCAGCTCGCCCTCGCCCGCCGTGGGATGGTGCGGGCAGTGGTAGGTCGCCAGCAGGGGCACCCCGCGACGCTCGAACTGCGCATGCACCCAGGCGGTATAGGCCGTGAAGTCGCCTTCGGTATACAGCCCGCGCGCGATGCCGGCCTGGTTGGTCACCACCACCAGGTCGTAGCCCGCGTCGCGAGCGCGCTCGCACAACGCGAAGATGCCGGGCACCCAGTCGGTCCGCTCGCGCGAATGCACGTAGCCATGGTCGACGTTGACCACGCCATCGCGGTCGAGGAACAGCACGCGTCTGGCGTTCATGCAGGCATCCGCTCCATCAGGGGTCGCACGCGGGCATCCGCACCGCGTACTCCCCGAGCAATCGTCGGGTCGTCGCATCATAGAAGACGAAACGATGGCCATCCACGACCCATGGACCGGTCTCGGCCGAATCCCGCGCCTTCGACTCGACCCACAGCACCGGCGATTCACCGGGACGCGCCACCTCGACCGCCACCATCGCGACATCGCCCGCCGCGCGCCACGCCGACCTGACCGTGGCGTCCGACATCCGTCCGTCGATGCACGCCCCGGCCAGCAGCTCGAATGCCGGCGACGACAGGTCCGCGGTCCCGGCCACCGCGGTCGCATCGAGCTTGCCGAGCGGCTGGCGCGAACGGGGTGGCGGCGCATCGCCACCGTTCCCCACCTGCATCATGCCCAACGGGATCGAGCGGCGCTCGCCCTGGCCTCCGCACTCGATGGCAACGGGATACCGTCCGGCCTTGCGCGCGAACCGGGGCTTGCGCCAACTCGCGGCCCCGACGTCCTCGCCGAAACTGATCGGCGCCACGTCGTTGCCGACGCGCAGCGACAGCTGGCCGGCACGCTGACCGACCTTCATCCAGATCGCACTGCGCCCCCCCTCCTGCGGGTTGAACGTCTCATCGATATCGATCTGCTGCGGGCCCCAGTTCTGGACATCCAGCAGGCACTGAAGACCATCGGGGTCAATCCGCATGCCATCCAGGGACGGCGACTGCGCGCCGGGAGGCAGCTTCGCCAAGGCGTACTGGTACCCACGCGCGAGGTCGTCCCGGACGGTCTTGCCGGCCTCGACCCGACCCCGGGCACGATCGCAACGTGCCAGGTAATC
>JAMHVM010000070.1:0-19313 GCA_035911475.1 Lysobacterales bacterium | reverse complement strand
TGATGTCCAGCGCTTCGTCGAATGCTGCCCGTGCGTCGGCGGTTCGTCCGAGCAGCGAGTACATCACCCCCTGGTTGCTGAGGCGGACCGCGACGTGGCGGTGTCGGTCGCCAAAGCCCTTGCGCATCGCGGCGATGCCTTCGGCATAGGTCCGTTCGGCTTCGTCGTAGCGTTTGACGTCGGTCAGCTGGTCGGCGAGCGTGGTCATCGCGCGCGCGTAATCCGGGTGGGCCTCGCCCAGGGTGAGGCGATAGCAGGCGATCGCCTCTCGTGTACGGCCGATGGCTTCGGGCGATCGCATCAGTCGTTCGAGAATGGCGGCGCTGTTCAGAAGGAATGTGCAGAAGAAGCGCGGATCCTGGTCGAACAGAGCCGGCCTGAGGGCAAGCAGGCGATCGTAGTAGCCGATGGCGGACTCGTACTTGATCTGGCCCGCCTCGATGCTGGCGGCAGCACCCAGCGCGTACGCATAGGCCATGCCATCGCGCGCGCTGAGTCGTTCCAGCAGGCCGTGCACCTCCTTGGTGTAGGTCTGGTCATCCAGCGTGTTGCCGCCCTCGATGTCGGCAATGGTGGCGTCTACCAGCGTACGTGCATATCGCTGAAGAGTGCTGGCGGTCATTGGCGATGATTCGTAGATCGTCAGTGCCTGTCGGTACAGCGGGCGCGATTCCTCGTACAGGCCGAGATTGCCGTTGGATCGTGCGATGGTCGCCAACAAGGCGGCACGCACGTGATCGCCCAGATGCGGCGCCTGTGCAATACGTTCGCTGCCCACCGCCAGCAGCTCGCGGGCGGTTTTCTCGCCACCTGCATGAACGCGGGGATCGGCCGCGCTGAACAGCTCCTGCATGAATTCGGCAATGGCGGCCGACTGGTCACGCTGTTCGCGGATCTGCTGATTGCTGCGCACCATGTTCAGCAGGTAGAACGCGCTGGCCACGATGAGCAGGAAGGTGGCCAGACTGCCGCCGGGGTTACGGCGCAGGAACTTGCCGGCGCGGTAGAGGATGGTGCCGCGATGGGCGCGGACCGGCAGATCCTGCTGCCAGCGCTGAAGATCCTGGGTCAAGGCCAGCGCTGTGTCGTAGCGCTCGGTCGGATCGGGATTCAGGGCATTGCCGACCACCCGACCCAGGTCGCCACGCAGCGAGCGCAGCAAACGCTCCACACTGGTGCCGCGACGGCGTGCCAGCCGGGTTCCCGCGGCCTGGTTGCGGGCCAGGATCGAGCGCAGTGCCGCATCCGGACGAGGCACATTCTGCTGCTGGGATGGCTCGGCGTTGGGGTTGGTTCGAACATGATGGATGGCGGCTGCGTGAGCCGGAACGCCGGAAACCAGTTCGTACAGCACCAGGCCCAGCTGGTAGACATCGCTGGCGGTGGTCGCCGGGTCGCCTCGCCGTTGTTCGGGCGAGGCGTAGGCAGGCGTCAGGCTCAATGTCTGCGTTGCCGTCGGGTCGGCTTCACCGAGCAGCTTGGCGATGCCGAAATCCAGCAGCTTGGGCGTGCCGTCGGCGGCGACCAGGATGTTGGCCGGTTTGATGTCGCGATGCAGCACGAGGTTGCGGTGCGCGAACTGCACGGCATCGCAGACCTTGAGAAACAGCTCGACGCGCGCGTGCAGATCCAGGTTGCGCTGATCGCACCAGTCGGTGATGCGCTCGCCCTGCACGTATTCCAGCGCGAACCAGGGCTGGTCGAAGTCGGTCAGCCCGCCATCGACCAGATGGGCGACATAGGGGTGGCTCAGGCGTGCCAGAATGCTGCGTTCGCGCAGGAAACGCTCCGCCATCGCCGGGGAGACCGAGCGGATCAGCTTGAGTGCGACTTTCTGTTCGAAGCCGCCATCGACCCGCTCCGCCAGATAGACCACACCCATGCCGCCGATGCCGAGTGTGTCGATGATCTGGTACGGGCCAATACGCTGCCGGACCTTTTCGCCACGCGGGTCGACCGGTTGCGGGCCCTGCGACAGGTCGTAGGTTTCGGTGATGGCGTTGTCCGGAATCAGGTCGAGCAGATGCCGGACGCGCTCGGCCAGCTCGGGTCGGCCGGCGCAATGGACGTCGATCAGCGGCTGCTGGCCGGCGCGATCGCCGGCGACCAGAATCTGCTCGGTGATCGCCAGCGCTTCTTGATCCAGCTTCTGCCGAGATGCGGTCATGTACTCACCGAATGATCTGGAGCGCCGCCTTCCATCACCTTCCCCCAACCCCTGGCACGGGCCCTAGCGACCGACGATGGCCGGCTCGGTCGCCGTTCGGGTAGTTTCGGCCACCGGGGCGGCAGCGTCCACCATTGGCAGTGCCGGCAGCGCCAGGAAAAGCGTTGATCGGAGCTTGCTTGTCAGGGCAGCGTCGGAATTGGCGTATAAGAACCCACCGGCGCGCCTGCGTCGGATCCACCCACAGGGAGAACAGCCATGAAAGACGATCCGAGCTCCGACAAGACCCCCACGGTCGAAGTCAGCAACATCGTGGTGACCACGACCGAGAAAAGCGGCACCAAAACGCACGATTGGCCAAGGGTCACCGTGGAGATCAACACGCACGACTGGCCCAGGGTCAAGGTCAATGTCAAAGCCGGCAGCTGGCCGAACGACAAGGACATGCCGCAGTTGGTGGACGTCACGTTCGATCTGACCGTTTCCGGGGACTGATCGCGCTTCCCGTCTCGACCAGGTCGTGGCGGCTGCGATCTGCCGGCTTCAATCCAGAAGCCGGCGCAGCCGGTAGATTGCATCCAATGCGTCGCGCGGACTGAGGCTGTCCGGGTCCAGTTCGCGCAACAGTGCCAGTGCAGGATCCGCCGCCGGTTCCGGCGCCGCGGCCATGGACGCCGGTGGCGCGAACAGGCTCAGCTGGGCACCGTCGCCCGCCGCCGCCGCGGATGATCGCTTCTCCAGATCGGCGAGCACGCCCCGCGCCTGCTCGATGACCCGGCGTGGCACGCCGGCCAGGCGCGCCACCTGCAGCCCGAAGCTGCGGCTGGCAGCGCCGTCCTTCACCGTGTGCAGGAAGACCAGCGTGTCGCCGTGTTCGATCGCATCCAGGTGCACGTTGGCTATGTCCGGATACTGCCCGGGCAACGCCGTCAGCTCGAAGTAGTGCGTGGCGAACAGACACCAGGCCCGGTTGACGGTGGCCAGGTGCACCGCGATCGCCTGCGCCAACGACAGGCCATCGTAGGTGCTGGTGCCGCGGCCGATCTCGTCGA
Source organism: Lysobacterales bacterium (assembly GCA_035911475.1). Lineage (GTDB taxonomy): Bacteria > Pseudomonadota > Gammaproteobacteria > Xanthomonadales > UBA2363 > Pseudofulvimonas. The sequence continues at coordinate 16,094 of JAMHVM010000070.1, read as the reverse complement.
CCAGCACCAATGACTGTGCCGTGGCGTTGTGCAGAATGTTGGCGGTCTCGGTCATCTCGACCATGAAGGTCGATTGCCCGCGCGCCAGGTCGTCGCCGGCCCCGATGCGGGTGAAGATCCGGTCGACCGGGCCGATACGGGCGCTCTGTGCGGGCACATGGCTGCCGATGTGCGCCAGCAGCACGATCAGCACGACCTGGCGCATGTAGGTGCTCTTGCCGCCCATGTTCGGACCGGTGATGACCAGCATGCGGCGGCTCTCATCCAGGCGCAGGTCGTTCGGCTCGAACGGGCCGTCCAGCACCTGTTCGACCACCGGATGCCGGCCGCGCACGATGTCGATGCCGGGTTGCTCGTCCAGCACCGGTGCCGCCAGGTTCAGTGAGCTTGAGCGTTCCGTCAGTCCGGCCAGCACGTCCAGTTCGGCCAGCGCCATGGCCGCTTCACGCAGCGCCGCCAGCCGGCTGTTGAGGGCATCGAGCAGCTCCTCGTACAGCTCGCGCTCGCGCATCAGCGAGCGCTCGCGCGCCGACAGGGCCTTGTCCTCGAACGCCTTCAGTTCCTCGGTGATGTAGCGTTCGGCGTTCTTGGTGGTCTGCCGGCGGGTGTAATGCGCCGGTACCTTGGCATCGTGGCTCTTGCCCAGCTCGATGTAGTAGCCGTGGACGCGGTTGTAGCCGACCTTGAGCGTGGTGATGCCGGTGCTGTCACGTTCGCGCGCTTCCAGCTCGGTGAGGTAGCTGGCGGCATCGGTGTCGATGCGGCGCAGTTCGTCCAGCGTGGCGTCGAAGCCGTCGGCGATGACACCGCCATCGCGCAGCAGCATCGGCGGCGACAGCACCAGCGCCTGCGCCAGCAGGTGCTGGCTTTCGCCCTGGTCGCCCAGGCGATCGAGCAGGTGATCGAGGTGGTCGGCACGCGGGTCGGCAGCGGTGCCACTCAAGTCGCTGTCGTCGGCCAATGCACCACGCAGCTGCGGCAACAGTGCCAGGCCGTCGCGCAGCGTGGTCAGGTCGCGCGGCCGCGCCGAACGCAGCGCCACCCGCGACAGGATGCGCTCCAGGTCGCCACAGCCACGCAGCAGATCGCGCAGCGTGTCATGGCGACGGCTGTCCAGCAGGCGGGCGATGGCCTGCTGGCGTGCGCGCAGCGGCGCTCGCTGGCGCAGGGGGCGGTGCAGCCAGCGCCGGAGCAGCCGGCCGCCCATCGGGGTCACCGTGCTGTCGATGACCCCAAGCAGCGTGTGTTCGCGCCGGCCTTCTGGGTGCGTGTCCAGTTCCAGATGCCGCCGCGTGGCGGCATCCATGGCGATGGCTTCGTCCGGTCGCTCCAGCGACAGGCCGGTCAGATGCGGCAGCGCCGACTTCTGGGTGTCCTGGACATAGGTGAGCAGGGCGCCGGCAGCGGCGATGGCCAGTCGCGCCTGCGCCACGCCGAAACCCGCCAGGTCGCGGGTGGCGAAAAAGGTCGCCAAGGCGCGCTCGCCGCTGTCACTGTCGAAGTGCCAGGGTGGTCGACGCTTGAGGCCGGGCAGGGTGGCGGCACTGTCCGGCAGATCGGCACCTTCCGCGGCGAGGGTTTCGGCCGGCGCAAGACGTGCCAGTTCGGCGCTGAGCGATTCCTGGTCGGCCGTCTCGGCCAGCAGGAAACGACCGCCGGCCAGATCCAGCCAGGCCAGTCCGTAGCCGTCGCGGCCACGGTGCACGGCCAGCAGCAGTTGTTCGCGACGTTCGTCGAGCAGGCTTTCGTCGGTGACCGTTCCGGGTGTGACGATGCGCACCACCTTGCGTTCGACCAGACCCTTGCTGGTGGCCGGGTCGCCGATCTGCTCGCAGATCGCCACCGACTCGCCCAGCTTGAGCAGGCGCGCCAGATAGTTCTCGGCGGCGTGGTAGGGCACGCCGGCCATCGGAATCGGCGCGCCGGCGGAGACACCGCGCTGGGTCAGGGTGATGTCGAGCAGGCGCGCGGCCTTGCGCGCGTCGTCGTAGAACAGCTCGTAGAAGTCGCCCATGCGGAAGAACAGCAACACATCCGGGTGCTCCGCCTTGGCGGCCAGGAACTGGCGCATCAGCGGGGTGTGTCCGGACAGGTCGGTCTGGCTCATCGGCGAAACGCGGAATCAGCGGTGCGAGCGCGCCAGTGTAACGGTGAGCCCCGATGCGGGCATGGCTGGCATGGTGGCCGTGTCCGGTGACGGCAGCCACTTCCAGAAGGCGGCGTGCCGTCGCCTGGCGTGACAACACCGGGCGTCCGGCGGTCGGCCAACAAAAAAGGGCGCGGAGAACCGCGCCCTTGATCGTGGCGGTGAGACTGGATCAGCGGCGTTCGATGGTGAAGCCACCGAAGGACACGCCCAGATCCCAGCCACGGCCGGTGCCGGTGAGCGCCAGCGAGACCGGGCCCTTGGTCAGTGCCTGGGCATTGGCGGTCTTCACCGCGCCAGCCTGCGCTTCGGCCTGGGCGTAGGTGCCGAAGATCTCGCTGATGTCCTTCACCTTGCTGAAGGTGCCATTGCCATCATCGATCTCGAACTTGCCCGCGGTCAGGCCACCACCCTTGGCTTGAATGTTGACCGTCGCACTTTGACCGTTGCTGCATGTCACGGTGCCGGCGCCGTTGGCCTCCTTGTAGATGATGGCCCAGCCGGCGAGATTGAAGTTCATCTTGCACTCGACGGTCGCTTCCTGCGCCTGTGCGGTCGTCGGCAGGGCAAGACCGATGGCGGCGGCGATGGCGGTAATTCCCGAGAGAACCAGTGCGGTGTGGCGCATGTCTTCCTCCTGTGAATGCGTTGATGACGGCGGTATGCCGTGCTGCTGACAACGCTAGGTGGCCGGTACTGAACCTCAGCCGTATCGGCTTGATTTGTAATGGATACGTGAACGCGTCGTTGGCCACTTCGGTCAGCCGCCCGGCCGTATCCGGTGCCGACATGTTGTCTTGCGGCGCAGCGACCTGCGCGACAAGATGGCGGCGCTGCCATGGTTGCCACTCAGGCTTGAAGGTTCACGGGTGCTCGGACGCTGGTTCGGAAATCGACGCAAAGGTCATCTGGATGTGACGCTGGGTCTGCATCGTCAGGTGCGCACCCGCGTGATCGAGCGGCCGGGCCTGTGGATGACGGCCGAGCAGCAGGCCGCACTGGTCACCGAGCTGCGCAGCGTGGTCAGCGATGGCATCGGTGCCGACCTCGACTACGGCGTGCTTTCCGGTGATCCGGAGCGCATGGCCAACGCGGTGATCACCTTGCTGCATGACCGCCAGAGCGGCGCACTGGTGGCGTTCAACGCGCTGTCGTTCATGCCGGTGCAGCTGCGCGGGCGCGATGCGCAGGTGCTGCATCTGGGACTGGTGATGGTCGATCCTGCCTATCGCGCCAAGGGCATGTCGTGGATCCTATATGGCCTCACCTGTCTGCTGATCTTCGTCCGGCGTGGCTTGCGTCCCTTGTGGATCAGCAATGTCACCCAGGTGCCGTCGATCGTCGGCAAGGTCGCCGAGTCCTTCGACACCGCCTGGCCCAATCCCTTCCTTGCCAGTCGGCGCAGCTTCGAGCATGTCAGCATCGCCCGACAGATCATGGACCGGCACCGGCAGGTGTTCGGTGTCGGCGCCGAGGCCGGTTTCGACGAACAGCGCTTCGTCATCACCAATGCCTACACCGGCGGTTCGGACAATCTCAAGAAGACCTGGGACGAGGCGCCGAAGCATCGCGACGAACGGGTCAACGCATTGTGCGAGCGTGAACTGGACTATGGTCGTGGTGATGATTTCCTGCAGCTGGCGAAGTTCGATCTGGCCGCCGCGCGCCGCTATCTGATGCGCGAAGTGCCGAGGCACTCGCTGCCGGCGCTGCTGTACCGGCTAGGGTTTCTGTTGCTGGGACGGATCTTCCTGCCACTGTGGCATTGGCTGGATCCGCGCCAGCCGATGGGCGACCTGCGGGCGCGGCCATGACTGGCGGCGATGGCGCAACCTGCGCATCGCCGCGATCGCCGTCGCCTGCTTGTCACGGTCATCGTTGAATCTGCTGCGAGGTTGTCCATGCATTTCGACTACGACGAGTTCAGCACCCGCAACATCGGCTTCGTCAGCGTCGACGAACAGCGTCGCCTGCGCGACGCCACGGTACTGGTGATCGGCGTCGGCGGCATGGGCGGCGCGGCGGTGCAGTCGTTGGTACGCGCCGGCATTGGGTCGTTCGTGCTGGCCGACCTGGACGAGTTCGAGTTGAGCAACCTCAACCGGCAGGTGTTCGCCGATCTGGACAGCGTCGGCCAGGGCAAGGCGCAGGTGACCGCGCAGCGCATGCGTCGGATCAATCCCGACGTGGCGATCGAGCTGCATCGTGGCGACTGGCTGGGCAAGCTCGACCAATTGCTGCCGCGCTGTCCGGTGGTGATCAACGGCATGGACGATCTGGCCGCGGGCATCGCGCTTTATCGCAAGGCACGCCAGCACGGCGCCACCGTCATCGACGCCTACACCTCGCCGCTGCCGTCGGTGACCGTGGTTGCGCCGGAGGCGCCGCGTCCGGAGCAGCGCTTGGACTGGCCATCGCAAGGGCGTGATCCGGCAAGCTTCGATGCCGCCTTGCTCGCCGACTGCTTCGCCCGCGAACTGGAATATGTGCTGGTGCATTCCAGTTCCGCCAACCATGTCGACCTGGACGTTGCGCGCGAGTTGCTCGCCGGCACGCGCAAGCGCATGTCGTTCGCGCCGATGGTGATCACCGCCGGCAACCTGATGGCGTTCGAGGCGGTGAAGCTGATCCTCGGTCGCCGGCCCGTCGCCGACGAGCGCGGCTGGTTCCTCAATCCCTGGACCATGCGCGCCGAGCATCCGCGCAGCGCGCCGGTGGCCTGGCTGCGACGCCTGCTGGTGCGTCGGTTCCTCAAGAAGATGCAGCGTGGCGATTGAGTCGGTCGCCACCGATGTCGCGATCACCTGGCTGGCGGCAGTCGGCTGTGGCTATTTCCTGTGGCAATTGCGTGCGCGCGACGACCGACACGCGCACAAGGCGCTGGCCTTTCTGGTCGGAGTCATGGCAGCGCTGTTGCTGGTGCGCGGTTTCGCCTGGTGGCTGGAGCCGCCGTGGCTGAATCGGATCGTGCAGGTGGTCGCCAGCCTGCTGCCGCTGGCGTCGACCTTGTTCTGCGAGCAGGTCTTGCGCCGGCATCATCCGCTGTGGCTGAAATGGCTGGCGCTGGCAACCACGGTCGTGTTCGTGCTGGTGAACCTGTTCGGCTTCGGCGTCGATCCGGTGGTCTGGCTGTTCGCATTCATGGCCTGTTTCGCGGTGGTGATTGCCGCCAACGGCGCCTACCTGCTGACCGCCGGGCGCGATCAGCTCGGCGCTGGCGAGATCCGTCTGGCGCGCACGCTGGTGCTGGTGTCGCTGTTGTCGGTGCCGCTGTTGCTGAGCGATTTCCGTACCCTTCACCAACAGGTGCCGGTACGGCTGGGCGGCCTGGCGGCGTTGTTGTTCGTACATGTGATGCTCAGCGCCGGTGCCCAGCAGATCACTCAGCTGCCGTGGCGCCTGCTCGGCTGGCTGCTGGCCGCAGCCGTTCTGGCCGGCGTGTTCGCTGTGGTCGGCGGTGGTGACCGTTCAGCGATGATCGAGCACTTCTGGCGCTTCCTGCCGGTGGCCTATGCCTGGCTGCTGCTGGCGGCGATCGTGGTGCTGGGTCGAGGCATGGCTGCGAGCAACCGGATCAACGACTTCCTGCGCTGGCTGGGCCGCGCACCGATCACCTCACTGGCGGACCTGCTGGCGGCGTTGCGCGATTATCCGCCGACCCAGGATCACCTGGCGCTGTCCGGACAGGATCTGTCCGGCTACGACCTGGACCGCCTGTGGTCGGCGCTGGCCGGCGCCGATGATGCGCCGGTGTCGATCGCCTGGGCGCGCTCGCGTGCCAGCGGTGGCGATGTCGATGAGCGCGACGCTGCTGAGCAATGGCTGGATCTGCTGGAACGCCACCAGATGACCCACGCACTGCCGGTATCGCGACAGCAGCCATTGATCGTGCTGCTGAATCTGCCGGTGACGGCATCGGGTTCGGTGGCCGAACTGCGCGCCGGCGTGATCCTGCGCCTGGCGCGCGCCGTGGCAGGTGCCGCAGCATGAGCCTGGTGTTGCGCGAAGGCGATTTCCAGGCACTGTTCCAGGCGCCGTTCGATGGCTATGGCGTCGATGCGTTCGTGGCCTCGCCGCTCAAGGGCGACCTGAGGCGGGCACTGGATGCGCGGCGCAATCCGCTGTTTCGCGACCACGCACGTCGCACGTGGTTCACTGCCCACCGCGATGGCCGTGTGGTCGGGCGCATCCTGGCCAGTATCCACGACGCCGGCAACCGCCTGCATGGCATCCGGCGTGGCCAGTTCGGCTTGTTCGACTGCATCGACGACAACACGGTGGCCGGCGCGCTGCTGGGCGCGGCGGAGGGCTGGCTGCGCGAGCGCGGTTGCGACGAGATCGCCGGACCGTTCAATCTCACGATCACCCAGATGATCGGTGCGGTCACCGACGGTTTCGAGCATCGACCCTACACCTATCAGGACTGGTCGCCGCCGCACACCGCTCGGTTGCTGGAGGCTCACGGCTTTGAGCGCACCTATCCGATGCGGACCTTTGAGGTCGACCTGACCCGGACCGATCCTGATCAACTGCTGGGTCCGGCGCAACGGGCCTTGCTGGCCGACCCCGAATGGACCTGGAAGCCGCTGCGACGGTTCGGGTTGTCGCGGCAACTGCGCGATGCCTGCGCCGTGTTGAACGACGGTTTTTCGCAGAACCCGATGTTCGTGCCGCTGACTGATGATGAGTTCCTGTTCGCCAGCCAGGGCATGGCGCTGGTGCTGGATGGCGCCATTGCCTGCGTCGCGCGCCATCGCGGGCAGCCAGCCGGCGTGATCCTTTGCCTGCCCGATCTCAATCCCATGCTGCATGCCGCAGGCTATCGACTTGGCTGGCGGACGCCGCTGGCCTGGTGGCGCCATCAGCGCCGTAATCGGCGCGCGGCGATCGTGTTCTATTCCGTGAGCCGTGCGCACCACGGCAAGGGTGTCAACGGCGTGATGCTGCATCGCGCGCTGTCGGCGATGCGTGCGCGCGGCTACGAGCAACTGGGCGGTAGCTGGATCTCCGACAGCAACGGCGCCAGCCTGCGCCAGATCGAGAAGCTGGGCGGACGCGCCTTGCATCGGCTGCACCTGTTCCGGAAGCCGCTGTGAGCGTCGGCAAGCAGATCGTTTCCGACCGCGCGCGCTGGCTGGACTGGCTGGTCGAAGCCGTGCGCGCGCCCAGCCCGCACAACATCCAGCCGGCACGCTGGCGTTGTCGCGATGGCCGCGTTGAACTGTGGGAGGATACGGCACGCTGGTTGTCGGCCGGTGATGCCAGCGGTCGCGACAACCGTATCGCCCTGGGCATGGCCTGGGAGGCCTTGACGATCGCGATGTCGCACGATGGCCTGGGTCTGGACGATCCGGTGTTGCTGCCGGCATCGTATCCACCGGCGGAGAGCGGCTTGCGCCTGATCGCCCAGGCCGCGGTGATCGGCGACGGCGATGTCGATCCGCTGGTCGACTGGCAGACGCAACGTCAGAGCTGGCGCGGCGTGTTTCCAGTCGCCAACGGGACTGCGCGACAGGCGCTGGCTGAGATCATCGTCGCGCATGCCGCGGTCGCGCATCCGGTCGCCGATCACGCCGGCGAGACGATTGCGGCGCTGCATGACCGCGCCACGCTCGCGTTGCTTGAAAATCCCGTCTTTGCCGACGAACTGTATCGCTGGATGCGCTTCGCCGGCTTCGGCCGCGACTGGCATCGCGACGGCTTGTCCAGCGCCTGTCTGAACATGCCGTTGCCGGTGGGCTGGGGTGCCAGCGTGGCGATGCGACCGCGCATGCAGCGCCTGCTGTCGCGCTTCGGTGTCCTGGAAGGGCTGGTGTCGGAGCGTGCGCAGACCACGAGTGCGACATCGCTGGTGGCGATCCATGGCGCCGACGGCGAGGATCCTTTCACGACCGGACGAGGCTGGTATCGGTTCTGGCTGGCGCTGGCGGCCGGCGGGTTCTCGGCGCTGCCGATGTCGGCGGTGGTCGACGAAGCATCGGTGCGCGAGGCGTTGCTGACCGCAATCGCCTTGCCGGCGCGGCGAAGCCTGGTCAACCTGATGCGGGTCGGACCGACGCCCGATCAGACCATCCCCACCAGCGCGCGGCTGCCGCTCGACGAAATCCTGCTCAAAGACGCTTGAGGAACTCCAGCAGGTCGGCCTTCTGCTCGGCGTCCAGTTCGTCAAAGCCAAGCGTGTGGCCCTGGTTGCCGAAACCGGGGGCACGGGTGTCGAGCCAACCCGGCTGCGCCCACGGCTCGTAGCCGTCGGGATAGCGCCAGTCATCGTCGTCGTCGGTGACACCGGCGATGCCGACCAGCGCGTGGTCGAGACGATGGCCACCAACCTGGAAACGTAGCGGTCGCTGTTCGGGATGCATCAGGTGCCAAAGCGTGGGCACCGAGCCGTTGTGCAGGTAGGGCGCGGTCGCCCACAAACCGGTGAGTGGTGGCGCGAGATAGCCGTCGCTGGTTTCCACGGCGATGTCGCCGCCTACCGGCGCACGGGCCACGGCAGAGACCAGCGCCGGGGTGATGGCGTCCAGTCGGGAACGATCGGTGCCGATGACGGCGGCGGCGATACGCACGTTCGGCAGCGAGGTCAGCCGCAGGCGGTTGCCGATGTGCGTGTAATGGCCGTGACATTGTGCGCAGTGGTGGCGATAGATCGTTTCGCCGCGCCCGGCGCGCCCCTCGTCGATGACGCCGGGGAACGGTGGCGGTTCGAAGGCATCGATCAGGAAGCGGCTGACCTCGGTGACCTGGTCGCGCAGGTCGGGAACCAGGGCGGGGTCCACGCCCATGGTCGGCGTGGTGAAGAAGGCGACGATGCCGGCCAGTGCCCGCGCATCCAGTGGCTTGTCGATGGTTCCGCCATGCAGGCGTTGCTGCCCCGGCAGGGCATACAGGCCATCGACCAGCAGCGCGCTGCGCAGCGCATGGGCGCCCAGCGCGGGAATGCTGACTCCGGCGGTGGCATCGCGCGGCACCGGTCCTGCTTCGAGGCGGAACTTGAGCGCATCGACGCCGTTGCTGCGCCCGGGCCCGCCGTTGCGGAAGGGCAGGGCGCCGCCGACGGCCACAAGTTGCGGTACGCGCTTGAGCAGGCGGGGCCAGACGAAGCGGCGCAGGCTGCGCAGCTCGGCGTCGCTGATGTCCGGGTGCAGTTGCTGGACGGCGGCGAGGAACTGCTCGCGTGGCAGGGTGATCGCGATCGCCAGCGCGTCGACGACTTCCGCCGCATAGCGGTCAAGATCCAGCGAACTGTTGGGCAAGCCCAGCCATGCCGTGCCGGTGATCGCGCCATTGGCGTCGTGCAGCGCGGCAGCGTGGCAACTGGCGCAGCCGAGGTTGGTGGCTTCCAGTTCGATGCGCGGCAGTTGTCGCTGGATGTTGCCGCTGACCAGCCCCAGCGGCGCCTGGTCGAAACGCGGCTGGTCGTCCAGCGGCCAATTGCCGATGCGTTCGGGATACAGGAAGCCGAAGCCGCTCAGGATGGCGCGCAGTCGTTCCGGCGTTGGTGATTCGCCCGGATGCCGGTGCAGCACCAATGCTGTGCTGGCCAGCTTCCAGGGCACGGCGGTGCTTTCCAGGGTGTCGGTGGACAGGCCGTGGAAGTCGTCGAACACGAATCGCGCCGCACCGATCTGGGCCGTGCTCAGTGGCCGGTTTTCGTAGTCGGCGATCGTGTGCGAGCGACCATCGGCGTAGCCGCGCAGCCAGTTGCAGCCAGCCATGGTCATCACCATTGTCGTGATCGACAATGCCATGGTGATCCGGACAACCGTCTTGAGTGGGCTGCGCATGCCGGAGATGGTAGCGGTGACAGGATCCCGGCGCGGGATTCGAGCCGGCGATCATCGCGCCACGCTTATCAGGAGAACACCATGGAATCCGCCAACCCACCAACAGCATCGACGGCAAGTCCGGCGCTAGCCGTTGCGCCGGCCTCGGTCGATGACGCGGCTTTGGGCGCTCTCGCCGCTCGTCTGGCCGCCAGTCTGCTGGCACGCGGTGAACACGCGGTCACGGCCGAAAGCTGCACCGGTGGCTGGATCGCCAAGGTGCTCACCGACCTGTCCGGCAGTTCGGCCTGGTTCGACGGTGGTGTGGTCAGCTACAGCAATGCCGCCAAACAGGCCTTGCTGGGCGTGCGCGAACAGACCTTGAACGACCATGGCGCGGTCAGCGCCGAGTGCGCCCGGGAAATGGTTGTCGGCGTGCGTGCGCGTTTCGATGCCGATATCGCGGTATCGGTCACCGGCATTGCCGGTCCCACCGGCGGCTCGGCCGACAAGCCGGTCGGCACGGTCTGGATCGCCTGGCAGCGTCGGCATGGTAAGCCCGAGGCGCTGCTGGTCGGTTTCGATGGCGATCGGGAATCGGTGCGCCGGCAGACGGTGGCGGCTGCCTTAACCGGGTTGCTGGAAAGGTTGGCGGTTTAGCCGCGGCCTGACCTGCGGGTCGATCTGAACGGCGTCGGCGCGCGAACACTGGCTGATCCGAGGGCTTGATATGCCCTCGTGTTAGTAGTAATACTACTAACCATGAACTACACCGCCGCCCAGCAAGCCATCCTGGAACTGATCGCCGAGCGCATTGAGGCCGAGGGTGTGCCGCCCTCGCAGACTGAGATCGCCCAGGCGCTGGGCTATCGCAGCGTGCGCGCGGCCCAGTACCACCTGGAAGCGCTGGAACGGGTCGGCGCCATCGAGCGGGTGCCGGGGCGTGCCCGTGGCATCCGTCTGCTCAAGCCGGTGCCTGCTTCGCAGCCGGACCTGCCGTTGGCCAGCGGAGGCATGGGCAACCTGGCTAACCCGGGCGCTGGCGACAGTGACGAGACCGTCCGTCTGCCGGTGCTGGGCCGGGTCGCCGCTGGCGAGCCGATCGGCACCGACATCGACCACGACCGGCAACTGTTGCTCGATCGCGCGCTGTTCTCGCCCTGGCCGGACTACCTGCTGGAAGTGCAGGGCGAATCCATGCGCGACGAAGGCATCCTCGATGGCGACCTGGTCGGCGTGCGTCAGGCCAGCCAGGCGCGCAACGGCCAGATCGTGGTTGCCCGCATCGACGAGGAGATCACCATCAAGCGCCTGGAGCTGGGGCGCGACGGCATCCGCCTGTTGCCGCGCAATCCCGAGTTTGCCCCGATCGACGTGCGCGCCGACCAGGACTTCGCCATCGAAGGCCTGTATTGCGGTCTGGTCCGGCCGAACCGCTGAGGTGATGACGATGCTGACCGGTGCCAGCCGCATGCTTCCCGGCTTTGCCGATCGCAGCCAGCGCGCCGGCTGCGAGATCGGCAGTGACGTGATGCCGTTGCCGCAACGGCATGCCAGGCCATCCAGGTGTCGATTTGGCGGCCGCGTCGATGCCGAGGCTGCAATCAGTCTTTTCCGAGCGGTTGCGCGGCAATCGGCCGTCGCCTTCGACAGGCGGCATCCGGACACTGACCACACACAACGCCGCGTCGCAGTCGCTGCGACGCGATCCCCCTAAGTTGCACCCATCGCATTCACGCAACACACCCTTCCAAGGAGCTGACCATGGATGAGAATCGCAAGCGGGCCCTGGCTGCCGCACTCGGCCAGATCGAAAAGCAGTTCGGCAAGGGCGCGATCATGCGCATGGGTGACCGGCCCAGCGATTCGGTCGATGCCGTGTCCACCGGCTCGCTCGGTCTGGACATCGCCCTGGGCATCGGCGGTCTGCCGCGCGGTCGCGTGGTCGAGATCTACGGGCCGGAATCCTCGGGCAAGACCACCCTGACCCTGCAGGTCATCGCCCAGGCGCAGAAGAATGGCGGCAGCGCCGCCTTCATCGACGCCGAGCACGCGCTGGATCCGGCCTACGCGGAGAAGCTGGGCGTGAACATCGACGATCTGGTCGTGTCGCAGCCGGACACCGGCGAGCAGGCGCTGGAAATCGCCGACATGCTGGTGCGCTCGGGCGCCTTCGATGTGGTGGTCATCGACTCGGTCGCCGCGCTGACACCGAAGGCGGAAATCGAAGGCGAGATGGGCGAGTTGCAGGTCGGTCTGCAGGCGCGCCTGATGAGCCAGGCGCTGCGCAAGCTCACCGGCAACATCAAGCGCAGCAACTGCATGGTCATCTTCATCAACCAGCTACGCATGAAGATCGGCAACATGATGCCCGGCCAGAGCCCGGAAACCACCACCGGCGGCAATGCGCTCAAGTTCTATGCCTCGGTGCGTCTGGACATCCGTCGTATCGGCGCGATCAAGAGTGGCGACGAGATCGTCGGCAACCAGACCAAGGTCAAGGTGGTCAAGAACAAGATGGCACCGCCGTTCAAGGTGGTGCTGTTCGAGATCCTCTACGGCCAGGGCATCTCGCGCGAAGGTGAGCTGATCGACATGGGCGTCGAGCACAAGATCGTCGACAAGGCTGGTGCCTGGTACAGCTACGACGGCGAGCGCCTGGGCCAGGGCAAGGAGCAGGCCCGGCAGTTCCTCAAGGACAACCCGTCGGTGGCCGCCGAGATCGACGGCAAGCTGCGCGAGAAGCTGCTGGCTGGTCTGGTGACCGGCAGTCGCGGCAGCAATGCCGAGGTCGACGACGAGGTCGAGGCCGAAGTCGACTGAGTACCACACGCGTCAGCGTGGCCCAATTCCGGACCGGACGTGATCGCGGCGTCAGCTCCCGCAACGATCACGTCCGGCCCCGGAGACCACCCTCAGCGCAAGCGGTCGGTTGCAGCTCGCAATGGATGCCGGTCGCGCCATGGGAGCGGGACGTCGATGTTATGGCGATGAACGAAGTCGACCAGAGCTGCAACGCATCATCCGGTGATGATGTCGGCAAGTCCGTTTCCTCCGCTGGCAAGGCATCGGCCACCGCCTATGGACGGGCGCTCGGACTGCTGGGTCGGCGCGAACATTCGCGACGCGAACTCCGCGACAAGCTGATTGCCCGCGGCATCACCGACGACGAGGCGGATGCCGCGTTGACCAGGCTCGACGACAAGGGTTTCCAGTCCGACCAGCGCTTCGCCGAGATGCTGGCGCGCAGCCGCATCGCCCAGGGTCATGGCCCGATCCGCATTCTGGCCGAGCTTCGCCTGAAAGGCATTGATGCACACACCGCCCAGATCGCGATCGATCAACAACACCCCGATTGGCAGGTACTGGCTGCTGACCTGTGCCGGCGGCGCTTCCGTGGCGTTGCCGCCAATCATGCCGAACGCAGCAAGCGCGCCAACTTTCTCGTCCGTCGCGGATTTCCCGCCGCCATCGCCCGCTCGGCCATCGACGCCGGCAGCGGAGATAATGATGGCGAATGAACGACCCGCGAACTGACTTACGGCCCGAATGGCGCAAGCTGGCGTTGCTGGGCTGGCTGCTGCTCGCGCTGGCGGTGTTGCGCATCGTCTGGGTGGTTGGCCACCAGCCGCTGGCCGGTTATGGCAACCAGTACGACATGGCCAGGACATCGGCCTGCATCGGCTGGTGGCCGGCCGTCGAGCAGGATCCCTACGCAGCCACGCATTCGGCGCCGATACCGCTCTATCGGCCGGGGGCTCGCGATCCGGCTGTGTGCCAGTGGAGTGTTGATGCACTGATCGCCAAGGCCGCCTTCGCACTGGCAAAGGTCACCGGGTCGAACGTCGACGGGGCGATTTCGTTGCGTTGGGTCGGCGGCTCGAAGGCGGCGCTGTGGCTGCTGGTGCTGGTGTTGGTGCAGTGGCAGCTCTCGCGTCGCCCGGAACTGGCTTTTGGTCACGCCCTGTTTGTGGCGTTGGTGCTGACTGATCCGATCAACACCCTTTGGTTGAATACGCTCTACACGGAGTCTGCCGCCTTGCTGGGCGCCTACCTGGCGTTGTCGGGCCTGCTTGTCGGCATGGTCACGTCGTCCGGTCGACGCCTGTGGGCAGGTCTGATGGTCATCGGCATGCTCGTGCTCGGATTTTCCCGATTGCCGCACCTGTTGCTGCCCTTGGCGATGGCATTGCTGGCCTGGTGGCTGCTTCCGCGCTCACACCGGCGAGCTGCCGGGGTCCTCGTGCTGCTGGGCATCGGCATCGCCGGCGCGCAGGCCGCCCGTCCGATCTCGGATGGTGTCAAGGCGATCAATCAAACCAACGTGGTGCTGTTGACCCTGCTGCCGGCAGCGTCGGATCCGGACCGGCTGCTGGCTCGGATGAATCTATCGCACGACTGTGCCGAGCTGGCACGCTTGAGCCATTACAACGCGCGCGGCCGTGACATCGCCGCCGAGTGTCCCGGTCTTGGCACGATATCGTCGGTTCGCCTGTTGTCGACCGTACTGCGGGAACCGTCACTGGTGGCGCGCCTGATCGCGCGCAGCCTGTATCAAAGCACTGCGTGGCGCATGGCCTACGTCGGAGAGTTGGCTGACCGGGCGAACGCTCGGGTCGAGCCGGGCCGTTGGGGTGCTGGTGCAAGCCTCGCCACCGCCGTCGGCTGGTTGCCCTACACAGGCTATCTCTGGCTGGTGCTCTTGCCGGTTGTCGCCGGACTCGTGACCATCGCTGTGCAGCAGCGCAACCATGGACATGACGGCGCGGATCGATCGCCACTGGACGTATTGGCGGTCGCCGCCATGGTGATCATCGTGCTGGTCGCGGCGGTTTCCGTGTTCGGCGATGGTTTCAGCGAACTGCCACGACATCTGCATCTGGCCATCAATGGCGTTCTGCTTGGCGCTTTTGTCCTGATATGGAAGCTGGCACTGGTGATGGCACGATGCTTCCGGCTTGTTGGCGGCGTTTCGTCGCCGACCCCATCGTGGTCACGGATGGGGCTGGCGTCGTTGCTGCCGATCTTGCTGACCGTCCCGCTGGTCACGCTGCTTGCCCGTCAGACGCAGGCGACCGGCGCGGTCGAGATTCCTTACCAGCAAGGCTTTTCCCCGCAGGATCATCCACTCATTCGGGGCTGGGTGAAGGATCCCTTCGAGATCGTCCGGGTGGAGGCGATTGTGGGTGGCCTGCGCATTCCCTTGGCCTTGACTCCGACCGACGAACTCGACGGCCACTTCCCGATCGACCATCGTCATCCAGCGGTCACCTTCAGCCTGGCACTGACGGGTGACGAATCGGGGTGGGTCGATTTCGTCGTGACCAACCGTCGGAGCATCGAAACCCTGTTCGATCGCCGTGAACTGCAACCCGCGCGGTAACCCTGGCGCGCGCCACGTCGAGGACGATGGCGGGGATGGCGCGTCCTGATCCGATGCGCCGGCCGGATGACCGGATGGCTGAGCTTTCGATGCCCGATATTCCGAATCGCTGTTTGAGCACACCTGTGCAGATCGTGGGTCACCGTTCAAGGTGATTCAGGCGCAGGACCCCCCAATTGCCGATGCTATGCTCGAAGCATCGACACAGCACCGGCGCAACAGGCACCTATGGAAGCTGCGGCATCCTCCAACGACCGGCGCTGGTTCCCATCCGACGCGGCGTGGTTGGCCATTCCCCGCACAGCCGGACGCCTGTTGCTGCGGCACTGGCCGCAACTGTTGTTCTGGGGAGTGCTGCAATGGTTGCTGTACGGCCTGGCCATGCAGTTCTCTATCTCCATCTCAATAATCAATAATTGTATTTCTACTTATATTCCATGTTGCTTTATCTTCATGTCGATCTTGATACTAATGCTTTTCATGTTCGAATTTCTTTTAGATGAATAGTAAACAGTTCATGGAAAAACCTCTGTTAAAAATTGATGAAATTTGGAATAAAAATGAAACTTCAATAAAAACATGTTTCTAGTGTAGCCGATGATGAAATTCAAATGATAGTGTCAATTTCTTCTTCATCAACTAATTCATATTTACCGTCAACTACTTCATCTCCATCATCAATGACTACACCGTCATTACAAAATTTGTCTTCACAATCGTCAATTTCATCTCCAACAGTAACAATTTCATCATCATCATTAATTTCATCTTCATCTTCAGCAGCAAGTTTATCGTCGTC
>JAMHVM010000069.1:0-120774 GCA_035911475.1 Lysobacterales bacterium | reverse complement strand
AGGCGCGTTTGAGTTCCTTTATGATCTCCGCCTCGGCTTGGCGATCGACGTCGCTGGCGAAATCGAATCGGTCCTTTTCGGTGACCGGAATGGCTTCCAGCCGTGACATCTTTCGCAGCAGGATGTTTCCGGCGGCGCGTGCGGCTTTCACCGCGACCGTGAGAGCGGGTTTGATCATGACGGAATTGGCAAAGATCGATGATACGAAGCGGCGCCCGGTGGCGGCCGCGAGGCTGCGCAGTCTAGCCGACCGTTCGTTTTCCTGCCTGATCGCCGCATGAGCGGGCTGTTCGATCGTCTGCGTGTGCTGCTGGTGGAAACCACGCAGCCAGGCAACATCGGTTCCAGCGCGCGGGCGATGAAGACCATGGGCCTGTCGCGGCTGTTCCTGGTGCGGCCCAAGGCATTCCCGCATCCCGAGGCCCTAGCGCTGGCTGCCGGCAGCGACGACCTGCTCGACAGCGCGCAGGTGGTCGACGGCCTGGATGCCGCCATCGGTGATTGCCATTTCGTGATCGGCGCCAGTGCCCGGCGTCGCGGTGTCAGCCTGCCGGAACTGTCACCGCGCGAAGCGGCGGCAACCCTGCTGGACAAGGCGTCGCTGGGCGAGGTCGCATTGATGTTCGGCACCGAGCGCACCGGTCTGAGCAACGAGGAACTGCAGCGCTGCCATGCCTGTGTGCGCATCCCGGCCAACCCCGGGTACTCGTCGCTGAACCTGTCGCAGGCGGTGCAGGTGCTGGCCTACGAGCTGCGTGTCGCTGCCGAGGCGGCCGGTGCGGTCGCTGCGCTGGCGCCGGATACCGGCCCGCGCGAGCGACCGGCCAACCATGCCGAGATGGAAGGCTTCTTCCGGCATCTGGACGAGGCCTTGCGCGCGATCGACTTCCACAAGGGCAAGGACGGCACCACGATCACCCATCGACTGCGGCGGCTGTTCCTGCGTGCCGACCTGAGCGAGCGCGAGGTGGCGATCCTGCACGGCATCCTGACCGACGCCGAACGCATGGCCCGGCTGGCCGGCGAGCGGCGTTGAGCAGCCTTTGAGTAAAGAGAAAAGAGGAACCAGAAACGAGTGAAAGCTGATCGACGCGATCTGCCGGCCCTTGCTCGTGCCTCTTGTCCCGTTAGCCGTTCCCTGACCTCAGGTGTGGTCGGTGGCGCTGCGTTCGTTGATGGCACGTTCCAGGCTGTCAGCCAGCGCACCCAGTTCCGCGATCATGCGATCGAGTTCGCCGGTATCGAGCCCGCGATAGGGGGGGTTCTCGCACAGGTGCAGATAGGGCTCGCCGTCCAGGTCGCTGACCGCCAGATAGCCCAGCCGCTGCTCCCAGTTGAAGCGCAAGGCGCGCAGGGCAATGGACTCGCCCACCGGAGCCACCGGCGTCGACACACGCAGGTAACTGCGTTCGCTTTCGTCGCGAAGTTCGGCCAGGAACAGGCTCTGTCGACGCTGGCCGCTGTCCAGCGGCAGATCGAAGCTGAGCAGATAGGGTTCGTTGTCCTTCAGCGACCAGCGTGATTCGCAATGCAGTCGCACGTCTTCGAAACTGTTCATGGCCAAGCCTTGTTTTGCCCGTATTCTAGCCGCCGGGAACGCCGGGGGCGGTGCTGTGGCGCGAAAATCGGCAATCGCCAACGGAACATCCACAGCAACGGCGGCCGGGAAGCGCAAGGCAGGCACTGATGTCGCCGGTGTTCCGGAAAACTTCCCGAAGATATGGCGCGCGATCGCTGCGATCCCGGCCGGAACGGTGACCAGTTACGGCCGGGTCGCAGCCAGTGCCGGACTTCCGCGGCGGGCGCGTCTGGTCGCACAGGCACTGCGCGCGGCGCCGGATGAGCTGTCATTGCCCTGGCATCGGGTGCTGCGAGCCGATGGCCGCATCGCCTTCCCGCGCGGCAGTGCCGCGTTCCGGCAACAGCGTCGCCTGCTGCAGACCGAAGGCGTGGTGGTTGCTGCCGATGGCCGTGTCCGGCTTGCCGGGGACAGGGATGATCTGGATGCCGTACTGTGGCGGCCTTGATCCCGATCCCGTAGCCCGATGCTCTCAGCCCTTCCCCCCGCCACCCGCAATCTGCTGATCCTGATTGCGCTGCTTTTCGTTGCCCAGCAGCTCTGGCCCGCGCACCTGCTCGCCTGGTTCGGCCTCTGGCCGGATGTCGGCCCGATCCTGGTCGAGCGTGGGCCACCGCAGGTGTTCGCCCAGTTCGAGCTGTGGCAGTTCCTCAGCCACGGTTTCCTGCATGGCGGCGTCGCCCATGTGTTGCTCAATGGCCTGGCGCTGCTGATGTTCGGACCGCCGCTGGAGCGGTTCTGGGGCGGATTCCGGTTCACGCTGTTTTTCCTGTTGTGCGTGATCGGCGGCGGCATCGCCCAGTGGTGGTGGGTCGGCGTGCCCACAGGCAACGAAGTCAGCGTGACGCTGGGGGCGTCCGGCGGTGTATTCGGCGTGCTGGTGGCCTATGCGATCAAGTTTCCGCGCGCACGGGTCATGCTGTTGTTCCCGCCGATACCGATGCCGGCATGGTTGCTGGTGGTGCTGTTCGCCATCGTCAGCACGGTGCTTGGCGTTACCGGAGCGGCGGCAGGCATTGCCCATTTCGCCCACCTGGGCGGCATGATCACGGGCGTGCTGATCTACCTGGTGGCGGCACGCCACTGGCGCCCACCAGCCGATGAGGACGCAGGCTTGCCGATGGCGTGATCAGGTCGAACGGCAAGATCCGCTCGACTTGCCTGCATCATGTCTCGAAGCCTGCCTCAGCTTCGGCTGACCAAGCCCGACGGCACCACCAGGGTAGCGGCGTTCTGACCGCTGCGGCGCCGGTCACAGTGTCTTGGAGAACACACCCAGCATCAGGGTGGCGTAGCCGGCCAGCAGGCACCAGACCGCATTGGCGCTGAGCAGGGG
The DNA here is from genome assembly GCA_035911475.1 of Lysobacterales bacterium. Taxonomy (GTDB): domain Bacteria; phylum Pseudomonadota; class Gammaproteobacteria; order Xanthomonadales; family UBA2363; genus Pseudofulvimonas. The sequence continues at coordinate 117,859 of JAMHVM010000069.1, read as the reverse complement.
GATCGGAATCAGGGCGCCTATCACCGCGGCCAGCGCGAGAACCAGGGAAACGATGAGGATAGGCCAGGTCGGCGGGGTCAGCATGGTGGCGCTCCGGGTAGGTCCGTTGCCGATTCTGCAACGTCAGGCTCCGCCGTGAAAGCGCGCCGCATGCTGCGGAGCGCAAAAAAAAGGGGCCACGAAGGCCCCGTAACGCACCCGCCGGTGCGGAGGGAAGCTTTAGCCAGGCGCCGGAGCGCCCAGGTCAGGAACCGCTGCTGGAAAGGGTGTCGCCGCCGACCGTGAGCCGGCCTCGGTTGGCGTCCACGGTTTTCTGGCCGATACCGCGCACGTTGGCGAGATCATCGATGCGCAGGAACGGTCCGTTTTCGCGGCGATAGCTGATGATCGCCTCGGCCCGGGCCGGACCGACGCCGTCGAGCAGCCGCAGTTCCTGTTCGCCGGCGGTGTTGATGTTCACCGGGCCATCCGCGTGGACCATGGCGGCCATGGCAAGCAGGATCGCGAACAGGAGGGCGTTGAAGCGCTTCATCGGGCAGGGTTTTCTGACGGCGGCGGGTGGGTGTTTCGCGGCAACGCCGCCGGACGGTGATGGCCGGTGCGCGCATGCCGTGGAGGCTGCAGGCAGGATAGGTTCGCCCGGTATCCCGGACGCTCAGCCTTTTCCCCGGATGCGCCTCGGAAAATTCCGAGATGAGCGATCCGGGTACACTGAATGCCTGCCGAAACAAGAGGAAGAGGCCATGGATCATCACGCCGCCGGCAAGTTCACCGCCGCGCTCTGGGACGACGACATCGTCGGCCAGCTGACCGAGTACATCCGTATTCCCAACAAGTCGCCGATGTTCGACAAGGACTGGGAGAAACACGGCTACATGGATCAGGCCGTGGACCTGATGGAATCCTGGTGCCGCGCCCAGCCGGTGCCCGGGATGACCGTCGAGGTGGTGCGTCTCCCGGGCCGGACGCCGTTGCTGTTGCTGGAGATTCCCGGCGAAGGCGACGATACCGTGCTGCTTTATGGCCATCTGGACAAGCAGCCGGAAATGACCGGCTGGTCCAGCGATCTGGGCCCGTGGCAGCCGGTCTTGAAGGACGACCGCCTGTACGGCCGGGGCGGTGCCGATGACGGCTATGCCTGCTTCGCCTCGGTGGCCGCGATCATGGCGCTCAAGGACCAGGGCCTGCCGCATTCGCGTTGCGTGGTGCTGATCGAGGCCTGCGAGGAATCGGGGTCCTACGACCTGCCGTTCTACGTCGATCATCTGGCCGACCGGATCGGCAAACCCTCGCTGGTGGTCTGCCTGGACTCCGGTTGCGGCAACTACGACCAGCTCTGGCTGACCACCAGCCTGCGCGGGCTGGCCGGTGGCGAACTGACGGTCAAGGTACTGTCCGAAGGCGTCCATTCCGGCGACGCTTCCGGTGTGGTGCCGTCCAGTTTCCGCATCATCCGGCAACTGCTGTCGCGTCTGGAGGATGAAATCTCCGGTCGCATCGTGCTCGATGACCTGCATGTGGAGATCCCGGCCGAGCGGCTGGAGCAGGCCGATGTCGCTGCCGGTTTTCTCAAGGACGACATCTGGCAAAAATTTCCGATGTTGGACGGCATGCGTCCGATGAACGATTCATTGCGCGAGTTGATCCTCAACCGGACCTGGCGTCCGGCCCTGTCGATCACCGGCGTCGACGGCATTCCCCCGCTGGATTCGGCCGGCAACGTGCTGCGCCCGCATACCGCGTTGAAGCTGTCCCTGCGCCTGCCGCCGACCATGGACCCGGAAGTCGCCGGCAAGCGGGTCAAGCAAGTGCTGGAGGCGGATCCGCCTTACGGCGCCGAGGTCTCTTTCAAACTAGAGAAGGCCGGCAGTGGCTGGAATGCGCCGGCCTTGTCACCGTGGCTGTCGGCATCGGTCGATGCGGCTTCGCGCGAGTTCTTCGGGCCACCGCCGGCATACATGGGCGAGGGCGGCTCGATTCCGTTCATGGGCATGCTGGGTGCCAAGTTCCCTGGTGCGCAGTTCCTGATCACCGGTGTGCTGGGGCCGCATTCCAACGCCCATGGCCCCAACGAGTTCCTGCACATCCCGACCGGCAAGCGCGTAACGGCCTGTGTCACCAAGGTACTTGCCGACCACTACCAGGCCAGTCAGGCCGGCCTGACCCGTGGCGTCGGCGTTTCGGCCGATCACGCGCACGGTTTCGGCAAGGATCACGGCTGCTGCTGAGAACTGACACGTTATCGCGCTAGCCTCGACACAGCCTGCACGGCAGCGTCGGGACAATCGACCATTGGCGACCATCCGGAGGAATCATGGGCATCATCGGTACCATCATCATCGGTTTCATTGTCGGTCTGGTGGCGCGCTTCCTGAAACCGGGGCGCGATGCCATGGGATTCATCCTGACCACCTTGCTGGGCATCGGCGGTGCCTTCGTTGGCCGCTACATCGGCCAGGCTCTGAACTGGTACGGTCCGGAGGACGTGGCCGGTTTCATCATGTCGGTCATTGGCGCGATCATCATCCTCATCCTGTGGGGCTTGCTTAGCAAGGGTCGCTGACCGGCTCCGACACGGGCCGCATGCCCAACGACTGATCCGGCGGCCGCCGTACGAAGGTCAGCTGTGCCCGCTGTCAGCAAATGACACCTGCAGCTGATGCATCGCCGCAGTAGCATCGAGTGGTTGTTTGATCTTCCAGAGAGGGAACGCAGACATGAGCCAGAACGAGAACCACCAGTCCCAGGTGCCGCCGCCGGGTCCATCGGGTGATCCCGAGCGTCCATCCGGGCAGGACAACGCCTACGCGAAGCACGCGCAGGCCGCCGCCGACAAGGCGAAGGTGGCCGCCCAGGATGCACTGGCGGCAGCGCGACGTCTGTTCGTCAATCCGGTTGGTGGCATCGGCACCGCGCACGGGACCCTTGGCGACCAGCGCGTATTGGGGGTTGCGATCGTATTCGCACTGGTCGCTGCGATTGCCCTGGCCCTGTCAGGTGGCGTGGCCGCGGGCGGTCTAGCCGGGCTGGGTGGAATTCGCTCAGGCGGCGGCTTCCATTTCGGCGTGTTCTTCCGGTCGCTCTTGATCCACCTCATCACCATCGGCGGTGCCGGCGTCGGAGTTTGGCTGCTGGCACCGGTTTTCGGTGGCCGCACCAGCCTGCAGTCTGGACTGTTCATCGCCGCAACCGCCGCGCTGCCGTACGGTTTGGCTGCGCTGCTGGCCAGCCTCATTGGCAGGATTTTCAGCTTCGACTTCCGGGTCACCGTGATTGCGCTGGTGATGCTGTTCGGTGTCTGCTATCTCATCCAGGTACTCAATGCCGGTCTGCGCCATGTTGCCGATGTTGACGAGAAGCGCGCAGCGCTGGCAACGCCAACGGTACTGGCCGTGGCCCTGCTCACGGCCTGGTTGGCTGGGAGGATATTCGCCTGATCGGCGCTCGATGACCGATAATCGCCGCTGGAAACTCGTCGATTCGCGAGGTTTCGTCAGCAATCCGCCTGGCAACATCGTCGGGCGGGTTTCCCCGTTGAGGTCGTGATTCGTGCGTGCCGTTGCTGCGGTTCGCTCGGAGAGTCGGCCGCGGCACACGCAGCACACGGTGATCCATGGCACGTCGCATTCTGGTTCGCAATTCCCCCATCCACGGCCGCGGTGTATTCGCTGCTGCCGATCTGCCAGCCGGCATCCGGGTCATCCGCTACAAGGGCAAGGTGATCACCCATGCCGAGGCCGACCGGCGTTACGACGATTCGCTCGACAGCGGCCACACCTTCCTGTTCACGCTGAACGACAATTACATCGTCGACGCCAATCGCGACGGCAACGGTGCTCGCTGGATCAATCACAGTTGCGATCCCAACTGCGAATCGAGCATCGTGGTCAACCGCGATGGTGACGAGAGCCGCGATCAGGTCTGGATCGAAACCTCGCGCCCGATCAAGGCGGGTACGGAACTGACCTACAACTACGGCATCGTGCTGGAGGTGCCGCACACCAGGCGCATGAAGGCGGTCTGGGCCTGCCTGTGCGGTGCGAAGAACTGCACCGGGACCATGCTGCAACCCAAGCGCTGACGCGCTGTTCCGTCGGCCGCGTGGCAATGGCCGACGGGAAGGTCGTTGCGCTGAATGATGGGGCGAGGCGGCTTTGGTGCCGTCCCGCCTCGGAGCTCAATCCAGTTGCCGATCCAGACTGGCGCGCAGTTCCGCATTCAAGCCCAGCGCCTGCGCCAATTGGTCGAGATAGGCGCGTTCGGCATCGTTCTGCTCTTCGATCACCAGGCGACTGGCCAGGTACATTTCCGCCGCCAGTTCCGGTGAGCTGGCATGGCTGGCCACCACCTGGGCATCCAGCGGGCGGGCGAGCTCGCCATCCAGCCAGGATTGCAGCTCCTTGTCCTGGGTGACCTTGGCGAACTCGTCATGCAGCAGCCCGCGCTCGCGCTCATCGATGTGTCCGTCGGCGCGCGAGGCCGCGAGCAGGGCCACCAGAATGGCCTGGCTGTGCACTTCCGCTTCGGGTGCGGGAAGGTGCTGGATCGTCTTCGATTCATCGATGATCACGGCGGTGTCACTCGTTTGCTTCTGGTAGTCGCGCCACGCCCGATAAGCCAAGGTGCCCAGGGCGGCCATGCCACCCAGTTTCACCAGTCGACGGCCACCGCGATTGCCCAGCAACAGTGTCAGCAAACCACCGGCCACCATGCCCTGGCCCATCTTGCCGAGCTTGATGCCGGCGATACCGTCACGTTCGATGCGTTCGGATGTCGACTGCGCGCGCTCGCGCGTTGTGCCGACGAGCTCGCGGGCAGAGCGCAACAACTGGTCGAGGAAACCACTGGTTTTCATGGGAACGCTCCTGGGAATCGGATCAAGGGCCAAACCCGCCAAGGCGGCGACTGGCGGAATGGGATGCTAGTCGGCACAGTGCGTTGCGTCATGTGAAAGTAGTCCCGGATGGCACGCCGGTGGGAGTCTGAGCGTTTACGCTTTCATAACGGATGCTGTGTTGTCTTCGCGGCCGATCAACGGGACGGGAACCAGCCATGACCATCCGGATGCGGGCGACGATACTGATCTGGCTGCTGGGGATCAGCCATACCTCGATGATTGCTGCCCAGTCGTTGTGGACGCTGGCGCCGGAAGATGACGACGCGATCGCGGCGATGTCGGAGCCGGATGAAACGCTGCAAGACAGCGAAGCGCTGAAGATCCGGGTGCTCGGCAGCATCCAGGTGCCATCGGCGGGAGATCGGGCGTCGCTGCCATTGCCGCATGGGCGGTCGCTTGAACTCGAACTGCACGCCGCATCGGCGGCCAGCGACGGCATCCTGAGCTTCCGTGGTCTGGACGCCGGCGGTCACGACAAGGCCTTGCTGACGTTTGGTGGCGGTGGCGTATTCGGCACCGTCGACAGCGATCATGGGCGCTACATGATCAGCACCGACGCGACCGGCACCTGGTTGCTGCGCATCGACGATCCGCGCCTGCGCCTGAACGGTTGCGACGGCGGCCTCGGTGAACCGCCGGTCAGGCCCGCTGGTGTCGCGCGTGGTGGTCCGGTCCAGATCGACGTCATGTTCCTGTACACGCCGGACATGGTCGAGCGCTATCCCGGTGGACTGCTGGCGACGCGCATCGCCCACGTCATTGCGGTGGGCAATCAGGCGCTGGTCAATTCGGGTACGGGCATCGTCGCCCGCCTGGTCCATCGCGAGGAGATTCCGTACCTGGAATCGCCGTCGAACTTCGATGCCCTGGCCGGGATGCGGGCAGCGGTGTCCGGTGGCACGGTGCCGGGATTGACCGGGCTGGACGTGCTCAGGGCGCAGCACGGCGCCGACATCGTGGTGCTGTTCTGGCCGGCCGACATCGAGACACGTGGCGCCTGCGGCGTGGCCTATCTGCCAGACAACAGCGGTGGCAGCTACGACCCCCTGGTCGGTGTGCAGGTCACCAATGATGGCGTCAGCAACTGGTCGGTCTGCGACGACAACGTGTTCGTCCATGAGCTCGGTCACAACCTCGGTGCCCTGCATCAGCGTTTTCCCGGCGACCCGCCGGGATCGAACTTCGCCTACACCGTCGAAGGGGTGTTCAACACCATCATGGGCAGCTTCGGCAGCGCCCAGGCCGATCGCTTCCGGCGTATCGGGGCGTTCTCGAATCCCGACATCGTCTGCGCCGGCATTCCCTGCGGCTCCACGGTGGCGGGACAGGAAGCCGACAATGCCGGCACGCTGGATGCCTTCGCGCCGACAATCGCCGCTTACGCGACCGCGACGGTCGCTGGAACCGCGACCCGACCGCCGCCGTCCAGCCCTGACTCCGACGGCGATGGTGTGTCCGACTGGCTGGATCCGTTCCCGTTCGACCCTCATGACGGCGATCCGCCCGAAGATCCGCCGTCGCCGCCGTTCGTGCCGCTGCCGGTGCTGCCCGGCGCCGGCGGTGCGCATCAGTTCGAGCTGCTGGTCACCAACAGCGGCAGTGATCAGGTTCGCTCCTACAGCCTGGATGGTCGCCCCATCCGCGTCGTCGCCACGCCTGTCCCGATCGATCCGCGCCCGGCGATCAGCGAGTTTTCCGATCTCGACGTCGACGCCGAGGGGCGGCTGTATCTGCTGGCTTCCGCGGACGTGCGCCGCTTCAGCCGTGGCGATGGCCGGCTGCTCGATGTCTTCCTCAACGCGGCGCAACCGCTGCCGCGTCAATTGCTGACCGGGTTCTCGCGCGCGATGGGCTTCTCGCCGGACCGTTCGCAACTGGTCGTGCTGGGCGACTACGCGGTCGAGCGCTATGCGCTGAATGGCACGCGGATCAGTATGCTGACCGGCGGTCCGGATCCGGAAGATCCGCCGACCTGGAATCACCAGATGCTGTTGCCGCTGCGCGCTTTCGCGTTCGCGCCCGGCAACCGCTTCTATCTGACCGAGGCGCGGCACAAGCGGATCATGGCCTTCGATGCGTCGTCAGGCGTGCGGGTGTTGCCGGATGTGGCCGCATCCGGCAACGGGCTGGTGCAGGACCCGCGGGATCTGGTGGTTGGTCCCGACGGCTGGCTCTACCTCGCCGATGGCAACAGCCATCGCGTATTGCGCTTCAATCCGGCGACACCGGGCTCCGGCCAGGTCTTCGTTGGCGCTGGATCGGGCGGCTTGTCGTTCGCGCGCGCACTGGCATTCGGCCCCGACGGCGCCTTGTACGTAGTCAGTCGCGGCAACAACCGCATCCTGCGATTCAATGGCACTACTGGCGCGTTCTCCGCTGTCGTGGTCGATGGCGCGGGACTGGATCGACCCGAGACCATGATCATCACCACGCGGCTTGACCTCATCTTCGCGGATGGTTTCGAACAGCGTTGATCGCCGGGGCGCACGCGGCAACACGCGCATCCTTGTCCAGGCGGCGCTGAATCGGGTCGCGAGAGCGCGGCCCCGACTGCTGACGTTCGAGCTTCGGCATTCCGCTGCGCAGAGGCCAAGCGGGGTTTAGGCTGGCGGTGACTTTGCGCTGGTTCGTTGCGGTGGCCAGCGCCACCAGGCCAACGCCACCGCCAGAGCGAACAGGCTGTAAGCGATCACGAACAGCCACGGCGGCGCGTCGAAAAAGATCAGCCGCGACAGCCAGTGCTCGATGAAGCCGCCGTCATACCCGGTCTGGCCCGCGCGGATGCGCAATTGCTGCTCCCAGGTGGTCAGCGGACAGATCTCCCCCAGCCAGGCCTGGATGGCGACGAAGGCGATGGTGGCCAGATGCAGCAGGCGGAACCCGCGGTTGCGGATCCAGCGCCAGCCCAGATAACCACCAAGCACGATCAGCGGCAGCCCGAGCACCACGAAAGCAACGACGCCCACATGCAGCACTAGGATCAAGTCGGCGAGGGAACCAGCGGTGCTATCGGTCATGGCGCGGCGCGCCTTGCTCGGAGGAGGCGAACACCGGGCCGCCTGTCGGGGCAGCCCGGCAGGTTTCGCTCAGTCTCAGTCGTCGTCGTGGTGCGGCTTGAACGCCTCGGTGAGCTGCTTCTGCACCTGCGGCGGCACCGGCTCGTAGTGGCTCATCTCCAGCGTGTAGCGGCCCTGGCCGCCGGTGATGGCCTTGAGCTCGTTGGCGTATTCGCCCAGTTCCGCCAGCGGAATCTGCGCCTTGATCACCAGCTCGCCACCACGCATGGAGTCAGTGCCGTTGATGCGCGCGCGCTTGCTGGCCAGCCCACCGGTGACATCGCCCATGGTGTGTTCGGGCACCGACACGTCGATGTTGACGATCGGTTCCAGCACGATCGGCCGCGCCTTGCCGATGGCGTCGAGGAATGCCTTCTTGCCGGCGGAAACGAAGGCCACTTCCTTGGAGTCAACCGGATGGTACTTGCCGTCGTAGACGATCACGCGCACGTCCTGCAGCTGATAGCCGGCGACGGCACCCTGGTCGAGCACCTGGCGCACCCCTTTCTCGATCGCCGGCAGGAACTGGTTGGGGATCGCACCGCCGACCACCTCGTCGGCGAACTGGAAACCTTCGCCGCGGGGCAACGGTTCGATGCGCAGGAACACCTCGCCGAACTGGCCGGCGCCGCCGGTCTGCTTCTTGTGCCGATGATGACCATCGGCCTTGGCGCTGACGGTTTCGCGATAGGCTATGCGCGGCGGGCGGGTCGTCACCTCCACGCCGTAGCGCTCCTTCATGCGCTCCAGCATCACCCGCAGATGCAGCTCGCCCAGGCCGCGGATCACGGTCTCGTTGAGTTCCTTGTTGTGCTCGACCCGGAAGCAGGGATCTTCCTCGACCAGCCGGTGCAGGGCCGTGGCCAGTTTCTGTTCCTGACCCTTGTGCGTAGGTTCGATCGCCAGCCCCAGCATGGGTTTGGGGAAATCCAGTGGCTTGAGGTGGATGTGGTCCTCGTCGTGGCTGTCGTGCAGCACGGCATCGAAGTGGATCTCGTCGACCTTGGCCACGGCAGCGATGTCGCCGGGAACCGCGCGTTCGACCTCGGCATGTTCCTTGCCCATCAACCGGTACAGATGGCCGACCTTGAACGGCTTCTTGCCGTCGTCGATGAGCAGCTGGGTGTCCTTGCGCACCGTGCCCTGATAGACGCGGAAGATGCTGAGCTTGCCGACGAAGGGATCATTGACGATCTTGAACACGTCGGCGACGACATGCCTGTCAGGATCGGGTGTAGTTCGGAATGCTTCGCTGCCCTTGACGAACATCGGCGGATTGGCCTCGCCCGGATGCGGCATCAGCTTCTCGAACAGGTCCAGCAGTTCCCTGACACCGGCGCCGGTACGCGCCGACACGAAACAGATGGGCACCAGATGACCTTCGCGCAGGCATTGTTCGAAGGCGTCATGCAGTTGCTCGCCGGTCAGGCCGTCCTCGCCGTCCTCCAGATACCGGCCCATGATGTCTTCGTTGATCTCGACCACCTGGTCGATGATGTTCTGGTGCGCGCTGGCCACCGACGAGAAGTCGCTGTCGCCGTCGGGCTTGAAGAAACAGTCGACCACCTGGCTGCCGTTGCCGGCCGGCAGGTTGATCGGCAGGCATTCGTTGCCGAAGGTTTCGCGCAGCTGCTCGACCAGCAGCTCCAGGTCCGCGCCGTCGTGGTCGATCTTGTTGACCACCAGCAGCCGGCACAGCCGCCGTGCCTTGGCGTAGTGCATCAGGCGCTGGGTGCCGTGTTCGACGCCGGTGCCGGCATCGACGACCACGGCGCAGGTTTCCACGGCCGCCAGTGCCGACAGGGTCGGACCACGGAAGTCGGCATAGCCGGGCGTGTCGATCAGGTTGATGTGGACGCCGCCGTGGTCGATGGCGGCGATGGTGGAATTGATCGAATGCCCGCGCTCCTTCTCCATCGGGTCGGTATCGGAAAAGGTGGTGCCGCGTTCGATCGTGCCTGCCGTCTGGATGGTGCCGCCGGCCTGCAGCAGGGCTTCGTACAAGGTGGTTTTGCCGGCGCCGGAATGGCCTGCCAATGCGATGTTGCGGATCTGTTCGGTGCTGTGTGGCATGGGCCGCCTCCCTGATCGCTGGTTGGGATGTCCAGCTTGCGGAGGCTGAATGGATTTGCAAGGTCCGGTGCACAACCGGCGCTGGCCGCGTGTTGGGCTGTCGTCCGCAGGAGCCGGCGTTTCCGCTTACGGGCCGGGGCTTTCCAGGCACCCCGATGGCCGCGTCGGCAACGCTGGCAAAACGCCCTGTCAATCGTGCAGGCTTTGTGAGGCAGGGTTCAGAAGCAATTAAGCGCCTCGGATCGATAGTCGCCGCACCGTCACTGATGACGGATTTTTCGGAGCTACAGACATGCGTATCCCGGTCAGCCTTTCCGCTCTCGTCCTGCTGGCGGCGTCCGCGACCACGGCCCACGCAGGTGGTTACTACGATCGCTATCCGTCCTCGCACGGTGATCGTTATCCGTCCTCCCATGGTGGACATGGGGTGGTGTCTGGTTCCGGCAATGTCCGCTACGCCTACGGTGAAGTGTTGGAGGCACAGCCGATCTACCGCACCAACCGCTACCCGACCTCCGAGCAGGTGTGCTGGGAGGAGCCGGTCGAGTACTACGAGCGCGGTCGCGCCCGCTCGCCAGCCGGAACCCTGGTCGGTGCGCTCATCGGTGGTGTCGTCGGCAGCCAGATCGGCAGCGGCGGTGGACGGCGCGCGGCGACGGCAGCCGGCGTGCTGATCGGCGCCTCGGCGGGTCATGAGTCCAGTCGTGGTTCCGGCTACGTGCGTCGCGGCTACGAACAGCGCTGCAGCAACGAGCAACGCTGGGAGAGTTCGCAGGAAGTGGTCGGCTACGACGTGACCTACCGCTATCTGGGGCAGGTCTACCAGACACAAACCGACCGGCACCCTGGCGATAGTATCCGGGTGCGCGTGGCCGTCGACGCTGTGCGCTGATCGGGGTTGGACAGCATCGGACCGGGTGCCGACCCGGTCCGGATGCTAGAATCAACGCTCCAAAGCCGTCGCTCCCGCGGCGGCTTTTCTTTTTGCGGATCTCCAAACGACATCGTTTGACCGCCTTCGAGCGCCGGCGTTGGGCGCGAATGGAAGCGACATGACTTTTCAGAACTACCAGTCTTTCTGGAACGACAAGGCATCATCGGTGCAGGGCGCCATGCTGGCGGTGGACGGCAGCGCCGACGAGGACACGCTGCGGGCGACCGGCCGCTACTCCGCCCGTCAGGCGCTGGCGGCACTGGAGGTGGCATCCACCGACCATGTGCTGGAGCTGGGTTGTGGCGTAGGCCGCATCGGCCGGGAGATCGCCCAGCGCAGCGCGCTGTGGCACGGTGTGGACATCTCGCCGAACATGATCGAGGTTGCCCGGCAACGTCTGGCTGATCTCGGCCCGGATCGGGTCCGGCTCAACCCGCTCAGCCGCACCCGCCTGGACGGTTGCGCCGATGCCTCCTTCGACAAGGCCTATTGCGTGGCCGTGTTCATCCACATGGACAAGGAGGACTTCCTGATCTACCTGCGCGAGTTGTACCGCGTGCTCAAACCCGGTGGCCGTCTTTACTTCGACCACTGGAACCTGGCCAACGCGGTGGGGTTCAAGCGCTTCGAGACCGAGGTCGCGCAGTACATCGACTTCGACCATTCCCAGCGCAAGGATGTGGCGCGCAACCAGTTCACCTGCCCTGAAGAAGTGCGTCTGTTCCTGCAGCACAGCGGCTTCGAGACCGCGCTGGTGCTGGCCGACGCGCCGTTCCTGCAGGCGGTCGCGATCAAGCCCGGTGGCGACGAGGGCGCCGAGGCGCTTGGCCGGCGTCTGGCCACCGACGCCGACACGATTGCCTACTCGCCGGAATGGACGCGCTGGTTCAATCGGGTGCTGGCGATGTTGTCCGGCCTGGAACACCCCGCGCAGATCCTCGCTGAGATGCCACCCGCCGAAGCCGACAAGGACGCCGCGATCTACCATCCGTGGATCCGTTCCCTGTGGCGGCTCAATCCCGACCGCTGGGGGCCGATGCCGAATTGACCGGCGATTGTCGTGCCGATCGGTTCGGCCGACCTGCGTCGGTGATTCCGGTGAAAACGACAAGACCCCGGCAATCGCCGGGGTCTTGTCGTTTCAGGACCTGATTGTTCGCGCGCAGCTCTCCCGGTGGTCACCCGAAGAATGGACGTTGCCGGTTCCAGGAATGGTTTTCGCAAGGCGCACCGAATTGCCCCAGGAAGCGATATGCCCCCAAAAACGCCCCCTGCGCGCTCGCGCTGCGGCGAGACGCTATGACACGCCGCACAACAAAAAAACCCCGCTTTTGGCGGGGTTTTCGCTGCTCCGTGAGACGGTGCGCGATGCGCTGATACGGTCTCGTGGTGCCGAAGGTGGGACTCGAACCCACACGCTTTTGAGGGCGGCGGATTTTGAGTCCGCTGCGTCTACCAATTCCGCCACTTCGGCGCGGAGCGCGATTATAGGGCAAGCCGACCGAGCGGTGCGCCGGGGAAGCGGCGGCTCAGTCCAGGGCGAGCGTCTTGGGGCAGCAGCGGTACCAGTCCTCGCCCAGCGGCTGGAACATCGAGCAGCAGCGCATTTCGCCGCCGTAGACGTGTAGCGAGACGGTGATGTCGTCGGCGCTGGGATTGCGGATGGCGTGGTACTCGTGCGGCGGGATCAGGCTGCCGGCCGAGCCGGTGCCGGCGTCGAGCGTGCCGCGCTCCTCGAAGCGGAAGCGGTCGTCGTCGCGTTCGATCAGTTCGTACTGGGTGATTTCCAGCACACCGCTCACCACGCCTTCGACACACCACAGGCCGGAATGGTCGTGCACCGGCGTGCCTTGGCCCGGACCCCAGGTCATGGCGATGACGGTGTAACCCAGTTCCTCGCTGCGGTGGATCTCACGCCTCGCGTAGTGGTCGGCGTTGGCTTCGAAGACTTCGCTGGGCAGCGGAAGCTGCTTCTGCCGGATCAACCGAACCAGGGTATGGCGCAGCGCCTGGGTGATCTCGCCGCAGGAGCGGCCGCGGATGGCGTCATCCAGCGTGGCGATCAGGGCGGCATCGGTTCCCGCCACGGCGCGATGGGTGCTGTGGGCTGCTTGGCTCATGGTCACATGGCCATCTTAACACCGGAGCACGGATGCCCCATGTTGCGTCACAGCGTGGCCAGGTAATCGGCGATGGCCTTGCCGAAGCGCGGTGTGTCGACCAGGAAGGCGTCATGGCCCTGGATCGATGGCAGCGCGGCGAACAGGGTGGGGATGCCGGCATCGCGCAGGCCCTCGGCGATCTCCTCCTGCTGCTCCAGCGGGAACAGCAGGTCGGTCTCGACGCCGATCACCATGGCGCTGCGCGCCTTCACCCGCGCCAGACCACCGGCCACCGACCCGCCGTAGTCCGCGACATCGAACCAGTCCATGGCCCGGCTCAGATAGAGGTAGCAGTTGGGGTCGAAGTCGTTGACGAAGCGCCCGGCCTGGTATTCCAGGTAGGACTCGACCGCGAACTCGAAATCGAACGGCGCGTGTTCGTGGCCGGGGTCGCCGTCGACGATGCGGCTGCGACCGAAGCGTTGCCGCCATTCGCGGGCCGAGCGGTAGGTGGTCATGCCCAGTTTGCGCGCCATGGTCATGCCATGGGTCGGCCATTGTCCGGCCGCGTAGTTGCCATTGCGCCAGTTGCCGTCGCTGCGGATCAGTTCGCGCTGCAGCGAGCGGATGGCGATCGAAAACGGCAGCGAATGCGGCGCCGTCGAAATCAGCAGCAGGTGGTCGGTGCCGTGCTCGATGTTCAACGCGTAAGCCAGGCCACTCATGCCGCCCATCGACGGGCCGATCACGCAACGCAGCCGTTCGATGCCCAGCGCGCGCACGACCTCGTGTGCCGAGAGCGCCACGTCTTCCAGGCTCAGTTCGGGAAAGCCCAGCCGATAGGGTTCTCCGGTGGCTGGGTCTATCGACGCCGGCCCGGTCGAGCCCCGGCAGCTGCCCAGCGAATTGACACAGATGACGAACCAGCGTCGGGTGTCGATCGGTTTGCCAGGACCGAGCATGTCCTGCCACCAGCCTGGCGAGGCATCGTCGGGGTGGCTGGCGACATGCGCGCCGGGTGACATGCCGGTGAGGATCAGGATGGCATTGTCCCGTGCCGGCGACAGATCGCCCCAGGTCTCGTAGGCGATGCGCGCCTGTTCAAGCTGGCCACCGCGATGCATGCGGAACGGCGAGGGCAGGGCGTGGAAGCGCAGGGCGGGGCTGTCGGTCATGGCGGAAGGTTAACCGATGGCACCGCCGACACCGAGTCGATCCTCGCGTCCGGTCTCGATCCGAGTCCCGTGGTTTGGGTGCGTCGCTGTCGCAGACGCGTATTTCCGCTGGTGATGCAGCCGTCCGTCCGTGTGCGGCCACGATTCGTTCGATGTCGTCGGCGCGTGATCCGGGGAGGGTGCCGGGAACAGCGCTGGCTCGACGGCCAGCGAAGGCATTCGCGCGGCGGTGTCCGCTCAGGGCACGCGCTGATCGATACGCAACGTCAGCTGCTGATCATCGCCCAGGGTCAGTGTGCTCGCCTCGGCCTCCAGGTCGCCGCTCTGTGCCTGCGCCTGGCCGCTGTGCGACACGCGCGCACCGATGCTCACGCTGGCGCCGGTCTCGATCTGCACGCCTTCCAGCATGCGATCGGCCTGGCTCAAGGTCAGTTCGACCGGAAACGTGGACCCGGCCAGCCGCCTGATCGCCAGCGGCGGGCCGCCGTTCGACGAGCGGGCGAATACGAACAGCACGCTGTCGTCACGCAGCTGTCCGCGCAGGCTGTCGTCAAGTTCAACGGTCACCCGGACCTGAGGTCCGCTCGATGCATCGTTCGGTGTCGATGCCGTGGCGCCAGCGGCGTCCTCGACACTAGCACTGTCAGCCCCAGCCTCTGGGGAAGCCGGAGACGAGAGCGCCGCGCGGGCAGTTTCGATCTGCCGCTCCAGACTGGCGCGGACCGGGTCGTCGGCAGCCAGCAGCCCTTGCAGATGCTGCCACCGGTCGATCGCGGCCTGCGGACGCTGCGCCTGCAGCTCGGCGACGCCGAGCAGCCACAAGGCCTTCTGCTGCGCCGGGTCCAGGGTCAGTGCCTGTTCCAGCAACTGCCGGGGTTCGCCTTCCAGTCGTCGTGTGGGGCTGTTCAATGCCTTGGCTTCGGCATGTTCGACCAGCACCTCGGGCGTCTGCGGCGACAGGGCGAAGGCGCTGCTGGTCGCGCGCAGCATGTCCGGGAAGCGTTCCATGGAGCGATAGCTGCGCGCCAGCAGCAACCAGCCCTGGACGTCGTCGGGTTGCGAACGCAGACGTTCTTCCAGGGCGGCCATCGCCTCGGCCATCTGCATCGGCATGCCGTTGCCGCTGGCAGCGCCTGCCTGGCGGCTGGTCAGGTCGATGGCTTCCGGTCGTCCCAGGCTGAAGTACAACGCGATTGCCGCAACCGGCAACGCCAGCAGCAGGCTGATCGCCAGATTGCGCGCCGGTGCTGCGGATGGCTGGTCGCTCTCGACCGAAGCGACCAGCGCCTGCGACAGGCGTTCGCGTTCGGTGCCGTATGCGGCCTCGTCGATCTCGCCGCGAATGTGCCGCTGCTTCAACGCGGCCAGCGCCTGTTCCAGTTCACGCCGCTGCGGGCGCGCACCATCACCGCCGCGCAGCAGCGGCGGCAACAGCAGTGCCAGCGCCAGCAGCGTGAGCAGCATGGCGCCCAGCCAGAACGCGAAGATCACCATGTCTCATCCTCGAGCGGCGCCAGCGGCTGCTTGCCCTGGAGCTTGCGGCGGCGACGCACGATCACCACGACAGCGGTCAGTCCCAGCGCGACCAGTACGCCCGGACCGAACCACAGCCACCAGGTGCGGCTGTCGAACGGGGGGCGGTACAGCACGAACTCGCCGTAGCGGTCGGTCAGATAGGTCTTGATCTCGGCATCGCTGCGGCCGGAGCGCATCAACTCGAACAGCTCGCGGCGCAGGTCGCCGGCCAGCGGTGCGTTGGAATCGGCCAGCGACTGGTTCTGGCAGACCATGCAGCGCAGTTCCGCGGCCAGGCTCTGGAAGCGCTCGCGTTCGGCGTCGTCGTTGAACGGCAGCGGGTCCACGGCAAAGGCGTGGCCAGCCAGGAACAGGACGGCGAGCAAAGTCGCCCGAATGAAACCACGAGGCATCACGAGCCGCTCTCCGCCTTCATCCGTTCCAGCAGCGGCAGCAGGGTGTGCGCGATGTCCTGCTCGGTGACTGGCCCGACGAACTTGTGACGGACGATGCCGCGCGCGTCGATGACGAAGGTTTCCGGTGCGCCGTAGACGCCGTAATCGATGCCGGCGCGGTTGTCCGGATCGGCGGCGATGTGGTGGTAGGGGTCGCCGAACTGGTTGAGCCAGCGCAGCGCATCGTTGCGCTCGTCCTTCCAGTTCAGGCCGACCAGCACGATGTCATCGCGCCGGCCCAGCCGTTCGATCAGCGGGTGTTCGACCCGGCAACCGGCGCACCAGCTGGCCCAGACATTCAGCAGCCAGGGCTTGCCCAGAAACTGCGCGCTGCTCACCGCGCCTTCGCCGTCACGCAGTCCGCCCAGCGCGAAGTCCGGCGCCGGCTTGTCGATCAGCATCGAGGGCAAACGGTCCGGTGGCCGCTCGGTACTCAGGCGGATGCCGGTGTAGAGCAAGCCAGCCAGGCCGATAAAGGCGATCAGCGGCAACAAGCGCCAGATCATGCCGTGGCTCCGACGCGCGCCGGGTCGTCGTTGTTGGCCATAGCCCGGCGTTTGGCCGAGAAGCGGCGATCGGCAGCGGTCCAGAAGCCGCCCACCATCATCAGCAGCGCACCCAGCCAGATCCAGCGGATGAACGGCTTGTGATAGATGCGCAACGCCCAGCCACCGGCATCATCGACCGGCTCACCCAGCGCCACGTAGAGGTCACGGGTGAATCCGGGATCGAGCACGGCTTCGGTCATCACTTCGCCGCGGCGATAGCTGCGCTTCTCCGGATGCATCACCAGCACTTCGCGGTCATCGCGCAGGACCGTGACCGTGCCGTACTCGGCCTCGAAATTCGGTCCGGAGCGATGGTCGCTGCCATCGAAGCGGAAGGTGTAGCCGGCGACCTCGATCGATTCGCCCGGCGACAGCGCGACGTCACGCTCGATGCTGGTCGATTCGGTAACCAGCACGCCGATCACGAAGATGCCGACACCGATGTGCGCGATGACCATGCCGATGATCTCGCGGGTGAAGCGGCGGCGCGCGCGCCATTGCTGCCAGACATAGGTCAGTGTGCCCAGCGCCACCCAGACACCGCCGAGCACGCCGGCCGCGCCCTTGAACGGCAATCCGGCCAGCATCAGCAGGCCAGCGAACACGATCGCCGCCAGTGCCGAAGGCAGCAGGATTTTCAGCACAGGGCCGGCCTTCTCCGAGCGCCAGCGGGTCAGCGGGCCAAACGGCAGCAACGCGATCAGTGGAATGGTCAGCAACACGAACAGCAGGCCGAAGTAGGGCGGGCCAACCGAGATCTTGGCGCCGGTGAAGGCGTCAAACACCAACGGTGCGAGCGTGCCGATCAGCACCATCGCGCAGGCCACGGCCAGGAACACGTTGTTGACCAGCAGCAAGGTGTCGCGAGAGTACGGGGCGAAGCCGTCGCCGGCAGCCATGCGTGGTGCGCGCAAGGCATACAGCAACAGCGAGCCGCCGATGGACACGCCCAACAACAGCAGGATGAACATGCCGCGCTCGGGGTCGCTGGCGAAGGCATGCACGCTGGTCAGCACGCCCGAGCGCACAAGGAATGCACCGAGCAGGCTGAGCGAGAAGGTGGCGATCGACAGCAGCAGGGTCCAGGCCATGAAGCTGCCACGCTTCTCGGTCACGGCCTGCGAATGGATCAAGGCGGTGCCGGCCAGCCAGGGCATGAACGAGGCGTTCTCGACCGGGTCCCAGAACCACCAGCCGCCCCAGCCCAGTTCGTAGTACGCCCACCACGAACCCAGCGCGATGCCCAGCGTGAGGAAGGCCCAGGCGACATTGGTCCACGGCCGCGCCCAGCGCACCCACTGCCGTTCCATGCGGCCTTCCAGCAGGGCGGCGATGGCGAAGGCGAAGGCAACCGCGAAGCCGACATAACCCAGATACAGCATCGGTGGATGCACGATCAGGCCGAAATCCTGCAGCAGCGGATTCAGGTCGCCACCATCCGGTGGTGGCGGCAGCATCCGGTTGAGCGGGTTGGAGGTGAAGATGGTGAAGGCGAGGAAGCCGACGCAGATCAGGCCCAGCACGGCGATCACGTTGCTGGCGAACCGTTCCGGCAGGTGCCGACTCAATGCAGCGACAGCGACGCCCCAGCCGGCCAGCATCAGTGCCCACAGCAGCAGCGAGCCTTCGTGTGCGCCCCAGACCGCCGAGAACCGGTAGTACCAGGGCAGGTCGAGATTGGAGTTGTGGGCGACGTAGGCGACCGAGAAGTCCTGCACCATGAACGCGTAGGTGAGCACCACGAAAGCGATCGCCACGAACACGAACTGGCCGACTGCGGCCGGTCGCGCCAGCGCCCGCCAGGCCGGCTTGCCGGCGAGGTTGCCGATGATTGGGAGCGACTGCACGCAAGCCAGCAGCAGGCCCAGGATCAGCGCGAACTGGCCCAACTCGACGATCATGGCGTGGTCGCCGGTGGTGCCTTGCGTTCACCCGCGCGTTTCATGGCTTCCATCACTTCCGCCGGCATGTAGGTCTCGTCGTGCTTGGCCAGAATCTTGTTGGCCTCGAAGATGCCGTCTTCGCGCAGTTGGCCATGCGCGATCACGCTTTGGCCTTCGCGGAACAGGTCCGGCAGGATCCCTTCGTAGAACACCTCGTGATCGTGGACGCGGTCGGTGACCGAAAACTTCACCTTCAGGCCTTCGATGCGCTGGATGCTGTCTTCCAGCACCACACCGCCGAGGCGGAAACGCGCACCGGGCTCGATCTTCTCGTCAATGACCGCGGTGGGGCTGTACAGGTAGCTGATGTTGCCACTGAGCGCGGTGACCGCCAGCGCGGTGGCGGCGCCGACGCCGACCAGGATCAGGCTGATGGCGATGAGGCGTCGTTTCTGTTTCGGTGTCATGTCGGCTGGCCGGGTCTTGCGGGCTGGCGGGGTGGTCGGGTTGGCTGGCGTCGGCGCAATTGCCGTCGCGCGCGAGCCGGTGCCGTGATATCCCAGAGCATCACTACCAGCGCCACCGCATAGGCACCCCAGACGTAGGCGCCGTACCCATCCATGGCGAACCACTCAGACATCGCGATTTCCTTTCAGTTCCTGCTGCGCCCATTGCGCGCCCGATTCCTGCTCCAGCAGCGCGACACGCGTGCGCGCCAGCCAGCTGGCGATGAAGTACAGGTAGGCGGCGACGGCCATGGCCAGCAGTGGCCACTTCATCGACGGGTGGATGGTGGATTCGCTGAACACGCGGATGGTCGAACCCTGATGCAGCGAGTTCCACCAGGTCACGGCGAAATGGACGATGGGCACGTTGACCACGCCGATCAGGGCGAGAAAACAGGCGGCACGGCGACCAGCGCGCTTGTCCTCGAAGGCCTGTGCCAGCGCGATCACGCCCAGGTACAGGAACAGCAGCACCAGCTCCGAGGTCAGGCGCGGATCCCAGTCCCACCAGGTGCCCCACATCGGCTTGCCCCAGATCGAGCCCGTGGCCAGGGTGATCACGGTGAAGGCGGCGCCGATCGGGGCGGCGGTCTGCACCATCAACTCGGCCAGCTTCATGCGCCAGACCAGCGCGATGAAGGCCGAGACCGCCATCAGCGCGTAGCCGGCCATGGACATCCAGGCCGCCGGCACGTGGATGTAGATGATGCGGAAGGCATCGCTCTGCTGATAGTCGGCCGGTGCCAGTACCAGACCGCCATACAGGCCGTAGATGGTCAGCAGAATGGTGGGGATCAGCAGCCACGGGATCGCCTTGCCGGCGATCCGGTAGAAGCTGGGTGGCGAGCCGAGGCGGTGGAACCAGACGGGGAGTTTCATCGGGTGGCGATCAGGCGTGCTGCCGGCGCCCACGAGGGCGCCCGTCGAAGGTCCGGCCGTGGCGGCGGTCGGAAGCGAGGGGCGCCTAGTCTATCCGGTTGATCCCATTCGCGGTCTTGATCGGGGTCAACGCGCGGTCCAGCCGCCGTCCAGAACGATCTCGGTGCCGGTCATGTTGCCGGCGCCCGGGCCGGCCAGGAAGCGCACCGCCTCGCCGATGTCTTCCGGTCGGGTGAAGCGCAGCGAGGGTTGTTTCTCCGCCAGCAGGGCGCGCTCGGCGTCCTTGGCCGACAGGCCTTCGCGCTCGGCGCGGGCATCGATCTGCTTCTGCACCAGCGGCGTCAGTACCCAGCCCGGGCAGATCGCATTGCAGGTGATGTCGGCCTCGGCGTTCTCCAGCGCCACCACCTTGGTCAGGCCGATCACGCCGTGCTTGGCCGCGACATAGGCCGATTTCTCCGTCGAAGCCACCAGCCCATGCACCGAGGCGATGTTGACGATACGGCCGTGGCCGCGCCGCTGCATGCCCGGCAAGGCCGCGCGGATGGCATGGAAGGCGGCCGACAGGTTGATGGCGATGATCGCGTCCCACCTGGCGGCCGGAAACGCCTCCACGCGCGCGGTGTGCTGGATGCCGGCGTTGTTGACCAGGATGTCGATGCGGCCGAAGCGCTTCTCGGCGTCGGCGATCATGGCCTCCACCTGATCGGTCTGGCTGAGGTCGGCACCGTTGTAGTCGACCTCGCCGCCGTGCGCGGCGATCTGCGCGCGCGCAGCGTCGATCTGCTCCGGCGTGCCCAGCCCGTTCAGCATCAGCCTGCAGCCGGCGGCGGCCAGCGTGTTGGCCACAGCCAGACCGATGCCGCTGGTGGAGCCGGTGACGAGGGCGACTTTGTCCTTGAGCATGGCGCTACTCCGATCAATCTGCGATCAGCCATTATCGCAGTGCGCGGTCGGCTGCGCCTATTGCACGATGGTACGTCGGTGTTCGCGTGGTTCGTACGCTTGGGTCGAGGCAAAGATGGCGGCATCAACGCGGCAAACCGGCGGGCAAATTGTTGCCGTCAACTGACCCGGAGGCTGGTTTCCGACATGCACGCCCACAATGCGCTTCGCGCAGGTCCCGAGCGGACAAGCAGTCTTTGTCTGCTACAAGGGCTGGAACCCGTTCCTGAAGATCACGTCATCGGTCAGCGGCATCAGCACGGCGTAGGCGTCGTCGTTGAGTGCAGCCGTTTGGGTCGACCCGGCGCCTTTGAAGCCAACCAGCAGCATCGTGTCGCCGTTGACGGCAGCGTCCCAGAAGGCATCGGCGCCGTCGTTGCCGAAGGCGAACAACTGAACCCCGCCATTGGCGAAGTCGAGCTCGCCGCCCGCGTCGAGCATGGCCACGGCGGCGTCCTGAGTGGTCTGGTTGGAAAATCCGACGGAGCCGAACACGGCAGTTCGTCCGCCGGGCAGAGCCACTGCCCCGCGAGCGTTGTTGGGCAGGCCCGCGCCGGAAGCATCGAACAGCACTACGCCGTCCGGCGCACCGCCCCAGGAAAGGTCACGTACGCCGGTGAGCGCGGAGAACCGCATCGACACCATTTCGTTGACGGTTCCCGTGTCCCGGCCGTAGCCGCCGGTCACCAGGTTGTTGCCGTGCAGGACGATGCCGTAGATCTCGGTCTGTATGGCCAGCACAGTTTGATGGAACAAACCTCCGCTGGCGAAACCGGCATCCAGGGCACCCCACGGCGTGAGCTTGTAGACGACCGGTTGCACGGATGCGACTGACGGGGTGTTGGCGTATCCGCTGGCGATCACCGTGCCGTTGTCGAGGGCGACGATGTCGCGGGCAGTGGCATTTGCCTCCTCGATGTCGAGCGTGAACTTGCCGCTGTTGCCCCACAAGGTGTCGATGGCACCGTCGGCGGTCAGCTTGACGACCGTGAAATCCGTATCGAGTCGCGGACCGCCGCCGCTGCTGGTGCCGCTGGCGCGTTGCCCGGCATGGAGGTAGATCGCACCGTTCGCAGCCAGCGCGAGGGCTCGGGCCGTGTCCATCCCGATCAGGGACCCGGAGCCGTTGTCGATGGCGTCGTTGAGGTTGATGACGCGCACGCCATTGACCCCGAAACTGCTGTCGAGGGTCCCATTCGTGTTCAGCCGTGCGACTGCGATGTCACGATCGTTCGGGATGGTGCTGCTCGGAATGGTGGCACTGACGAGCGGCTTTCCGTTCTGGACAACCACATCGATCTCGTCGAGACCGCCTGCGAAGGCAAGGCCGAGAAGCGCGACGCCACCCGTTCCGAAGCTGTTGTCGAGGGTGCCGGTCGCGCCCAGTCGCGCAACGAAGACTTGTCGGGCCGCCTGGGGTGTCTGGGCCAGAAACCCGGCGACGTAGAACCCGCCGTTCGGGCCGGGCACAGCTGACATGAGTTGATCAGGCCCTCCCGCAGACAGCGGAATCGGAAACGGCACCGGTGTGGTGCCGCGTGATGCGACGTCGGCCATCGATGCCGGTGTCGCCAGTGCAGCAACCAGACAGGAAGCAGTTGACGCAACCATTCGGCCAAGTCTGTCCATGCTCCGAACCCTCGTTCCAGATCAATCGGGAAATGCGCCGGTTCGGATCGCCGGTTCCGCCAGCAGCTCCGATTCCAGCGGCGTAGCGATGCCTCAGACGGGGTTGCCCGGGCTGGGCGCTGGCCACATGCGCCGCGAGTCTAGCGGGCGTCCGCCTCCGCGTCTGCGGGGGGCTCAGGGCCCCGCTTGGACCGGTTGCGCCAGGAGCCGGCCGGCACCTTCAGAGAGTCGTGCCGAGCAGGATGTCGCGCTGGCGCAGGGTTTGCAGCAGGGCGGGGGCAGCATCGAGCAGGCGCGCGGGTTCGATGCCGGTGTCTAGGGCCAAGTTGGTCAGCAGGCCGCGGCCGGTCTGGCGGCCGGCGGCTTCGCGCAGGCGCTCGATCAGGAGCAGGGTCAGCGGGTTGGCTTCGAGGAAGCCGACACGGTCGTGGCGGTCGCGGACGATGACCAGGCAGGTGGGTGTCGCCGGTGCCACTTCGGGGATGGCGTCGGCGCGGATGCGCTGCACGGCGAATCGGTACTGCTGTGGCCAGACCAAAGGCGACAGCAGCGGCCGGCCGTCGAGCAGGTCGCCGTCGGGATCGAGGGCGATGTCGGCGATGTCGGCTTCGTCGTTGGCGGCGACGGTTTCCATCCATTCGTAGTGGGCCAGATCGGCCTGCCAGTCGGGCACGCTGTCGTTGCCCTGCAGCCACTGCACGAAGTCGCCGCCGAGCATGGGGAACAGCGGCGTGTGGGCGCGGTGGTCGCGGTACCAGCTTCGGATCAGTGCGCGCCAGCCAGCATCGTCGTAGAGCGTGCGCAGCACCGGGAAGTTGCCGGCGAGCAGGTTGCGCACATTGTTGAAGAACAGGTCGCGGTAGATGGTGAGGCGCCGGTCGTCGATGTCGGGCGGCGCGGGGTTCGTGTCCGGATCGCGCAGGTGGGCGGCGAAGCGGGTCTGCAGCGTCTGGAAATCAGCCATGGCGCGTGCCGTGCACGCTGATTGCGGGAGCCGCTGCAACAATCGACGCGGCCGACCTTTCGGTGCCCCAGTCAGTGGGCTGATCGCTCGTGGGTTCATCACCGGCGTGGCGGGACTGGATCGCGCGGATGCTGTCCAGTTCGGCCAGCAGCTCCGGCAGCGGCGGAATGTTGAAATCGCGCTCCAGCAGGGTCGGGCGCAGGCCATGGCAGGCATAGGCGTGATCGAGCAGACGCCAGACCGGGTCGATCACCGCGGCGCCGTGACTGTCGACGATCAGGTCTTCGGCTTCGCGGAAGTGCCCGGCGACATGCAGATAGGCGATACGCTCGGACGGCAGCGCGGCGATGAAGGCCTGCGGATCGTAACCGTGGTTGACCGCATTGACGTAAACGTTGTTGACGTCCAGCAGCAGATCGCAGTCGCTTTGCGCGAGCACGGCACGGACGAATTCCGGCTCGCTCATGTCGGTGGCCAGCGGTGCGTAGAACGACACGTTTTCGATGGCGATGCGTCGGCCCAGTTTCTCCTGCACGTAGTCGATGCGTTCGGCGACATGGCGCACGGCGGCGTCGGTGAAGGGGATCGGCATCAGGTCATAGAGATGGCCGTCGTCGCTGCAGTAACTCAGGTGCTCGGAGTAGATGCGCACCTGATGCTGATCGAGAAAACGGCGCATGCGCAGCAGCAGGGTGTCATCCAGCGGCGCCGGTCCGCCCAGAGACAGCGACAGGCCGTGGCAGAGCAGTGGCCAGCGTTCGCTGCAGGCGCGCAGGCGCTTGCCGTTGCGGCCGCCGACGCCGATCCAGTTTTCCGGCGCGACCTCCAGGAAGTCGATGCCGGCGGTGTCGGTGCTCTCCAGCTCGTCGAGCAGGGCGCGGCGCAGGCCCAGACCTGCGCCGCGCACCGTGTCGTGGCCGGGATGACGCTGGTTCATCGCTCAGCCAGTGCGCTGGTCGGTCGCGGCCTCAGGCCGCGCCACCGCACTTGCCTTCACCGCACTTGCCTTCGCCGCACTTGCCTTCGCCATCCTTCTTGGCGTGATCGCCGTGCGCGGCGTGGTAGGCCTCGGCCTCTTCCTTGGTGATGAAGCCGTCCTTGTCGGCGTCGATCTCATCGAACTTCTCGATCGGCTTGCCGCCGGCCTGGAATTCGGCACGCGAGACCTTGCCGTCCTTGTCGGTGTCGAGCTTGTCGATGCCGCACTTGCCCTCGCCACATTTGCCTTCGCCGCACTTGCCTTCGGCGTTCTTGCCCTCGTCGCCGACCAGCGCGTAGCCATGGCCGAGGTCGTTGAGGACAAACAGGTCGCTGTTGCTGGCGGCAACGGAGCCGGCGAAGGCGAGGCCGACGGCGGCGGCGATCGGGGTGATCGGTTTCAGGTTCATGGCAGGCTGCTCCGGGATTGGCTGGAATGGCTGGTATGCAACGCGCAATCGCCATGGCGGCAATTCGCGGCGCCAGCATAGCGCCGCCGCGTTAAGCCCGAATGAGCGGCCGCAGTCATTGGTCCCGGCGCAGCCGCTTCGGATCAACGCTGGCTGGATTGCTGCGCCGCGGCAGATTCACTACGGGCCGCCGGTCGGGCGCAGCCGCTTCGGCCACGCACACAGGTCGGCCACCCGGCATTCCCAGCAGCGCGGCTTGCGTGCCTGGCAGACATAGCGACCGTGCAGGATCAGCCAGTGGTGCGCGTGCAGGCGGTACTCGTCCGGCACCACCTTGAGCAGCTTGAGTTCCACCGCCAGCGGCGTCTTGCCCGGTGCCAGCCCGGTGCGGTTGCCGACCCGGAAGATGTGCGTGTCGACGGCGATGGTCGGCTCGCCGAAAGCCACGTTCAGCACCACGTTGGCGGTCTTGCGGCCAACGCCGGGCAGAGCCTCCAGCGCTTCGCGGTCGTTGGGTACCTCACCGCCATGCTGCTCCAGCAGGATGCGGCTGGTGGCGATCACGTTCTTCGCCTTGGCGTGATACAGGCCAATCGTGTTGATATAGCTCTTGAGCCGTTCCTCGCCCAGATCGAGCATGGCCTGCGGCGTGTTCGCCACCGGATACAGCCGTCGGGTCGCCTTATTGACGCCGACATCGGTCGCCTGCGCCGACAGCAGCACCGAAATCAGCAGCTCGAAGGTGCTCTCGTACAGCAGTTCCGTCTTCGGTTCCGGATCGAGCTCCGCCAGCCGGCGGAAGAACTCGCGGCGATCGGCCACTTTCATCGGTCGCTCGCCGGATGGCTCGCGACATGCCTTCGATCCTGCTGACAACACGCCCGCCGCCGTCCAGATGCGAACGGCAGGCAGCACCGGTTGGGCGAACTGGCCTGGCATGGTCTGATCATCGCGCCATTGTAGATGCGCCTTCCGAGCGGGTCAGCGCCCGTTTTGTTCCCAACGACAACCAGCACGCCGATTCCCTGCACTTCGCAACTGCGAGACGCATGTATGCGCAGGCGATGAATGGCCTGTCGGCAAGGGTGTGTTGCCTTCAGTTGCATTCGGTCTGGTGCTTTTTTCGCCGCATGATGCTGTTGCGATCGTGGGTGCAGGGCGTGGCGTATTTCCTGCGCGTGCGAGGCTGATGCGGTGCATGTCCCGCATCTACAGGTTTCGTTGGACGATTGGTTGCGCGACAGGCTTCTGGCGCGCAGCAGGCGCGCCTGCTTTGCCGGGGCCCTTGAGGTTCGGTGAGATGGTGACGGATCAGCCCGCAGGGACGCGGACACGGATGTCCGCGTATTCGCCGCGGCACAGGCGTGCCGTCGGCGAATCCCGGCACCGGCTCACGCACCCGAAGGACAGGATGTCCGAAGGGCGGACCGCCTTGGGTTGCCCTTCTCTTTGGTTACTTTCTCTTGGGCAAGCAAGAGAACAGTGAGACCGCCGCCGAGGCGGTCGAAACCTACGAAAGACCCACCGATGGCGAGCAAAGCCGATCAGCCTCATCAAGCCCGCCCGCGTGGTGACTCCGGGTCAGGACGTGGACAACGATCGCCGTTGGAACGCAGCGCTAGATTTCCGAGCTGCGTTGACGCGCCCGCGCGAGTGCGGCTGCTACTGCCGGTGGCAACGACGGCTGGCTGGCGGCAGCCGGTGGCGCGCTGCGCTCACGCGCCTTGAGCCGTTCAGCGCGGGCCTGGGCCTGACGCTCCAGTCGGGCCTGGCGGGCGATATGGCGCTGACGCGAGATCTGCGCACGCGCACGCTCGTACTCGTGCCAGGCCAGTTCGCCCTTGCCGTACTGCAGCCAGGGCAACAAGTGTTCTGCCGATGGCGCGACGTCGTCGCACGCGCCGCATTCCCGGCAGCGAGCCAGACCGCCTTCGACCGCGGCCGTCCAGTCATCGTCGCGGATGGCGTCGACCAGTGCCTGCGGGTCCAGGTTTTCCGGGCAGGCGGCGCGCCGCCGGTCAGCGACATAATCCGGGGGCAACGGTGTGGCTTGATGGTCGAGGGCAGTGGTCATCGGAACGGATGATGAAGTCGTGGCGAGCAAGATGCCAAGCGTCGGATGAAGCGCGCGAGCCTGCGACGGCGATTCAGTCGGCAAGTTTGAAGTCCATGGCGATTTCGCCGTCGTAGGGTGCTCCACGTTTCTCAAATGTCCAACGACTTACCGCGCGCAGTGCGGTCTGGACCGTTCTGCGC
Organism: Lysobacterales bacterium; assembly: GCA_035911475.1. Taxonomy (GTDB): domain Bacteria; phylum Pseudomonadota; class Gammaproteobacteria; order Xanthomonadales; family UBA2363; genus Pseudofulvimonas. The sequence goes on along the minus strand of JAMHVM010000069.1, from coordinate 90,654 downwards.
TGGACAGCGGTGTGACAGGCTGCGCGGAGCGATTCGATTTCGCCCTCGGCGCTGATCGCGACGTGGACGATGATCGTGGCCTCCTCAACGCGAGAGCCAGGACTGAAACGCAATGCCTCGGATGGTACGGCGAGCGGTCGCAGTGGCAGCAGCGGTGTCACGCAGGTCTCGCTTCGCTCAGGGAATGTAGACGCCGCAGCGTTACCAAGCATCAACATCACGGCGACGCTGGAGCACCGGCCGGCTGCGCGTGCGGTGACCATGGCGCGATCGACGCTCAGGTCTGCCGCGACACCGCGAAATCGGCCAGGAAGGCCAGGGCATCGCGATAGGGCGAGGGCGGCAACGCGGCCAGCGCGGCGATGGCCTCGTCGGCGCGGGCATGGGCGCAGGCACGGGCGTAGTCGAGGCTGCCGTGGCGGCGGATCGCGGCCAACACCTGCGGCAGCTGGCTGCGGTCGCCGTGTTCGATGATGCTGCGCAGCTGCGCGGCTTCGTCGGCGTCGGCATGGGCCAGGGCGTGGATCAGCGGCAGGGTTGGCTTGCCTTCGGCCAGGTCGTCGCCCAGATGCTTGCCCAGCGCGGCCTCGTCGGCCTCGTAGTCGAGCATGTCGTCGGCGATCTGGAAGGCCATGCCCAGGGCGTGACCGTAGCGATGCAGGGCCTGGCGTTGCGCCTCCGGCGCTTGCGCGAGCAGCGGCCCGAGCTCGGTGGCGGCGGCGAACAGGATCGCGGTCTTGCGTTCGATCACCCGGTAGTAGTCGCTCTCGCGGGTGTCGGGGTTGTTCAGGTGCATCAGCTGCAGCACCTCGCCCTCGGCGATGGCGTTGGTGGTGTCGGCGAGCAGGCGCATCACCGCCATGGTGTCGGTCTCGACCATGAGCTGGAACGAGCGCGAGTACAGGAAATCACCGACCAGCACGCTGGCGGCGTTGCCGAACACCGCGTTGGCGGTGGAGCGGCCGCGGCGCAGGTCGGATTCGTCGACCACATCGTCGTGCAGCAGGGTGGCGGTATGGATGAACTCGACGATCGCCGCGGACGGCACATGCAGGTCGCCGCGATAGCCGGCGGCATGGGCCGCGAGCAGCACCAGCAGCGGCCGCAGGCGCTTGCCGCCGGCGATGATGTGTTCGGCGACCTGGTTGACCAGCAGGATCTCCGAACTCAGCCGGGTCCGGATCAGGGCATCGACCGCGGCGGCATCGGCGGCGACCAGGGCCTGGACATCGGCGAAATCGGCCAATGGCCGGTTCAGGTCGGGGCGGGCGATGGCGGTTTCAGCGGGCACGGGCACGGTTCCGGGATAACCCCGCCATTATACGGGCTGCCCCCAGCCAGCTCTGAACAGCGACGGCGCAGGTGTTGGCCGGCGACCGGCAGCGCTGTCGCAATACCCGGATGCGGCCCATTCGCGCCGCTTCCGGCGCGCCGCTGACTACACGCGGTCGTCCGCGCAAAGACTCGCCCGGCCATTTCCCGCTGACGTTGGCCGGCGCAAGTCGCACAGGTTATCCACAGCTTGTCGAGAGGGTTTCGCAATGCGTGCGACGGTGCCGGCGTATATCGTGAGCGGCCTGCCCGATCACCCTGCCAGACAGCCGCCCATGGTCCAGTTCGCCGAACGCCGTCCCCTCGACAACATCGAATCCCTGCGTGTGCCGCCGCACTCGATCGAGGCCGAGCAGGCGGTGCTGGGTGGCTTGATGCTGTCCGGCGAGGCCTGGGACAAGGTCGCCGACAAGCTCAGCGAGGAGGATTTCTACCGGCGCGAGCACCGGCTGATCTTCCGTGCCATCGCCGAGCTGACCGAGAAGTCCATGCCCAGTGATGCCGTGACCCTGGGCGAGTGGTTCGAGGCCAATGGCACCTCGGAGCTGGTTGGCGGTGTGGCCTATGTGGTCGAGCTGGCCAATGCCACGCCGTCGGCGGCGAACATCCTGGCCTATGCCGAGATCGTGCGCGAGAAGTCGGTGCTGCGCCAGCTGATCGATGCCGGTACCGAGATCGCCGGCGACGGTTTCCAGCCGGATGGTCGGCACAGCCGCGAGCTGATCGAAGCAGCGGAAAAACGCGTGTTCCGCATCGCCGAAGCCGGCGCCCGCGGCGTGCGCCAGTTCGTGCCGGTCCGCGATGCCGCGCGCGAGGCGCTGGACCTGCTGCACGAGCGCTTCCATTCCGACAGCCCGATCACCGGCCTGGCCACCGGCTTCAGCGATTTCGACCACATGACCGCCGGCCTGCAGCCGGGCGATCTGGTGATCCTGGCCGCGCGTCCGTCCATGGGCAAGACCGCGCTGGCGGTAAACATGGCCGAGTACGCGGCGATCCGCGAGAAGAAATCGGTGGCTATCTTCAGCATGGAAATGTCGGCGGTGCAGCTGACCCTGCGCCTGCTGTCCTCGCTGGGCCGGATCAACCAGCAGAGCCTGCGCTCGGGCAAGCTCGCCGACGAGGAATGGCCGCGCATCACCTCGGCCATGACCCTGCTCTCGGAAGCGCGCATGTTCATCGACGACACCCCGGCGCTGTCGCCCTCGGACCTGCGCGCGCGCGCGCGGCGGCTCAAGCGCAGCCACGACCTGGGCCTGATCGTGATCGACTACCTGCAGCTGATGCAGGTGCCGGGCAACAAGGAAAACCGCGCCACCGAGATCGCCGAGATCAGTCGCTCGCTGAAGGCCCTGGCCAAGGAACTGAACGTGCCGGTGATCGCCTTGTCGCAGCTCAACCGCGGCCTGGAGTCACGCAACGACAAGCGTCCGCAGATGTCGGACCTGCGCGAATCCGGTGCCATCGAGCAGGACGCCGACGTGATCCTGTTCATCTACCGCGACGAGTACTACGACAAGGAATCCGCCGACAAGGGTCTGGCCGAGGTCATCATCGGCAAGCAGCGAAACGGCCCCACCGGCACGGTGAAGCTGACTTTCCTGGGCCAGTTCACCAAGTTCGAGAGCTACGCGCGCGACAGCGGCCCGGGTGGCTATTACCACTGAGCACCTCGCGGCTGTTCTTGTCCTTGCTTGCTTGCCTGTGCCGCTCCTGCAAGCTCCGAACCCCCCTGCGCCGGTGGGCTGCAGCGCCACCGACGCAGGCACGCCGAGGGAGGGGGATCGGCGCTGGCTCGGAACCTCTGAACGTCACAACCTCAGAACACCACCTGGGTGCGCACGTTGAAGGTGTTGCCGGTGTCCGGACCGCGGTAGGAGCCGACCTGGTTGTCGGTGCTCCAGTGCACGTAGTTGAACATCACCCGTGACCAGCGGTTGAGATACCAGTTCAGGCCCAAGGTCCAGGAATCGCCTTCGCCGCCACGGGCCGCGTCGGTGAAGTCGTAGCGGTCGAAGCGCGCCGCCAGTTCCCAGGCGCCGATGCCGCCTTCGGTGACCGGGCGTGCCACGCGCGTCGTACCCCACACACCCGAGCGGGCACTGAAGCCGGGTTGTTCGCCGGTGATCAGCCAGCCGCCATAGACCGACAGCGCCTTGTGGTCGGTGTCCTCGACGCTGGATGAGCTGATCGTGCGGGTGGTGTACTCGGCAAAGCCCCACAGATTGCGCCAGGTGCCGCCCAGCTCGGTGCCCCAGGCGCTTTCGCCGGTGACATCGGCGATGGAACTGGCCGAGACGCGCACGTTGTCGTTGAAGCTGGAGGCGATGCGCGGCACCTTGTTGATGCTGGTCACGTCCGAGCCGAAGTCCTCGTGCAGGTACCAGGCGCCCAGATGCAGGAAGCCGGACGGGCGCTTGATCGGGTTCCAGTGCGCGCGCGTGGTCCAGGTGACGGAATCGCTTTCGCTGCCGCCGTTGCCGATGTCGTCACCGGTCAGGCCCAGGCTGTAGTGCCAGTTCTGGCCGATCAGCTTCATCTGCGCGCCCAGGCCGTAGTAGCCGCTGTTGGGCATGCCCACCGAGGCGACGGCGTTGCGCTCGATGAACGGCACGCGGGTCAGGGTCGTTGCCGCCTCGATGGTGCGGTCCTTGAGCTTGTTGCCGATGTAGAACTCGGCCGGCAGGCTGCCCAGGCGGGTGTCCCAGGACAGGTAGGCATCCTTGATGCTGACCACGTTGTCGGCCAGTTCGGCGTCGATCTTGTAACCGAGGGCATGGATCTGCCCCTCGGCGCCGATGCGGACCTGGCGCATTTCCGTGCCGGTGATGTTGCGGTCGGGAAAATCCGAGCCATGGGTGGAGGAAAAGTCCGCCAGCACGCGGCCGCGCGGATGGAAAACGAAGCTGCGGTCGCTGCTGCGCAGTTCCGGACCGCCACGGCGCCAGCTGGTGTTGCCGCCGCCGGTGCCACCACCCGCAGCAAGTTGCGCGACCTGCGCCTGCAGGATGGCCAGATCGTCCTGACGGGTGTCGGCAACGGCGGCGTCGACCTGCGCCTGCACCGAATCGGCGGCGACGGCTGTGCCCGATCCTTCCAGGGCACTGAGTCGGGCGTTCAAGGTCTGCAGCTGTTCCGACTGCTGGCGCAACTGCTCGGCCTGCAGCTGGATCAACTGGCGCAGTTCGGATTCGGTGCTGCTGTCGACAGCCAGCGTCGGTGTCGCCGCCAGCGCCAGCGCGATCGCCGCGGTCAGGGAGTTCAGGGTCTTGGTGTTCATGGGGATCTCCAGGAATCGGGTCAGTCGGTGCGGGCTCAATCGCCCTCATCCACGAAGTCTTCGTCGTCGTCTTCCGGCGCAGCGGCGGGCATCGGTGCCGAACCGGTCAGCGGTTGCAGGCTCACTGGCGGCAAGGTCATGAAGCCGTGCCGGCGCACCCAGGTGGCGAACAGGCGCGGCCACTGCGCGACCTGGCTGCCCGGGCGACCCAGTCCCCAGCTGTGGCCACCGCGGTCGAACACGTGCAGTTCGGCGGGAACGCCGGCGCGGTGCGTGGCCTGGAACATCAGCAGGCTGTGGCCGACATCGGCGATGGCGTCGTCGGCGGCATGGGCCAGGAACACCGGCGGCATGTCGGCTCGCACGTGTTCCTCCACCGAGTAGGCGCTGACCGCATCGCTCTGGGTGCCCAGTTCGCGACGGGTGCGGGTGGTGTCGTAGGGCGGCCGCAGGGTCACCACCGGATAGATCATCGCCAGGAAATCCGGGCGCGAGGGCAGGCGGTCGCTGCTGTCCAGGGCCGGATAGAAGTCGTGGTCGAAGCGGGTGGCCAGGATGCCGGCAAGGTTGCCGCCGGCCGAGGAGCCGATCACCCCGATGCGATCGGGATTGATGCCGAGCTCCGCGGCATTGGCGCGCAACAGCCGCATCGCCCGCTGGCCGTCGGCGAACGGCGCGGATGCCGGCCAGCCATCGGCGGGCAATCGGTAATAGAGCACGGCGCTGGTGACACCGATCGAAGCCAGCCACTGCGCCATCGGTCGCGCGGCGGTGCCGATCTGGATGCGGAAGAAACCACCGCCGCCCAGGATCAGCACCGCGGTACCGTCGGGATTGGCGGCGCGATGGATTTCCAGGCGCGGCTCGGAAACCCGCGTGACCGCGCCCATCGAGCTGCTCTCGGTGCCGACCTGCTCCGGTCCGCTGACCACCTGCGGCAGATGACCGGCCGGCCACAGCGGCAGGGTTTGTACCTCGCCGTGTTGCGCCTGTGCCGATGCGGCACCCAGACCGACAAGCAACACGCCGGCCAGGCATCGACGCCAGTGAAGGGGTTTGTTGATCATGTCGTGCCCTCCCGCACGCTGGGGTTGTCGAGGATCAGGATCGATGGCCGGGCGGCGACCGCTTCGTTGGCCGGCTGTTCCAGCGGATCGGGGGTTTCCCCGTCCAGCGCACGCGCCAGCTGATCGCGGTCGAGCGCACCTTCCCAGCGCGAGATCACCACGGTGGCCACGGCGTTGCCGATGAAATTGGTCAGCGAGCGGCATTCACTCATGAAACGGTCCACGCCCAGGATCAGCGCCATGCCGGCCACGGGTATGGTCGGCACCACCGACAGCGTCGCCGCCAGGGTGATGAAGCCGGCACCGGTGACGCCGGCCGCGCCCTTGGAGCTGAGCATCGCCACCAGCAGCAGGGTGATCTGTTCGCCCACCGTCAGGTCCACGTTGGTGGCCTGGGCGATGAACAGCGCGGCCAGGGTCATGTACAGGTTGGTGCCGTCGAGATTGAACGAATAGCCGGTCGGCACCACCAGCCCGACCACCGACTTCCGGCAGCCGGCCTTCTCCATCTTCTCCATCAGCGACGGCAGTGCCGATTCCGACGAGGAGGTGCCCAGCACCAGCAGCAGTTCGGCTTTCAGATAGCGGCACAGCTTGATGATGGAAAAGCCGCAGGCGCGCGCCACGCCGCCCAGGATCAGCAGCACGAACAGCAGCGCGCTGCCGTAGAAGGCGCCGATCAGCCAGGCCAGGTTGATCAGCGATTCCACCCCGTAGCGGCCTATGGTGAAGGCGATGGCGCCGAAGGCGCCGATCGGCGCCGCTTTCATCAGGATGTGCACCAGCTTGAACACCGGTGCGATCAGCGCCTCCAGGAACGACAGAACCGGCTTGCCGCGCTCGCCGACCATGGCCAGGGCGACGCCGAACAGCACCGCCACCAGCAGCACCTGCAGGATGTTGCCGGACACGAACGCCGACATCAGCGTGGTCGGGATGGTGTCCATCAGAAAGCCGGTCAGGGTCATCTCGTGCGCCTGATTGGCAAAGTCGCTGACCGCGCCCATGTCGAGGTCGGCCGGATCGATGTTCATGCCGGCGCCGGGTTGGACCACATGCGCCACCACCAGGCCGACCACCAGTGCCAGGGTCGAGAAGCACAGGAAATACGCCATCGCCTTGGCGAACACCCGGCCGATGGTGCCCAGGTTGCTCATGCCGGCGATGCCGGTGACGATGGTCAGGAAGATCACCGGTGGAATGATCATCTTCACCAGCTTGATGAAGCCGTCGCCCAGCGGCTTGAACTGCTGCGCCAGCTCGGGCGAGTAGTGGCCGAGCACGGCGCCGATGACGATGGCGACCAGCACCTGCACATACAGCTGGCGGTACAGCGGCAGCTTGACGGGAACGGTCGGCTTGTCCGGATCGATGACGTGCATGGGTGCACCTGAAGCGGATGGATTGGCCGACGTTGTACGCGCCACTGCGCGCGCTGCCGATAACGCATTGGTACTAGAAGCGCTCGCCCGTTTGAATTTGTTGTTGCGGAACAGTTATTTGCGTGGATTCTTGCGACGCGGGCGCTGAGTGAGGACAGGTCGTCCGGCGACTACACTGACCGCCGATGCGCGCGAACCGGATTCATCGCTGGTGGTTGCCGACCTTGCTGATCGCGCTGGGCGGCGTGGTGCTGGCTGCGGCCATGGCCTATCAATGGAGCAGCCGGAGCGAAGTGGCGCGTCAGGCAGCCTTGTCGCAGCAGCAACTCGATCTGCATGTGCGCGCGCTGGCGCAGCTGATCGATCGCTACCGAACCTTGCCGCAGGTGCTGGCGCTGGATCCCGACCTGCGCGCCGGTGTGGCGGCGCCGGTGGACGAGGGCACGCGCCGGCACCTGAACCGGCGCCTGGAAGAAGCCACACGGACCACGCGCGCTTCCACGCTGACATTGATCGATCGCGACGGTTTCGCGGTCGCGGCCAGCAATTGGCAACAACCGGGCAGCAACGTCGGTGAGCACTACGGCTTCCGGCCCTACGTCCGCCAGGCGCTCGCCGAGGGCGAGGGGCGCTTTTTCGGCATCGGCGTCACCACCGGTGTGCCCGGTTATTTCCTGTCGCAGGCAATCCACGACGATGCCGGTGCGCGCCTGGGCGTGGTGGTGATCAAGATCGAGCTGTCGGTGCTGGAGCAGGAATGGCTGCAGGTCGATGACACGGTGCTGGTCAGTGACGCGGTCGGCGTGGTCTTTCTCAGCAACGACGCGCGCTGGCGCTACCGGACGTTGCAGAGGCTTACCGACGCGCAGCGCCAGGAACTGGAGCGCACGCGCCAGTATGGCGATCAGCCGCTGCTGGCGGCTACCCTGCGCGTGCAGGACCGGCCGGCGGCCGAGGTCGAGCTGGTGCGCGTCGAGCAAACCGCGCACGAGGGCCTGTGGCTGTGGCGACAGCAGGCGATCAGCGAAGCAGGCTGGCAGGTGCATCTTCTGCGCAATGTCGAAGGCAGCATCGGACTGGCCGGTCGTCAGGCGGCGCTCGCTGCCGCGCTGTTCTGGCTGGCAGCGGTGCTGGGCGTGCTGTTTCTGATCCAGCGCCGAGGTCTGGCGAGCTTGCGCGAGCGCAGCCGCCAGGAGATCGAGGCACTGGTGCAGCAGCACGCCAGTGAGCTGCGCACCGCGCGCGATGGCCTGCTGGAAGCCGCGCAGCAGGCCGATGGCGGGCTCAGTCGACAACTGGATCATCTGCCGCAGGGCGTGGTGGTGATCGACGCCGATCTGCGCATCAGCGCCTGGAATCGCCGCTACATCGACCTGTTCCGCTTTCCCGCCGACTTCATTCGCGTGGGCCGACCGATCCAGGACGTGTTCCGCTACAACGCCCAGCGCGGTCTGCTCGGCCCCGGACCGGTGGAGGAGGCGATCCGGCGCCGGCTCGACCATCTGCGCAGCGGCAAGGCGCATCTGCGCGAGAGCGAAAAGGAAGATGGCACGGTGCTGGAGATCCGCGGCAATCCGCTGCCCGACGGCGGCTTCGTCACCAGCTATGCCGACATCACCACCTACAAGGCGACCGCGCGTGAACTGCGCAGTCTGGCCGACAGCCTGGAGCGGCGCATCGTCCGGCGCACCGCCGACCTGGACAGGGCGCGCGGCGAGGCGGTCGCGGCCAACCGCTACAAGAGCCGCTTCGTCGCCGCCGCGGTACACGATCTGCTGCAGCCGCTGAACGCGGCGCGGATGTTCCTGTCGGCGCTGCGCTCGCGCCTGCCTTCGGGTGAACCCGGTGAGCTCGCTGATCATGTCGATGGCGCGCTGACTGCGCAGGACGCCATCCTCAACAGCCTGCTGGACATCTCGCGGCTGGAGGCCGGTGTGCAGCCGGTGGCGCTGGAGGATTTTGCGCTGGCGCCGCTGCTGTCGGCGCTGACGCGCGAGTTCGGTGTCCTGGCGCAGGATCGCGGACTGGACCTGGTGCATGTGCCGACCACGCTGGCGGTGCGCAGCGATCCGGCCCTGCTGCGCCGCATCCTGCAGAACCTGCTGTCCAACGCCGTGCGCTACACCGCACACGGGCGCATCGTGCTGGGCTGTCGCCGCGAGGGTGGCAAGGTGCGGATCGAGGTCTGGGATTCCGGCGCCGGCATTCCGCGTGCGCGTCAGGCCGAGATCTTCGAGGAGTTCCGGCGCCTGGACGATGGTGGCGGCAATGATCGTGGCGCCGGCCTGGGCCTGGCCATCGTCGAGCGCATCGCCCGCCTGCTGGGGCATCGCATCGACCTGCGCTCCGAACCAGGTCGCGGCAGCGTGTTCTCGGTGACCCTGCCGCAGGCGCACGCCGTGGCGCCCGAGAAGGTCGCCGAGGTCGTGTCCAGCGCCGACGAGCCGCTCCCGTTCCATGATCACACGGTGTGGTGCATCGATGACGATGCCCGCAGCAACGCCGCCGCGCAGGCGATGCTGGCGCGTTGGGGTTGCCGGGTCGAAGTCGCCGGCGATGCCGATGCCGCCCTGGCTGCGGCGCGACCGGGACAGCCGCCGTCGCTGCTGCTGCTGGACCGGCATCTGGGCGAGCACGACGGTGCGGGCGTATTCGCGCGCCTGGCGGGCATCTGGGGTGCCTCGCCGCCGGTGATCCTGCTGACCGGTGACCGCGGACCCGAAGCACGCGGACAGGCGGCCGAACACGGCTGGCACTATCTGGCCAAGCCGGTGCGTCCGCCGTCGCTGCGGGCATTGATGAGCCAGCTGCTGCTGCGCTCGACCTGAGCCGCCGGCGGAAGCGGACCGGCAGCAGTGCCGGTTGCGACCGAGGCGACCTCGCACCGAGGCCGGCGTCGGCAACTAGACCTCGTTGTCCGGCTCCAGCGCCTTGACCAGCACCGCCGCCTGGGTGCGGCTGTAGCAGCCGAGCTTCTTCAGGATCGCGGTGACGTGCACCTTGACCGTGTTCTCGGCCAGACCCAGCTCGTGGGCGATCTGCTTGTTGAGCAGGCCATCGGCCAGGCACATCAGCACGCGAAACTGCTGCGGGGTCAATTGCGCCAGGTTCGCCGCGAGCTTCGCATCGGCTTCCGAGCGCTCCGCGGTCAGCGGCGGAAACCAGTCGCCGCCGTCGAACACCGCCCGCACCGCCTGGCCGATGGCCTCGGCCGGGGACGACTTGGGAATGAAGCCCACCGCGCCGAACTGCTGGGCGCGACGGATGGTGCGCGGATGATCGTTCGAGGAGATCACCAGCACCGGCACCTCCGGCCGTTCGCCACGCAGGTAGACCAGCGAGGACAGCCCGCGCGCGCCGGGCATGGTCAGGTCCAGCAGCACCAGGTCCAGATCCGCCTGCTCGGCCAGTGCCTGGGTCAGGGCCGAGGCACTGGCGACCTCGGTCAGTCGTGCCTCCGGCAGCGCTTCGCGCAGGGCGTGGACCACCGCGGTCCGGAACAGCGGATGGTCGTCGGCGATCAGGATGGCGGCAGGCTCCATCGCGGCAGTGTCGCGCAAGCGGCCGAGCCGGTCATGGCGCGGCGCATCGTCAATGCGGCCGACGGTGAACGCGGCCGGACCTGCGCTGCGCTCCCGGCCCGGTCACTGCCGGGTCGGCGCTAACATGTCGGCCCACGCCGGCATCGTCCGGCGTTGTCATGTCGTCGATCTGCAGGAGTGTCATGAGCCGTCGCGTCACCGCCACCATCCATCCGGGCGCCTTGCGGCGCAACCTGGCGCGCGTGCGCGAACGGGTCGGCAGCTCGCGGGTGATGGCGGTGGTCAAGGCCGATGGTTACGGCCATGGCCTGGAGCGGGTCGCGCGCGCGCTGGCCGATGCCGATGCCTTCGGCGTGGCCTCGATCGCCGATGCCGAGCGCATCCGCGCGATCGGCCTGGACAACCGCATCGTGGTCTTGTCGGGCATCGACGAACCGGACGATCTGGCGGCGATGCGCGCGCTCGATCTGGAACCGGTGATCCACCACGACAGCCAGTTGCGCTGGCTGGAGGCCGACAGCGATCCTCGGCCGTTGTCGGTGTGGCTGAAGATCGACACCGGCATGCACCGGCTGGGTTTCGCGCCCGACAGCGTCGCCGGGGTCTGGCGACGCCTGCGCGCCTTGCCGCAGGTCGGCGATCGGATCGCCCTGTTGACCCACTTCGCACGTTCGGACGAGTTCGATGCCGCCGCCACGCGCGAGCAGCTGCAGGTGTTCGGCGACACCATCGACGACCTTCCGGGTGACACCTCGCTGGCCAATTCGGCCGCCATCCTGGGCTGGCCGACCAGCCACGGCCGCTGGGTGCGCGCCGGCGGTGTGCTCTACGGCGTGTCGGTGGTCGAGGGCAAGTCGGGCGCCGACTTCGGTTTCGAACCGGCGATGACGCTGCGCGCGCGGCTGATCGCCATCAACACGGTGCGCGCCGGCGAGCCGGTCGGTTATGGCGGCGGTTGGCGCTGCCCCGAGGACATGCCCATCGGCGTGGTCGCCATCGGCTACGGCGACGGCTATCCACGCGTGGCGCAGCCGGGCACGCCGGTGCTGCTGCACGGCCGGGTGGCGCCGACGGTCGGCCGGGTGTCGATGGACCTGCTCACCATCGACCTGCGCGGGCATCCCGAAGCAAACGTTGGCGACGAGGTGGTGTTGTGGGGCAACGGCGTGCCGGTCGAGACCATCGGCGCCTGTGCCGGCACCATCGGCTACGAGCTGATCTGCGGGATGACCCGGCGCGTGGATTTCGTCGAGGCCGATTGATCCGCCGATGAATCCGTTTCCCCAGTCCTCACGCGCGGCGCGGGTGGTCGTGCCGGGTATGCTGATGCCATGAGCCTGCCGCTGATCGCCGTTGAACGCTACGTCACGCCGCTGCGCGAGGGCGGCTCGATGCCGGCCGTGGTGGCTGGCGAGGATCTGGGCCTGTACGTGCTCAAGTTCCGCGGTGCCGGTCAGGGCGTGCGGGTGTTGATCGCCGAGGTCATTGCCGGCGGGCTGGCGCGGGCGCTGGGACTGCCGATGCCGGAGCTGGTGTTGCTGAGCCTGGATACGGATCTGGCGCGCACCGAGGCCGATCCGGAAATCCAGGAGCTGATCCGTGCCAGCGCCGGCCTCAATCTCGGCATGGACTATCTGCCCGGCGCAGCCAACTTCGATGCCGCCGCCGGGCCGGTCGATGCGCGGCTGGCCTCGGACATCGTCTGGTTCGACGCACTCATTACCAACGTCGACCGCAGCTTGCGCAATCCCAACCTGATGGTCTGGCACAGGCAGCTGTGGCTGATCGATCACGGCGCGGCGCTGTACTTCCACCACGGCTGGGATGGCGCGCCGGTTGCCGCCGACGGTCGTTTCGCGCGCATCGCCGACCACGTGCTGCTGCCCTGGGCCAGCGACATCGCCGGCGCCGACGCGCGGCTGGCGCCACGGCTCAGTGCTGTGGCGATCGAGCAGGTGCTGGCGCAGGTGCCCGATGAATGGCTGGCCGCCGATGCCAGCCTGCCCACGCCGGAACAGTGGCGTCGCGCCTATCTGGACTGGTTGCAACGGCGCCTGCAGGCGCGCGCCGGATTCGTCGAGGAGGCCATCGCCGCCCATGCACAGCTATGACTACACCGTCATCCGCGTAGTGCCGCGGGTGGAACGGGGCGAGTTCGTCAACGCCGGCGTGATCGTCTACAGCCAGAGCGCGCGCTATCTGGCTGCGGCATTCGCGCTGGACGAGCCACGTCTGCGCGCGCTGGATGCGCACGTCGACCTGGATCTGGTGCGCGCGCAACTACAGGCGATCGAGCGCATCTGCGCCGGCGATCCGGCGGCCGGGCGGATTGGTGCCTTGCCAATCAATGCCCGCTTCCACTGGCTCAGTGCCCATCGCAGTGCGCTGATCCAGCCGGCACCCGTGCATGCCGGTCGCTGTGCCGATCCCGCCGCGGCGCTGGGTTATCTGCTGAAGGCGATGGTGTTGTCGCCGGACGCTACCGCACCGCGTCCGGATCGCTCCGGGGTGTCTGCGAGAGCAATCGACGTTCCAGACTGAACACGTGCTCGTCCTCGGCGGCGAGCTCGCGCAAGGCGTCGGCCAGGGCCAGCAGGTAGTCGCGGTTGTCGCCGCTGGGTCCGCGCGCCTTGCCGATCTGCTCGGCGATGGCCTCGATCGGCGCCGAGCCCAGCCAGGCGCCATTGTCTTCCGGCGCGATGTAGGTCAGGCCGTCGACGGTGGCGCCGTCGTCCAGTTCGATCGCCACCGGCACCCGCAGATAGCCGTTCTTCTCGCGGTGATCCAGATGCGCGAAGGTGGCTGGCGACACCTGGTAGGCCATGCCGGCGCAACGCGCGCCGCTCTCGGCAACCAGCGTTGCCACCCGACCCGGCGCATCCGGTGTGCCGCGATGATCGTGCGAGCCCTGCCACAACCGGCGCGTCCAGCCATGGATGCTGGCGGGCTGGCGCTGCAGCCAGGGAAAGTCGACCTTCCAGATCAGCGAGCCATAGCCGAACAGCCACACCGGCTGATCCTCGGCAAGCGGGTGGTCGCGCTGGTTGCGGGCAAAGGTGTCGACCGACATGCGACCACGATCATAGGGCAGCCGTGTTGCCGGCCGGAACCTTGCATCGGGTGCCCGGCATCGCTTGGCTGCGATGCCGGGCATGGATCGTGGTTGCTTCGTTCGGGCCGGCGAATCGTGATCGCCGTTGGCGGCTACTGCCACTCGAAGCCGTTGACGAAGATCAGGTTCTGGTAGGAGGCTTCGACCGCGCCGAGGTCGCACAGTGACTGGCCGTCGTTGTTGCCGTCCATCGGCCGGACTTGGCCGCGGGCGTCACGGCTTTGCGGGCACTGGCCGTCGACGATGCCGAAGTCGATCGGCAGGCTGCCATGGACCGGTCGCATGGTCAGCGCGTCGCCACCGTTCATGTTCGGCGGATGGAACCAGTCGGCCATCGAGCCCTGGTCGATCGGGCTAAAGACGTCGCTGGCGAAACCGCAGCCGCCGTCCGAGTAGGCGTTGAAGCCGATGTTCTGGGCGGAGTTGATGAAGCTGCTGGAGCAGACTGGCGTCGCGCCGCTAAACACGTTGAAGCGGATGCTGGCGATCGGCGAGCCGGTGATGGCGAACTGGCTGCCGTAGCTGGAGGAACCGGTGTTGTCGATGAAGGTGTTGTGGTCGAGCGTGGTGGTGCAGCAGTTGATCACGCCGACGCCGCCGCCGCTGGCGTTGCCGCGGTTGCCCTTGAAGGTGTTGTTGGCGATGACCAGGTCGGAGAAGTGCGCCTGGTCGCCGACGACACCGCCACCGCGGCGGCCGATGTTGCCCTCGAAGTAGTTGCCTTCGATGCGGTAGTTGCCGCGCCCGTACAGCACGATGGCACCACCGTCACCCATGCCGATGATGTCGGACGGGTGACTGACTGGACGGCAGCGGTTGCGGTTGCCCAGGAAGGTGGAGCCGCGCACGACAGCACTGGCATTGCTGGTCATGGCCAGGCCGATGGCGCCACCGTGGCCGCTTTCGCAGGCGGTGTAGAGCGAGTTGATCAGGTAGTTCTCGTTGTCCTGGAACAGCGAGCGCTCGATCAGCACTGCCTGGTCGCCGAACGCGCCGATCGCGCCGCCCCAGGCATCGGCGGTGTTCTGGTCGCCGGCCATGGTGACGATCTGGTTGCCGGTGAAGATCGAATCGGCGACGGTCAGTCGGCCCTCGGCACGGATTGCGCCGCCGCGCGCCGGCGTGCCGACCCCGACATAGCCGCGGCACTGATCGAAGGTGACGTTCTGGATGTCGGCATGGGTGTTGGGGCGCAGCACCGACAGGCAACCGCCACCGCCACCGCGGCCGCCGCGCTGCAGGCGCAGCGAGCGCAGGCGCAGTTCGGTGGTGTTCGCGTTCGTGCCGACGTGGAAGATCGGCTGGAAATTGCCGTCGATGACGATGCCGGCAGGGAATTCGGTGCCGCTGATCAGCACCTTCGGGCCGGTGATGGCAGGCAGCGGGCCGCTGAGCAGGAACCGGCCATCGAAACCGGGGCCGAGATTGAAGCGGATCTCCTGCCAGCCAGGATGACTGGGTTGCAGCGCCTGGATCGCGGCGATCAGGGAGCCGGGCCCGCCGATGTTCTGGTTGGTGACGTAGATGACCGTGTCCTGCGCCTGGACACCAGCCACTGACAGCGCGAACAGCAGCAATCCGGACAGGCGGTCGCGTACAGCGGTGCGGCGGGGGCGATCGGCGGGTGTGGACATGGGCACTTCCTGACGGCAAGGGCGGGGACTTCGATCAACAACGCAGGAGCGCAGGCGAACCTGCAAGCGCCGGTCCGCGGTCGGCTAAAGTGCCGACGCCGCCTTGGAGCCCTGCATGTCCGGAAGCCAGTTCAGCCTGCTGCGCCAGCGTCGGTTCGCGCCGTTTTTCCTGACCCAGGCACTGGGCGCGTTCAACGACAACGTGTTCCGCAATGCGCTGGTGATCCTGATCACCTTCCGCATCGTCGGGCTGGAGCAGGCCGACATCGACTTCTACGTGAACCTGGCAGCGGGCCTGTTCATCCTGCCGTTCTTCCTGTTCTCGGCCATGGCCGGACAGTGGGCCGAGAAGCACGAGAAGTCGCGTTCGATCCGGCAGATCAAGGCGCTGGAGATCGCCATCATGGTGATCGCGGCCGTCGCGCTGTGGCTGGGTTCGCTGCCGCTGCTGCTCGGGGTGCTGTTCCTGAGTGGCCTGCAGAGTGCGTTGTTCGGGCCGGTGAAATACTCGATCCTGCCGCAGGCGCTGCGGCCTGAAGAGCTGGTCGGCGGCAACGCGCTGATCGAGGCCAGCACCTTTCTGGCCATCCTGCTCGGCACGCTGGCCGGTGGCTGGCTGATGACCGGCCTGCCGCATGGCGAGATCGCGGTCGGCATCGCCATCGTCGCGCTGGCGGTGCTGGGCTGGTTGTCGGCGCGGTCGATCCCGGCCGCCGCGGCCACCGATCCGACCCTGGCGATCAACTGGAACCCGTTGACCGGCACCTTCCGCAGTCTCGGTCACCTGCGCGGTCATCGCGCGGTGCTCAACTCGGTGCTGGGCATCAGCTGGTTCTGGTTTTTCGGCTCGGTGATCCTGGCGCAGTTGCCCAGTTACACCAAGACCTTCCTGGGCGGTGACGAGACAGTCGCGCCGCTGGTGCTGATGCTGTTCGCCGCCGGCATCGGCATCGGCTCGCTGCTGTGCGAGAAGCTGTCGCGGCGCACGGTCGAGATCGGTCTGGTGCCGCTCGGCGCCCTGGGCCTGACCGTGTTTGCCGGCGACCTGTGGCTGGCGCGGCCGGAAGCGGCCGTGGTCACCGGCCTGGACTGGCGTGCCTTCCTGGCCGGCGACGGCAACCTGCGCCTGTGCATCGACCTGTTCCTGATCGGCGTTTCCGGCGGCTTCTTCATCGTGCCGCTGTATGCGCTGGTGCAGCAGCGGGCGCCGCGCGAGAAGCTGTCACGGATCATCGCCGCCAACAACATCATCAACGCGATGTTCATGGTCGCTGCGGCGATCCTGGCCATCGTCCTGCTCGGTGCCGGCTTCAACATCCCCGAGCTGTTCCTGGCCACGGCCGCGCTCAACGCCCTGGTCGCCATCTACATCTTCACCCTGGTGCCGGAGTTCGTCGCACGCTTTGTCGCCTGGCTGCTGATGAAGCTGTTGTACCGGCTGGAAATCCGCGGCATCGAGCACGTGCCCGAGCAGGGGCCGGCGCTGATCGTCTGCAACCATGTCAGCTACATGGACGCGCTGCTGCTGATGGGCGCGATTCCGCGGCCGGTGCGCTTCCTGATGTACTACCGAATCTTCAACATCCCCGGACTGCGCACGGTATTCCGCGCCGTGCGCGCCATACCCATCGCCGGTGCCAAGGAAGATCCGGCGCTGATGGAACGTGCCTTCGCCGAGGCCGAGAAGGCGCTGGCCGCAGGCGAACTGGTCGGCATCTTTCCCGAAGGCGGCCTGACCACGGACGGTGAGATCGCGACCTTCCGCAAGGGCGTGGAGCGAATCCTGGCCGCGGAACCGGTGCCGGTGGTGCCGATGGCCTTGCGCGGCATGTGGGCCAGCATGTGGAGCCGGCGCGACTCGCGGCTGCGTCGTGCCCGCCTGCCGCGCCGCTTCCGCGCGCGGGTCGAGGTCGTGGCCGGTCCTGCCGTGCCACCGGACCAGGCGAACGCAGCGAATCTGGAAGCGCTGGTGCGTGAGCTGCGCGGCAGCGACGCCTGACCCGCCGGCCATTGGGTTGCTTGCGCGTGGTGCGTCCTGTGCCGCGCTGGCCGCTTTCGCAGTGCGATCGCGGGCGTCCGTGCCGGTCAGGCGTTGCTAATGCAGGAGCCAGGCACGCGGGGCCTCGGCAAGGTCACGCGGACGGCAACAGCTTTCGCGGTACCAGCCACAGCAGCACCAGCATGCCGAACAGTTCGATCAGCGACTGGAAGACGATGACGATCGCCGCCAGTTCCCAGGTGGCGGGCAGTGCCAGCGCGAATGGCAGCACCACGAAGGAGTTGCGCGTGGTCAGCGTGAACACCAATGTGCGCGCCGGCGCAATAGGCAACCGGAACGCCTTGCCGATCACCAGGCTGGACAGCGTTGCGCCGACCAGAAAGGCGACACAGGCGAGGAAGATGCTGGCCATCACCGGCAGTGAATCGCGCACCGCGTCGACCTGCGATGCCGCGATCAGAAACAGGACGACGGCGAGCAGAGGGACCGGAAGCCAGCCGGTCCGTGCCACGACCGCGGTGCGGGAGGCCCGGTCGCCGGCCCATTTTTCGGTCAACGCCGCCAGGGCGAGCGGCAGGAGAATGACCACGGCGAACACCGTCACCATGTGGCTGGCCGAGACGATTTCCACGAAACCCTCGCCCATGAACAGCCACAGGTAGACCGGCAACAGCAGCATCTGGGTGACCAGCAGCACCGGGGTGATGGTGATGGCCCGGCGAAGATCGCCGCCGGCCTGATGCGCGAACGTGATGAACCAGTCGGTGCAGGGGACCAGCAACACCAGCAGAAGACCCAGCCGGATCGCCGGGTCGTCCGGAACCAGCGTGAGCACACCCAGGATCAGCAACGGCAGGACGATGAAGTTGCCGATCATGGCCGCCGAGATGAAGGCCCGGTCCTTGAATGCGGCGGGCAGCTGATCCAGGCGCACCTGGGTGAAGGTCGCATAGAGCAGCAGCGCGAGCGAGGGCCACAGCAACCGTTCGAAGGTCGGCGCCAGCGCTGCAACTGCACCACCGACAATCAGGCCGAGGATGATCGCGATCAGATAGAGCCATACCTGATGGCGTTCCAGCGTGTCCCGGGTCATCGTGCGGATTCGTGGCGGCGGGCCGGAGTAGGACGCCGTTTGCGTCCGACGTCAAGCACGATGGTGCTGTCGCGACAGTGGCGCGGCCCGCTCAGCCATGGCAGCGACCAGTCCATCACCGGCCGGAAGTGGGCGCCGGTGTCAGGCTCGCTGGCGCCTGGCCGCGCCGGCTTCGGCTGTCGACGGGGACTTGCCGAGCGACTGCACAGGCCCCAGATTGCCCCGATGAGCGAACGTCTCCTGATCGTGCGCGACCTCGGTCGGCAGCCCTACGAACCGGTCTGGCGCGCCATGCAGCGCTTCACCGATGCCCGCGACGACGACACCGCCGACGAGCTCTGGCTGGTCGAGCACGAGCCGGTATTCACCCAGGGCCAGGCTGGCAAGGCGGAGCACATCCTGGCACCGGGCAACATTCCGGTGGTGCCGATCGACCGCGGTGGTCAGGTGACCTACCACGGTCCCGGTCAGCGCGTGGCCTATCCCATGCTCGACCTGCGCCGGCTGGGCATCGGCGTGCGCGCGCTGGTCTGCGGCATCGAGCAGGCGGTGATCGACTCGCTGGCCGGCTGGAACATCGCCGCCGCGCGCCGGGACGGTGCGCCCGGTGTCTATGTCGGCGAAGCCAAGATCATGGCGCTGGGTCTGCGTGTGCGTCGCGGCTGCTCGTTCCACGGTCTGGCCTTCAATGTCGACATGGATCTGGCGCCCTATCAGCGCATCAACCCCTGCGGCTATCAGGGTCTGGCGGTGACCACGGTGCTAGACTGCGGCGGTCCGGCCACCCTGGCGGCTGTCGATGCCGAACTGGTGCCGCGCCTGGCCGGCCAGTTCGGACTGACCCCGAAATACACCCCCTTCGACGGGTTGCCGTGAACGCATGAGCGACAACAAGTCCATTCCGATCCTGGTCGAAGGCGAAAAGCAGGTCGCCCAGGCCAAGATCGCCCGCAATACCGCCCAGTTCGATGCGCAGGCGCCGATGCTGCGCAAGCCGTCGTGGATCCGCGTGCGCCTGCCCAGCCACAGCCGCGTGGCCGAGCTGAAGGAGCGTCTGCGCGAGAACCGGCTGGTGACGGTGTGCGAGGAGGCGTCCTGCCCGAACATCCACGAGTGCTTCTCCAAGGGCACCGCCACCTTCATGATCCTGGGCGAGGTCTGCACCCGGCGCTGTTCGTTCTGCGATGTCGCCCACGGTCGGCCCAAGCCGCCGGATGTCAACGAACCGGCCAATCTGGCCCGGACCATCGCCGACATGCGCCTGCGCTACGTGGTCATCACCTCGGTCGACCGCGATGACCTGCTCGATGGCGGTGCGGCGCATTTCGCCGACTGCATCCGCGAGGTGCGGGCGCTGAATCCGACCATCCAGATCGAGATCCTGACCCCGGATTTCCGCGGCAAGGGCCGCATGGAACGCGCGCTGGAGGTGCTCAGGCCGCAGCCGCCGGACGTGTTCAACCACAATCTGGAAACCGTGCCTGAGCTGTACCGGCAGGTGCGTCCGGGCGCCGACTACCAGTGGTCACTGGACCTGCTCAAGCGCTTCAAGGCCCAGCACCCGGAGGTGCCGACCAAGTCCGGCATCATGCTCGGCCTGGGCGAGACCGACGAACAGTTACGCGGCACCTTGCGGGACCTGCGCGCGCACGATGTCGACATGATCACCATCGGCCAGTACCTGCAGCCCTCCAAACACCACCATCCGGTGCTGCGCTACTGGACGCCGGAAGAGTTCGACGCCTTTGCCGCCTACGGCTACGAGCTGGGTTTCCGGCATGTCGCCAGCGGTCCGATGGTGCGCTCGTCCTACCACGCCGACCAGATGGCGCACGCAGCCGGTTACGCCGACGTCGCCTGAGGCCACGCGCTCCGACGGGGCCGAACCCTCGGTGCGGCGCTCAGCACCGCGGGCCTTCTGGTGGCCGCCATTGGCCCGGTCGGCAGCGCGGTCTGAGGGTGACATCGCCTGCGGTTCACCGCCGCGGAATGTCGACCCGTTCACGTTCCAGCCGGTCGCATGACGATGGCGTCGTCCGGGTCCGGATCGGCCGGATTCATGAACATTTGTCGCCGGCACGGCTATCAGGCGCTTCCGGCGCGAGAATGGTCCGCGGGCAAGGTCCCGGACGCCGCCACAGCGGCCGGAAAGCCTTGGCCCGATGACCTCTGGCGCTTGCGGAACCGGCGGCGCCACCTTAGTGTCCCAGTTCACGTTGCCGGTAGTTCCACCGGTGCGCGCAGGAGTCGAAGATGAAGTTGTTTTCCCGACCGCTCGTTGCCCTGGTAGCTGCCGCTCTGGTCGCCTCGCTGGCATGGGCCAGGCCGGCGCCGCCGACCAGCCAGCTGGCACCGCTGCCTGACCAGGGCAAGACCGCCTCGTTCACCATGTATGCGCTCACCCGCATGCATTACCGGTCGATGCCGCTGGACGACGCGCTGTCGGAGAAGATCTACAAGCAGTATCTGGACTCCGTCGACGGTGACAAGCTGTTCATGACCGCCACTGACATCGCCGAGTTCGATGTCTGGCGCGATCAGCTGGATGACGCCATCCGCAATCGCGAACTCGATGCGCCTTTCACCATCTTCAACCGCTATGTCGAGCGCGTCGGCGAGCGCACTGCCCACGTCCGCGAGCTGCTCAAGCAGGGCTTCGATTTCACCGTCGACGAAACCTACGACTACAGCCGCAAGGATGCCCAGTGGGCGCCCGACGCGGCTGCCCTGGACGAGTTGTGGCGCATGCGGGTCAAGAACGACTGGCTGCGCCTGAAGCTGGCCGGCAAGGAAGACGCCGACATCGCCTCCACCCTGGACAAGCGCTACCAGCGTTTCCAGGAGCGGATCGGCGAGCTCGACAGCGAGGACGTGTTCCAGACCTTCCTCAACGCTTACGCCATGGCGATCGAGCCGCACACCAGCTACATGGCCCCGCGCCAGGCTGACGCCTTCGAGATAACCATGAGCCTGTCGCTGGAAGGCATCGGTGCGGTGCTGCAGCGCGAAGACGAATACGTGGTGATCCGCTCGGTGGTGGCCGGTGGTCCGGCCGAGAAGGCCGGGATCAAGGTCGGCGACCGTGTCTTCGCGGTCGGGCAGGAAGCCGACGGTGCCATGACCGACGTGATCGGCTGGCGCATCGACGACGCGGTCAAGCTGATCCGTGGCCCCAAGGGTTCCACAGTGCGCCTGGACGTGGTGCCGGCCGACGCCGGCATCGACAGCCAGCCCAACCGCATCGCCATTGTCCGCGACCGCATCAAGCTCGAAGACCAGGCGGCCAAGAAGCGTGTCATCGAGGTCGGCAAGGGCCTGGACGCGCGTCGCATCGGCGTCATCGAACTGCCGACCTTCTACCAGGACTTCGACGCGCGTCGCCGCGGTGATGCCGACTATCGCAGTGCCACCCGCGACGTGGCCAAATTGCTGGAAGAACTCAAGGCCGACAAGGTCGACGGCGTGGTCATCGACCTGCGCAACAACGGCGGTGGTTCGCTGGCCGAGGCCACCGAACTGACTGGGCTGTTCATCGACCAGGGCCCGGTGGTGCAGGTGCGCAACGCCCAGGGTCGGGTCGAGGTCGAGCGCGACCGGCGTCCCGGCCAGTCCTGGGACGGCCCGCTGGCGGTGATCGTCAATCGCGTCTCCGCTTCGGCGTCGGAGATCTTCGCCGCCGCCATCCAGGACTACGGTCGCGGCCTGGTGATCGGCGAGCCGACCTACGGCAAGGGCACCGTTCAGAACCTGATCGACCTGGATCACCTCAGTGGTGGTGGCGAGCAGGCGCGTCATGGCCAGCTCAAGTTCACCGTGGCCCAGTTCTTCCGCATCGACGGCGGCAGCACGCAGCTGCGCGGTGTCGAGCCGGATATCCAGTTCCCGATCACCTACGATGCCGAGGACTTTGGCGAGAGCGTCTACGACAACGCGCTGCCCTGGGCACAGATCCCGGCCGCCGACTACGAGCGCATCGCCGACTTTGCCGGCATCGTGCCGCAGTTGCGTGCCAACCACGAGCTGCGCATCCGCGACAACCAGGAGTTCCAGTTCTGGCAGGAGGATCTGGACGAGTTTCGCAAGCAGCGCAAGCGCACCAGTGTGTCCCTGCTGGAAAGTGATCGTCGCCAGGAGCGCGACGCGCAGGAAGAGAAGCGCAAATTGCGTCAGCAGGCCCGGGTCGAACTGGGGCTGGTCGAGCCCGAATCGCTCGATGACGAGGACAGCGAGGCTGGCGACGATGGGCTCCAGGCGGATGAACGTCGGGTGGTCGACCGTGCTGCCGACGAGGAGCGTGCGCGCGCCGCCAGGAATGATCGCCCGGACGTGCTGCTGACCGAGGCGGCCCGCATTCTCGGCGATGCGATTTCGCTGGGCAGTGACGATCTGCGGCTTGCCGGTCTGCCGCAGCTGCCGCGTCGCGGCGACAACTGAGGCCGCGGTCCGAGCCCCGAAGCAGCGCCGGATAGACGGGCGCGCGCGTGGTCGCGCGCCCTTGGCCGCTTCCTTGTGGTCCTGGTGCAGCAGCTGGACGGTTCGCGATTGGCATTGGTTTCGATTGTCGTGTACGCCGAGCCATCGGTGCCGCGCGACGGTCCTTGCCTAGTCAGGTTGGCCCCGCCGCGGTTTCGCCGATCCGGTCGGTCAGACATGCGGCGATGAGGAACTGGCGGCGGACGAAGCGACTGAAGCAACGACGGCTGGATGTCGACCGTGATGAGCACGATGCCTTGTCGCCGGCGGCGAAGTCTTGCGATATGAGATCGGGTTGATCAGCCGGCGCGCCGACACGCGTGTGCCGGTGCCGGACAAGGCAGGAAGGTGTCATGACGCCCGAGGGCGGAGAACAAGCGACATCCCCGCGAACGCTCGCGATCGCGATCGCGCTGCTGTCGGTCTACCTGATCTGGGGTTCGACCTATCTGGCCATCCGCATCGGGCTGGAGGGTTTTCCGCCGTTCCTGATGGCCGGATCGCGTTTCCTGTGCGCGGGCCTGCTGCTGTTCGCCTGGTTGCGCTGGCGCGGTTTTGCGCTGCCGACGGCGCGGCAATGGCGCAACTGCACGATCATGGGCGTGCTCATGCTGGGCATGGGCAACGGCCTGGTCACCGTGGCGCAGCAGTCGGTGAGCTCGGGCATGGCGGCGATTGCCGTGTCCTCGATGCCGGTGTGGGCAGCGCTGTTCGGTCTGGCTTTCGGGCGCCGCTATTCGGCGATGGAATGGTCCGGGGTGCTGCTGGGCTTCATCGGCGTGGCGCTGCTCAGCGGCAGGGGTGAGCTGGCCGGGCAGCCCTGGGGCGCGCTGGCGCTGGTGGTGGCGAGCATGGCCTGGGCATTCGGCTCGGTCTGGAGCCGTAGCCAGGATCTGCCATCGCCGTTCATGGCGACGGCAGCGCAGATGCTCTGCGGTGGCGTGCTGATGCTGGCCTTCGGCCTGCTGCGCGGCGAACGCATGGAGTCGCTGCCGGCGCTGGTGCCGTCACTGG
Source organism: Lysobacterales bacterium (assembly GCA_035911475.1). Lineage (GTDB taxonomy): Bacteria > Pseudomonadota > Gammaproteobacteria > Xanthomonadales > UBA2363 > Pseudofulvimonas. The sequence continues at coordinate 66,726 of JAMHVM010000069.1, read as the reverse complement.
CGGTGCTGTACCTGATCGTGTTCGGATCGATCATCGGTTTCGGCGCCTACATCTGGCTGCTCAACAACGTGCGTCCGGCGCTGGCGACCAGCTACGCCTACGTCAATCCGCCGATCGCAGTGTTGCTCGGTGTGATGTTTGCTTCCGAGCAGGTCACCTGGCATACCGTGATCGCCATGGCGATCATCCTGGGCGGTGTGCTGCTGATCTCGCGTGGCGCGCGTCCGCCGCCGGGAACGCGCCGCCCGGTCACACGCGCGCCGGGGTGAGCAAAGGTTGATCTAGCGCGATCGCCTAGTCGTCTAAACAACTGTGGGCTGCGGGTTTGCCGCCCGAAGATGATCGTACCCTCCGCTCGACCGAGCATGATTTGCTGACATGCTTTGCCGCTGTTGCCAGCGCAGGTCCAGATACAGGCTGTAGGCGGCGGTGAACGCGGGAAAAAGGTTCTGGACCACACCGACCACATCCTGCTTGGCCGAGAACAGGAAGTAGCTCAGGGTCATCAGGCTGCCTGCCAGGCTCATGTACCAGAACAGCCGCGGGATGACCGGCCGCTGGGCACGACGACTGGCCAGGAACTGCACCAGCCAGCGGGTCGCGAACAGCAGTGCGCCGGTCAGACCGATCAATTTCCACGGCGTGAGATGCAGGCCGGTCCAGCCCAGCCAGGCCAGTTCCTGGTTCATGGTCCGGCCTGGACAGCAGCAGGGGCGGCGTTGACATCGCTCCAGTTCGGCGCGCTGGCGTTCGGGATCAGGTTGACTGCGTGTATGGCCGGGGTTGCCACGTGTTGTCGAGACAGCAGCTCAGCGCTGGTCAGTTCGAGGCTGTCTGCCAGGCAGGGTCGACGCATCAACCAGGCGACGCCCCGCAGATCGGCGATCCCGACCAGCGCGCGCGAGAGGTTGCCGTACTTGGAAACACCGGCGCGGCGCGGACGATGGTTGACCGGCACGCTGAGCGTGCCCAGACCGGCGCGTTTCATCAGCGCGGGCAGGTAGCGGTGCATGTGGTTGAACGCCGGCAGGCGCAGGAAGTCCTCGCGCCGGAACAGCTTGATGCCGCAACCGGTGTCCGGCGTATCGTCGCGCAGCAGACGGGCGCGGATGGCGTTGGCCAGACGCGATGCCCAACGCTTGCCGGCGGAATCGCGCCGTTGTTGCCGCCAGCCGGCGAACAGGCCGATGTGTGTCGGTGCCGTGTCGCGTATCGCGAGCAGGCGTGGGAGATCGGCCGGATCGTTCTGGCCGTCACCGTCGAGCGTGGCGATCCAGGGCGCGCGCGGCGCGCACACCGGTGACGATGGCGGTGCTCTGGCCGGACCGGCATCGATGCCGGACCACCCGCAGCGTCGGCGTATCGGCGAGTCGTTGCGCAAGCACCAGGACGGTGTCGTCGTCGGAGTCGTCGTCGACACAGATGATCTCGAATTCGAGCTGATCGCGCAGCGCGGTGACGATCTCGTCGATCAGCGCGCCGATGTTGTCGCGCTCGTTGTACAGCGGCAACACCACCGAAAGCTGTGGCAATGCCGGGCGCGGCACTGTCGTCGATGTATGGACATCGGCGGCCTCGTGCGAAGGGATGACGGCTGCATGGTTTGTGGCCATGACGGATACGCTCTGCGGGTGGCTCACCACGGCGCCAGTGTCGGCACGCCAGTGTCGGAGAGGTGTCGGAATCCGATGTCAGTCTTTCTTGCGGGTCGGCGGGTCGTTGTCCGCACCGGCGGCGACGCAGCCTGATCGCCAGGCAGCGCCTGGAACCAGCAGCCAGTCGCGGCGATTGGCGCGACCGGCGACGATGGTATGTCCGCGGTCGACGCAGGGATCCAGCGATTCGTCCAGCACCAGCAGCCAGCGTCGAGCGGGTGCCTGGATCAGCCAGCGCGAGGCCGCCCGCCATTGCTCGGGCCAGGGCTGGCTGAAACCGAAGTCGGTGCTGGGCCGATCCGCCTGCAGCAGCAGTTGCTCACGCCAGGCCACCAGGCCCAGTTCGGCGTCGGGACCGATGCGTTGCCCGACCTGATGCATCAGGCGACGGCCGGATCGCTGGTCGCTCAGAGTCGGTTCCACCGCGATGCCGACGACCATCCAGGCGAGCGCGGTTGCCAGCACCAGGGCAATGCCGGGGCGACGACGCCAGAACGTGGCGGCGACGCCGATCAGACCGCTGGCGAGAACCAGCAGCGGCACCAACAGCGAGGGCAGGATCGCTGGATCAAGCCCTTGCTTGAGCAGGCGTGCCGACAGGCCGTCGTGGCCAGCGGCAATCAGTCCGGCCAGGATCAGACAGAGCAATGCCGGCAGCAGCAACCATGCCAGCAACACACGACGCACGCCGGCGCGTGCCAGCAGCGCGCCGAGCACAGGCGCAGCGGCCAGACAGAATGCCGGCAACGCCGGGAAGATGTAGACATCGCGCTTGCCGGGACTGAGGCTGAAGAACAACACCACCAGCAACCCCCAGCCCAGCAGCACGATCAGGCGGCGGTCGCCGCGACGGATGCCGCGCCACCAGTGCGGCAGCAGCCACGGCAGCAGCAGGGCGCCGGGCAGCCACAGCGTCAGCAGCACCTGCAGGTAGTACCAGGCCGGCTTGTGGTGATGCCAGGCATCCAGGTAACGGGTACCGGTCTGCTTCCACAGGATGTTGTCGGCATAGGCCTGCAAGGCCGGATCGGCGCTGCCGTACACGGCATTCAGCATCGGCAGCAGCCACAGACCGACGCCAACCAGGAACCCGGGCACCAGCAACAGCAGCCAGCGCCACCGCGGTGATGCTGTTGCCGCCGCGGCATCTTGACGACGCAGCCGACTCAGGCCCCAGGGCAACAAGGCCAGCAACGGCAGAAAGCCCACGCCCTTGGTGATGGTTCCCAGGCCTGCGCCGAACCCGGCCAGCAAAGCGTGGCGCCATCGGCCATCGGCCAGCAGCAGGCGCAACAGCGCCCACAGCGACAGCGTGGTCATGCCCACCAGCACCATGTCGATCTGCGCGCGCCGGGCCTGGAGTCCGAACTGCAGGCAGACGAACAGCGCGAGTGCGGCGCGCGCGCCGACGCGCGGATTCCACAGCCGCCGACCCAGGTCCCAGGTGCAGGCCAGGGTCAGCAGCGCGGCCAGCAGCGACGGCAGCAGGAAGGCGACGCGCCAGTTTCCGGTGATCTGGTAGGCGCCGGCGATCAGCCACATGAACATCGGCGGCTTGTCCGGATACAGCTCGCTGCCCCGCTGCGGAAACAGCCATTGCCCGGATTCGATCATCTGCTGCGCGGCGAGCACGAAACGCGGCTCGTCGGCCGGAGAGGGATCGCGCAGGCCGATGCCGGCGACCAGCGCCAGCACGATCGCCAGCACGATCGGCCAGGCCGGCAGCGGGTCCGCTCGATGTCCGGTGATGCGGCGACTCACGGGCGGATCGGTGCCAGGGTCATGATGGAGCCGCGTGACAGCAATGACGCCGGCAGTCTCCTGGTCCCGCTGTGGGAATGCCGTCGGAATCGGCGCGTGGATCACGCCCGCTGCGCAACCGGTCGCCACGCCGCGGCCATCGTCCGATCGTTTCCGACAGCGCTTCGACACGCCAGGTGCAAGATGTCGTGGTCGGCGCTACCGTGCCGGTCCAATGACGGAGAGCCCATGCGCCTGCTGGTGATCGAAGACAGTCGCAGCCTGGTCGCCAATCTGTTCGACTACTTCGAGGCGCGCGGCCACGTGCTGGACGCGGCGCCGGACGGCGTCACCGGCCTGCATCTGGCGGCGAGCAACGACTACGACGCCATCGTGCTGGACTGGATGCTGCCGCGCATGGATGGGCGCGAGGTGCTGGCGCGTCTGCGTCAGGAACACGGCTCGTCCGCGCCGGTGATCATGCTCACCGCGCGCGACGAGCTGCCGGACAAGATCGCCGGTTTTCGTGCCGGCGCCGACGACTACCTGACCAAGCCGTTCGACCTGCCGGAACTGGAGGTGCGTCTGGAGGCCTTGCTGGCCCGGGTGCAGGGCCGCGCGTTCCGGCGCGAGCTGGATGTCGCCGATCTGCACATGAGTCTGGACACCCTGGCAGTCAGTCGCGCCGGCCGGCCGCTGCACCTGTATCCGGCCTGCCGAAAACTGCTGGAGGTGCTGATGCTGGCCAGTCCTGCGGCAGTCACCCGAGGGCGTCTGGAGAGTGCGCTGTGGCCGGACGATCCGCCCGACGGTGACCTGCTGCGATCACATGTCTACGAGCTTCGCCGCAGCGTCGACGGTCCGTTTCCGGTCAAGCTGATCCAGATCGTGGCACGGGTCGGCTATCGCATCGCCGCCCCCGGCGACGATCCGGTCGATGCCGGGCGGCCGATGGACTGAGTCATGGAGATGGAACCGCTGCCGCGTCCCCGACGCAGCCTGCAGACCAAGATCCTGGCCTTGCTGGGGATTTATTCGCTGCTGCTTACCGCGGCGGTGTTCGTGCATGGCTTCCTGGTCAACGAGTTTGCCGAACGGCTGATCTGGGATTCCCTGCTGCATACCGAGCTGGACCATCATCTGCAGCGGCGCCTCAACGATCCCGGCTATCGCTGGAACGACACCGACAGCCTGGCGATGTACGTTCAAGGCGACGGGCGGGAACTGCCGCCGGCGTTCGCCAACCTCTCCGATGGCATCCACGACGAGCTGGTGGTCGGCAATCGCGAGGTGCTGGTACTGGTGCAACAGGTCGATGGTCTGAGGCATGTGCTGGCCCTGGACATCACCGAACTGGAAAGTCAGGAGGACCTGCTCACCGCCTTCGTGCTGGGCACCTCGGTGCTGCTGGTGCTGGTGATGGGGCTGATCGTTGCGCTCGGCTTGCGCCGTGCCTTGCAACCGGTCACCGACATCGCCGCCGCGATCGGTCGACTCAAGCCTGACCAGCCCAGCCAGCGTGTCGACGTCGACGAACGCGCCAGTTCCGAACTGCTGGTCATCGGCAACGCCGTCAACGACTACCTGCAACGCCAGGAGCGTTTCGTCGAGCGCGAGCGGGCCTTCATTGACAGCGCCAGCCACGAGTTGCGCACGCCGATCGGGGTGATCGGTGGCGCCGTCGGTCTGGCGCTGGAGCAGCCGGGCCTGCCCGCTTCGGCGGCCAATCCCTTGCGTCGTGCCCAGCGCACCGTGCGTGATGTCGAGCAGCTGGTATCGCTGCTGCTGGTGCTGGCCAAGGATCCGGCGCGCCTGGCGCGCATCGCCGACCGGGTCGCGCTGGACGAACTGATTCCCGAGATCGTCGACAACCATCGCCACCTTTGCGAGGGCAGGGAGCTGGACATCGTCATCGACCGGCTGACGCCGTGCCTGATCGAGGCGCCGGTGCAGATCGTGCAGGCGGCGGTCGGCAATCTGGTGCGCAACGCGATCGAGAACAGTGATCACGGCGTGATCCGCATCGCGCTGGATGGCGATGCGCTGGTCAGCATCGCCGATCCCGGTCACGGTATGTCGCCCGAGGAAATCAGCCGCATCTACGCGCAGTTGGCGCGCGGTGGTGGTCGTCACGCCGGCGGCATCGGCCTGGATCTGATCGGCCGTCTGTGCGACCACCTGGGCTGGCGGCTGGCGTTCCGTTCGGCCCCCGGGCAGGGCACGGTGTGCACCTTGCAGCTGCGCTCCACCACTACCGCGATCGCCGCCGGTGATCGTTCAGCGTGAGGGCAGGGTGATCCGCCGTGGCGGCTCGCCGACCAGATCCAGGAAGTTGTTGAACACCGCGTCGGCCCGTGCGCTGACCGCGTCCAGATGGGCATCGATACCGGCACGGATGGCCTGCTCGTCGTGGCCGAGATCGGCCGCCAGCATTTCCTCGCGATAGGCGGGAATACCGAGCCAGCGTTCGATCAGCGCGCGGTCGGTTTCCAGGTGGAACTGGAAACCGTAGGCCTTGCCGCCGTACCGGAAGGCCTGGTACTCGCAGCCGTCCGTGCGCGCCAGATGGCTGGCACCACTGGGCAGGTCGAAGGTGCAGCCATGCCACTGGAACACCGGACTGTGCTCACCCAGCGGCGCGAGCACGCGGTCGCTGCGACCGGCATCGGTGCTGTGCAGCTCGTACCAGCCGATCTCCGTGCGGTCGTGTCGGCGCACCGCCGCGCCCAGGGCATGCGCCAGCAGTTGCGAACCCAGGCAGATGCCGAGCACCGGCTTGTCCTGGCGCAGCGCCTGTTCGATCACCCGCAGCTCGGTGCGCAGATGTCCGCGCGCATCGCCGACATTCATCGGTCCACCCAGCACGATCAGGCCGGCGTAGCGGTCCATGCTCGGCTGTGCATCCGGATCGCGTTCGAAGTTGACGAAGCGGATGCGATGACCACGCCGCCGGATCAGCGGATCCAGCGTACCCAGCGGCTCGGCGGCAACATGCTGGAAGACCAGGATGCGGGACATGGGAATTGTTGCGATGCAATAGCTCCCCTGAAGGTACCCCACGTCCACCCACCATCACAATCCCCGCCACCGCCACCCGCCACAGTGATCAGGCTTTCCACCAACCTTCGCGATGTCCATGGTCGCCACGACCTCTGCGCGCTCACACCAACCAGTCCTGCGCCAACCACACACACCGCAACCCCCGGTTCTGCCAAAGCAACTACGCTTCTCCCGCTTCTCCCGCTTCTCCCGCTTCTCCCGCTTCTCCCGCTTCTCCCGCTTCTGCGCGCAGGAAGCGCGCCGCTTTCCCGGGGCCCATGAGGCCCGGTGAGCCGGTGGCGGATCAGCCCGCAGGGACGCGGACAGGGATGTCCGCGTGTTCGTCGCGGCACAGGATGTGCCGTCGGCGAACCCCGGCGCCGGCTCACGCACCCGGAGGACAGGATGTCCGCAGGGCGGGCTGCCTGGGGTGTCCTTTCTTTCGGTTACCTTTCTTCGGACAAGCAAAGAAAGGTAACTCGGCCGCCGCCGAGGCGGTCGAAACCCAGCGACTGCGTTGTAAACGGCGAGAAAAGCCGAGCCGTTTCCAAAACAGATGGCGGGGTGCAGCTATGAGGCAAGCAAGTCAATCCAAACCGCGTTGATCAACACCCAGACCAAGTACCTGCCAGCGACCACCGATCAGGCGCGAATTGTCACGGCTCTCCGAGTCATCGTCGCGTCTTGCAAACCAGCCTCAACCCTCAACGCGATCCACCCGCTTCATGAACAACAACAGGAAATGAAAAAACTCCGCCCGCGGCGCCAGCGCATAGTCAGCCACCGTCCAGCCCTCCTTGCGCGCCTCGCGGTCATAGGCCGCAGCACCGATGCGCGGTGTGATCTTGCGGGCGTCGGTGCCATAGAACACCGCGCGGCGCCGCATCTGCTCGTTGAACGAATCATCCGGCGTGCGAAAGCGCTCGTCGGAATTCATCAGGTCCGGATCGGTGATGAAGTTCAGCGCCAGCACCGCGTAGGGTCCGGCGTCATTGAGATAGCGGAACGCCGCCGGCATGGCATCGAAGTGCTCGCAGAAGTCGTAGTAGATGCCACCGAGATTGTTGTCGAGGATGACAAGGTCGTACTTGCCCAGGCGCGGATCGCCCTCGTTCATCATCTTGAAACTATCGCCGTGCGTGGTGGTGACCTTGGGCCCGAGCTTGCCGGCCAGGCGGATGTAGTCGGCGTCGATGTCGCACAGGTGCGCGCTGCCGGCGCGTTCCAGATAACCGTGCGACATGGCCAGACCGGCACCGGAGAACGGATCCAGGATCGCCGGCTCGCGCAGCGGGTAACCGTGGGCAGCGGCCAGCCAGAACACGATGTCGCTGTGGAACTTGACCCGCAGGTAGTTCTTGATCGGTGGTGCCACCTTGGTCAGGCCGGAGATGCCTGAGATGGCGGCGCGGCGGGTCCAGTAGTGCATCGCGATCGATGTCGAGCCCATGTTCGGTTTCCTCCCGTTGGTCGATGGTCGAATTTCCCTATGCAAGGGAGGATACGCGGAAGACGGCGAAGGTTCCCGCGTGGATCGCCAAAAAAATCCGGCCCCTGTCTGCACGTGACTGTTTTCGCGGCAGCTTTTCGCCCTGGCGAAGCTGCCGGAAGGTCTCGACGGCAGCCTGACATCGCCCTGATACGATGACGCCATGGCTGCTCCGGGTACCGTTTTCCGCTGGTTGCTGTTCGCCCTGCTCGCCGCGGCGATCGGCGCCGCCCTGCTGTTGTCGCTGCTCGCGGTGGACACCGGCTTGTCGATCTGGGATCGCCTGCAGGCCATGCCCGCCGGCTTCCGCTACCTGTATGCGGCGGCGCTGGCGGCCGCAGGGCTGGGCATCGCCTGGCTGGGCTGGCGGCTGCTGCGCAAGCGGCGGCCGAAACTCCTTCCACCGGCGCCACCGCCGACGCGTGAATCGGTGCGCGAGCGCGTGGAGAAGCTGGTCAGCGAGACCCTGCGCGACGATGTCGACAACGAACTGGCGGAGCTGGACCGGCGCGCGGCCGACGAGCGCGTGCAGGTGGCCCTGTTTGGCGCCGTCAATGCCGGCAAGAGTGCGCTGATCCGCGCGCTGGCACCGGATGCGGCGGTCGCCAGCGATGTTCTGGGCGGCACCACGCGCGCGGTCAGCCATCATCAGGGCACCTTGCCGGATGGTCGCGTGCTGCTGCTGGCCGACGTGCCCGGCACCCAGGAGGATGCCGGTCGCGAGGATCTGGCCCGCAACGAGGTCCTGCGCGCGCACTGGGTACTGTACGTGTGCGCTGCCGACCTGAGCCGGCCGCAGGCGGCCGAAGTCGACTGGCTGAAATCCTTCGGCAAGCCCTTCCTGCTGGTATTGAACCAGTCCGACCGCTACCACGACGGCGAGATCGCCGCGCTGGTGGCGCGCCTGCGCGAGCGCACCGGCGCGGAGGTGGTGCCGGTCAGCGCAGGCGGCAGCGAGGAAGTGATCCGTGTGGTCGACGGCATCGAGCAACGCGAGTGGCGCGATCGCGAACCCGAGGTGGCGGCGCTGGCGAAGCTGCTGACGCGCCGGTTGCGCGCGGGTGCGGCCGGGCTGGAACAGGGTCGTGCTGGCGCAGTATTGCGTGGCCTGGATCAGCGCGTGGGTTCGGCCGAGGCCAGCGAACGCGCGCAACGCGCCGATGCGGTGGTGGTCAAGTACACCCGGCGCGCCGTGGTCGGTGCGCTGGCGGCGGTGGCACCGGGCAGCGATCTGGTCATCCAGGGCGCGCTGGGCACGGCGCTGGTGCGGGAACTGGCCGGCATCTACGAAACCCAGGTCCGGCAACTGGACATCGACGCGCTGATCGACCGGGTCGGTGGCACCTTGCGCACGACGACCGCGGTGACTTTGGCGATCGCCGGCAACGCCGCCAAGGCCTTTCCCGGACTGGGAACGCTGGGCGGCGGTCTGGCCCACGCCGTCGCCTACGGGCTGATCTTCGACAGCCTGGGCCGTGCCGTGGCGGCGACACTGGCCGACGGTGCGCCGCTGGATCCGGAGCGCACGGCGCAGGCTTTCGCCGAGCGGATCGCGCAGACACCGGGGCGGCGCCTGCTGACCCTGGTTCGCGGCGTTGCCCGGACGACCGACGAGGAGCGTCGGGAATGAACGGGCAGGGTGGCCGCCAGCTGGTCAGCCGGGTGACGACACGGCGTGTCGGCATCGCGCGCATGCGGCGGTTTGCGCTGGTTCTCGCGCTGGTTGTCGCACCGATCTTGGTTTCGGCGCCGGCGGCGGCGCAGCCACGCTGGTACCAGATCGATCCCGTGCACACGCGCGTCCTGTTCTTTGTCGAGCACGCCCGCTTCTCCCGCAGCATCGGCATGTTCCGGCCGGTCGAAGGCGGCCTCTGGTTCGACCGCGATGATTGGCGCAACAGCCGTGTCGAGCTGTGCCTGCCCCTGTCCAGCCTGGACATGGGCGACCGGCGCTGGCAACAGACCCTGCTGCGACCGGACTGGTTCGACGCCGGTCGTCACCCGGATCTGTGTTTCCGTTCAGACACGGTGGAACTCGACGAGTCGCCGCGTGGTCGGTTGCACGGCACCGTGTCGATACGCGGGGTGGAACGGCCCTGGGTGCTGGATTTCACGGTCAACGATGAACGCCGGTTTTCACTCACCATGAAGCGCCGCCTCGGCGTCAGCGCCAGCGGCGTGCTGTCGCGCGCCGACTTCGGCATGAGCCGCGACACCACCCTGGTCGGCGACCGGGTCGAGGTGGTGATCGAGCTGGAGGCCCAGATTGCCGATCCACCGCAGGTGCCAGCGTCGGGGGATCCTCCGGCTCGACGCTGATCGCCGATGCCGGTCGGCACCGGCTGCCGCTGGCGAGGCAGCCGGTATTTGATCAAGATGAGCGTGCGCGCAGTCGAGCAGGAGCAGGGACATGGAACTGAGGAACACGGACACCGACTGGAGCACGCCGATCAAGCTGCTGCACTGGCTTCTTGGCATCGGCGTCATCGTCATGGCCATCTTCGGGCTGGTGATGAAGTACGGCGACTTCACCTTGATGGAGAAGGTGCGCCTGTACGCCGTGCACAAGTCGGTCGGCCTGACCATCCTGGTGCTGGCGTTGCTGCGGTTGGCAATCCGCCTGGTCGACCGCCGCCGCCCGGTGTTGCCGCCGATGCCGCGCTGGCAGCACTGGGGTTCGGTGTTCAGCCACGTCGCCTTGTACGTGGTGCTGATCGGCATGCCGCTCAGCGGCTGGCTGTACAACTCCGCCTCCGGTTTCCCGCTGCAGTGGTTCGAGCTGTTCCAGGTGCCGGCGCTGGCGTCGCGCGACAGCGACCTGAAGGAACTGGCCGGCGCCCTGCATTTCTTCGGCTTGATCCTGCTGGTGTTCGTCCTCATCCTGCATGTCGGTGCCGCCCTCAAACACCATTTCATCGACCGCGATGGCGTGCTGCGCAGCATGCTGCCTCGCTTCAAGAGACCCCTGCCATGATCCGTATCACCGTATTCGCCGCCCTGGCTCTCTGCTCGCTGCCGTCGCTGGCGGCCGACTGGCAAGCCGGTGACGGTGCCAGGCTGGCCTTCAAGGGCAACTACCAGGGCGAAGCGTTCAACGGCGTGTTCGAGCGCTTTCAGCCGACCATCGTCTTCGATGCCGACGACCTGGCTGCGGCCCGCTTCGAGGTCGAGATCGATCTGACCAGTGCCAAGACCGGCGTCGATGATTACGACAGCAGCATGCAGGAGCCGGATTTCTTCAACACCCGGGCCTTTCCCAAGGCACAGTTCTTCACCAGCGGCTTTCGTGCGGTGGACGATGGTTTCGAGGCGGACGCCAGCCTGACCATCCGCGACAAGACCCATGCGCTGGTGTTTCCGTTCCGCTTCCAGCGCGACGGCGACAGCGCACGCCTGACTGCGACGGTCACCCTGAACCGGCTCGACTACGACGTCGGCATCGGCGACTGGACCGATACCTCACTGCTGGCCAATCCGGTCGAGGTCACCGTCGATCTGCCGCTGACCCGCAAGCAGTGAGGATTCCACTGCCGTCGTGGCTGCGTCGCGGCAGGAAGCGCGACACCGCCGATGACGGCGAGAGCGCGGCGCCCGGTACGCCCGGCGCCGACACGCGCATTCGCGACAGCCTGACCGCGCTGCGCGACGATCCGAGCATTCCACCGGCGATCCGCCGGCAACTGGCCGCCGACTTCGCCGAGGTCGAGGCCATGCTCGGCAAGCTCGACCGCGGTGACATCCACATCGCCGTGTTCGGCCGGGTCAGCGTCGGCAAGTCGGCGCTGCTGAATGCGCTGGCCGGGCGCGAGCTGTTCGCGGTCGGTGTCCTGCACGGCACCACCCAGGTGCAGCAACTGGCCGACTGGCGCGATGACGGCGCCGGCAAGGTAGTGCTGATCGACACGCCGGGCATCGACGAGCTCGACGGCGAAGCGCGCGAAGCCTTGGCTTTCGAGGTCGCCGACCGCGCCGACCTGATCCTGTTCGTGGTCGAAGGCGATCCGGTGCGCAGCGAGCGCGAGGCGCTGATGCAATTGCTGGAACGTCAACGACCGCTGCTGCTGGTATTGAACAAGGCCGACCGGTTTCCGCCCGAGCAGCAGGCGAAATTGTTGTCGGAGTTGCGCACGCTCACGCAAGGGCGACTGCCAGCCGGCAACGTGGTCGCGGTGTCGGCCAGGCCGGCGCCGGTGACCCGTATCGAAGTGGCTGCCGATGGTCGCGAATCACGCAGCAGGCAGCAGCCGGCAGCACAGGTCGCCGAGCTGCAGGAACGCCTGATCGACATCCTCGAGCGCGAAGGCCGTACCCTGTCCGCGCTCAACGCCGGTCTGTTCGCCGGCCGCCTGGGCGACCAGGTCACCGCGCGGGTGATGGCGCTGCGTCGCGACCAGGCCAACAAGGTCATTCACGGCTACTGCCTGGCCAAGGGCATGGCGGTGGCCTTGAACCCGGTGCCGGTGGCGGATCTCGTCGCCGCTGCCGGGCTGGACATCGCGTTGGTGGTGCATCTGGGCAAGGTCTACGGCCTGCCGCTCAGCCGCACCGAAGCCGGCAAGCTGATCGCCACCATCAGCGCGCAGATCGCCGCGCTGATGGCCGGCATCTGGGGCATCCATCTGGGCGCCTCGGCGCTGAAGGCGGTGAGTGCTGGCCTGTCCACCGTGGTCACCGCCGGCGCCCAGGGCGCGCTGGCCTGGTATGCCACGCTGATCGTCGGCCGCACCGTCGAGCACTACCTGCGCCAGGGCAAGAGCTGGGGCAAGGACGGGGCCAAGCGCGCGGTGCGTGATGTCGTTGCCGGGCTGGACCGCGCGTCCGTGCTCAGCGAGGCGCGCGCGGAAATCCTGGCCCGGCTCAAGGAGCGTCGCCGCAAAGCCTGAAACAAGGGTTTTCGCCGGCATCTTCGCACGGCCCATGCGGGCCACTAGACTGCGCCGGCAGAATCCATGCGGCCGATTCCGGACCGTGTGCTACAGCTGAACAGGCGGGGAGGCTTGCGTGATGAGGGCGATCGGACTGATGGCTGCCAGCGTTGCGCTGGCCACGATGACTGTCGATCTTGCGGCGGCGACGCGCAACGGCGACCTGGACCGGAATTTCGGTACCAACGGCCTGCAGCTGGTGGACATTGGCGACGGTTTCGCGGGATATACCGACATGGCGCTCGACGCACAGGGTCGGATCATCCTGGCCGGCTCCACCAATACCGGCCCCGCCACTGGCTGGGATTTCGCCGTCGCCAGACTGCTGCCGGACGGGTCGCCGGATTTGAGTTTCAGCTTCGACGGCAAGGCGGAGCTGGCCGTGGGACCAGGCGACTCGCAGGACCTGGTCTTTGCCGTGCTCGTGCAACACGATGGTCGGATCGTGGTCGCCGGACTGGCAAACTCGCCGACATCGGGAAATGGCCAGGACATGGCCTTCGCCCGTTTTCTGGCCAATGGCGATGTCGACACCAGTTTCGGCGCCGGCGGCAAGGTGTTCATCCATTTCGGCCTGGCTGGTGGCAGCAACGGCGCCGACACCGTGCGTGGGCTGGCCCAGTTGCCCGACGGCAAGTTGATCGGCGCGGGTTTCACCGCGGTGCTGAACCAGGCTGACGACATGGCGATCGTCAAGCTCAACACAGACGGCACTCGCGATACCAGTTTCGGCTCCGGCGGTCGCGTCACGGTCAGTTTTGCCTTGAGTGCAGAGCATCTGATGGATCAGGCATCGTCGGTGGCGATCGACAGCGCCGGGCGCATCGTCGTAGCTGGAGTCACGGCCAAGTCGACCGCCGACGACCTGGATTTCGCGGTCGCCCGACTGCTGCCCAACGGCCAGCTCGACCCCAACTTCAGCGGCGATGGCCGCGCCACCGTTGCCTTCGACATGGCCGCCAACCTGCAGGACATGACCTATGGCCTGCACGTCGATCCGGATGGATCGGTCGTTCTGGTTGGCAGCGCCATGGATGTTGGTCAGGACATCGCGATCGCGCGCCTGCGCCCGGACGGTTCGCTGGATCCGGCGTTCGGCAACAACGGCAAGGTGACCATTCCATTCGACCTGGGAAGCGGCAACACGGATGTCGGCTTCAGTATCGGCCGTCACCCGGATGGGCGCTACTTCATCGTTGGAATCACTACCGCCGAGGTTCCACTGGCACACTGCTTGGCCACGCAACTGCTACCGAACGGGCAACTGGATCCCGGTTTCGGCGTGGTCGGCAAGGCCTACTTCATGAATGCATTCGGTGGCGCGCAGTTCGGCTGCACTCGTGCCAAGCTGCACGGCGACCGTTTGCTGGTCGGCGGATTGGCTGACACCCTGCCCAACGTGGAAGGCGTGGGACTGGTGGCCGGAGCCATCCTGATCGATGTGTTGTTCTCCGATGGTTATGACGATGACTGAGTGGTAACGGCCCGTCGCCATAGCGCGTGTGCGCTGGTGGGCGAGCTGCGGTTTCAGTGATTTCCGACGTACATCTGCCGAGGGCGAAACAGTGAACTTCACAACGAGCGTTGGACTGGCTGTCGCGGCAACCCTGCTGACACTGGCACCCTCATCGGCAACGGCCGCGTCGAGAAACGGCGATCTTGATCGGACCTTCGGAGAGGGCGGTATTCAGATCATCGACTTCGGTTCGGAGTCAGCCGCGTATGCCTTGGCCATCGCACCGGACGGCAAGATCGTCCTGGGCGGTTCGGTACATGGTGGCAGTACCGCGAACGACTTCGGCGCTGCAAGACTGCACGCGAACGGAGCCATCGACACCAGCTTCAGCTTCGACGGCCGAACCACCGTCGTCGTTGCTCCAGGGGCTGGTCACGAACTGCCATTCAATGGCGTTGTCCAGTCCGATGGCAAGATCGTGCTGGTGGGCGACGCACCGGTATCGGCAGCGCCTGATGCGACCACCGACATCGCCGTGGTCCGTTTCAACGTCGACGGCACGCTCGACACCACCTTCAGCGGCGACGGCATCGCCCTGATCGACTTCGGCAGCAATGGCAACGATCGTGCGCTGGATGTGGCCCTGCTGCCGGATGGCAAGTTGATCCTGGTCGGCAGCACGGCTGCGGCCGGCGAGGGCCTCGACTTCGCCGTGGTCAAGCTGAACATCGACGGCAGTCGCGATACCACCTTCGACACCGATGGTCGCCAGAACATCCGGTTCAATCTTGATCCGGACTTTCCCGATGAAATCGCGTCGTCGGTCGCCATCGACGCCAATGGCCGGATCCTGGTCGCCGGTGCCGTGGGGAAGGGGTCGGTCAATTCACATGACTTCGGGATCGCGCGACTCATGCCGAACGGGCAACTGGATCTGAACTTCGACGGTGACGGACGCCGAACGATCGCCTTCGATATCGGCGGCAACCTGGACGATCAGGTGCTGGAGATGCTGGTGGCACCGGACGGCGCCATCTTCCTGACGGGTGCTGCCACCGACGCCGGTTATGACGCCGCCGTGGTGAAGCTGTTTCCCGATGGTTCACTGGACCCCGGCTTCGGCACGGGTGGTCGGGTGACGGTGCCGTTCGACCTTGGCTCAAGCAACACGGATGTCTTCTACGGCGCGGCGCTGCAACCCGATGGCGCGCTGGTTCTTTCGGGGTACGTGCAGATCAGTGCGCCCAACAACGCCGATCTCGCCTTCGTGCGCTTGTTGCCCAATGGACAACTCGATCCCAGCTTCGGGTTGATCGGCAAGTCGGTCGTCTCGCTGGACCTCGGCGGCAGCCTGCTGGATGCCGCCATCCGGTCGCGCTACAGCAACGGTGCCCTGATTTTCGCCGGTGCGGTCGATACCGGCAGTCACATCAATTTCCTGGCCGGCAAGGTGCTGCTCGACGTGCTGTTTGCCGACGGCTACGAAGACGACGGTCTGGGGGTATCGCCTGACGAATAAGAGGCCGCCGACAGGGTGAACGCGGTGACCCCCGCCGCGTCGAATGGCCACGCCAGCTCGCGGCCATCATGGGGGTCCCGCAGCACAGGAATCTTGTCGCCGTAGCGTGATTCCAGGACAGGATCGCGCTCGATATCCACACGGTCAAAGGTTGTCACCCCGGCGACGGCGAGCAGGTACTCGGCCTCCAGGCACAGCAGGCACGACGGGCGTTGCAACAGTTGCAGGGGCTTTTGCATGCGAAGCTATCGGTGGGAGGGCGCTAGCTGATTGTGACACCCCAGACGGGCGCTGGCAGGCAAGCCTGTGCGTGGAGGCTTTGCTGCGCCAGTGCATGCGGTTTGACCAGCACGCCGGTAGCATGCGCAACTCCTGCCTTGTTGTCCCGGAGCCAAGCCACCGCCATGGCTGTCAGTGTGTTCGACCTGTTCAAGATCGGTATCGGTCCCTCGTCCTCGCATACGGTGGGACCGATGCGTGCGGCCGCGCGCTTCGTCGAGCGCTGGCTGGAGGAGCCCGGCGTGCTGGAGCGCGTCGCACGCGTGCGCGCCGACCTCTACGGCTCGCTGGCGCTGACTGGACGCGGCCACGGCACCGACAAGGCGGTGCTGGTCGGTCTGGAGGGCAACTATCCCAACCGCATCGACCCGGACGTGGTCGAACCGACCCTGGCGCGCATCCGTGGCGAGAAGCGGCTGCGTTTGCTCGGCAAACACGAGATCGAGTTCGAAGAAAAGCGGGACCTGGGCTTCAACAAGCGGCAGAAGTTGCCCTACCACACCAACGGCATGCGCTTCACCGCGTACGACGCCGAGGGCGCGGAGCTGGCGACACGGGACTACTACTCGGTCGGTGGCGGCTTCGTGGTCAACCAGGATGAGGCAGCCGAAGACCGCATCGTCGCCGATACCACCGAGTTGCCGCATCCGTTCCACAGCGGTGAGGAACTGCTGGCGCGCTGCGAACAGACCGGGTTGTCGATCGCGCAGTTGATGTTCGCCAACGAGCAGGTCTGGCGCAGCGCCGATGCGGTGCGCGAAGGCCTGCGTGAGCTCTGGCAGGCAATGCAGGGCTGCGTCAATCGCGGCATCCGTTCCGAGGGCACCTTGCCCGGGGGGCTGCATGTGCGGCGCCGGGCGCCGGCTTTGTATGCCGAGCTGAGCGACCGGCCGGAAGCGGCGCTGCGGGATCCACTCACGATCCTGGATTGGGTCAACCTGTATGCGCTGGCGGTGAACGAGGAGAACGCCGCCGGCGGCCGCGTGGTCACCGCACCGACCAATGGCGCGGCCGGCATCATTCCGGCGGTGCTGATGTACTTCGATCGCTTCTGCCAGCGTGCCGACGAGCAGGGCGTGTTCGATTTCCTGTTGACCGCCGGTGCCATCGGCATCCTGTACAAGGAGAACGCCTCGATCTCCGGCGCTGAAGTTGGTTGCCAGGGTGAGGTCGGTGTCGCCTGCTCGATGGCTGCCGGTGGCCTGACCGCCGCACTGGGCGGCACGCCCGGCCAGGTCGAGAACGCCGCCGAGATCGGCATGGAACACAACCTTGGCCTGACCTGCGATCCGATCGGCGGGCTGGTGCAGATTCCCTGCATCGAACGCAACGCCATGGGTTCGGTCAAGGCGATCAACGCCAGCCGCATGGCCTTGCGCAGCGACGGCAAGCATCACGTCTCGCTGGACAAGGTGATCAAGACCATGCGCGACACCGGCCGCGACATGCAGGACAAGTACAAGGAAACCTCGCGCGGTGGCCTGGCGGTCAACGTCATCGAGTGCTGAGCACAGGCGATGGTTGGACAGCATCCGATGACCCCCTGCAATGACCGTTCGCGCGGCTGTGTCCCGTGCGTGTCGTCTGTGCGATGAACGGGGAAACAGGCGAAAACAGGAAGGCCGGCGCGGCATCACCGGTCACTGCGGCCACGGATGATGACGCCACCATCGCCGTGGGTCCTGTCGATGTCGGCACCGCGCTGCGCGAGGCGGTGATCCAGGCCGGCAGCCGCATCGGCGGCTACCGGCTGCTGCGCGAGATCGGCAGCGGCGGCATGGGCAGCGTGTTCCTGGCCGAGCGCGAGGATCGCGAATTCCGGCATCAGGTCGCGATCAAGGTGGTGCGCGGCTTCCCGACCCACGAGATCCTGGAGCGGTTCCGGCGCGAGCGTGAACTGCTGGCGGCGCTGCGTCACCCGAACATCGCGCGCCTGTACGACGGCGGCACCACCCAGGCCGGTCAGCCCTGGCTGGCCATGGAATACGTCGATGGCCAGTCGCTGGACAGCTGGTGCCGCGAATTCAAGCCGACGCTGGATCAGCGGGTGCGCCTGTTCCAGTCGTTGTGCGCGGCCGTGCAGCATGCGCACCAGCAACTGGTGGTGCATCGCGATCTCAAGCCGGCCAATGTCCTGGTGCGCGGCAATGGCGAGCCGGTGCTGCTCGATTTCGGCATCGGCAAGCTGCTGGACGAGCAGGGCGATTCGCGCGAAACCATCCTGTTCCAGGTGATGACGCCGGCCTATGCCAGTCCGGAACAGCTGCGCGGCGAGTCGGTGACCACGCTCAGTGACATCTTCGGCCTGGGCCTGATCCTGTTCGAACTGCTCACCGGTGTGCCCTTGCGCAAGCAGGCTGGCGACACGACCCGGCTGGTGCCCAGCCGCGTCGCTGGCGCCGGTGAGGACTGGCTGCGCGGTGATGCCCGTCTGGTGCGTGGCGACCTCGACAACATCGTGCGCAAGGCCTTGCGCGAGGAACCCGAACGGCGCTACCAGACGGTGGCCGCGCTGTCGGCGGATCTGGATGCCTGGTCGGCAGGCATGCCGGTGTCGGCGGTGCCCGACTCCTGGCGCTATCGGCTGGGCAAGTTCGTCCGTCGGCATCCGCTCGCGCTGGGCGCGACGGCAGCGACCATCCTCGCCCTGGCGGCGCTGTCGTTCCAGCTGGCCAGCCAACGTGACCGCGCGTTCGCCGCCGAGGCTCGGGCGTTGCGTGAGGCCGAAAGCGCCAACCAGTCGGCGCAGTTCCTGGTCGATCTGTTTTCGCGTGCGTCGCCGGAAACCACCCGCGGCCGCGAGATCAGCGTGCGCGAGCTGATCGAGGACGCCAGCGGCGAACTGGAGGGACGCGCGTTCAGCCGGGCCGCGATCAAGGCGGGACTGGAACTGGCGCTGGGCGAGATCTACATCAGCCTGGGCTTGCCGGAACTGGCCGTCAGCAACCTCAGCCAGGCTGTCGCGCGACTGCGTGGCGAGGCCGGTGAAGAACGCCTGCTGGCGAAGGCGCTGCGCCAGCTCACCCGAGCGCATGATCAGCTGGGGCAGACCGAGACCGCGCACGCGCTGGGCAGTGAAGCGCTGGCGCTGGCACGTCGCCACTACCCGGCCGGATCACTGGAAACCGCGCATGTGCTGCAGACACTGGGCGTGTCCGAGAGCAAGCTGCGCCAGTTCGACGCCGCCCTGGCCCACTTCGAGGAAGCCGGGGCATTGTTCGAGGCGTCGGGACGCCGCGAGCAGCTGGGCGCGGTGTTGCACAACCAGGGCTGGACGCTCGGCCTGATGGGGCGCGAACGCGAGGCGCTGCCGGTGCTGGAGCAGGCGTTGGCCTTGAAGCGCGAGGGCCTGGGCACCGACCAGCATCCGTCGGTGATCACCAGCCTGAGTCAGGTCGCCAGCGTGCACGCGCGTCTGGGCGACATGCCCCAGGCGGTCGACGGCTTCCGGCAGGTGCTGGCACTGGAGCGGCTGGTGGTGGGTGAACCCAGCTCGCGCATTGGTGCGACCTTCAACGAGCTGGGCTCGACCCTGCAGGACTCCCATCGCTACGAGGAGGCCGAGCAGGCTTATCGCAGTTCCATCGACCAGTATCGGCAACTGGGCCAGGACAGCAGTGCCGAGCTCGCGCTGCCGATCAACAACCTGGCCACGCTGCTGGAAGATCTCGGCCGGGTCGAGGAGGCGGTCGCCCTGTATCGGCGATCCGTCGCCATGCGTGAGGAAAGCGGTGCGCCGCTGCGCTCGGTCGCGCACGCCCAGGCCAATCTCGCCAGGGCCCTGGCGCAGAAGGGCGACCGGGCGCAAGCGCGTGCGTTCGCGCAGCGTGCCCTGGCCGTGCGCGAAGGTCTGCCATCGCCGCGCCTGGGCGAGCGGGTGGACATTCCGCTGCTGCTGGCCCGTCTGGACAGCGAGGAGGGCGACACCGCGTCCGCCGATGAACGGTTGCGCGCGGTGCGGGCCGTGCTGGATGCCGAAACTGGCGAGGTGCCGGCGCCGATCCGTGCCCGGCTGGCCGCGACCGAGGCGGCCTTCGCCACGGCCACCGGCGACGAGGCCGCGCGCAGGGCCGCGCTGGAACGCGAGCGCGAGGCCTTGCGTGCCTACCTGCCACCGACGCATTGGCGTCTGCGCCAGCTCGACGCCGCCGGCCAGTGAGCGCGTACCGGATCGCCTGATCGTCGCGGCACGGACGGATCTGCGGGCCGTCTCGTCGCCGCTTCAGCCTGCAGCGGATTCAGCGCCGCGACGGCATCACTCCAGGCACAGTACTTCCCAGTTCTGCGAGATGGCCAGGCCATTGCTGGCGTGGTCATCGCCTACGATCTCGCCCTTGCTGTCGCGCCAGCGGGTGCGGCCTTCGGCCCAGCTGCCGGGTGGCCAGCGTCCGGCCTGGGTGTAGGTCTCGCCCCAGGCAGGAGTGATGATGCCGCGGGTGCAGTCCGCGCTGGCGCGATGGATTTCGGTGAACGTTTCGGCATTGGCGTCGACGCGCTCGGGGCGCTGGTCCTCGCAGACTTCCTCCGAGCGCCAGTTGACGCAGTGGCCGTAAGCCATCTCCGGCGTGATCCGCCCTTCGGCTTCGGCGCGGGCCGTGCCCAGACCCCAGGCGCCGGTGATTTCCGGGTTCAGGCATTTGCCGCACAGCGACAGCCAGCCCATGTCCAGTCGCGAGATGTCGTAGGCCGGTCCGCGACTGCCGGTGGCGGCGCCGGCCTTGGGCAGCGCGTTGCTTGGGGGCTGTTCGGTGGGTGCCGATGCAGCGGGCACTGGAGCGGTAGATGCCGCTGCCACCGGCGTCTTGGCCACCGCTGCCGGTGGGGCGGCAGCAGGCGCGCGAGCGGCCGCCTTCGAGGCGCTGTGCACGGCCAGCGCGGCGCGTCCGGTAACCGGAGATACGACCACCTGGCCGCGCACGGTCAGGCCACTGCAACGCGTGCGGCAACCATTGGCAGCCAGCCAGCGCAGGGTCGCGTCGGGCGTGCGTGCCAGCTCCAGGCGCACGCGGGCCGGCCCCTCGCTCAGCGTGGCGGTGACGTTGTTGGCGACCGGTGCATCGGCGTGGAACTCGCCGCGCACGCTCACGGTTTCGCTGATCAGTTCCACGCCGGTCAGCTCGAAATCATCCGGCGACAACACGCCCTGCGCGTGCGTTGGAACGGATACGGCCATCGCTGCGATGCCGGCGACGACAAGGGCAATGCGGTGGTTCTGTTTCATCCATGGCCTCCCCGACCAAAGCGAGGGCGTGATTCAAGCACGCCGCGGCGATCGCTGGCGAGCGGTCGCTGGCGAGGCCCGAACGCGATCTTGCCCGGGCTGTCCGGAAACGAACGATTTCCGGGATTGCCGTGGTTGCATGCTGGCTTCATTGCTTGTCAAGACAATCACTTGCGACATTGGCACGGATGATGCTTTCTCCCGGCCATGGACATCCAACGCAGTGACCTCAAGCTGAAGAAGCGGCGCAAGCAGATCATCTACGGCGCCATCGGCGCCGTGGCGGTTCTGGTCGCCGGCGTCGTCATCGCCCGCCTGGAACCGGCGGCTCCGCGCGTCGAGCGTGGCACGGTCTGGACCGACACCGTCAAGCGCGGCGAGATGCTGCGCGAGGTGCGCGGTCCCGGCACGCTGGTGCCGAAGTCGATCCGCTGGATTGCCGCCGAGACCGACGCGCGCGTCGAGCGCATCGTGGTCAAGCCGGGTGCCCAGGTGCAGCCGGATACGGTGATCCTGGAGCTGTCCAACCCGGTGGTGCAGGATCAGCTGGCCGCCGCCGAATCCGATTTCGTCTCGGCGCAGGCGACCTATCTGGCGCGCGAGACCGAACTGGAAAGCCAGCTGCTCGACCAGCGCGCGCGTCTGGCCGGCTTCGAAGCCGAATACGAAGGGGCGCGCCTGCAGGCCGAGGCCGAGCGTGGCCTGTCCGCCGACGGCATCATCTCGCGCATCCAGTATCAGCGTTCGCAGCTCACCGCTGACAGCGCCAAGGTGCGTGTGGAGATGGAGCGTGACCGCCTGATCAAGACCCAGCAGAACATCGGCAAGCAACTGGAAGCCGAGCGCGCGCGCATCGCCCAGCTGGCCCGTACCCGCGACCTGCGTCAGCGCCAGGCGGATGCATTGGAACTGAAGGCCGGCATCGAAGGCGTGCTGCAGCAGGTGCCGGTCGAGGAAGGCCAGCAGGTCATGGCCGGAACGAATCTGGCGCGGGTCGCGCGGCCGGACGTGCTGATGGCCGAACTGCGCATCGCCGAAACCCAGGCCAAGGACATCCTGATCGGCCAGCCGGTCAAGGTCGACACCCGCAACGGCATCGTCGCCGGTGAAGTCATCCGCATCGACCCGGCCGTGCAGAACGGCACGGTGCAGGTCGACATCGATCTGGTCGGCAGCTTGCCGCCGGGTGCGCGTCCGGATCTGTCGGTGGACGGCACCATCGAGATCGAGCGCCTCAACGACGTGCTCTATGTCGGCCGCCCGGCCTTCGGTCAACCGAACAGCCAGACCACCTTGTTCCGCATCAACGGCGACGGCAGCGCGCTGCGCGTGCCGGTGGCGCTGGGACGGGCGTCGGTCAACCTGATCGAGATCGAACAGGGTCTGGCCGAGGGCGACAAGGTGATCCTGTCCGACACCTCGTCCTGGGACCAGTACGACCGCATCCGTCTGCAGTAACGCGAACCATCCGACGTACCGAAACAAGCAAGGAGAACGACGATGAAATCCGCCCTTGGAGTCGCCCTGGTCGTGGCCTGGTTCACCCTGATGGTGCTGGCCTACGCCGAACCGCGGCCGGTCGCTGCGACATCCGAAGCTGCGCAGACCGCGCAACCGACATTGACCCTTGCCGACGAAGCCGGCCGCTGGCAGGTGGATGTCGATCTGGCGCTGGCCATCGGCTTCGCCAGCCAGCCGCGCCCGACCGAGGTCGGTCTGGTGCTGGACGGCAACGGCTCGATCGCCATCCAGCACGCCGGCAAGAACGCCGTCGTCATTCAACCCCGCTGATACCCGATACCTGATACCCGAAGGAACCCGCCGCATGTCCAGCCAAACCCAGCCGCTGATCAAGCTCGACGCGATCAAGAAGGTATTCCTCACCGACGAAGTCGAGACCCACGCCCTGTCGGAAGTGCATTTCGACATCCAGCGCGGCGAGTACGTCTCGATCTCCGGACCGTCCGGTTGCGGCAAGTCCACGCTGCTGTCGATCCTGGGCCTGCTCGACACGCCCAGTGGCGGCAGCTACCTGCTCAACAACCGCCAGGTCGAGGACATCAACGCCTCCGAACGCGCGCGCATCCGCAACAAGGAAATCGGTTTCATCTTCCAGGCCTTCAACCTGATCGGTGACCTGACCGTGTTCGAGAACGTGGAGCTGCCGCTGACCTATCGCGACGGCATGGCCAAGAGCGAGCGCCGCGACCGTGTGCAGGCCGCGCTGGAGCGGGTCGGCATGGCACACCGCCTGCGCCACTATCCGGCACAGCTGTCCGGTGGTCAGCAGCAGCGTGTCGCGGTGGCGCGCGCGCTGGTCGGCCAGCCCTCGATCCTGCTCGCCGACGAACCGACCGGCAACCTGGACTCGAAGAACGGCGAAGCGGTGATGACCCTGCTCGACGAACTGCACAAGGGCGGCGCGACCATCTGCATGGTCACCCATGACCCGCGCTACGCCGATTTCGCCGACCGCAAGATCTTCATGTTCGACGGCCGCGTGGTCGACGAGGACACCATGCACCGCCTGCGCAAGGAAGAGGACGCGCGTCTGTTCAAGCGCAGCCCGGAGTCGGCATCGGCCTGATCCCGGCAGGGGTCAGGCCATCGCTCCAATCACGGTGGCGATGACCGTGCTGCGCAACGAATGAACCGCGACACGAGAACAACCCGATGATCGATACCTTCAGGCAGGACCTTCGCTACGGCTTCCGTGGTCTGCTGGCTCGCCCCGGCTTCCTGATCGTTGCGGTGCTGACCCTGGCGCTGGGCATTGGCGCGAACATCGCCATCTTCAGCGTCGTCAACGCGCTGTTGATCAAGCCGTTGCCGTTCGCGAACGCCGATCGCCTGGTGGTGGTCTACAACGCCTATCCCGCGATGGGCCTGGAGCAGTCGGGCAGTTCGATTCCCGACTACCTGGAGCGCCGTGAACAGGTGCCGGCGTTGGCCGACCTGGCCTTGTACAGCGGCACCAGCCTCAATCTGGCCAGCGAAGGCGCACCGCAGCGTCTGGTCGGCGTTCGCGCGACACCGTCGCTGTTCACCACGCTGCAGGTGACGCCGGCACTGGGTCGAGCCTTCTCCGATCAGGAGGCGGTGGCGGGTAGCGATCGGGTGCTCGTGCTCAGTCACGGTCTGTGGCAGGGCCGGTTCGCCGGCGATCCGGACATCATCGGACGGCAGGTGCGGGTCAATGGCGAGAACCATCAGGTGATCGGGGTGATGCCGGCCGGCTTCGCCTTCCCCAACATCGAAACCCAGGCCTGGATCCCTTACGCGTTCACACCGGCGCAGATGAGTGACGAGGAACGCGGCAACGAATACTCCACAGCCATCGGTCGGCTGGCGCCCGGGGCTACCGAAGCGCAGGCGCAGGCGCAGATGGCGGCGATCGTCCAGCGCAATGCCGAGCGGGTTGCCGGTGCTGACGGCCGCGCTGGTCTGATGGGCCAGCTCTACCGCGATGGCGGTTTTGTTGGTGGCACCAAGTCACTGCGTGACGAGTGGGTCGGCGATATACGCGCCGTGCTGTGGTTGCTGCAGGCCGTGGCTGCCTTCGTGTTGCTGATCGCCTGTGCCAACGTCGCCAATCTATTGCTGACCCGTTTGTCGGGACGGCAGAAGGAGCTGGCCGTACGCACCGCACTGGGTGCCGGCCGGCGCCGGATTGCCCGGCAACTGATGATCGAGTCGATGCTGCTGGCACTGATCGGCGCCGTCATTGGCATTGCCATCGCCTGGTTGGGGTTGAAGGCTTTGGCGGTGCTCGGTCTGGCCCAGGGGCCGCTGCAGGCGCAGATCGGCATCGATGCATCGGTGCTGACGTTCGCGCTGTTGCTGACCACGCTTGCCGGCATCGCATTCGGCCTGTTTCCGGCGCTGACCCAGTCCGGCGCCCGGGTGTTCGAGACGCTGAAGGAAAGCGGGCGCGGCAACGCCGGCAGCCGGCGGGCCCAGGCAGTGCGCAGCGTGCTGGCAGCCGTACAGATCGCGCTCTGTGCGACCTTGCTGGTGGGAGCCGGCCTGCTGTTGCGCAGTTTCGACCAGGTGCAGAACGTCGATCCCGGTTTCGAGCGCGAAGGGCGGATCAGCGTACGTGTGAGCCTGGCCGATCAGGCCTATCCGGCGGATGCCGACATCGAGCGCTTCGTGGACCGTGCACTGGCTGAACTGCGTGCGCTGCCCGGCGTGAGCGACGCGGCTTTCGCCAATCACCTGCCATTCGGCATGTCCTCGTCCAGCGCCTCTTACCAGATCGAGGGCTCCGGACAGGGCACGGATCAGGCCGCACCCCACGGTTACTGGCGCATCGTTACCGATCAATTCTTCCAGGCCATGGACGTTCCCCTGCGCGCGGGCCGATTCTTCAACGAATCCGACCGTCGTGACGGCGCCGGTGTGGTGATCATCGACGAACTGCTGGCCCGCAAACACTTCGGAGATGGTGAAGCGATCGGTCGACGCCTGCGTGCTTTCGGCAGCCAGGATGATCAGGATTGGTTGACCATCGTCGGCGTGGTCGGTGCCGTGCATCAGGCAGACCTGGCACAGGCGGTTGACAAGGAAACCTACTACTTTCCGCACCGGCAGTTCCCCTACCAGGCGATGAATGTCAGCGGTTCGGGCTATTTCGTGGTCACCACCGGCTTGCCCGCCGGCGCACTCGCGCCACTGATGCGCGATGCCGTCCTGCGCATTGATCCCGAACAACCGCTGTTCGACATTCGTACGCTGGACGAACGCATCGCCCTGTCGTTGCAGGGCAGGCAGGCGCCCATGTTGCTGCTGTCGCTGTTTGCCGGCGTCGCCCTGCTGCTGTCGGCCATCGGCATCTACGGCGTGCTGGCATGGTCGGTAGCCCAGCGCACCGGCGAGTTGGGTGTACGCATGGCGATCGGCGCCCAGCGCAGCGATGTCGTGCGGATGGTGCTGGGGCATGGCAGTCGCATTGCCGGGATCGGTTTGCTGGTCGGTCTGGCGGGTGCTCTGGCGCTGGGCGGATTTCTGGGCAGCCAGCTGTTCGGGGTGTCGCGGTTCGACCCGCTGACCTTCCTGGCGGTGATTCTCGTGCTGGCTGCGGTCGCCCTGTTCGCGTGCTGGTTGCCCGCTCGTCGCGCGGCGCGGGTCAGTCCGTTGCAGGCGCTTCGCTACGAATAGGTGACGACATGGTCTTGCAGGAGTCCAGGAGATGTTCGCGATGCGATGCGTGATCAGCCGCTTGCCGGTGATCGTGCGGTCCGCGCCTGAGTCGGGCTCTCGCCGGTTGTCGGCGTTGGGCCGGCGTTCGACGGGGAGGATCCCATGATCGAGACCTTCCGCCAGGATCTGCGCTACGGCCTGCGCAGCCTGCTCGCCAAGCCCGGTTTCCTGGTCGCGGCGGTGGCCACGCTGGCGCTGGGCATCGGCGCCAACACGGCGATCTTCAGCGTGGTCAACGGGCTGCTGCTGAAGCCGCTGCCATATGCCGATGGCGAGCGGCTGGTGCTGGTGCACAACGTCTACCCGAAGATGAACATCGCCGATGCGGGGACCTCGATTCCCGACTACTTCGATCGGCGCGAGCAGGCGCAGGCGCTCAGCGACCTGGCGATCTACAGCGGCGTCAGCCTGAACATGTCCGGCGAGGGCGCACCGCAGCGCCTGGTCGGCCTGCGTGCCTCGGCCTCGCTGTTCAGCACCCTGCAGGCGCAGCCGGCGCTGGGCCGGTTGTACGACGAATCGGCGGAAACGCCGGGCCAGGACACCGTCGCGGTGATCAGCAACGCCCTGTGGCGCAGTCATTTCGCCAGCGATCCGCAGATCGTCGGTCGCGATGTCCGGCTCAACGGCGACAGCCACCGCATCATCGGGGTGATGCCGGAGAGTTTCGTGTTCCCCAATCGCGAGGTGCAGATCTGGTTGCCGTATGCGTTCACGCCGGCGCAGAAGAGCGATCTGGAGCGCGGCAACGAATTTTCCTCGTCGGTCGGGCGACTGGCGCCGGGCGCGACCATCCAGCAACTGGATGCGCAACTGGACGCGATCATCCAGCGCAACGCCGGTCGCATCAGCGGCTCCGACGATCCGCGTGCCGCCGCCTTCGTCGAGTTCCTGCGCGATGGCGCCTTGCTCGGCCGCGCCAAGCCGCTGCGTGACGAATGGGTTGGCGATGTCCGGCCGGTGCTGTGGCTGCTGCAGGCGGTGGTGCTGTTCGTGCTGCTGATCGCCTGCGCCAATGTCGCCAACCTGATGCTGACCCGGGTGTCGGCCCGGCAGAAGGAGTTGTCGGTGCGTACCGCGCTGGGCGCCAGCCGTGGCCGCATCGCCCGGCAGCTGCTGATCGAGGCGGTGTCGCTGTCGCTGGTCGGTGCCATCGCCGGGGTGATCATGGCCTGGCTGTGCCTGCAGTTGCTGGACGTGCTCAACCTCACCGACAGCCCGCTGCGCAGCGGCATCGGCATCGACGGCCAGGTGCTGTTGTTCACCCTGGGCGTGTCGGTGCTGACCGGGCTGGTGTTCGGCCTGTTCCCGGCGCTGAGCCAGTCGGCCGCGAAGCCGTACGAGGTGCTCAAGGAAGGTGGTCGCGGCAACAGTTCCGGACGTGCCGCGCGGGCCACGCGCAGCGTGCTGGTGATGGTGCAGATCGCCTTGTGCGTGACCTTGCTGGTCGGCGCCGGTCTGCTGATCAAGAGTTTTGATCGCCTGCAGAACGAAAGCCCGGGCTTCCAGCGCGATGGCCTGATCACGCTGCGTCTGGACCTGCCGCCGGCCAAGTACCGGGACGATGCCGCGATCGCGCGCTTCCACGATGCCGCGCTGCGCGAACTGCGGGCGATCCCGGGCGTCACCGAAGCCGGCTTCGTCAACAACCTGCCGTTCGGTCCCAACAACTGGCAGGCCTCGTACATGGTCGAAGGCCTGGAAGTGGCGCCCGGGCAGGCCAGTCCGCATGGCCTGACCCGTGTGGCCGATGCCGCCTACTTCCGCTCGCTGCAGATTCCGCTGCTGGCCGGCCGCTACTTCACCGACGCCGACAGCAGGGATGCGCCGAAGGTGGCCATCGTCGACGAGCTGCTGGCGAAGAAATACTTTCCCGACGGTGCCATCGGCAAGCGCATCCGCCGCGCCGGCGACGAGAGCGAGAACCCCTGGCACACCATCGTCGGCGTGGTCGGCACGGTCAAGAACGCCAGCCTGCATTCGGACGTGAACAAGGAGTCGTACTACTTCCCTTACAGCCAGTTCTCGTTCCTGCAGTACAACAACCTGCTTGGCGGCTACTACGTCATCAAGACCAACCTGCCATCGGGTGGCCTGGTGCAGCCGATCCGCGAGGCGGTGCTGCGCATCGATCCCGAGCAGCCGGTGTACGACATCCGCAGCCTGGACGAACGCATCGCGCTGTCGCTGCAGGGCCGGCGTGCGCCGATGCTGCTGCTGGTGCTGTTCGCCGGTGTCGCGCTGCTGTTGTCGGCGGTGGGCATCTATGGCGTGCTCGCCTATGCGGTCGAACAGCGCACCGGCGAGCTGGGTGTGCGCATGGCCATCGGTGCCCAGCGTGGCGATGTGGTGCGCATGGTGCTGGGGCAGGGCGGTCGCATCGCTGCCATCGGACTGGGCCTGGGGTTGATCGGCGCGCTGGCGCTGGGCGGCTTCCTGGGCAGCCAGCTGTTCGGCGTCTCGCGCTTCGATCCGCTGACTTTCCTCGCCGTGGTGGTGGTGCTCGGTTCGGTGGCGCTGGTCGCCTGCTGGCTGCCGGCCCGTCGCGCTGCGCGGGTCAGTCCGCTGCAGGCCCTGCGCTACGAGTGATCAGGTCCATGATCCCGAAATCGATTCGGTGCTGCCGGCGATGAGCGCGATCGCCGACGAATTCCGGCTGTCGCTGCGGCGTCTGGTCAAGGCGCCCGGTTTCGCGCTGGCCACGGTGCTGATCCTGGCCTTCGGCATCGCCATCAGCGTGGTTGCCTACGGCATGCTGCGCGGCATCGTGTTCGGCGCCCTGCCGTTCGAAGATCCGGCCGCGCTGGTATCGGTGGAGGCGAGCCATCCCGAACACGACGCGCAGGCCGGCATGCTCACCGGCGCCGAAGTCGATGCGCTGGTGACCGCCACCGAGGCCGGGCAGTCGCCGTTCGCCCATGTCGGCTACTACAACTGGGGCGGGCTGACCTTCTTCGACGACGCGCGGCCGCGCGAGCGCACCGCGATCATCGCCAGCAGCGGTTTCCTGCCGGCGCTGGGCATGGCGCCGTTGCACGGGCGCTGGTTCACCGCGGAGGAGCATGTCAGCTGGCAGAACGTGGTGGTGCTTTCCCATGCCGAGTGGCAGCGTCTGCTCGGCGGTCGTCCGGAAGCGGTCGGCGAAACCATCGAGACCATCGAAGGGCGTATGCGCGTGGTCGGGGTGATGCCGGCGGCGTTCGACTTCCCGTCGCCGTTCGTCGGTGCCTGGTTGCCGATGGTCAATGAGGCACTGTCGGCGCAGCGTCCCGGCTTCGCCAGCATGCGCCAGTTCAGTACCGTGGCGCGTCTGCGCGACGATGCCTCGCAAGCCTGGCTGGATACCGCGCTGGGCGCGGTGGAAGCCGGCGTGCGCGACGCCCATGGTTTCGACGACAGCGGCTGGCGGCTGCACACCGTGCCGCTGGTGAACACTGTCATCGGCGATCTGCGTGGCAGCCTCTGGGGTGCACTGGCGATCGCCGGTCTGGTTCTGCTGATCGCCTGCGCGAATGTCGCGGTGCTGGTCAATGCGCGTCAGGTGCAGCATCGCCGCGAACAGGCACTAGCGCAGGCGTTGGGAGCCACCAGCGCGCGGATGTGGTTGCGCCTGGGTGCGGAACTGGTGCTGGTCGCTGTGCTTGCGGTGGTGCTCGGCACCTTGCTGGCCTGGGGCAGTTTGGGTGTCGTGCGTGATCTGGCCAGCCTGAGCCTGCCGCGCGCCGACGCCATCGTCATCGATGGCCAGGTACTCGTCTTCGCAGCGGCGACGGCGGTGTTGTTGCCGCTGCTGGTGGTGCTGGCTGGCGTGATCCGCCCGGATGTGAGTCCGGCACTGGTGTTGCGCGGCGCCGGTCGCGGCAGCGTCGGCGCCGGACCGTCGCGGCAACGCTGGTTGCCGGCACTGGCGGTGGCACTGGCCACGATCAGTGTGGTGGTGGCGATCGCGCTGGCAGCGAGTTTCCTGCGCCTGCAGCAGGTCGATGTCGGCTTCCGCAGCGAAGGCGTGCGCGTGGTGCAGCTGTTCCGTCCGACGCCGCCGAATGAATGGGCCGGTTTCGCCGAGCGCTTTCGGCAATCGCTGGCGGCGCTGCCCGGTGTCGAGCGCGTCAGCGTGACCACGGCGGCGCCGCTGTCGCAGATCGGCGATGCCCGCGCCACCGTGCGCCTTCCCGGGCAGAGCGAACCGGCACCGTTCCAGCCGGTGCTGCGTCGGGTCGATGCCGACTACCTGTCGGTGCTGGGCATTCCATTGCTGGCCGGGCGCATGATCGCCGACAGCGATCGCGCCGGTGGCGAGCCGGTGGTGGTGATCAACCGCGAACTGGCGCGGCTGGGTTTTGGTGATCCCGGCCAGGCGCTGGGCCAGATGATCCACCTCGATCTGGGGCGCGGGACTTCCGGTGATTTTCGCGTGGTCGGCGTCGCCGCCGACATCCGCAATCGCGGTCCGCGCGTCGCCCCCGCGCCCGAGGCGCTGATCGCCTTCGATCAGCATCCCTGGGTGGCGATCAGCTTCATGCTGCGGCCATCGCCAGGCGCCACGCTCGGCGAGCGCCAGCTGGTCGACGCCCTGCTGGCGGTGGATCCACGCCAGGCCACCACGCGGGTGTTCGATCTGGCCGGCGATCTCGACACCGAGTTCGGACCGGTGCGCTTCTTCACCGCCACGCTGGGCGCCTTCGCCTTGCTGGCGATCGTGTTCGCGGCCTCCGGCATCTATGCCGTGGCGGCATTGCAGCAGCGGCGGCGGACCCGCGAGTTCGGTTTGCGTCTGGCGGTCGGCGCACGTCCGGCCCGTCTGGGCCGCCAGGTATTGGCCGACGGCATGACTACGCTGGGCGTCGGGCTGCTCTGTGGCCTGTTCGGCGCCTGGCTGGCGCTGCGCCTGCTGGCGTCGGTCACCTTCGCACTGGAATCCACGCTTAGCGGCGTGATGCTGGCCGGCGCGCTGGCCATCGTCGTCACCGCGCTGCTGGCCTTGCTGCCGCCGATGATCCGCGCGGTGCGTACCGATCCGATGGTTTCCCTTCGTCACGACTGACCAGGCGCACGCCATGACCTTCCTCGACCGCTTCTCGCGCGACTTCCGCTACGGCCTGCGCGGCCTGATCGCCAGGCCCGGCTTCTTCGCCACGGTGGCGCTGACCCTGGCGCTGGGTCTGGGTGTGAACGCGGCGATCTTCTCGCTGTTCCACGGCACGCTGATGAAACCCTTGCCGGTGGCCGAGCCGCAGCGCCTGGTGAACCTGGAGGCACCGGGTCCGCGCAGCGGCTGGAACAGCAGCAACAACAGCGGCACGACGCGTTCCACCTTCAGCTATCCCATGTTCAAGGATCTGGAAGCCGCGCAGAACGGCGTGATCCAGCTCGCCGGTCATCGCGGCGACTCCATGAACCTGACCTGGCAGGGCAACACCAGCCACATCGAAGCCAGCGTGGTCACCGGCAACTATTTCAGCGCGCTCGGCCTGGCGCCGGCGCTGGGTCGGCTGCTCGGTCCGCAGGACGATGCCGTGACCGGGCAGGCCGAGTCGGTGGTGCTCTCGCACGGCCTGTGGCAGGACCGCTTCGGCGGCGCTGCCGACGTGGTCGGCCAGAGCGTGCGGGTGAACGGTCTGCCGCTGACCATCGTCGGTGTTGCGCCGGCCGGATTCACCGGCACCACGCTGGGCACGCGCACGCAACTGTTCGTGCCGGCCAGCGTGAGATGGCCGGAGCGGATCGACGGTCTTCCCGAGCATGAGCGTCGCGACTATTTCTGGTTGTACGTGTTCGGCCGCCTCGCGCCGGGCGTCTCGGCCGAGATGGCGCGCGAGAAACTGCAGGTCCGCTATCACGCGGTGGTCAACGACATCGAGGCGCCAACGCTGCAGGGCATGTCCGACAACGGCATGGCCGAGTTCCGCGCCAAGCAGCTGGTGTTGACCCCGGGTGCGCGTGGCCAGAGCCGGGTGCCGGAGAACGCCACGACACCGCTGACCACCTTGATGGTGGTCTCGGCGCTGGTGCTGCTGATCGCCTGCCTCAACATCGCCAACCTGCAGCTGGCGCGTGGCGCGGTGCGTGCCAACGAGATGGCGGTGCGCTCGGCGATCGGTGCCAGTGCCGGACAACTGCGCCGGCAACTGCTGGTGGAATCGCTGCTGCTGGCATTGGCTGGCGCCGTGCTGGCCTTGCCGGTCGCGTGGCTGGTCGGCAAGGGCTTGTCCCTGTACGACGCCACCGAGATGGCCAACGTCGGCAGTGCCGGCCACCTGTCGTTCACCACCGTGGCTTTCACGCTGGTGGTGGCGCTGTTCACGACCGTGCTGTTCGGCCTGTTCCCGGCCTGGCGCCTGTCGCGCACAACGCCGGCCGATGCCTTGCGCGCGCGTTCCGGCCAACCCGGCAGCGATCGCAGCGCCGGTGCCTTCCGCAGTGGCCTGGCCATCACCCAGATCGCCTTCTCGCTGGCGCTGCTGGTGCTGGCCGGCCTGTTCGCGCGCAGCCTGGAGAACATCGCCCGCACCGACCTGGGCATGCAGGTAGAACGTGTGCTCACCTTCACCGTCGCGCCGGCGCTCAGTGGCTACAACACCGAGCGTTCGCGCCAGTTGTTCGCCGAGGCCGAACGGGCCCTGTCGGCACTGCCGGGCGTGACCGGTGTGGCCATGTCCTCCGTCGGCGTGTTGCTGGGGCACGACTGGGGTACCAGCGTGTCGGTGCAGGGCTATCAGGCGGCGCCGGACGAATCCACCAACAGCAGCCGCAACGACGTCAGTCCGGGCTTCTTCCGCACGTTGGGCATTCCGGTGCTGGCAGGGCGCGAGTTCACCGATCAGGACATCGCCGGAGCGCCCAGGGTGGCGATGGTCAACCGCCGCTTCGTCGAGCGCTACGAGCTCGGCAGCGATGTCGTCGGCAAGCGGCTGTCGCTCAGTGCGGGCAATCCCGAACTGGATATCGAGATCGTCGGCCTGGTGGCCGATTCGGCCTACAGCAACGTCAAAGACGAGGTACCGCCGGTGCTGTTCCTGCCGCTGGCGCAGGACGAGAACGCCAGCCACGCCAATGTCTACGTGCGATCCACCCAGGATGCCGCCGCGCTGGGGCAGAGCGTCACCCAGGCCATGAACCGCCTGGACGCCGAGCTGCCGCTGCTGCAGTTGCGCACGCTGGACGAGCAGGTCCGCCAGAACACCGCCCGCGATCGCATCGTCGGCCTGCTCTCAGCCGGCTTCGCGCTGCTGGCCACCTTGCTGGCGGCAGTCGGCCTGTACGGTCTGATGGCCTACGCGGTATCGCAGCGCACCCGCGAGATGGGTCTGCGGCTGGCGCTGGGTTCGTCACCGGCGCGCGTGCGCGGCATGGTGCTGCGCCAGATCGCGCGCCTGGCGGTCGTCGGCATCGTCATCGGCCTGGTGTTGGCTGTGGCGCTCGGCACCGCTGCGCGCTCGCTGCTTTACGGCCTGGCCGGCCACGACCCGCTGGTGCTGCTGGCCGCGACCGTGCTTCTGGCGCTGGTGGTGTTCGCCGCCGCCTGGTGGCCGGCGTGGCGCGCCTCGCGCACCGATCCCATGGTCGCGCTGCGCGACGAATGAAACACCATCGCATCAATGACGAGGCAACACGAACATGAACCTATGGCGCGATGATCTTCGGCATGCCCTGCGTGGCCTGCTGGCACACAAGGGCAGCTACGGCTTTGCGCTGGCGATCCTGGCCTGCGGGCTCGGGCTGGCGATCGCGATGTGGTGCGTGGTCGATGCGGTGCTGCTGCGGCAGTTGCCGTTCCCGAACGCGGAGCGGCTGGTGCAGGTGCGCGAGATCAATCCTGACGGCCATGCGATCAATGTCACCCAGCCCAACGCCGAAGACCTGGCCCGCTCGGTGCCGGCGTTCGAGCAAACCGCCATCTATGCTTTCGGTCGCGGCATCGTGACCACGCCCGAGCGCGCCAGCAGCGTGATGGTGACCACGGTCGGTGGCGACCTGTTCGCGGTGATGGGCCAGTCGCCGATGCTCGGCCGCAGCTGGTCGGCGTCGGGCTGGGCACCGGAAGTGGTGATCAGCCACGAACTCTGGCGCGGCCAGTTGCAGGGGCGCGCCGATGTGCTCGGCAGTGCGTTGCGGGTCGACGAGGTTGAATACACCATCGTCGGCGTGATGCCGGAAGGTTTCGGCTTCCCGGCGCGCAGCATGGTCTGGCGGCCGGTCGATCCGGCCAGCTTCAACGGCAGCCGCAGCGCGCACAACTGGCGCATGCTGGCCTTGCTCACCGATGCCGACGAACTGGTGCCGGCGCAGCAGCAGTCGCAGGCGCTGGCCGCGCGGCTGGTGGACGAGCATGGCAGGGACATGACCGCACGCGGCTTCGACGTGACGCCGATGCAGCAGGTGGTCGGCGAGAACGTGCGCACGGCGTTGCAGGTGCTCGCGGTCGGCGTCGGTTTCCTGTTGCTGATCGCGGTCAGCAACGCCATGAACCTGCTGCTGGCGCAGGCACTGGGCCGCCGTCGCGAGTACGCCGTGCGCAGCGCGCTGGGCGCGACCCAGGCGCGCCTGTGGCGTCAGCGCCTGGCCGAAAACGCGCTGGTGGTTGGTGCCGCCTGGTTGCTCGGCTTGTTGATCGCCGCGCTCGCGGTCGGCGTGCTGGTCGATCTGGCCGGCAATGCGCTGCCGCGCACCGCCGAGATGGGTCTGACCCCGGGCATCGTGCTGGCATCGGGCCTGCTGGCGCTGGTCACGACGCTGGTGTTGACCGTGGCCGGCCAGCGCAGCGTGCGCGAACAGGCGCCGACCGCGGCCTTGCGCGAGGGTGGACGTGGCCAGACCGCCAGCCGGTCCAGCCTGCGTACCCAGGGCGGCCTGCTGGTGGCACAGACCGCGCTGACCACGGTGCTGCTGGTCGCGGCCATCCTGATCGGGCGCAGTTTCATCGGCCTGCTCTCGGTCGATCCGGGTTTCAAGACCGATGGTGCGGTACGCATCGAACTCAATCAGCCGCGCGTGACCGATCGCGTCGACGCGCTGGCCAATGTCGCGCGCTATGAGGCGTTGATCGGTGAACTCTCGGCGCTGCCCGGCGTCACCGCCGTTGGTGGCGTCAACAGCCTGCCGCTGACCGGCGGCGCCAGTGGTGGATTCTGGGACCACACCTTCACCAGTTTCGAGCAGCCGCCACCGGATCCGATCGGCTATGCCGAATTCCGGGCCGCCAGCGCCGGCTATCTCGACGCGGTGGGGATTCCCCTGCTGCGTGGCCGTGACTTCGGCGCCGGCGACCGCGCCGACGGCGAACACGTGGCACTGGTCAGCGAACGCGCGGCGCGTGCCACCTGGGGCGACGCCGATCCGATCGGCCAGCGCATCCAGTTCGGCAACATGGATGGCGACGCGACCCTGCTCACCATCGTCGGCGTGGTCGGCGATGTCCGCGAGAGTGGTCTGGCGCGCGAGCCGAACGGCGTGATCTATGTCAACGCCGCACAGCGGCCCGTGGTGACCTCGCAGTTCAACGTGGTGGTGCGCACGCAGCTGCCGCTGGCCAGCCTGATACCAGTGCTGCGCGACCGGCTTGAGCGCACTGTCGCCAGCATGCCCTACGCGCTGTATCCGCTGAGCGAGGTGCGTGCCGATTCGCTGGCACAGCAACGTTTCAACCTGGTGCTGCTGGCGGTTTTCGCCGGCACCGCGCTGGTGCTGGCGGCATCCGGCCTGTACGCGCTGATGGCGTTCTCGGTCGGCCAGCGCGGTGGCGAGTTTGCGGTGCGTCAGGCGCTGGGGGCGAGCGCTGCCGGCATCGGCGCGCTGGTGATCCGTCGGGGTCTGGTGATCGCGCTGGTCGGCACCGCCCTCGGCTTGCTGATTTCGCTGGCAACCTCGCGGCTGGTCGCCAGCCTGCTGTATGGGGTCCCACCGGGTGACCCGCTGTCCTATGGGCTGGTCGTGGCCACGCTGCTGGTGGTCGCCACCGTCGCCTGTCTGGCACCGGCGCTGCGCGCAACCCGGACCCGACCGGCCACAGCGCTGCAGTAGTCACCCATGCATCCGAGACACAGGAGTCGCGATGGCTGCCTTCCTTGACGACATCCGCCACGCGTTGCGCGGTCTGCGCGCACGCATGGGTTTCTTCGCCACCGCGGTGCTGACGCTGGCGCTGGGCATTGGCGCGGTGGCGGCGATCTTCACCGTCTACGACGCGGTGCTGCTGAAGCCGCTGCCGTTCAAGGACGCCGATCGCATCGTGCGCGTGCTGCGCGACCAGCCGCCGGTATCGGGTAGTCCGGTGTCGCCGCCGGCGTTCCGCGATTGGCAGGACCGCCACGGCGGTGCCTTCGATGCCTTCGGCGCCTGGGTGCCGCAGACCATGAGCCTGACCGGCGCCGGTGAAGCCGCGCGTCTGAACGCCTACGCGGTGACGCCGGGCTACTGGGATGTATTCGGCCAGCCGATCACGCTCGGCCGCGCCTTCGGCGATGCCGAGGACAGCGCCGGTGAGCGCGTGGTGGTGATCGGCGAGGCCTTGTGGCGCGACCGCTTCGCCAGCTCGCCTGAGGTGATCGGCCGCGAACTGCAGCTCAACGGCGAGAACTGGCGGGTGATCGGCGTGGCCCAGGCCGGCTTCCGCTATCCCTCGGATGCGCAGCTGTGGATTCCCTTCTTCCTGCCGGCGAACACGGCCGGACGCGGCAACAACTCGCTGGCACCGGTGGCGCGGCTGGCGCCCGGCGTCAGCGTGGAACAGGCGCAGCAGGCGCTGCAGCCGGTCACCGCCTGGCAGGCGGAGAACTTTCCCGACAACCACGCCGGCCTGAGTGCACGGGTGGAAACCCTGCGCAATCTGGTCGGTGCCGATCTGCGCTCGCCGATGGTTATGCTGCTGCTGACCGCCGGCATGGTGCTGCTGATCGCCTGCGCCAACCTGGCCAGCCTGATGCTGGCGCGTGGCCAGTCGCGGGCGCAGGAGCTGGCGCTGCGTCGCGCGCTCGGCGCCGGCCAGGGTCGACTGGTCGGGCAGGTGCTGGCCGAGTCGCTGATCATCGCCGTGGCCGGTGCGGCGCTGGCGCTGGCGATCATCCCGCCGGCGATCGGTGCCTTGCTGTCGCTGGCGCCATCGCTGCTGCCGGGCTACCACGTACCCAGCGTCGACGCACGCATCGCGATCGCGACCATGGCGCTGGCGCTGATGACCCTGTTGCTGTTCGGTCTGTGGCCGGCGCGTCGGGCTGCCGCGATCGATCCGATGCGCGCGATGCAAGGCGCCTCGCGCAGCCAGACCGGCAGCCGGCAGCAGGCACGCGCACGCTCCTGGCTGGTGTCGGGCGAGATCGCGCTGGCCATGGTGCTGCTGGTTGGCGCCGGCCTGCTGATCGACAGCCTGCGGCGCCTGGGAGACGTGGAGTCCGGCATCGCGCAACCGGAACGGATCCTGGCTGCCGGCCTGTCGTTGCCGGCGCCGCTAATGCAGCCGGGCGAGGAATTCGCCGACTGGTACGCGCGCGGCAAGGCAGTGGTGGCACCGCGACTGGACACCATCCAGGCGCGCCTGCAGGCGTTGCCGGGCGTGCAGTCGGTGGCCTTCAGCGAGAAGCTGCCAGCCTCGGGCGAGTCCGGCTGGAATGGCGATTTCAGCATCGCCGGCAGGGAACTGCCCGAGCGAGTGCTGGTGGAGTTCCGCTTCGTCAATCCCGACTACTTCGCGACCTTCGGCATTCCGGTCCTGGCCGGCCGCAGCTTTGCCGCCAGCGACGGCGACGAGTCGCTGTTCCCGACCCAGGCGCTGGTCAACCAGACCTTCGTCGATCGCTATCTGGGCGGCGGCAACGCGCTGGGCGAGCAGGTGAGCACGTTCGATGGCAGTGCCAAGACCATCATCGGCGTGGTCGGCGATGTCCGTCAGCGCGGGCTGGACAGCCCTGCCGACGCCGAGATCTATTTCCCGATCCGCACCGCGCCGGTCGGCGACCTGACCGTGGCACTGAAGACCAGCGGCGATGCCCTGGCGCTGGCCGATACCTTGCGTCGGGTGATGAGCGAGATCGCCGCCGATACGCCGGTGTTCGCGGTCCGCAGCATGGACGCGGTAACCGCGGAAACCACCGCGCTGCGGCGCTTCAACATGAGCCTGATGAGCGTGTTCGCCGCGGTCGCGGTGATCCTTGCGGCGGTCGGGCTGTACGGCGTGATCGCCTGGTCGGTGGGACAGCGCCGGCGCGAGTTCGGCGTGCGCCAGTCGCTGGGCGCCACTGGTTCGTCGATCCACCGTCTGGTGTTGCGCGACAGTCTGCGCATGGTCGTGCCGGGCTTGCTCGTCGGCGTGCTCGGTGCGCTGGCGCTGGGTCGTCTTGTGGCATCGCAGCTGTACGGCGTTGGTGTCGGCGATCCATGGGTGGTGGCCGGTGCCGCCGTACTGCTGCTGTCGACGGCGATCGTCGCCTGTGCGGTGCCGACCTGGCGTTCGGCACGTGTGCTTCCGATGGAGGCGCTGCGTCAGGATTGAGCGATCCTCGCGCACCATGACGCCGACACGCTTTTTGGGGGGTAATGCTGTCGTGCGATCAACGATCGCGCTCGCACGCACAGTTTTGACCTCGATGCGTGGTCGGATGTCCGGTACCGCCACCCGGTACCGGTCATCGCGGCAAGCAATCGGGCAGGTTGCCGGTTGAGGCACACCTGACCGTGTGGCGAACGCCTGGCGATCAGTCGCCGTTGAAGCCGTCCGAGAACAGCGAGCTCGGCGTTACCTTCAGATAGAACTGTGCGTTGGTGTTGTGCGTTTTGTTGTAGACCGCCAGCCCCAGCCGATCCGGCGACGTCCCCGAGAAGCGGAAGCGCATGCGCTCGCTGCCTCCAGCACCCCAGTTGTCGGCGTGGGCGGCAGCGGCGCCACGACCACGCGCCCAGGTGGCGCTGTCGCCTGCCTGCGAGGTGAAAATGCTCATGGCCAGATCGGCACTGGTCGAGCCGGCAGCCGGAAGGAGCGTGAATCGACGCAAGCTGCGCTCGCGATAGCCAATGTCGAACACGAAGAGGGGATGACTGCTGCCCAGCGAGAAGGGGCCGAAAGTGCCAGTGCTGTCCTGTCCGAGTCTTTGCACGTTGGCGGCATTGACGGTGTAAGCGCCGCTGCCACTGTATCGATGCACGCGGTAGTGCTCGCGAACGCTGGTGCCCCAATGGTTGCCATCCACCAGTATGAAATCCACACCGTTGCCAGACGCGACTGAAGACGCGCGCAGGGGGCGTCCGAAAGTGTCGGTGTTGTTGACGGGTCCGATGAACCATGAACTCGTGTACAGCTGCAGGTCGTAGTCGCCGCTGGCGGGACGCATGCCCACGCCGCGCCATTGATACATTGCTCCGCTGTACTCGATATCAGGACGTACATCGAAGAACATTCCCATGGTCGGTGGCGCGTTGTTCGATGCCCACCAGGTGCCGCGCGGCATAAGGTAGCCATCGACGCGCGCGGCGGCAGCGAATGGTGTGGCAGTTCCCGTCCAGACGGCGCTGTACCGGTTGATGCGGAATTCGTAGGTGTCGTTGGCGGGTGCGTAGAAGTCGACGATCTCGAAGGGATTTCCGAAGCTGGCCGATGACGCGATCATGTTGCCGTTGCTGCGGTAGACGCGGAGATCCAGGTCAGCCGGCAAGCGGTCGTTGGAGAACGTTCCATCGTTGAGGGCAACGTTCGACAGCCAGGAGATGGCGAATCGCACCCGCTGCCCGGCCCGGGCATAGACCTGATACGAGCGCGGGAAGCTGTTCCCGTCCACGCCATGGAACCACCACGGCCCGACTTCGGTGGCAAAGGTCGACGCCGTCGCCGAGACCGCGCGGGTTTCGGCCGGTGCATGCAGGGCGCCGACCAGCAGCAAGGCCCGCATAGCCACCGGTGAGCCGGCCAGTTGCGATTCGGCCTCCATCAGGTTGGCGGCGATCCCCGAGATTCCGGGTGCCGCGAAGCTGGTGCCAGAACCGGGCCCACCCAGGGCAGAGGACGGAACGGCGGAGCGTGCGAGGCTGGTGATGTTGACCGCCGATGCGGCGATTTCAGGCTTTTCGTGGCTGCTGGTTGTGCCATCGCCGACCGGCCAGCCCCGGGCTGAGCAGCGATAGCGGACATCATCGCCCCAGGCAGGGGTTCCGCGATCGTCGAATCCGCCGACGGCGAGCGTGTTGTAGCCACGGCCGGGCGACTGGACGCCGTACACGGTGGTGTTGTCCGGTTGGGCACAGTTTGCATCCCCATGGTTGCCGGCAGCGTGCACATTGAGCCGGAATGAGTATCGGCTGATGTGGTCGAGCCGACGGTCAAACGCGTTGAACAGACTGTCGGTCTGCGCGACGGAACCCCAGCTGTGGTTGAGTATCTGGGCGCGGCCGGCCGCCCAGTCTGTCGCAGCCTCCAGAGAGTTGGCGCCCAGCCCTTGGTATCGGGCATTCGCACTGATCAGCCAGCTGGCGGAGGCCATGCCGCGATGGGTTCCGTGGGTACTCCTGATGATGCCGCCGACCTCGGTCGCGTGCCTGTCGTGCCAGTCCTGATCAGGGGTCAGGTCGGGAAGACGTGTCTGTGCGACGGTCATGAACGGGTTGTCTCGGAAAACCCGACCACCCTCGACCACGGCGATGGTGACGCCGGTACCGTCGTGGCCGACTGCATTCTGCGGCACCGCGTTGTGTGCGGCGCGGGCGATGTCGAGATTGGGCCCGGTGTTCTCAAGGACCGGATCGATCACGGTCACCTCATGCCAGCGTGCGACGGTTTCGATTTGCTGCCGGCTGCCTTCAACGATGATCGAAGGCACCATGTCGCTGGCATGGTGTACACGTAGGCCGGCATCGACGAGCTTCTGGTGCATGGACGCACTCGCTGGCGCCAGCGCTCCCTGCAAGGTGGCGATGCGTTGCCGGTTGTGCTCCTCGACCTGTTCGATGGCGATGATCGCCTGGGTCTTGCGCTCGACCAGCCATTCCGGATCGACTTCGTCGGCGGTGATCTTGCTGACTGCAGCGCCGTTTCCGGCACGGGCGGCGACTGCCAGGGCGGCGGCTTCACGTTCAGCTCGTTCGGCTTCGGCTGGCGGGAGCGGCTGCGCATCGATGTGTCTACCTTCGGCAACAACGTCGTTCGCTAGCGCGGCGGCATCAGGTTCGCCGAACCGCAGCGACTGTTCCAATCCGCCCGACGGGCCGCCACCGTCGTCTGGTTGGTCGAACGCGAACCACAGGTCGACGATCAACGGCTCATCCATGCGCAAGCCCGCCAGTCGTTTCACCAGTGCTGCCGTCTTGGCGCCATGATCGAAACGCCACTGCGAATTCGCTTCGTGACGGGTGGCATCGGGGTCGACCTGGCGATCATCGACATAGCTGGCACCGACGATCCGGTCGCCAATGAGGTCAATGGCCTTGATCGATTCCATCAGCTGGCCGTTCGCCAGGTGTTCGCTGTGACGGATGAGGTCGGACAGCTGGTCGGGGTGCACGGCCAGTGTCCGTGCCAGTCGTAGGCGATCGCTTTCGTCAGTGCCAGGCCCCATCTGCGTTGC
Organism: Lysobacterales bacterium; assembly: GCA_035911475.1. Taxonomy (GTDB): domain Bacteria; phylum Pseudomonadota; class Gammaproteobacteria; order Xanthomonadales; family UBA2363; genus Pseudofulvimonas. The sequence continues at coordinate 24,659 of JAMHVM010000069.1, read as the reverse complement.
CGGGACGGCGTTGCTCGTTGCGATCAATGCGGTCAACGCCATCAGGGTCGTGGCGGTACGGGCAGATACGTGTATGTGCATGTGGCGATCCTGAAGTTCGGGTGCTGGTTGGAGCGAAGGCGATGACCAACGCTGCCGTGTTCTACGACTTGCACCGAAGCGGATTACGCGAGACACGCACCTACCCGGAGGCGAGCTGCATGCGAGATGCCTGCGGATGGGTCCGCAGCCATCCAGACCGAGGGCGCGCCGGATCAGTGGATCCGGCAAGCATGACGTGCGTACAAGGGGCGATCAGTCGCCGTTGAAGCCGTCAGAGAAGAGCGAACTCGGCGTTACCCGCAGGTAGAAGGTGGCGGGCGTATCGAAGTTCTTGTTGTGGACGGCCAGTCCCAGGCGGTCGCCGGTGGTTCCGTCGAAGCGGTAGCGCATGCGTTCAGTGCCGCCGGTCCCGGCGCCGTCGGCGGAGGTGACGGAGCTGCTTCGTCCGCGTGCCCACGTGGTGCTGTCGCCGGCGGAAGATCGATACAGGGCCATCGCCAGGTCGGCGCTGGTCGAGCCAATCGCCGGCATCAGCCGGAAGCGGCGCAGGCTGCGGTCGCGGTAACCGATATCGAAAACGGACAGGGCGGTATAGGCGTCCATGGTGAACGGCCCGTAGGTGCCTTTGTTGTCGGGGTCGATGCTGGACAGGTTGGCGGCATTGATGGTGTAGGCGCCGCTGCCGTTGAAGCGATGGACCCGATAGTGCTCGCGGGTTCCGGCGCCCCAGTGATTTCCGTCGACCATGATGAAGTCCACGCTATTGCTGCCGATCGCCGAGGCCATGCCCCGATGCGTGCCATGGCTGCTGGCAATGATTCCGGCCACATTGGCGGCGTGTTCGGACAGGGCGACTGCGGTACTGCGGGTGTTGGAGACATTGAGAAACGGGTTGTCAGGGGAGACCCTGCCGCCCTCCACCACAGCGACCGCGACGCCGATTGACGGAGGCCTTACCCAGGCAGGTGCTTGATCGCTGCAGGGGTGGGCCGTGTCCGCCGGCAACCACACCCCGAGGGTTTACTCGTCCGAAAACGAACAGAGGTGGATCGTTAACTGTTTGAATCGAATGGCTGGTCTGATGGCACATCGATTGCTTTGTCTATCGGCATCAACACTGTTTCCGCGTAAGGACTGAGCCCATGGGACTGCAAGCCATTCGATCCGCCTGGCGCCGGCTGCGGTCGCGGCCGGGACACAGCGCGCTGTCGATCGGCATCCTGACCTTGGGCCTGATCGCGGCGATGTTCCTGTTCGGCTCGGTGAACAGCATGGTGCTGCGGCCGCTGCCGTTCCCGGACGCCGAGCGGCTGGTGGCGTTGGGCTGGAACCAGCCCAACAGCAGCGGCGGCTATCTGGAGGGCATGAACACCCGCGACTGGCTGGCGATGCGCGATGCGCTGCCGATGTTCGACCGGATTGCGGTCGACGGTGGCCAGGCCACGGTCAACATCAGCCACGGCGAATCGGTGAAGCGCTACAGCGGCGCGATGATCGACGCGCAACTGGCACCACTGTTCGACGTGCAGCCGGTGCTGGGTCGCCTGTTCAACCCCGAGGACGATCGTCCCGGAGCGGCACTGACGCTGTTGCTCGGTGAACACGTCTGGCGCGATGACTTCGGCGCCGATCCGGGCGTGATCGGCCGGGTGGTGCGCAGCAACGGCCAGATGGCCACGATCATCGGCGTGTTGCCGGCCTGGTTCGCCTATCCGGTCGACCAGGAGGTGTGGATTCCACGGCGTCTGGCGACCGGCGACGATCTCTCGGTGCAGGTGACCGCGCGACTGGCCGACGGTGTAACGCTGGATCAGGCGCAGACCGGTCTGGCTGAACTGAGCCGGCGCATGGGCAATGAACTCAGTCGCAACGCCGATGGTGCGATGCTGAGCCTGCAGCCCTTGCACCATCGTTTCGTCGACCAGACCACGCGGCAGATCCTGTGGCTGATGTTCGGTGCCGGCCTGCTGGTGCTGCTGCTGGCCTGCATCAACGTCGCCAACCTGCAACTCGCCGCGATCCTGCCGCGTCGACGTGAACTGGCGGTGCGCAGTGCGCTCGGCGCCGGTCGGGGTCGCCTGCTGCGTGATCTTCTGGCCGAAGCGCTGGTCATGGCTGCGATCGCGTCGCTGCTGGCGGTGATCGGCAACGATCTGCTGACCCGTCTGTTCGCCCGGCAGATGGACAGCGCCGGACTGATCCTGCCGTTCTTCGTGACCTTCGACTACGACTGGCGCGACCTGGTGTTCGTGCCGATCGTGGCCTTGTTGACCTGCCTGATCTCGGGTCTGATCCCGGCGCTGCGCGCGGCCGGCACCGATGCCCAGGATGCGTTGCGCGACGGCAGCAAGGGCAGTCACGGCGGTTTCTTCGCCCGCGTGTCGCGGGCACTGGTCATCGGCGAGATCGCGCTGACCGTGGTGCTGCTGGTCGGCGCCGCCATGTTCATTCGCGGTATCACCGGCATGGCCAATTTCGACAACGGCGCCAGCACCGATCCGGCCAGCGTGCTCACTGGTCGCATCGGCCTGTTCGAGAGCGACTATCCCGGGCCGGCGGAACGGCTGGCGTTCTTCGAGCGGGTGACCAGCCGGCTGCGTGATGATCCGCAGGTGCTGTCGGCCAGCATTGGCAGCGGTATTCCGGGTTGGAGCGGCGGTTCCGACGAGGTGGCGGCGGAAGGCAGCGAGCGACCTGCTGGCGGCCATCGGCGCATGGACATCGCCTTCGTCGACGAAGGTTTTGCCGAGGTCTACGGCCTGCGCCTGCGCGAAGGTCGCCTGTTCGACCAGCGCGACAACGCGCAGTCGTTGCCGGTGGCGGTGATCGACCGCCGCGCCGCCCAGCATCTGTGGCCACAGCGCGATGCGCTGGGACAGCGTCTGGTGATCAATCCCGGCGGCGATACGCCGAGGACGGTCACCGTGGTCGGCGTCATCGACGACCTGCATCTGCGCCAGGCCAGTTCCAGTTCCCACAGTCCGAGCGTGCTGGTGCCATTCGCGCAGGAGCCGACCCGTTTCGCCACCGTGGCCGTGCGTCTGCGCGGCGACGCCAGTGCCTTCGGCGGGCGCCTGTCGGAGACGGTGCGCTCGGTGGATGCACACACGCCGGTGTACTGGGTACAGACGCATGCGGCGGTGATCCGCAACAGCCAGGCCGGCATGGTGGTGCTGACCCAGATGTTCACCGGCGTGGGAATCCTGACCTTGATCCTGGCAGCGGCCGGTCTGTATGGCGTGCTGGCGTTTTCGGTCGAGCAACGCACGCGCGAGATCGGCATCCGCCGCGCCATCGGTTCCGACCGTGTCGGTGTGGCGGCGCTGGTGTTCCGGCGCATCGCCACGCAACTGGCGCTGGGTCTGGGCATCGGTGTCGCGCTGGCGCTGCCATGGTCGGCGGTGCTGGCCAATCCCGCCTTCCACACCCGCGCCTACGACCCGCTGATCTTCGGAGGCACCATCGTCATGGTGCTGGTGGTGGCGCTGTTGTCCGGATTGGTGCCGCTGCGGCGTGCGCTGCGCATCGACCCGATGTCGGCACTACGCCACGAATGAACATCATCGCCGTTATCGCCGCCCCGGAACTCGCGTGCGCATCGCGCCTGCGCGGGCCACCGCGGTGGCGACATGCGAGCGGAAGTCCGGTTTGCGCCCGACCACACGACCCTGGAGCGACATGATGAGCCTGCATGAACTGCGTGGTGCCTGGCGTCGTCTGACTGCCCGGCCGGGATATACGGCCTTGTCTCTGGCCGTGCTGTCACTCGGACTTGGCGCGATGCTGTTCCTGCTCGGCGCGGTCAACGGCCTGATCCTGGAACCACTGCCATTCGCCCAGGGCGAACGGCTGATGGCGATCGGCCAGATGCGTCGCGACAACATCGGTGTCGGCGGCGTGGACAGCGAAGACTACGAGCCGCTGCGGCGCGAACTGCGCAGCTACGAGAGCATCGGCAACTATTCGACGGCCACGGTCAATCTGGGCGCTGCCGCCGGTCCCAAGCGCTATGACGGTGGTCTGCTCAGCGTCGAGGTGTTGCCGATGCTGGGTGTGCAGCCGGTGCTCGGGCGCAGCTTCACCGCCGAGGACGACCGACCGGGCACGGCGCCGGTGGTCCTGCTGGGTCACGCCGCGTGGCGCGACGACTTCGGCGCTGATCCGGCGGTGATCGGTCGGGCGCTGCGCATCAACGGCGAAATCGGCACCGTGATCGGCGTGTTGCCGGACAATTTCGGCTTTCCCTATCGTCAGGAGGTCTGGCTGCCACGCCGACTGGTAGCCGGTGATGCTTTCGGTGCCGAGATCGTCGGCCGGTTGAAACCCGAGGTCACCGTGCAGCAGGCACGCGCCGAGCTGGAAGCGCTCGCGCAGACGCTGGGCAAAGACCTGGAAATCCATCGCGACGGCAACGAACTCACGCTCAAGCCGCTGTCGCTCCGGTTCGTCAACGAGTCGACACGGCAGTTCGTCTGGATGATGTTCGCCGCCGCGGTGCTGGTGATGCTGCTGGCCTGTGCCAACGTGGCCAACCTGCAGCTGTCACAGACACTCACGCGTCGTCGCGAGCTGGCGGTGCGCAGCGCGCTCGGCGCCGGTCGCCGCCGGTTGTTGCGCGAGCTGCTGATCGAGAGCCTGATCCTGAGCACGGCTGCGACCCTGGTCGCGTTGGTGCTGGCCGAGGTAGGCGGGCGCTGGGTGATGAACGCTTTTGTCGCCGCCGAGGATGCGCCGGTCTACTACGTGCGCTTCGGCGTCGACGCGCGCATGGTGGTGTTCGCCGCGATCGCTGCTTTGACGACCACATTGCTGGCCGGTCTGGTGCCGGCGATGCGGGCCGCGCGGACCGACGTCCAGGACGCCTTGCGCGATGGCGACAAGGGCTCCAGCGGCAGTGGCTTCGCCCGCATCGCCAAGGGTCTGGTGGTGGCCGAGATCGCCCTCACCGTGGTGCTGCTGGTTGGCGCCGGCATGTTCATCCGCGGTCTGCAGAGTGTGCTCGCCGTGGACTTCGGCACCGGCACCGATCCGCGCAGCATCGCCACGGCGCGGGTGGCGCTGTTTCCCGAGCAGTTCCCGACCGGCGCCGAACAGGTGCGCTTCTTCGAGCGTGTGGTTGAACGACTGGGCAAGGATCCGCAGGTGGTCTCCGCCTCGGCGGCAACCGCCTTGCCAGGCACCACCGCCGGTGATTATCTGCCGGTGATCGCCTCAGGCGATGCCAGGCCGGAACAGGGCTTCGAGCGTGCGCTGATCGGACATGTCGACGACCACTTCGCACAGACCTACGGTGTGCGTCTGCTCGCCGGCCGCTTCTTCGACGCCCGCGACAGCGCCGACAGCGAGCTGTCGACCGTGATCGACCAGCGTGCCGCGGACATGTTGTTCCCGGGCCGCGATCCGGTGGGTCTGGTGCTGAAGACCGATCCGGAAAGCAACGACGAGCGTGCGCTTCGCGTGGTCGGCGTGGTTCAAAGCATGCATCTGGAAGACGCCGACGATTCGATCGCGCCGACAGTGCTGCTGCCGCTGCGCCAGCATCCCAGCCGGTTCGCGACGCTGGCGGTGCATGTACGCGGGGATGCCGCGGCTTACGCGCCGGCGTTGGCCGCGGCGGTGCGCGCCGAAGACGCCGACACGCCGGTGTACTGGTCGCGCAGCCAGCAGCGGGCGATCGAAATGGGTCGCATCGGTCCGGTGATGCTGACCAAGATCTTCACCGGCATCGGCGTGCTCGCGTTGGTGCTGGCTGCGGCCGGACTGTATGGCGTGCTGGCTTTCGCGGTGGCGCAACGCACGCGCGAGATCGGCATCCGCCGCGCCATCGGTGCCAGCCGTGGCACCATCATCGGCAATGTCGGCGGTCGCGCGATCTGGCAGGTGGGGCTGGGTATCGCCATCGGCACCGCGCTGGCCGTGCCCTGGTCGATGGTGCTGGCCAATCCGGCGATGGGCACACGGGCCTTCGACGGCCTGGTGTTCGCGTTGACCATCGCAGTGATCGCGATCGTCGCCGTGGTCGCTTCGCTGGCGCCGCTGCGCCGCGCGCTGCGCGTCGATCCCATGGTGGCCCTGCGCCATCAATGACCGAACAGGGGCGAGGTATCAGCCATGGTCTGTCTGGCGACAGGTCATGGCAGCTGGTGACACCGCTGTCGCCCGCAGTATGCAGCAGCGTTGCCGAGCACAGGCTGACCGCTTCGATGGCGTTCTGAACTAGATCGACGATTGCCGGTTTTTCGTGCTGGCACTTCATGGGCGAGGATGGAAAGCCTGCTTTCGATTTCAATCCGGTTACCGGGCTGGCGTACTCGGACGAGGCCTGCGCGTACCTGGTACGTTTGGTCGAGCGCAAACTAGGCTGCGATTTCGAGTCGCCGGCTTCTGGTGATGCTGTTCGAGCCGCTGGGCCCGCAGTCGATCTTGATGAGCCGTCAGCAACGGATTGGGCCGCACACGGCGGTTCCGGAGGATGCCGATTCGAGATGACGATTGACTCACCGCCATCCCGGGTCGTCCTGCGAGCGGCCGTTCGCGTGACACGTGGTCCCCGATGACCTCCGGTGACGATTGACGACTATGCGTGTTTCCTTGTGCGCTGATGACTGGCCAGAAACTGTCTGCGGATCCCATCACGGAACGTTCCGCCAGCATGTCGATATCGCCGGAGATGCCGACTTCGCCTGCCACCGGCCGCTGGATCAACGCCCGGGGCCGGACGGGTTCGGACGGCGCTGGATGCGCTTGCGGTGTCCAGCAGGTGACCTGCTCTGGCTTGGCGGCAAAGCCTGGGCCGAACGTGCCGTGGCCTGATGCTGGCCGCACCACACCCGCGCGGAAGTCGTGCTCCGGTGATGACCGGTGATCTGTGTCATAGGCCGTGATCGGATGGGGGTAATGCTCAGTCGCTCCCGTTGCCATGTCCGGATCGCCGGGGTGTCTTCGGAGCTTGCTGTAATCGTCGGAGGCTCGCGGTAATGGTCGTTGTCGCAACTCGAATCATCGCCCGTTGCGCCAACTCCCTCCTTCGCCGCAGGAAAGTGCTCATGCCTACACCGCTCGCCCCGGTCGTTCACGGACCCATCCTTGTCACCAGTCCCGCAGTTCTGGTTTCCGGTGTGCTGGCACAGGCCACGGTGGAGTTGCTGGTCGGGGATACTGCGGTCGGCATGGCCACCGCCGTTGGCAACGGTGATCTGTGGGTTTCGCTTGTACGAGAACTCAGTGCCAACAACGCGATCGTCGCTGTGCAGTCCCTGGGCGGCAGGACCAGTCTTCCATCCAACTATCCGGTGCCGGTGCTGCCGGTGCCCGCTGCGCTGCCGGCGCCGGTCTTCCTGTCGCCGATGTCACAGTTCATGAGCCATGTCCTTCTCCGCGGCCTGGTTCCGGGTGCGCGGATCGAGGTGCGGCGGGGCAATGTGCTGGCCGGTAGCGCGATTGCCCGAGGAGCCAGCACATGGCTGGCGGTCGATCCGGCAGTGTTGATCGATGGCGCCGTGCTCACTGCTGTCCAGCGCCTTGGCGATAAGTCCAGTCCGGTAACGACGTCGGTCGAATTGGCCGAGGTCAATGCACGGCTTGTTCCGACGCCGAAGATCGAGGAGCCGGTACGGGCCTGCGACACCTCGTTGCACGTCCTGGACTGCATTCCGGCCGCCGACCTGGTCGCCGAGAACGCAGGCAACAGCGTGCTCTGGACCGCCATTTCGGACCAGTTCTGGGCAACCGGAGCACGCGAGTTCAAGCCGGGTCCGCTGAGAATCTCCCAGCGCTTGCCGGGCACCGGGGTGCAGAGTGACGAGCTTGTGTTGACCGTCGAGGAGGCAGTTGCACCGCCAGCGCCCTTGCTGAATCGCTTCTGCCCCGAATCCCGTCGCCTTGTCGTCAGCGGACTGAAGCCGGGTGGTGTGCTGACCCTCTGGGAAAAGGTATGGAACGAAGAGGACGAGACCGAACTCGGCTCGATTGGCATTGGCAAGATAGTCGAGCAGATCGACTTGCCGAAACGGGTAGGTGGGAGCGGACCATTGATGGCGATCATTGCCCGGCAGAGCACGTGTGGGCTCACCAGCCCGTCCGGCTTGGCTACCGAATTCGCCCGGCCCGGCTCCAGCGTGGTTCCGCTGCCTGCGCCAAGAATCCGTGCCCCGTTGTACGACTGTTCGCGCACCGTCCCCTGTGAAGATCTGGCCATGGTGCAGGCTCGGCTGGTCTCGTCGCTATCGGGACAGCCCTTGTCCGATTGGGAGGTGCCTTCGACGACCGACACGCCGTTGCATGCCTGGTTTCCACTCGTCGCGGGGGATGTGGTCCGGGTCGAGCAGTTGGGGTGCGGGGCGCCGGACTCGGCCAACGAGGAGCGGGTTCACACCCTGCCATCGCCGCTGCCGCAGCCGATCGTTGTCGGGCCGGTGCGGCCTGGTGCCGTGGCGGTGAGCGCAAGCGGGGTACTTCCCGGTGCACGGGTGCATCTGATGGTGGACGGCGTTGTACGCGTCTCGTTGGATGCGTTGAGCGACCAGGTCGTTTTTCAAATGGGGCGTCCTCTCCATGAGCGGGCACATCTGTGGGCTTTTCAGACCCTGTGCGCCGACGCCAGCCCGCGGGAGGGCCGGGGCATCTTGGTGACCAGGGGGCAACTGGCTGTTGACGTAAGCCAGACGCAGGTGAACGGTGGCGTCCCTGTCCCATTGCTCGTCAATGTTCGCGATGCCGAAGATGGCAAGGTGCTGGCTGGCTTGCCGGTGCAGATCGGAGGCGTGACCGTTGGGCACTCAGGTACCACGTTCAGCTGGATGCCTCCAGCCGCGGGTAGTCAGGTCAGTGGTCTGGTGATCGGCGGCGAGGCATATCACGACGCGACATTCAGTATCGCCATCCGGCCGGGCGTGTCGATCGCACTTGGACTGTATCCCGGTGAAGGCGCCGCGCCGGGCACTGTCGCGATGATCGATGTCGAATGGCAGGTGGAGCCGGCATGGTCGGGAGGCGCCGTCAAGACCTTGGCATCCGCCACGGGTGCGGTGACGATCGAGGGGTCGCCGCCGGGAGGCGTGGTCGCTGTGTCATTGCGGCTGAAGGTACAGCTCGCCGCGGACCCTGAGCACGGGCTTGATGCGGAAACCGTCGATCTTCGGGGTGGGCTGCTCACCAACCTGGCATTGATCAAGCCCGCGCACGCGGTCAGCGCCATACTCGTTGTTCGCATGACCTCCGGGGTCAACAGCAACGGTATCGAACGCTATCGACGATCCGTGCAGGTGAGACTGTTGACCGTCGGCTAGGGATGGTGACGCTCCTGCATTGAGACCGACATTCCAGGCTTGCTGGCGAGCCAGCAGGCATTCCGTGCAGCGATGGGCAGCCCGCGTCATTCCATGAAGCAGCGATGTCCCTTCGCTGCATCCGTGCCCGCGCGTATCATCGACATCGGTAAAGACTGGTGGATACGCGGATCGATGAAACTGTGGCAATGGCTTGCAGCCCTGGGGCTGGTCATGCATGGCCAGGATTCGCATGCCCAGGCGGCGATCGAGCTGGCGATTGCCGGTACCAGCCATTCGGCGCAGCCGAACATCGCCGTCGATGCCGGGCGCGACCGTTTTGTGTTGAGCTGGCAGACGCGACTGCCCGACGGCTGCGCCGCCCTGCGCGCGGCCGAGCTGGCGCCCGATGACGACAGTCTCGGTGAGGTGCGCGAGATCGCCCGTGGCTGCGACTGGTTCGTCAACTGGGCCGACATTCCTTCGCTGGTGGTGACCGACAACGGCGACTGGCTCGCGCACTGGCTGCAGCGGCGCGATGGCGGCACCTACGCCTACGACATCCGGCTCAGTCGAAGCCGCGATCGCGGCCGTAGCTGGTCGGAACCGTTCTCGCCACACAGCGACGGCACGCCGACGCAACACGGGTTTGTGTCGATGGCACCGGTTTCCGGTGGCGATGGCGACCGCGTCCTGCTGGTCTGGCTGGATGGCCGCGCAGGTGTCGCCAGCGCGAGTGCCGGCGAGGGTCACGACCATCACGACGAAGGCGTGATGAGCCTGCGCAGCGCCATTGTCGATGGTGCCGGCAGCGTTCTCGAGGAAGTCGAGATCGACGCGCGGGTGTGCTCGTGTTGTCCGACCGGACTGGTGCGCGCAGCCGATGGCAGTCATCTGGCGGTGTACCGCGATCGCAGCGCGGCCGAGGTACGCGACACGGCGCTGGCGCGACGCGATGCCGGCGGCTGGCGCGTGGGTGTGCCGGTGCACGACGACGGCTGGGAGATTCAGGCCTGTCCGGTCAACGGGCCGGCACTGGCCGTACGCGAGGAGCAGGCACTGGTGGCCTGGTCGACCATGGCCGATGGTGATGGCGTGTCGGTGCGTTATCGGCTGATGCCGGTGTCGGCGGCGTCAGCATCCGATGCCATGTCGGCGACATTCCGCGAACTGGAGAAGGGCAGCGCGGTGACCGGTCGGGTTGCTGTCGCGGCATCGGTGCAGGACTGGTTGATCAGCTGGCTCGGTGCTGGCGAGGACGGCGATGCGGTCTTGCGTCTGGCACGCTTCGACGATGCACTGGTTGAACGAGCGCGCTTCGACATCGCCACCTTGCCACCCGGTCGCGACATCGGTCTGCCGCGGCTGGCTGTGCTTGGCGATCACGCGCTACTGGTCTGGACCGCGGTCGATGCCGAAGCACCGGTGGTCGCGGGCCAGCGCCGGGTGACCCGACTGCGGGCGGTGCGCCTGGACCTGAAGGCAGCGACACGCAACTGAGCGCCCTCGCTGCAGGGCTATCAGAGAACGACCAGCCAACCAGCATGTGAAGATGACCCGATGAATCACCTGTCGTCGAAAACGCGATCCTTGTTTGCGCATCGCCTTCGGGTTGGCGTGCTGGTCACGAGTGTGTTCGCCGGTGTGTTTGCGAGTCCGGGCTCGGCACCTGCCGTGCAGTCAATCGGTGATTCGCCGGCCAGCGAGCGCCGCTGCGGCTGGTTCGAGAATCCGACGCCGAACAACGCCTGGCTGGTCGATCGCGATGGCACCTGGCTGATCGCGTCGCAGTCGGCCGAGGCGCCGGAGGTCGAGGGCGAGTGGCCATCCGGCTTCGGCAAGGACCAGTGGGTGCGCAGCAACGTCGGCAGCTACGGCTATGGCTGCGTGTGCATGGACGTGGTGAGCGATCCGGCCAGCGGCTGGATCACCCGGATCGTGGACTCGCAGGCGCAGGCCTTGGCGGTGTGTCTGGAAGACCGCAGTCTGCCGCTGGCGACCGGCATGGAACGTCCGAAACCCCGGTCGGAGTGATCGCCTGCGATGGTGGCTGTCCGATTCCGGACTGCCGGTGGCCAGACAAGCGTTTGAATTGATGGATCTTCCGGTTGGCGTGCCGCTTGCTTGAAGCTCTCCGAATGCATTCGGAGGCGGACTCATGGCGATCTGGTTGACCGAGCTGCGCGTGGCCTGGCGGGCGCTGCTGCGCCGCCCGGGATTCCTGCTGCTGGCGACGCTGACGCTGGCGCTGGGCATCGGCGCCACCATCACCGTCACCAGCCTGGTCGATCGGGTCTTGCTGCGCCCGCTGCCGTATCCGGAACCCGCGCAACTGTTCGCCACTGGTCTCACCCAGACCGGCGGCTGGAACACGATCACGCCGGAGGAATACCGGGCGGTGGAAGCGGTGCCGGGCATCGCCTCGGCCGGCATCGCCTCGATGGCAACGGTTCCGGTGAACATCGCCGAGGTCGACCGGCCCGAACTCGTGCAGGCAGTCACCGCCGACGTCGGTTTCCTGCGCACGCTGGCTCCGGCGATGACGCTGGGCCGCAACTTTGTCGACGCCGAAGATGTGCCCAACGGCCAACCGGCGGTGATCCTTTCGCATGCCCTGTGGCAGCGCCGTTTCGACGGTGATCCGCAGGTGCTGGGCCGGACCCTGGCGATCGAAGGCCGGCCGACGCCGATCGTCGGCGTGTTGCCGGCCGACTTTCGTTACGTCGCACCGTTCGATGTGTTGACGCCGCTGGCCTTGCCCTCGGCCACCCGCGACAACGGTCGCAACTACCTGGCCATTGCCCGGCTCGCCGGCGATGCCGCACCCGGCCCGGTGTCGGATCTGGTGCATGCGCGCATCAGCGAGCTCTACGTGGGAACGCGCGCCGCGGATCTGTACGCTCGCAGTCGCTTTGGCGTGAGTTCGCTGTCGGCGGCGTTCAGCGCGCAATCGCGGCCGGTGCTGCTGCTGTTCCTGGCCAGTGCCGGCTGCGTGTTGCTGCTGGCGGCGGTGAACCTGGGCAACCTGATGCTGCTGCGCGCACTGGGCCGCAGCCATGTCGCCACCGTGCGTGGTGCGCTGGGGGCGTCGCGCTGGCGCCTGGCCTTGCCGATGCTGGCCGAAGGGCTGCTGATCGGCCTGTGCGCCACGGTACTTGGTGTGTTGTTCGCGAAGATCGCATTGCATCTCGCCGGCAAACGCATTCCGGCGGCGTGGTTCGGTGGCCAGGTCGATCTGTCGCTGGGTGCGACCGCGTGGATCACGGCATTCGCTGCCGGTTTGCTGGCAGCGCTGTTGGCAGCGGCGCTGGGCGTGTGGCGTGGTCGTGCGCGTGACGGTGCCCGGGAGCTGGTTGCCGGTGGTCGCAGCGGACTGGCGCGCGGGGCAGGGCGCCTGACCCGCGTCGGCGTGGTCGCGCAGGTGGCACTGGCCACCGTGTTGCTGGTGGGCGCCGGCCTGTTCTCGCGTGCCCTGCACGATGCTGCACAGGTCGATCTGGGTTATCGCACCGATGGTGTGGTTGGCTTCGAGATCGCGCCGGTGCGCGCGCTGTATCCCGATGCCGACAGCGTGCGTCGCCTGAACCAGGCGCTGGTCGAAAGACTCGATGCCATCCCCGGTGCGCGTGCGGCCACCGCCGGCACCAACCTGCCGATCGGACAGCCGCTGAACTATCCGGTGGCGGCGCCGGGCCAGGCCATGGATTCGGTGGAGTTCCGCGCGGTGACGCCAGGCTTCTTCGACACCTTCGCCATTCCGTTGCTGGCCGGACGCGCCTTCGATCAGCGCGAGGCGCACGGCGGCGAGCCGGTGCTGCTGGTCAACCAGGCCTACGTCGATGCCTATCTCGCGCCGAACGCAGGGCCGGGCTCGGCACGGCAGGCACTGGATGCCACGCTGACCTTGCCGGTCGGCGAGCAGCAGATCGGCTTCCGCGTACTCGGGGTGGTCGGCAACACCCGCCAGCATGGTCCGGAGCAGGCCTCGCCGCCGATGGTGTATCTGCCATTCGCGCAGTTTCCCGATGGTCTGCTGACGATGCTGCGCGATTACATGCCGCTGCGTTTTGCCTTGCGCGTGCAGGGCGATCCGGCGACGTATCTGGCAGCGATCACCGCGGCCGTGGCCGAGATTGCGCCGGGACAACCGATCGCCAACCTGAAGCCGCTGCCGGAACTGGTGCAGGCCAGCACCGGCGGCACGCGCCTGAATCTGCAACTGGTCGGTGCCTTCGCGATCGGTTCGCTGTTGCTGGCAGCGGTCGGTCTGTACGCGGTGATCGCGGTGACCGCCGGCGCGCGCCAGCGCGAGTTCGGTGTGCGCAGCGCGCTGGGTGCCAGTCGCCGTGGTCTGATCGCGCTGGTGATCGGGGACGGTGTGCGCCAGGTCGTGCTGGGACTGCTGCTTGGCGTGGTGCTGTCGCTGGCATTGGCGCGACTGTTGCAGGCCTATCTCAGCGGCATCAGTGCCTACGATCCGCTGGTGCTGGCCGGCGTCGCGATCGTGCTGCTGGTGGTGGCATTGGCGGCCTGCCTGTGGCCGGCGCTGCGTGCGGCGCGGGTGTCGCCGATGCAGGCCTTGCGCGGCGACTGAACCGGCACGACTTCACCGTTATCTTCACCATCTCCATCACCGGCAGCGCAAGAAACATGCACGAGCATCACCCGGGGGGCAGGTCATGAGCGCAAGCACACAGGAATGGCGTCACGCCCTGCGCGGGTTGTTGCGTCGGCCATTGGCCAGCGCCACCGCCGTATTGACGCTGGCGCTGGCCCTGGCGGCCAGCGCGGTGCTGCTGCTGGTGGTGCATGCGCTGTATCTGGCGCCGTTGCCCTGGTCGAACCACGAGCGGCTGGTCTACATCGGCACCGAGATGAGCCGCATCGGGGTGCCCGATGCGCGCATGTCCTGGGCGTTGGTGCACGAACTGGATCAGCTGCCGGCACTGGAACAGTCGGCCGGCTATCGGGTCGAGCGCGTCGCCGTGCAACGCGGCGAACTGCCGGAGTCGGTGCAGGCCACACGAGCCGAAGCAGCCTTGTTCACCTTGCTCGGCGCAGGCACGGTGGCCCTCGGTCGCGGCTTCTCCGAAGCCGAAGTCACCGGCGACGAGCCTGTGCTGGTGCTCTCGCACGCGGCAGCGCGCGAATGGTTCGCCGAGCCGCAGGCGGCGCTGGATCAATCCATCTCGGTGGCCGGGCGCCCGCATCGGGTGATCGGTGTGCTGGCCGCGAATGCCGATTTTCCGGATCGGCAGAGTCGCCTGTTGTTGCCGCTGAAGCGCCCGGTACGCGCCGCCGGCGTCGACGGCAACTTCGGTGTGGTGGAGAGCATGGGTCTTTTGGCCAGCGGTGTCGAAGGCACTGCATCGCTGGCCGCGCAACTGGACGCGATGATCGAGCGCATGACCATCGCCGAGCCGGATTTCCGGGGTGCCCGCGAGATCACCGGTCTGCGCATGCTGGCCAAGTCCTGGCGCGAGCGCCGCGCCGGCGATGTCGGCGCGACCTTGGTCCTGCTGGCATCGGCGTTGTCCGGCCTGTTGCTGCTGGCCGCGTGCAATGTCTCGGGTGTGCTGATGGAGCGGGTGGTGTCGCGCCGTGGCGAGTTGTCGGTGCGCATGGCGCTGGGCGCATCGCGTCTGCGCCTGCTGCGGCTGGTGCTGGTCGATGCCTTGCTGCTGTCGCTGTGCGGCTGGGTGCTGGGACTGGCCCTGGCTTTCGCGCTGATCGCGATCCTGCCGCACTGGTTGTGGCTGGATTCGGTGGTCGCGGTCGGCGTCGATGTCGCCACCGTACCGATCATCCTGTCACTGCTGTTGACGGTGCTGCTGTCGCTGGTGACCGCCGTGTTTCCCGCGCTCAGCGTGGCACGGCTGGACATGGGCCGCTCGGCCATGGCCCAGCGTGGCGGCAGCGACGGCCGCGCCCAGCGCGCGCGCCGCCTGCTGGTCACCGGCCAGACCGCGATCAGCCTCAGCCTGCTGGTGGTGGCTCTGTTGCTGGTGCGCAGTCTGATCGGTCTGTGGCAGGTCGATCCGGGCTTCGCTCGCGAGGGTGTGCTCACCGCAGAGATCGAGCCGGCCGGTGATCGCTACGCCCAGGCACAGGCGCGCGGTGATCTGGCTGGCGATCTCATCGCCATGGCCAAGGCGATCCCGGGTGTGGAGACGGTGGGCGTCGCCGATGCCGTGCCGTTCGGACGCGGCTACAGCCTCAGCGCCTACGAGGTGGAAGGGCGGACCGATCCCGAGCAGCCACCGGTGGCCTATCGCAGCAGTGTTGGTGGCGATTATTTCCAGGCCATGGGAATGCGCCTGCGGCGTGGCCGCGGTTTCAGCGCCGAAGAACAGCGAGATCCCGAACGACGCGTGGCGATCATCGACCAGTCCATGGCCGAGCGTTACTACCCCGACATCGATGCCATCGGTCAGCGCCTGCGCTTCATGGAGGAGGACTGGCTGGAGATTATCGGCGTGGTCGGCAGCGTGCATCAGGCAGACCTCGCCGATGCCGGCGACTCCGGCCAGATCTATCTGCCGCTGGCTGCGCAGGTGCCCGATGTCATCCAGCTGGTGCTGCGTTCGCCGTTGCCGTCGCAGGCGCTGATCCCGGGTCTGCGTGAAGGCATGGCCGGTATCGACGGCGGCCTGGTGATGCAGCGCGTGCTGAGCATGCAGCAGCGCGTCGACGACAGCCTCTCCGATCGTGCCGGCCCGATGCGCGTGGTCGCCTTCTTCGCCGGGCTGGCCTTGCTGCTGGCCGGCATCGGCCTGTATGGCCTGCTGGCGACCTCGGTGGTCGAGCGCCGCGCCGAGATCGGTGTGCGCATGGCGCTGGGTGCCGATCGCCGGCACATCATCACTGCCACCCTGACCGATGGCCTGCGACTGGTCGCGGTCGGTCTGGTGCTCGGCCTGCTGGTGGCAGCAGCGCTGGTGCCCTTGTTGCGTCATCAGTTGTACGGCGTCGGCGCGGCCGATCCGGTCAGTCATCTGCTCGCGGTTGCGCTGTTGTTGGGCATCGCCGTGCTGGCCGCCGCGGTGCCGGCCTGGCGGGCCGGTCGGGTGGCGCCGGCCACCGCCTTGCGCAACGAATAGTTCGATACCGCCCGTTTTCCGAGCCGAGCCTGATGCCTCTACGACAGATCCTTCGCAGCAGCCTGCGCTCACCGTCCTTCGCGCTCACCGTCGCCTTGCTGGTGGCGGTGGTGGTGCTGGTCAACGCGACCGTGTTCTCGGCGGTGTGGGCGCTGAACTACAAGACCTTGCCGTATCGCGACGGCGAGCGCCTGGTCGAGATGCGCGCGGACCTGACCAAATTCGGATTCGCGCTGGGCCTGAGCAAACCGCTGTACGACGAGCTGGCCAGCGACCGGCAGACCTTCGATGGCGTGGTGGGCCACCCGTTCTCACGTCTGGTGCGCAACGATGCCGGTGGCCAGGAGTGGCGGCTGCGCCGGATCACCCCCGGTTTCGACCAGGTGCTGGGTGTAGCGCCGGTACTGGGTCGTGCACTGCTCGCGGCCGATGCCGACAGCAATGCCGACGTCGCGGTGATCACCGATGCCGCCTGGCGTGCGCGCTTCGCGGCCGCACCGGATGTGCTGGGCCGGCAGATCGCCATCGACGGTCGCCAGCTGACCGTGATTGGCGTGATGCCGCCCGGCGTCGTCTATCCCGACGCGCAGGTCGATGCCTGGATTCCGTTCGTGGCCAGTGCCGGCGAGACCGCCAACGACGAGGGCGGCAATGTCGGCCACTTCGAGGTGGTCGGTCGACTGGCCGCCGGTGTCACGCCGGCGCAGGCGCGCGAACGTCTGTCGGCCCTGCTGGCGAACCACGCCAGCCTGGCTGGTCTGCGTGAGTCGGCAGGCGTGCGTGCCGACTTGCGCCTGTGGCGCGAACGTTTCGCCGCCGACCACTGGCTGGCGCTGGGTCTGCTGCAACTGGCAGCGCTGGTGTTGCTGGCGGTGGTGGCGGCGAACCTGGCCAACCTGACCCTGGACCGCATGCTGGCGCGCCAGCGTGACCTGTCGATCTGCCGCGCCGTCGGCGCCCGCGATGGCGACATCGTGCGCAGCGTGCTGGCCGACCTGTTGCTTCCGGTGCTTGCCGGTGCCGTGATCGGCTGGTTGCTGAGCCCGCTCGGCACCGCCTTGCTGCGCGAGCGCGGCCTGATTCCGGCCGAGCTGCCGGTCGCCGTCGGTGGCGATGTCGCCACGGCGGCAGCCATGGCCCTGGCGGCGGGGCTGCTTCTGGTCACCGCACTGATGGCAGCATTGTCGGTGCGCAGCGACGCCGGCATGGCCGCCGGGTTGAACGCGCGCCAGCCGCTGGCCAGTCTGGGTCGCGCGCGCGCAGCGATGGTGGTGGTGCAGGTCGCGCTTACCACCGCCTTGCTCGGCAGCGCCTTGCTGATGTTGCGCAGCGCGGTCAATCTGGTCAATGAACCGCGTGGCTTCGACGAGCGCGGTGTGCTGATGACCGCGCTCGATCCGCTCGGTGTCAGTCGTGGCGCCACCTTCGATGAACAACGTGATGGCGAGGCGCTGAAAAGTGGCATGCGATCGCTGCGCGAGGATCTGGCTGCGCTGCCCGGCGTCGAGCAGGTGACGTTTGCCACCATGGCGCCGTTCAGTCGCTGGGAAGCGGTCAGTTCGGTGCGCATTCCGGGTCGCGACGACGAACTACAGGCACGCAGCCGCGTGGTCGGGCCGGGCTACTTCGCCACGCTGGGCATCGACATGGTGCGCGGTCGCGGTTTCGGGCAGCAGGACCTGGGCGATGCCGGTCCGGTGATCGTCGACGAGCTGTTCGTGCAGCGCTGGCTGGATGGGCTCGATCCGGTCGGCGCGATGATCTCGGTGCCGATCAGCCGGGACGAATACCGCGACGCCGTCATCATCGGTGTCGCCCGCACGGTGAAGCACGAGGCGCTGGACGAGTCGCCGGAATTGCCCACGCTCTATCGCGCGCTGGAGATTCCGGTGCCGACCGGCCTGCTGCTGACCCGCACGGCGGGTGATCCGACGCTGTTCGCCAGCCAGCTGCGCGCGGAAATCCTGGCGCGCTTCCCGCATGCCCACATCAGCTTCAGTCGGTCCATGTCCGAGGCCATTGCCCAATCCATGCTTGGTCGCCGCGCCATGGTCGAGGCAGTCACGCTGTTCGCTGCCATCACCCTGTCATTGGCGGTGATCGGTCTGTACGCGGTGCTGAGCTTCGCCGTGCGTCGACGCACCGCCGAATTCGGTGTGCGCATGGCGCTTGGTGCCGACGCCGCGCGGGTGCAGCGGCTGGTGCTGGCGCAGGGTCTGGTGCTCACGTTGCTCGGCCTGGTCATCGGCCTGGCTGTGGGTCTGCCACTGGCGCGACTGATTGCCGATCTCCTCTATCGCATCGGCGCGACCGACCCGGCAACCTGGCTGGCCGCGTCCGCCGTCATCGCCGTGGCCGCGCTGGTTGCCTGCTGGTGGCCGGCGCGACGCGCCACACGGGTGCCGCCGAGCGCGGCACTGCGCGCGCAATGAATGCCCGAAACTTTCGCCATCCGTCATCGCAGGAACACGCATGAGTCATCTGATCGAACTGAAGAACGTGCAACGCAGCTATCCACTGGCCGGTGGTCGCAGCTGGGTGCTGCGCAACATCAATCTGGACATCGCGCAGGGCGAGTTCGTCTCCATCATGGGGCCGTCAGGATCGGGCAAGACCAGCGTGCTGAACGTGCTCGGGCTGATGGATGCCGAGTTCGAAGGCGAGTACCACCTGGCGGGCCAGGAAGTGCACACCCTCAACGGCAAGCAGCGCCAGACGCTGCAACGCGATGCCATCGGCTTCATCTTCCAGCACTACCACCTGCTGGATGATCTGACCGTGGCCGAGAATCTGGATCTGCCGCTGTCCTATCGAGACGTCAAGGCAGCCGAGCGAAAGGCGCTGGTGGCCGACATCCTCGACCGCTTCCAGATCGTCGGCAAGAAGGACCTGTATCCACGTCAGCTGTCCGGTGGCCAGCAGCAGCTGGTGGCGGTGGCACGCGCGGTGATCACCAAGCCGAAACTGCTGCTGGCCGACGAGCCCACCGGCGCGCTGCATTCCTCGCAGGGCAAGATCATCATGGAACTGCTGGCCGAGCTGAACCGTGACGGCGCGACCATCGTCCAGGTCACCCATTCCACCGAGAACGCCGGCTACGGCCAGCGCACGGTGGAACTGTTCGACGGTTGGCTCAAGGAAGCCACGCGGGCCTGAGCCGGACGACGGCAAGGCTAGAATGTCGACCATGACCAACGATCCCATCCTGATTGCCGACGACCAGCGCGATGTGCTGGAAGCCCTGCGCCTGCTGCTCAAGTCCGAAGGCCATGCCACGGTCAGCGCCGACAGCCCGGCCGCCGCCATCGCTGCCGCCAAGGAAAAGACACTGGCGCTGGCGCTGGTCGACCTCAACTACACGCGGGACACCACCTCCGGTCAGGAAGGCATCGACCTGATCGGGCAGTTGCGGGCGATCGACCCGGCGCTGCCGATCGTGGCCATGACCGCCTGGAGCAGCATCGAGCTGGTGGTCAAGGCCATGCAGGCCGGTGCCGGCGACTTCATCGAGAAGCCCTGGGACAACCGGCGCCTGCTCAGCGTGCTGCGCAACCAGCTGGCACTGGCCGACAGCCGGCGCCAGAACGCGCGCCTGCAGCGCGAGAACGAAATCCTCAAGGGCAAGGATGACGATGGCTTCGTCGCCGATGCGCCGAGCATGAAGGCCTTGCTCGACCAGTTGCTGCGGGTGGCGCCGACCGACGCCAACGTGCTGGTGCTGGGCGAGAACGGCACCGGCAAGGGCGTGATCGCGCGTCTGCTGCACGCCAATTCCGGGCGAGCCGACAAGCCGCTGGTCAAGGTCAACATGGGCGGCATCGCCGAGACGGTGTTCGAATCGGAAATGTTCGGCCACGTCCGCGGCGCCTACACCGACGCCAAGGGCGATCGCATCGGTCGCTTCGAGCTGGCGGACAAGGGCACCTTGTTCCTGGACGAGATCGGCAACATCCCGGCCTCACAGCAACCGAAGCTGTTGCGCGTTCTGGAAGACGGCGAACTCGAGCGGCTAGGCTCCTCGCGCACCTTGCAGGTCGATGTGCGACTGATCTCCGCCACCAACGCCGACATCGATGCCGATGTGGCTGCCGGCAGTTTCCGCCGCGATCTGCTTTATCGCCTGAACACCGTGACCTTGCGGATACCGCCACTGCGCGAGCGTCGCGAGGACATTGTCCCCATGGCGCGGCGCTTCCTGGAGCGCAGCGGTGCCCGCTATGGCCGCAGCGGGGTCAGCCTGACGCCCTCGGCCGAACGGCAGCTGCTGCAGTACGCCTGGCCCGGCAACGTGCGTGAGCTGGCGCACCTGATGGAGCGGGCCGTGCTCATGGCCGGCGAGAATCGCATCGATGTCGACGACCTGGGTCTGGGCCTCGCCGGCAATGCGTCTTCGGCCGGCAACGGCAACGGCGGAGCCGCTGGCGCGACCACGTCGGGTCCGGCGCTGGACGGCCTGACCCTGGACGATGCCGAAGAGATGCTGGTGCGCCAGGCCATGCAACGCAGCGGCGGCAACATCCAGCGCGCCGCCGATGCCCTTGGCGTCAGCCGGCCGGCCCTGTACCGGCGGCTGGAGAAGTACGGCATCGCCAACGACGGCGGCTGAGGCCTCGCCGGCGCCCTGGCGTCGCGACCGCCACTCGACCCAGGCCGGCATCCCCGGCCCATTCCTGCGCTTCCGATTCGCAGCATGCCTGATCGTTGGCAGGCAGCTGCGTGGGCGTCGTCGGCTTTCGCGTTGACCCGAAGTTCCCGGTCGGTGCCGGCTTCGTGCTTGTCAAGTGCCAAAACCATCCCTCGCTGACGCCGAAAAATATCGAGCGGTAGTCGACGCTTTAAGTCGCCGATTGCGTCGCAGATTCAGGAGCATCCGAGAAGCCGTTCAAGACGGAATCGATCCGTTTCGCGACGGCTGTCGCATTCCAAAAACCTTTCTTAGTCATTGATTATGTGACGTATTTCCGGCCGTTTGTCACAAATGTTTATTCGGAAATTCGTTAGCGTGTGTGACCATATCCGGTGTGGCTGGCCGAATCATTTTCTAAGAACGAAGTTGTCGGTTTGCCTGGATCGCGCCCCGCATGGCGCATGACCGGATTCTGTTGGGAGTGTCGAAATGATCTGCAACGTCCTTGAGTGGGTTGCCCAGAAGTGGGGGATGATCGGCGCATCGGGTCCGGCACGCCGCCGGGAGCAGCACGGCACGTCACCTGTCGCGCGGGCACTGGTCGCGATACTCGTGTTCGCACTGGGCGGCCTGACCGCCGATACGTCGTGGGCGTCCGGCGCCAGCTCGCAGCGCAACGTCAATCCGGGCGGTGGCACGGCTCCCAACGGGTCAGACGGCCTGCGTTGGCTGCTCGGCAGCAACAGCCAGTTCCAGGTCTATCTCGGCAACGCCGGGCAGGTCTACAACCCCCCATCGACGCCCCAGTCCGGAGACATCTACAACAGCGTGTTTCTGCGCGTCGATCGCGGCGCGAACGCCACCACCCGCGTGTATCACAACTCCAACACGCAGTCCCAGGTCACCGGCAATCTGCCGTTGACCCAGACCTCGCAGTCGGCGATCAGTGGAACCGGAACACCCACCAATCCCTGGACGGTCACGACGGTTCTCGCGCCGTTCCTCTTCGACACCGGCATCACGATCACGATCGTTGACAGCTACGTCTATCCCGAGCTCTGGCTGACCCGCCGGGTGACCTTGAGCGGCATGCCGACATCGGGCGCGAGCATCAAGTTCTACCAGAACGTCGACACCTTCCTGCAAGGCGGCGACAACGGGCCTGGCTTCACGCGGACATCGCCGTGGAATACCACCGGCGTTCCCGACATGGTCGGCGTTGTCAAGGGCAACCAGATCCAGGCGCTTTGGTACGAGCCGTCATCGGGTACGCCGCACTGGAACCGTTACGCCAGCGAGTACTACGAGAATCCGGCGCGACGGATCTGTCGTGGCGCCATTACCACCGGCAGCTGCCTGACCGGCACCGGCAATCTCGGCAATGTGATCGACACCAATGTCAACACCGACAACGGCATGGCCGTCCAGTGGGATATTCCGGCGGGACAGGCGAGTTTTACCGTCGAGTACCGGCTGACCTTCGCCGTCGGTGCGGTTGACCTGCGCAAGCATTTTTCACCGACGACCATTCCCAGCGGCGGGGTTTCCACGCTGACCTTCACCCTGGCCAATCGGACCACGGGCACGGTCAACAGCATCAACTACACCGACAC
Organism: Lysobacterales bacterium; assembly: GCA_035911475.1. Taxonomy (GTDB): domain Bacteria; phylum Pseudomonadota; class Gammaproteobacteria; order Xanthomonadales; family UBA2363; genus Pseudofulvimonas. Next base: position 2,011 of record JAMHVM010000069.1, on the reverse strand, counting down.
CATGCCTTCGCAGATCCGGGTGGCGTCGCCCGCCAACGTGCGGACCAGTTGCCCGGCGGGTGGAGCATTGGGCGCGCTGCCGGGTGGAATGACGGTTACCGCGGTTCCCGGTACCTCGGTGATCGGTGTGGCCGGCGCCAGCATCTTCGGCGCGGTCGGTGGCACCGATCGACTTTGCCAGGTCACCGTGGACGTGACCTCGAATGTCACCGGGGTGCATCTGAATGGTGCCGAGCATATCTCCGGAACGAACAATCTGATCAACCTGGTCGGCGATGAGACGCTGACCGTGCTGGCCGCTCCCGAGATTTCGACCGTCAAGACGGTCGTGGATGCCAGCGGCAACGGTCAGGCCGAGCCGGGCGAGACCTTGACCTACAACATCGCCTTGACCAACACCGGCGGCGCTGCCGCCACCGGTTACGGGGTGACCGATGTGCTCGACCCGAACACGTCCTTCGTGTCGGCGAGCAACGGCGGTACCCACGCCGGCGGTACGGTGACCTGGACCGGCCTGACCATCCCGGTGGGTGGGACCGTGAATCTCACCGTGACCGTGACGGTGGCCAACCCCTTGCCCGCCGGCACGACGACCCTCGACAACGTCGCCTACGAGACCGGATCGACACCGCCGGACTGTTCTACGACACCGCTTCCCGCTGGTTGCGCGTCCATCCCGACCACGGCGGCTGTGGCTCTGGTCAAGTCCGTCGTCGATGCCAGTGGCAACGGCCAGGCCGAGCCCGGCGAGACGCTGACCTACACCATCGCGTTGACCAACACCGGTGGCAGCGATGCAACCGCGTACGGCGTGACCGACGTGCTGGACGCCAATACGTCGTTCGTCTCGGCAAGCAACGGCGGCACCCACGCAGGCGGTACGGTGACCTGGACCGGTCTGACCATACCGGCCGGTGGCACCGTGAATCTCACCGTGACGGTGACGGTGGCCAACCCGTTGCCTGCCGGCACCACGGATCTCGGCAACGTCGCCTACCGAACCGGTTCAACACCGCCGGACTGTTCGACAACACCGCTGCCGGCTGGTTGCGCTTCGATACCGACAGCCGCTGCGGTGAGCCTCGTCAAGACCGTTACCGACGCGAGCGGCAACGGTCAGGCCGAGCCGGGCGAAACGCTGACCTACTCGATCACCCTAACGAACGCAGGCGGCAGTGATGCCACGGCGTACGGTGTGACCGACCAGCTGGATGCGAACACCACGTTTGTGTCGGCTGACAATGGGGGCACGCACGCCGGTGGCACCGTGACCTGGACCGGTCTGACTGTTCCGGCTGGTGGCAACCTGGTGCTGACAGTTGCAGTCACCGTGGCCGATCCGCTGGTCGACGGCGTCACCCAGATCAGCAACCTCGCTTACGAAACCGGCAGCACGCCACCCGATTGTTCGGCAACGCCGACAGCTCCGGGCTGCGCGACGATTCCGACCACCGCAACGGTGAGTCTGGTGAAGTCGGTCGCCGATGCCAGCGGCAACGGCCAAGCTGAGCCGGGCGAAACACTGACCTACACGATCACGTTGAGCAACAACGGTGGCAGCGATGCAACCGCATACGGTGTGACCGACCAGCTGGATGCAAACATCTCGTTCGTTTCGGCCGACAACGGCGGTGCACACGCGGCTGGTGTTGTTAGCTGGACCGGCTTGACGGTTCCGGCCGGTGGCAACCTGGTGCTGACCGTCGTCGTCACCGTGGCCGATCCGCTGGCTGATGGTGTCACGCAGATCAGCAACCTGGCCTATGAGACCGGCAGCACACCGCCGGATTGTTCGGCGACGCCGACGGCGCCGGGCTGCGCGAGCATTCCGACGACAGCCACAGTGAGTCTGGTGAAGTCGGTCGCTGACGCGAGCGGCAACGGTCAGGCTGAGCCGGGTGAGACGCTGACCTACACAATCACACTCAGCAACGCTGGTGGCAGCGACGCGACCGCGTACGGCGTGACCGATCAGCTCGACAGCAACACGACGTTCGTGAGCGCCGACAAC
>JAMHVM010000068.1:0-4893 GCA_035911475.1 Lysobacterales bacterium | reverse complement strand
GTTGTCGGCGCTCACGAACGTCGTGTTGCTGTCGAGCTGATCGGTCACGCCGTACGCGGTCGCGTCGCTGCCACCAGCGTTGCTGAGTGTGATTGTGTAGGTCAGCGTCTCACCCGGCTCAGCCTGACCGTTGCCGCTCGCGTCAGCGACCGACTTCACCAGACTCACTGTGGCTGTCGTCGGAATGCTCGCGCAGCCCGGGGCTGTCGGAATCGCCGAACAATCCGGCGGCGTGCTGCCTGTCTCGTAGGCCAGGTTGCTGATCTGCGTGACGCCGTCCGCCAGCGGATCGGCCACGGTGACGACCACCGTCAGCACCAGGTTGCCACCGGCCGGGATAGTCAAGCCGGTCCAGGTCACGGTTCCAGCCGCATGCGTGCCGCCGTTGTCGGCGCTCACGAAAGTCGTGTTGCTGTCGAGCTGGTCGGTCACGCCGTATGCGGTTGCATCACTGCCACCCGCGTTGCTCAGCGTGATCGTGTAGGTCAGTGTTTCGCCCGGCTCGGCCTGGCCGTTGCCACTCGCATCGGCGACCGACTTCACCAAGCTGACCGCAGACGTGGTCGGTATCGTCGCGCACCCAGGCGCTGTCGGGGTCGCCGTGCAATCCGGCGGTGTGCTGCCCGTCTCGTAGGCCAGGTTGCTGATCTGGGTGACACCGTCGGCCAGGGGATCGGCTACGGTGACGACGACGGTCAGCGTCAGGCTGCCGCCGGCAGGAACGGTCAGACCGGTCCAGGTCACAACACCACCGGCGTGTGCACCGCCGTTGTCGGCCGACACGAACGAGGTGTTTGCATCCAACTGGTCGGTCACGCCGTACGCGGTCGCATCACTGCCACCCGCGTTGCTTAGCGTGATCATGTAGGTCAGCGTTTCGCCCGGCTCAGCTTGGCCGTTGCCGCTGGCATCGGCGACCGACTTCACCAGACTCACCGTTGCGGTGGTCGGAATCGTCGCGCAGCCCGGAGCTGTCGGCGTTGCCGAACAATCGGGTGGCGTGCTGCCGGTTTCGTAAGCGAGGTTGCTGATCTGGGTGACGCCGTCGGCCAGCGGATCGGCCACGGTGACGATGACCGTTAACACGAGGTTGCCGCCAGCCGGAACCGTCAGACCGGTCCAGGTGACTGTGCCAGCGGCATGCACGCCGCCGTTGTCAGCGCTCACGAAGATCGTGTTGCTGTCGAGCTCGTCGGTCACGCCGTACGCGGTCGCGTCGCTGCCACCGTTGTTGCTCAGCGTGATCGTGTAGGTGAGCGTCTCACCCGGTTCGGCCTGGCCGTTGCCACTCGCGTCGGCAACGGTCTTAACGAGGCTGACGGCTGCTGTTGTCGGGATCGTTGCGCAGCCTGGGGCGCTCGGCGTCGCCGAACAATCGGGCGGCGTGCTGCCGGTCTCGTAAGCCAAGTTGCTGATCTGGGTGACACCGTCGGCCAAGGGATCGGCCACGGTGACGACCACGGTCAGCACCAGGTTGCCGCCAGCAGGCACCGTCAGGCCGGTCCAGGTGACGACCCCCGAAGCATGCGCGCCGCCGTTGTCGGCACTGACGAAGGTCGTGTTGCTGTCGAGTTGGTCGGTGACGCCATAGGCGGTCGCATCGCTGCCGCCGTTGTTGGTCAGCGTGATTGTGTAGGTCAGCGTTTCGCCCGGCTCGGCCTGGCCGTTGCCGCTGGCATCAGCAACCGTCTTCACCAGGCTGACCGTCGCGGTCGTCGGAATCGTCGCGCAGCCCGGAGCTGTCGGCGTCGCCGAACAATCCGGCGGTGTGCTACCGGTTTCGTATGCCAGGTTGCTGATCTGCGTGACACCATCGGCCAGCGGATCGGCCACGGTGACGACCACCGTCAGGACCAGATTGCCACCGGCCGGAACGGTCAGACCGCTCCAGGTCACGGTGCCACCCGCATGTGTACCGCCGTTGTCAGCCGACACGAACACGGTGTTCGCATCCAGCTCATCGGTCACGCCGTACGCGGTCGCGTCGCTGCCACCGCTGTTGGTCAACGTGATCGTATAGGTCAGCGTCTCGCCCGGCTCTGCCTGGCCGTTGCCACTGGCATCGGCGACAGTCTTGACGAGATTGATGGCGGCGGTGGTCGGGATGCTCGCACAGCCGTCGGGTGTCGGCGTCGCCGAACAATCAGGCGGCGTCGTGCCGGTTTCGTAGGCGAGATTCGCGATCTCGGTCAAACCGTCGGCCAGCGGATCGGCGACGTTGACCACCACCTCCAGAATCAACGTGTCCGCCGCCGGCACCGTCAGGCCGGTCCAGGTCACCACACCGCCCGGATTGACACCATCATGGCTGCCGCCGTTGCTGGCACTCACGAATGTGGTGTTCGCATCCAGCGGATCGGTCACCGCCAGCGCCGTATAGGCCACCGGGTTCGGGTTCTCGACCGTGATCTGCCAGGTCAGCTGCTCTCCGGCTGCCGCCTGACCATCGCCACTGGCGTCGACCACCGTCTTGGTGATCACCGGCGGCTCGAAGTACAACTGCTCCGGACAGCTCGCGCCGTCGTTGTTGGCCATGTTGACCAGGCCGACATTGCCGGCGGCATACACGGTCAGCGCCGGGTCGTTCAGATCGATCCGATACTGGTTGCCCGAGGCGTTCTCGATTACCACCAGCTGTCGATCCGCCGTGATGTACTGGGCGCCGAAGTTGCTGGCCACGCCATTGGCCACACCGACCAGATTCACTTCGCCGGTTGCCGGATCCAGCGACACGATCTGCGGGTTGGTGCCCGAGCGCACGCTGTAGAACACCCCGTCCGTGGCGCTGTAGGCCATGTCCAGACCGAGGGCCGCATTGGCGATGGTCGGGCCGGCAAAACGAGTGTAGTTGCGGACCACGGTCATGAAGGTCGGCCGGGTCGGCGTCACATCCAGCACCGCCACGTTGATCGCCTGGGCGCCAACGCCAGCGCCGGTGATGTGCAGATAGCCGTCGCCGTCGACGTCACCCACGTTGCCGGCCTGCGGGTCGGGCATGCCGACGATCGGCGGTCCGTAGACCGCGAAGGTGCCATCCGCGCCGATCGCGTAGATGCTCAGGTTGGAGTTGCCCGACGCAGGCGGATTGGTGCTGCGCGCGTAGATGCGCCCGTCGAGCGGGTTGAAGCCGGCGGCATTCAGGCCACCCAGGCCCGTTGCCAGCAGGGTCGCGTCACCGGTGAGGATGTCGACCGCATGCAACTGACTGACCGTACCCTCGATCAGGAAGCCGCCGGCCGGACACTCGCCGAACGGCGTGACGTCGTCGATGGTCACCAGCGGATTGATCACCGTCACCATCACTTCCGAGCCGGGCACGATCGTCACCGATCCAGGCGAGATCTGCGGCGGGTTCCAGGTGTAGTTGACTGGCGCGATGGCGCGACCGGTCTCGGTCACCACACACTGAGCGTTCGCAGGAATGCCACTGATCACGCTGGAGGCCGGGATGCCGCCGACGATGCTCACCGTCGCGGTGTAGTTGCCATGCGTGCCGCAGGCCACCGCGAACTCGAAGTCGCCGGTGATCTGGGCCAGTGCCAGCGGATCGCCGTCGATCTCCTTGAGGATGCGCAAGTCGCCGGTGGCGATCGGGATGCTCGCGCAGCCCGGTGCGCTCGGCGTCGCCGAACAATCCGGCGGCGTCGAACCGGTCGCGAACGCCAGGTTGATCAGGGACGTCGTGCCCGTCGGCAGCGGATCGGCCACCGTGACGACGACCGTCAGGACCAGATTGCCGCCAGCCGGCACGGTCAGGCCGGTCCAGGTCACGGCGCCACCGGCATGCGTGCCGCCGTTGTCGGCGGAGACGAACGTGGTGTTCGCATCCAGCTGGTCGGTCACGCCGTACGCGGTCGCGTCGCTGCCACCTGTGTTGGTCAGCGTGATCGTGTACGTGAGCTGCTCACCCGGCTCGGCTTGGCCGTTGCCACTGGCATCGGCAACCGACTTCACCAAGCTGACCGCAGACGTGGTCGGGATGGTGGCGCAGCCCGGCGCCGTCGGCGTCGCTGAACAATCCGGTGGCGTGCTGCCCGTCTCGTAGGCCAGGTTGCTGATTTGCGTGACACCGTCGGCCAGCGGATCAGCCACGGTGACGACGACCGTCAGGACCAGATTGCCACCAGCTGGCACGGTCAGACCGGTCCAGGTCACGGTGCCACCGGCGTGTGTGCCACCGTTGTCGGCACTCACGAAGATCGTGTTGCTGTCGAGCTGGTCGGTCACACCGTACGCGGTGGCGTCGCTGCCGCCGTTGTTGGTCAGCGTGATCGTGTAGGTCAGTTGCTCACCCGGCTCTGCCTGACCGTTGCCGCTCGCATCGGCGACCGACTTCACCAAGCTGACCGCAGACGTGGTCGGGATCGTGGCGCAGCCCGGCGCCGTCGGCGTCGCTGAACAATCCGGTGGCGTGCTGCCCGTCTCGTAGGCCAGGTTGCTGATTTGCGTGACACCGTCGGCCAGCGGATTAGCCACGGTGACGACGACCGTCAACACCAGGTTGCCACCGGCCGGGACGGTCAGACCAGTCCAAGTCACAACACCACCGGCGTGTGCACCGCCGTTGTCGGCGCTGACAAAGATCGTGTTGCTGTCGAGCTGATCGGTCACACCGTACGCGGTGGCGTCACTGCCACCGTTGTTGGTTAGCGTGATCGTGTAGGTCAGGGACTCACCCGGTTCCGCCTGCCCGTTGCCGCTGGCATCAGCCACCGTCTTCACCAGACTGACCGTCGCGGCCGTCGGGATCGTCGCGCAGCCCGGCGCCGTCGGTGTCGCCGAACAATCCGGGGGCGTGCTGCCCGTTTCGTAAGCGAGGTTGCTGATCTGGGTGACACCGTCGGCCAGGGGATCGGCTACGGTGACGACGACCGTCAACACCAGGTTGCCACC
>JAMHVM010000067.1:0-42656 GCA_035911475.1 Lysobacterales bacterium | reverse complement strand
CAGAGCGTGATCATCGCCTGCCGCGGCGCGCGCGTACCGCGCCTGCTGCAGATGAGCTCGCTGCGCGCCGGCGAAGGTGAAAGCCATTATCTGAAGACGCGCGGCGAGGCGGAAAAGCTCGTCCGCGAATCCGGCCTGCATTGGGCCATCGTCCGGCCCAGCGTGATCTTCGGCCCCGGTGATGGTCTGTACAACCGCTTCGCCGGGCTGCTGCGGATGCTGCCGGTGATTCCGCTGGCGCGTGCCCGGGCGAAGTTCGCGCCGGTGTATGTCGGCGACGTCGCCGAAGCGATGGCACGGATCCTGGAGAACCCCGAGCGCGACGGTCACGTCTACGAGTTGTACGGCCGCGATGTGCAGACCCTGGGCCAGATCGTCCACTACACCGCCGAGCATCTGGGCCTGCGTCGCTGGGTGATTCCCCTGCCCGACTTCCTGGGCCGGCTGCAGGCCATGGTCGGCAACCTCATTCCGGGCAAGCCGATCTCCACCGACAACTTCAAGTCCCTGAAACTGGATTCGATCGGCCATCACGACGGCTTGGCCGCGCTGGGCATCCGGCCGACGCCGATCGCCGCCATCGTGCCGGACATGCTCACCGGCAGCCGTCGCCAGAATCCGCTGGACCGCTACCGCGCCAGCCGCTGATGCCAGCGCGGTTCGCAACCGGGCTGCGCCGCGCCCGGTAGAGCGGGGCTTGCCCCGCTGAAACACCACCACACGCGATCACCGAATCGAAGTCCGGACAAGCCCGGCGCTGCAAGGTGCCAACCTCGCCAGCAAGGCGCTGATCTGGCCATGCAGATCCGCAGCATCCGCGCTGCAGGCGCGTTCGCCCCGCTGTAAGCCGGCTTTCGGTCGAGGCGGAAGGATGACAGCATGGATAATCGCGCCATGGCCACACATTCACAGACAAGGAGCGGAGACACACCCGATCGCGAGCCGTTCGCGCCGGCGGGCGACTTTGCCACCTACCGCGTCGGCGGTGCGGTGCGCGACCGGCTGCTGGGCCGGGCGGTGGCGGATCAGGATTTCGTCGTGGTCGGAGCCACGCCACAGGCCATGCTCGATTTGGGCTTCAAGGCCGTGGGCAGGGATTTTCCGGTGTTCCTGCACCCGCGCACCGGTGAGGAGTACGCGCTGGCGCGCACCGAGCGCAAGAGTGGCCGCGGCTACCGCGGTTTCGAGGTCATCGCCGATCCGACCGTGACCCTGGAAGAAGACCTGCGCCGGCGCGACCTGACCATCAACGCCATCGCCGAGGATGCCGATGGCCGGCTGGTCGATCCCTACGGCGGCCTGGCCGATCTGGAAAACCGCGTGCTGCGCCATGTCTCGCCGGCCTTCGTCGAGGATCCGGTGCGCCTGCTGCGGGTGGCGCGCTTCGCCGCCCGTTACGCGCCGCTGGGCTTCGGCGTGGCCGAGGAAACGCTGGCGCTGCTGCGCCGCATGGTCGCGGACGGCGAAGTCGATCATCTGGTGCCCGAACGGGTCTGGGCCGAGCTGGAACGGGCCCTGGCCGAGCCGGCGCCGGAGCAGTTCGTGCGCCTGCTGCGCGCGACCGGCGCCCTGGCGGTGCTGCTGCCGGAGGTCGACGCCCTGTACGGCGTGCCGCAACGCGCCGAATACCACCCCGAGGTCGATACCGGGGTCCATCTCGAGTTGTGCCTGGCCATGGCCGCGCGGCTGGCACCCGGCGACAGCCAGGTCGGCTACGCGGTCCTGCTGCACGATCTGGGCAAGGGCATCACGCCGGCCGAGGTGCTGCCGGCGCACATCGGCCACGAAAGTGCCGGTCTGCCGCTGGTCGATGCGGTCAATGCCCGGCTGAAGGCGCCGCGCGACCCTGCCGACCTGGCACGACTGGTCTGCCGCCATCACCTGGAGGCCCATCGCGCACTGGAGCTGCGTCCGGCCACACTGATCGACCTGTTCGGCAAGCTCGACGCCTGGCGTCGTCCAGAGCGTTTCGAGCGCTTTCTGCTGGCCTGCGAGGCCGACAAGCGCGGCCGCGGCGGGCGGGCCGAGGCGGCCTATCCACAGGCCGACCATCTACGCCAGGCGCTGGCCATCGCCCGCTCGGTCGATACCGGCGCCATCGCCGCCCACGCGGCCGAGGGCGGCGACCACGATGGCCCGGCCATCGCCGGACGCATCCGCCAGGCCCGGATCGACGCCCTCAAATCAGGCCTGCCACGGCCAGCCTGACCGGGGCCGGCGCGGCCGGATTTCCCCGGCACCTCGGCGGCCCCGGTTCCGGCCGCATGACCGCCGGCGCTCGACACGCGCCCCGATGTGCGGATAATCGGGCGGAAATCGCAGGGAGCCGGACCATGAAACGGGTTTTTCTGGCCAACAGCAAAGGTGGCTGCGGCAAGAGCACGCTGTCCACCAACCTCGCCGTCGCCCTGGCGGACAAGGGCCGACGGGTGGCGCTCGCCGACGCCGATCCGCAGTTGTCGACGGCGACCTGGTGCGAGCGCCGGCCTTCGGACGCCACCCCGCTGGAGTGGCTGGTTCTGGGCAAACTCAGGCACTTGCGCGATTTCAAGGCGCCGCAGGATATCGATTACCTGATCATCGACACGCCCGCCGGCGTCGAGGCCGAGGATCTGGCCAAGGTGCTGGAGGACGGCGACCGCATCGTGGTGCCGATGCTGCCCTCGGTGATCGACCTGGACGCCAGCGAGCGATTTCTGGCCGCCTTGGCCAAGACCGCGCCGATCAGCGAAGGCCGGGCGCAGGTCGGCCTGGTGCTGAACCGGGTCAGGCTGGATACGGTCGCCGCCCGCGTCGCCAACGAGCGCATCGGCCAGTGGCCGTTCCCGCTGCTGGCGCAGGTGCGCGACACGCAGGCCTACCTGCTCAGCGCTGCCATGGGCAAGGCTTTGTTCGACTATCGCAGCCAGGCGGCGCTGGAACGCCAGCAGGACTACCGCAAACTGCTGCGCTGGATCAGCCGCGACTGATCCCTGCCGGCTTACCCACCGGCATCCCGGCACGCGCGTCCGACACAGGATTTCACAGTTGGTCGTGACCGTCCGCACGTTCGGCAGGCGGTAAACTCTGTCACACAGACCTCGGTCGGCGCCTGGCAGCTGCTGCGGACCAGATCATGGCCATGCCGTGCCGGCACCGTTCGCCGCCGCCGTCCCACCCGATCGATCACCTCCAACATTCGCCCGCGACACTGCCGCTACCGGTATGGCCAAGCCCGTCATGAAACTCACCCTCGATCTGCTCCGGCACGCCGATGCCGTGCCGGCCGGACCGGGTGTGGGCGACCATGATCGGGTGCTGTCCACGCTGGGTCAGCGTCAGGCGCTGCTGGTCGCCGAGCGGCTGCAGGAGCGCGGGCGGTTTCCCGGTCTGGTCATTTGCTCGTCGGCCACGCGTACACAACAAACCTTGCGCGTGCTGGGTTACAACTTCACCTCGGTGGCGCGCATCGACCCCAGCATCTACGAAACCGATGTCGACCGGTTGCTGGACGTGATCGCACACCTCAAGCCGCTGAGCCCCAGCGCCATGATCATCGGCCACAACCCGGGCCTGCAGGATCTGCTGGTGCACCTGCTCGGCAGCCGTGCGCCGACCATGAGCACGGCCGCGTGGGCCAGCGTGCGCATTCCGGTCGAACCCGAGCGACCGCTGCGCCTCAGCGGCGAGCTGCAGGACTATCACGCTCCGTGAAGCCGGCCATGGCCGTCTCAGCGATCGGCGCCGATGCGACACCGATCCGATCCGGCCTGTGGTTGCTGGCATTGTTGTGCCTGCTTCTCGGCAGTGGCTGCGCGCTCAGCCCGACGCGGCAGCAGCAGGTGGACCAGCGCATCGCCAACGAGCGCAGCGATCGGGTTGATTGCCAGCGCGAGGACCGCTGCGCGAGCACCTCGCCGCTGCTGGACACGGCGCGCGCTCACCGGCAAGAGCATCGCGTGGCCTTGCTGGAGCACGGCGCCGATGCCCTGCGCATACGTCTGCACCTGATCCGTTCGGCACGGCGCAGCATCGAGCTGCAGACCTTCATCCTGCGCGACAGCGCCAGCAGCCGTCTGCTGATCGACGAACTGCTGGCCGCCGCACGCCGCGGCGTGCATGTGCGCGTGCTGGCCGACCAGCTGTTCTCGCACGGCGAGCCGCGCTCGATCGCACAACTGGCCTTGGCGCATCGCCTGTTCGAGATGCGCTTCCACAACCCCACCTTCGGCGAATCGAGCACGCAGCTATGGGAAATGGCGGTGGGAGCGCTGTGTTGTTTCACCACGCTCAACCAGCGCATGCACAACAAGCTGTTCCTGGTCGACGACGAGATCGGCATCATCGGCGGGCGCAACTACGCCGACACCTACTTCGACCTGGATCCGGATTTCGTCTACTACGACCGCGATCTGCTGGTCAGCGGTCCTTCGGTGAAGGAGATGGCCGACTCCTTCGACCTGTACTGGCAGCACCCCCTGTCGGTGCCACCCGAACGTCTGAGCGACGTTGGTCGGACCCTGTTCCGTGGCCGTGAACAGGCGCCGTTGCCGCTGGACGAGACCGCGCTGCTGCGCCAGCGCCTGGACGCCATCGCCGAGGATGCCGACGACGCCGCGCTGATCGACCAGCGCTTTGTGCAGACACAGATGACGGTGCAGTCGCTGCGCTTCGTGGTAGACCAGCCGGTCAAGGCACGCTCGCGTGATCCGAAGGCGAACGCGGTCAGCCTGGCCTTCGCCGAACTGCTGACCAGGGCCAATGACGAGGTGTTGCTGCAGACCCCGTATCTGGTCATCGACAAGGTCAATCGCCGCGCCTACCGCACCCGCAGCGAAGACCGGCCGAACCTGGATGTGAAGGTATCCACCAACAGCCTGGCCGCGACCGACGCCATTCCGGTCTACGCGCTGTCCTACAAGTACAAGAAGCGCTACCTGCGTGAGCTGGGCTTCGACATCTACGAGTTCAAGCCGGTGCCCGGCGATGTCGCCGAGATGGTCGAAGGCGCGACGCCCGGGCAATCGCCGCGGGTCAGCATGCACGCCAAGAGCGCGGTGTTCGACAACCGCATCGGACTGGTCGGCACGCACAACTTCGATCCGCGCTCGGACCGCTACAACAGCGAGGCCGCGGTGATCATCGACGATGTCGCCTTCGCGCAACGGCTTGCAGCGACCATTCGGCGTGACATCGAGCCGGCCAACAGCTGGCTGGTGGCCAAGCGCGAACGCGGACCGGCGCCATTCTACCGGCTCAGCCGCTTCATCGAGAGTGTCTCCACTGCCCTGCCGATCTTCGATTTCTGGCCATTCCGCTACGCCAGCAACTTCGAGCTGCAGGAAGGCTGCTCACCGATCGCCCGCGACCACCCCGACTTCTACCGCTGCCACGCCGATGTCGGGAATTTCCCCGGCGTCGACAGCGCGCTCAAGCGCTTCCTGACCCGGCTCGGCACCGCCTTCGGCGCGCCACTGGTGCCGATTCTCTGACGCGGCGCCGCAAGCGAGACCATGACCTGGGCCGAAGCCGTTCACAGCGATGCAATTGCCACTTTCACACCGGATTGCGCATCGCGTGATATACGGTGCGGGCGCTCTGACCCACGCCCAGGCAGCACACGGAGCGAACGGCAGGCGCCGATGACAGGCAGCGACAGAATGCCGTCATCGCCTCGCTGATCCATGCGCATTCGTTTGGTTGGAGAAGGCCATCATGAAGAAGATCCTGCGTCCGGCAGTCGCGTCCGCGGCCTGTCTCGTTGTCGGCGTTCTGGCCGCCAGTGCCACGGCGCGGGCCGACGGTCTCGCGCTGGAACCGCTCTGGGAGCAGACATACGCATCCGGGCAGGACTCGCCGATCGTGACTGCGGCCGATGGTCGGGGCGGCTTCGTCACTGTCTATGCACTTGAAGGAAACGATCACCGCATCCGATCGGTGTCGTCATCCGGCGAGCAGCAGTGGTCGATCAGTGGTCCTGAGCAAACTCCCTTCGCGCTGCTGCCGTGTCTCGACGGGCACCTCTGTCTGCTGACAAGCCACAAGACCTGGGTCATCGCTGTCGATCCCGGCGAGGTGACCCGCGAATTGCCCAGAGCGTCAGCGCTACGACCCGCAGACGACGGCGGTTGGCGTCTGTTCGACTCCAAAGGCTTTTGTGCGCGTATATTGTGCGTCGCTTCGTACACCCTGGCGTCCGTCGACGCTGACGGTGCCGTGCAGGAATACACATTGCGCAACGAAGACGGCGCTCCCCTGGCGCTGTCCGGCGATGGCACGTTGTTCACCGTGGTCGCCGGGGAACTCCATACGCTTTCCCAGGACGGAACCCTGACTCCCTTCATGCCCGAACACGGGCCATTGCCGATCAGGCATTCCTGGTCAGCGGCGGGGCCTGCCACCGGATCGAATCCGCATGCATTCGAGACGCCGACACAGGCGCTTGTGGTTGATGACGCCCAGATTGTCACGTTGATGGGCGACTGCGAGGCGGAAAGCGGCTCCGCGTGTCAGGACTTGACCGTGACCAGCCTGAAACCGGATGGGCCCGACTGGAGTCTGGACACCGGTATCCCGGGTGCGGCAACCCTGATGAGCTGGAGCTTTCAGCGCGCTGCCGAGGATGAAATCATGGCATTGGTGAGCTACGAAACCGATCGGCCTGCGAACTGGTATGGCAACAACCACCGCGTCCTGATCATGAAGGCGACGACACAGGGCGAGGTGATCTGGCAGCGGCACCTGCTGTCGGGGGGATACAGCAGCAGCGAGCTTGTCCCGTTGCCCGACTTGAATGCCCTGGCCCTGGTTCGACCTGACGACCAGCGAGACCAATGGTTGATCACCCTACTCGATGCCGACAGCGGTGCGCTGCGTAGCGAGTATGTCGTGCGCTGTCATGAAGCCAATTGTACGGACTGGCGGATCGACGCGAACTCAGACGGGCAGCTGGCTGCCATAGGCGTCGACCGTGCCGGCAGCGGCGCGAGACACCTGTTGTTCGCCCAAATGCCCGCCGAGACGGATGCGGCCATCGCGCTTGATCAGACTGCCCTCAACGGCGCCTGGTACGCAGCACGCGCGACCGGACAGGGCTTTAACCTGCGCCTGCATCCCACCGACCAGAACGACACGATCGTTTTCATGCCGTGGTTTACGTTCACCGTCAACGACCGGAGAACCGACGTTGATCAGTTGCGTTGGTACACCCTGGAAGGGCGAATGCAACCTGGCGCCACAGCGACCGAACTGGACATCGCTCAATTCACCGACGGCCGTTTCGTCACGCCCGGACAGCAGCGAACGACCGTCGGCCATGCCCGCCTGTGGTTCCCCACCTGCGAGCTGGGGCTGCTCGACTACCACTTCGACGAGACCGTGCACCCGCCCGGTTCCGGCATCATCGCCCTGCGTCCGCTGCTGCCAGCCGGTGATGACTGCACCCAGGCCGACGGTTCCACGGTGACGGCGCAACGCGAGGCCAATCCCGCCATTTCCGGCAGCTGGTACGACCCGGGCGCACCAGGCCAGGGTCTCGACATCCAGCACCTGTCCGCAAGTTCGCAGGGCGGAGACATCCTGTTCGGCACCTGGCACACCTTCGACGATGACGTGCCCGAAGACGATCCCGACGACCAGCACTGGTTCACCGTGCAGGCCAGCAGCACCGGCTACGACCACGAGACGCTGACCGCGACCATCTACCAGACCCAGGGCCGTCGACTGGACAACATGGCGACCGACCAGCACCAGCGCGTCGGCGAGGTTGATCTCGTGCCACAGGACTGCGACCGCATGCAGCTGCGCTATCGCTTCGATGACACCGACGCAGCTGGTGGTTTCCGTGATCGAGAGGGCGAGGTCGCGCTCTACCGGCTGGGTGAATGCCCGCCACCATGACGCCTGTCATCGGGCTGGTTGCGGTTGCGGCAACGGTCTGGACAGGCCGTTGCCGTCGTGGCCCAGGCGGTGGCATCGGCGACCGAAATCGGCTCTCATGGTCATTCACCGCCGCCACCGATGGTTCCTGCACATGATCGACCTGCACTACTGGCCGACACCCAACGGCCACAAGATCACCCTGTTCCTGGAAGAGGCCGGGCTGGCCTACACGATCAAGCCGGTCGACATCGGCAAGGGCGACCAGTTCAGACCGGAATATCTGGCGATCTCGCCCAACAACAAGATGCCGGCGATCGTCGACCATGCGCCGGCCGACGGCGGTGAACCGGTCAGCGTGTTCGAGTCCGGCGCGATCCTGGTCTATCTGGCCGAGAAGACCGGCCGGTTCCTCCCCGGCGACCTGCGCGGTCGCAACACGGTGCTGGAGTGGCTGTTCTGGCAGATGGGCGGCCTGGGCCCGATGACCGGCCAGTACGGCCACTTCAATGTCTACGCCCCGGAAAAGATCCCCTACGCCATCGACCGCTACACCCGCGAAGCGCAGCGCCTGCTCGGCGTGCTCGACAAGCGCCTGGCCGGCCGCGCCTTCATCGCCGGCGACGACTACACCATCGCCGACATGGCCAGCTATCCGTGGATCGGCCCCTACACCAAGGCACCGCTGGATCTGGCGCCGTATCCGGACCTGCGACGCTGGCAGGCGGCGATCGCCGAACGCCCGGCCACGCAACGCGCCTACGCACTGTCCGCCAAGGTCGCCCCCGACGCCGGCAAGCCGATGAGCGCCGAGGAAAAGAAGCGGCTGTTCGGCATCGAACCGGAAAAACCCTGATACTTTCAACACTGCTCTCCTCGATTCTTCCACACGTGAACCCGTCCAGCACAACACGATTTCGACCACTTGCCCTGATTCGGAGAGACCAGCTGCCAAGGCCACGAAGCCGATGAACACGATTGCCAGAACCTCGTTCCGCCTGATGGCCGCCGTGCTGCCGACGATGGCATTGGCCAGTGATCCGCTGGTCGTCGAGCCAGACTGGACCATCGTCGTCGAGAACGCGAGCGCGATAAGCGAACCACTCCACATGGAGGCTGCGCGCTTCCTGCCGGATGCGCGGCTGATCGGCGTGGGGCGTGATGTCACGACATTCGACGCCAGTCTCGACATGATCTCGACCGTGCCGACCGGCGATCATTTGCTCGGCATCAAGCTCATGCCCGAGGGCGGCGACATCCGCTGGAGCAACCAGACGCTGTATCGGGTCGATGCCGATGGCCATACACGTTTCCGTATCGACTGTCCCGAATCAGCCTGCTCGGCTTTTCCGGGAGCCGAAGATGGGGTGATTCTGGTGCGTCTGAACCATGTCCCGCCAAATTCGTCGGCATGGCTCGAAGGCCACGATCGCCGTGGCCGGCCAATCTGGCGGACCCCTGACTTCGCGCCGCTTGGCGAAGTTCTTGCCGTTCGTGACGAATCAGCTGATCTGATCTATTCAATCCATCAGATCGATTCAAGCATCGGCAGCACCTCTGGCCACCGTCTCGTCGTTCACGCTCATGATCTGGCCGGCGAATCAGTCTGGCGCTGGCAGTCGTCCGAGCGCGCGTCTATCTTTGTCCACGATTTCAAGGCACGGCTCGACGGCGGAATGGCGATTGCGTTGCTGACGCAGGAAGCCAACGACGCACCTCAGGTCGCACAATTTCTGCGCTTCGAGGCCTATGCAGGGCTTGTCGACGCCGTGCGGATCGAACAGCCAACCCAGCAAGTGCTTGGTTCCGAGATGGCTCTTGGCGGCGCGGGTGGCGGTTATCACATTGGTCTTTTATATGCCTCCGGCTACCGGTTTCTCGTGACACCATTTGCCGCGGATGGCCGAGTAGGCAGCGCAAGCGAAGTTCCATTCGAGTCACGCCCGAACACGCCGCCGGCGCGATGGCAGGTCTTGGCCGATGGCGATCTGATATTCACCCGTGGAAGCGACATCGAGATTGATGTCGCCCGTTTTTCCGCGGATGGCCTGCTCTACTCGCAGCGCATTCCGGTACAGGCAGGTGCCGTCGACGTCGTTCACCTGTTGGAGTCGGACCGCGACGATCTGGTACTCGTGCTGGGCGATGCCCCGGCATGGAACGCGCAAGTCCGGGAGTTCATTGTGCTCAGCCCATCGGGTGAGCTGCTCGACCGCCGCTCGATTCCATCATCATCACGTCCCATGCCGGCGTACTCGCTTGCGCTGACCACGGAAAATGGCGGGCGCGCGTTTGTCGCATATAGGAATGCAACGCCAGGGCTGACGATAGTCGCCAGGAACAGCGAGGCTGCCTTGCTCTGGCAGTCCGGAGTGGAAGTAACCGGCCTTGAAGTCCCGCGTTCACTGCAGACATGTGGCGACGCACGCCTGTGTCTGGTCACGGGCAACAACACTTGGCTGTTGAACGCAGCAACCGGTGAGCTACTCGACGACTCGCTGCCACCAGCTCAGTCGATAAAGGTCGACCATGAAGGGTTGATTTCCTTGTTGCAAGCCGATTCTCGCATCTGCCTGATGGGCTTGTGCAGCTATGACTATCGCCGCGTTACCCGGTCCGCCGAAGGCATCATCCAGTCCCGCGATGTTTCCGGTGTGCCTATGGCACATGGCAATGACGGTTCGCTGCTGTCGCTGCTGTCCACTCCACCCAACGGCGCTGATCTGCGCCTGCTCGATGTCGATGGTGCGGAAACCATATTTCTCGAACAACCTCCCACCACGATCATCATGGCCAAGCACCGGCTCGGCGGTACCGTCGGACCCCATTCCGCACTGCTTGGCGACGATGGGCGAGCAACCTTCCTGGTGCGCGACTGTTCGGGCGACCGCCCGAACCGCTGTTCGGGCCATCTAGTCCAGCAGTTCAGCGCCGCTCAGAGAATATGGTCTGCACCGATCGCCGCATCGATTGCCTCATCCAACGAGCAGGAAATCGACGATTGGCAATTTTTCGAGGATCAGGATGGCAATGTCCTGCTGCTGCTCTCACACGGCATCAGAACCACCAGCCCACCCTCTGCGGAAAACGCCCTGTACCTGCTCAAGATCTCGGCGACCGGCGACCGCCTGTTCGAGCGTCACTGGACTGCGCCAGGCTTCGGGGCGAGCCGCTTGCACCAGGTACGTGAACACGGCGCGTTGGCTTTGATCCGGCAATCGCGCGATAGCTCGGCACTCAATATTCTCGTGATCGACGCCGACAGCGGCGAGATCCGCAGCGAACGGCGGCTGGCCTGCCCATCCGGGCGCTGCCGCCATTGGCTCGCCGCCATCGACACCGAGGCAACGCTCAAGGCCGTGGTCGCCGATGATCATGGCCTGACCCTGCTCCAGGCCAGCGACTTCTTCGATGAACCGGACAGCCTTCCCGTCGGGAATCCCGGTCTCAGCGGAGCCTGGTTCACCCCGGATATCGATGGCCAGGGATTCACCCTGCGGGTTCATCGCGGCACGGAGGGCATGGCCGTGTTCATGCCCTGGTACACCTTCGACAACACGGGCGAGAACACCGCCGAACAACAGCGATGGTATGTCCTTGAAGCCCAAGTCGGCGAAGAGTTGGACGATATCGACCTGGAGATCAGCCAGATCGCGCACGGTCAGTTTCCCGGTGCCGGCCAGGCATCCGCGGTTGTCGGCAGCGCGCGCCTGCGTCTGGTCGCCTGCGATCGCGCGCTGCTCGACTACCATTTCGACCGGCCACACAACCACGGCAAGCAGGGCACCATCACGCTGCAACGCCTGCTGGCGTCTCCGCGCGAGTGTGACGACGCCTCGGCGTACGTTGAGAACCCGGCCATCTCCGGAACCTGGTACTCCCCTGCCGCGCCCGGACAAGGTCTGGAGATTCAGCACCTGACGACAGGGCACAACGCCGGCACCGATCAACTGTTCGGCGCCTGGTATACGTTCGCGCCCGTCAACACAGCGGGCGCATCCAACAATCAACGGTGGTTCTCGCTGCAGGATGGATCGCTCCGCGCCGATGCCAGCATGGCGGCGGTCATCTATCGGACCCTGGGCGGTCGTTTCGACAGCACGGAAACCGGCAACACCTTCCGCGCGGGTGTCGTCCATCTCACCCCGCAAGGCTGTGACCGGCTGGATCTGAACTACCACTTCGACGACCATGCCGATGCCGGCGAATTCCGCAATCTTTCTGGTTCGATCCAGCTGTATCGTCTGGGCCGTTGCCCTGACCCGTGATACCGCGCCGGGTAGCCAGATCCGGTTGAGTGCCGGCAGAAAACCCGGCAGGCTTGTGATTCCCATGATCGAAGTGGAATCCATGCCATGCGCCTGCCCGTCGCCGTGTTCGCCACTGTGCTCGTCGTCGCCACTGTGAACGCCGTACCGCCACCGCTGGACCAGCCCGGCGGCAAGCTGACCCTGGAAGCGATCACCGGCGATGCGCCACTTAGCGGCCCGACGCTGATGCGTCCGAAGATCGCACCGGACGGTTCGCGTGTGAGCTTCCTGCGCGGCAAGGACGAGAACCGTAACCAGCTGGATCTTTGGGAATACCACATCGCCAGCGGCGAGACCCGCCTGCTGGTGGATTCACGCGTGGTGCTGGCGGGCGAGGAAACGCTCAGCGACGAGGAGAAGGCACGGCGCGAGCGCCAGCGCATCGCCGGCCTGGCCGGCATCGTCGACTATCACTGGTCACCGGATGGCAAGACGCTGCTGTTTCCGCTCGGCGGCGAGTTGTACCTGTACGACCTGGGCAAGTCCGGCCGCGACGCGGTGCGCCAGCTCACCGGCGGCGGCGGTTTCGCCACCGATCCGAAGGTATCGCCCGAGGGCGGTTTCGTCAGCTTCATCCGCGAGCGCAATATTTGGATCATCGCGCTGGACTCCGGCAAGGAAGTGCAGCTGACCCATGACGGCAGCGACAGCATCGGCAACGGTGTCGCCGAGTTCGTTGCCGACGAGGAAATGGGCCGGCATACCGGCTACTGGTGGGCGCCGGACGATTCGGCGATCGCCTTCGCGCGCATCGACGAAACGCCGGTCCCGCTGGTCAAGCGCTACGAGATGTATGCCGACCGCACTGAAGTGGTGGAGCAGCGCTATCCGGCGGCAGGCGATGCGAACGTGCTGGTGTCGCTGCATGTGGCGAACATCGACATCTCCGAGGCCGACCTGACCGGCCGACGCCAGCGTCCGGTCTTCAACAACGGCAAGACCATCGCGGTCGACCTCGGTGAGGAAACCGACATCTACCTGGCACGCGTCGACTGGCGCGATCCGCACCGGCTGACCTTCCAGCGCCAGTCGCGCGACCAGCGTCGCCTGGACCTGATCGAGGTCACCCTGGCCACCGGCAAGCAACGGACCTTGATCACCGAAACCAGCGACACCTGGGTGCCGCTGCACGATTCATTGCGCTTCCTCGATGACGGCCGCTTCCTGTGGCAATCCGAGCGCGATGGTTTCGAGCATCTGTACCTCGCCTCCGAATACGGCCGCGAACTGACCCAGCTCACCCGTGGTAACTGGCCGGTGGACGCATTGCAGGCCATCGATGAAGCCGCGGGACTGGTCTACTTCAGTGCCGGCATGCGTCACGGCGATCCGGTGACTGCCAACGACGGTAAGACCGACTTCCTTGCCGATCTCGCCACGCCGACCGAAAGCCATCTGTTCGCCGTGCGTCTGGATGGCGGTGGCGACTACGAACAGCTCACCCGCACACCAGGCATCCACATGCCCAACTTCGCCGCCAACGCCAGCGTCTACGTCGACAGCTGGAGCAACACCAGCACGCCGCCGCAGATCGAACTGTTCAAGGCCGACGGCAGCAAGATCGCCACCCTGCTGCCGAACGAGCTCGCTGCTGCCGATCATCCCTACGCGCCGTATCGCGCCGCGCATCGTCCGGTCGAGTTCGGCACGCTCACTGCGGCCGATGGCGCCACCACCCTGCACTACGGCCTGATCAAGCCTTCGGACTTCGATCCGGCGAAAAAGCATCCGGTGGTGGTGTACGTCTACGGCGGCCCGGCCGCGCAGACCGTGCTCAACGCCTGGCCCGGTCGCGCCGATGCGATATTCCACCAGTACCTGGCGCAGCACGGCTATGTCGTGTTCACGCTCGACAATCGCGGCACGCCGCGTCGCGGCCGCGATTTCGGCGGCAGCCTGTACGGCAAGCAGGGCACGGTCGAAGTCGACGACCAGCGCGCCGGGGTGGACTGGCTGCGCGCGCAGCCCTGGGTCGACGGCGAACACATCGGCGTCAACGGCTGGTCCAACGGCGGCTACATGACGCTGATGCTGCTCGGCCGCGCGCCGGATCACTATGCCTGCGGGGTTGCCGGCGCACCGGTCACCGACTGGGCGCTGTACGACACCCACTACACCGAGCGCTACATGAATCTGCCGGCCGCGAACCCCGATGGTTACGAGGCCGCGCGCGTGCTCGCGCACTCGGCCAACATCAAACCTAACGCGCTGCTGCTGATCCACGGCATGGCCGACGACAACGTGCTGTTCACCAACGCCACCGCCTTGATGAGCGACCTGCAGGCGCGCGGCACCGCCTTCGAGCTGATGACCTACCCAGGCGCCAAGCACGGCCTGCGCGGCAAGGATGCGCTGCACCGCTATCGCCTGACCGAAGCGTTCTTCGCGCGCTGCCTCGGGAGATGAAATAGCCTGAGGCAACACGGCAGCGAGACTCTGCAGTGCGCCGTCCGGGCGGCGGTTGCGAACCTGGATGCGGCAGACCGTTTCAGTCTGCATAATGGTTCGCCGTGTACGAAGGGAAATCGCCGTGATGCGGATACTGTCAGCCATGATCCTGGGACTGGGCGTCATCTCGCCGGTGCTTGCCGACGGCATCGAGCTGACACCGGACCGCGTCGACGTCATCGACGACTTTTCGGATCCGGGGTACAGCTACACGTCGTACTACCTCAACCGCAATATCCTGCTCGACGGCAACTGGGCAGTGCTCCGGCACGAATCACCGGACGGCAGTGTGCTGCGCGGCATCAACCGGAACAGCGGGCCGGGGTGGGTTCGAAGGTCCCATCAGTTCGGAACCTATGGACTGCACGCATCCTGCGCTGCCGGGTTGCTCTGCATCGCCAACCGCACGGAGACACTCGCGATAGAACCGGCAACCGGCCAGACCCGCCGTCAACTCCCCCCGGCCGTGCTCTTCAAACCCATGGCTGACGGCAGCTTGCTGCTGCTTCAGGCACACGTTACAGGCGGGATGACTGCTTGGACTTTCTATCGCCACGAGCGTCTGATCATCGCTGCCGATGGCGAAACGACGCTGCACCGGATCGAAGCGGAGCCGGAGGGCTCCACCACACCGATCGCCATTGCGGCGGACGGCACCGTGTACTCGGCGGATAGCATCTGGTACAGCCTGGTCGTCACCGATCCTTCCGGCGACTATCGCCCCTTGTTGACGCCGGGCCCGGAACACCGGACCGCCGACCCGATTCGCAGCGGTGGCAACGTCGTGATTCCTTCGGCGGTGGCCGATGACGAGGGCGTGTTCGTGCTCGGGCAGAGCTGCGCCGGTGAGCACCATGAGGATTGCTCGTCGGTGGCGCTGCGCCGTGTCGATGACAGCGGCTTGCGCTGGCAACTGCCGGTTCCGCTGTCCGAGCTTCCGGGCTACTCATCGCGAATGCCGTACTGGGAGATGCAACCTGAGGCCGATGGTGGTGTCGTGCTGGCCATCAGCCACAGTGACAACCCTCAGTCGTCAATCGCGGAGAACAATTTCCTCCTGATCAAGGTATCCGCCGACGGCGAGCGGCTCTGGCAACGCCACTGGCGCCACCACGGTCTGGGTGGGAGCCGCGTGTTCCAGATTCCCGACCAGCAGGCGATCGCCCTGGTGCGGCCCAGCCCACACCGGCCGGCCCTGGCCATCACCGTGGTCGATGCCCACAGCGGCCGCTTGCGCAGCGAGTCCTGGATCGCCTGCCCGGAGCTGGACTGCGATCGCTGGTTTTTCGATGTCTCCCCGAGCGGCACCCTGGTTGCCCTGGGCTCAAGCAACACCGATGCACGCGTGCTTTGGCTGGACCAGATCGCGGCGCCAGCCGAACCGGGCATCGAGCTGGACCAGGTCGGCCTGGATGGTGCCTGGTACTCGCCACGGACCGACGGCCAGGGATTCAACCTGCGCTTGCTGCCCGGCAGCGAGGCGCCGACCCTGTTCATGCCCTGGTTCACCCATGGACACAACCAGCCCGATCAGGTCGACACCAATGGTCAGTTGCGCTGGTTCACGCTGCAGCAAGTGGTTCCGGCCGGTGCCCGCGCACTGACCTTGCCGATCCAGCGAATGGACAATGGACGTTTCCTCGATCCGGATTCGGGAAATCTCGATGTGGTCGGCACAGCCTACCTGCGCTTTCCCGATTGCCGGACCGGCCTGCTCGACTACCACTTCGACGAAGTCGACGATCCTGCACGCGACGGCATCATCGTGCTGCATCGGCTGCTGCCTTTGACCAGCGACTGCATCGAGGCCGACGGCAGTGCGGCGTCGACCACCGCCGCGGTCGACCCGATGATTTCCGGTACCTGGTATGACCCGGCTGTTCCCGGCCAGGGTCTGGACATCCATCATGCAGTGATGAACGAGGGCTCAGGCCGGGTGTTGTTCGGCACCTGGCACACCTTCCGCCCCGAAGCCACTGAGGACCCGCTCGACGCCCGGCACTGGTTCACCCTGGAGCTCAGGCAGCCGATCAGCCAGGGGCTGCGCGGCCGGATCGTGCACACCCGCGGTGGTCGTTTCGACAGCGGAAATCCGGTGCAACATCAGCTGGTCGGTGAAGTCGATCTTCTGCCGGTTCGCTGTGGCCGAATGGACCTGGAGTATCGCTTCGACGACCACAGTCGAGCCGGTGCGTTCCGGGGATTGCAGGGCCGCATCGAGCTGCACCGGCTAGGCCAATGCGCCGAGCCTGAGGGAACCGCTGAATAACTGCTGCGCGTGCGTCTGACGTTGTCCGGTGGTGCGCGGAATGCTCATGTATCGGCCATACAGTCCGCTTCCCGCGCACCGGCAGCCAACGCCGGTCACCGGCTCGCTACGTTGTTCGAAGGTTCCCTGGCAACCGGCTTCTACAGAAAACGAACCCGATCGATCAAGGTGTCTGCAGACACCCTGCGCCCGGGTTCCTGAAACCACACAGTCCGCTTGAGCATCGTTGCCGCTGCGCAACGACCGGTTGCCGCCATCCCATCAACACGCCGCCACGCTTGCGCGGCACCCAACCACCGCTTCAATGCGAAGCTGGGGACGGGCGTCAATGCACCCAGCGGCCGCCGCGCTTGCGCGGGGCGCCGCGCAGGGCGGCGGCGGTGATCATTTCCTGCTGCGGCGGATGTTCGCGCCAGTAGTGCTGCAGGTCGATGATGCAACTGGGGATCATCTGGATGCAGGCCTCACGCTCGTTCTCGGAGAGCGGCGGCCAGTGTGGATCGGTGTAGTCCTCGAACAGGCCGTCGCTGAAGGCCAGCGCCAGGATCGGCGCCATGATCTCCATCACCTGCGGGTCGTTGCGCAGGCGCTCTTCCCAGAACACGGCGTGCAGGTCCACGCCCATGGCGAAGCCGGCGCACCAGCCCTGGGTGTCGACCACGATCTCCTTGTCCTCCTCGTCCTCGTATTCGGACAGGATGGGCTCGTAGGTGAGCTGCTCCAGACCACGCTCGGTGGCCAGGTACAGGCGCAGGCACAGGCTGCGCAGGTAGTCGGCGCGATGCGGATCGAGCGGCGGCTCGTCGAAGGACAGGACCAGCGGCACCCACACAGTCGGTTCGACCGGCAACGGTCCGACCAGCACGGCGGTGATCAGGCCGTGCAGGCTGTCCAGCAGCGGGCCGTTGTCGCCGTTGCGATCGAGCAGGGCGTCGTGCAGCTCGTCCAGTTCTTCCGAATCCAGCGATTCGGCCAGCGCTTCCAGAAAGTAACGGCTCATGGCGCGGCCAGCTCCAGCCAGGCCGGGGCATGGTCGGAAGGACGCTCCCAGGTGCGTGGCTCGCGGTCGACACCGGTGGCACCGACCTGCGCACGCAAGGCCTCGGAGACCAGCACCAGATCGATGCGCAGGCCCATGTCGCGGCGGAACGCGGCCTGTCGGTAGTCCCACCAGGAATACTGGCCGGCTTCGTCGTGCTGCAGGCGGAAACTGTCGTGCAGGCCGATGTCCAGCAGCCGTTTCAGGGCGTCACGCTCCGGTGTCGAGCACAGGATCTGCTCGCGCCAGGCTTCGGGGTCGTGCACGTCACGGTCGTCGGGCGCGATGTTGAAATCACCCAGCACCACCAGCCGCGGATGCGTGCGGATCTCGTCATCCAGCGCGCGGGTCACCGCCTCCAGCCAGCGCAGCTTGTAGGCGTACTTCTCGCTGCCGACGGCCTGGCCGTTGACCACGTACAGGTCGACGATGCGAAGGTCGCCAACGGTGGCGGCCAGAAAACGCCGCTGAGGGTCCTCGAAATCGGCGATCTCCGAGACCACGTCGGTGATCGGTTGCCGGGCCAGGATGGCGACGCCGTTGTAGGTGCGCTGGCCGCTGAACACCGCCTGGTAACCCAGTTCCTCGATGCCGGCGCGCGGAAAGGCGGCGTCGTCCAGCTTGGTTTCCTGCAGCGCCAGGATGTCCGGTGCGGCGGCGGCACACCATTGCCCCAGATGCGGCAGCCGGACCTTCAGCGAATTGACGTTCCAGCTGGCGATCTTCATCGCCGCGCAGTTTAACCCGGGGTGGCTGGCAACGCTGGCAGCCGCACCGACACGCGTGGGCAGGCTCTAGAATCCGCGGCCATGAACATCCGACCTTTCCGCGACCGCACGCCGGTGCTGGGCGAGCGCGTCTATGTCGATCCCGGCGCGCACGTGATCGGCGACGTGGTGTTGGGCGATGACGCCTCGATCTGGCCGGGCACCGTGGTGCGCGGCGATGTCCACTACATCCGCATCGGCGCGCGCAGCAATGTCCAGGACGGCGTGGTCATCCACGTCACCCACGACGGCCCGTACACGCCCGGCGGCTTTCCCACGGTGATCGGCGACGACGTCACCATCGGCCATGGCGCGGTGATCCATGCCTGCACCATCGAGGACGCCTGCCTGGTCGGCATGCACGCCACGGTTCTCGACGGCGCGGTGGTGCGCAAGCACGGTTTCGTCGGTGCCGGTGCGCTGATCTCACCGGGCAAGGTGGTCGGCTCCGGCGAGCTGTGGCTGGGCAGCCCGGCCCGGCTGATCCGCCGTCTGGGCGATGCGGAGATCGAGTCGCTGTACTACTCGGCCCAGAACTACGTGCGACTCAAGGACCAGTATCTGGCTGGCCCGGCGTAACCCACCCACCGGCACCGCATCCCGCAATCTAAACGTTTAGTCGGACCAGCCGCGGGGTCAGCCCTGAGCGGCCGGCAGGCAGGTCCTGCTCGCCGCCTCGCTGGCCGCGCACCGACCGAAACCTTCCGACACCGGCAATCGGCGGCGATTGCCGGCGACCAACGGGCCACCCGACGCCGGAGCGAAGGCCGTGTGCCGGCGACCACCCTCGCGCTTCCTGCGACCAGGGCCGCGCTTCTCGGATCACGGGGTCGTCTTCTGGCCACCGGCCCAGGGTTATTCCTAGTTCACCCCCCCGGCCTGGCTCGCCTAGTCTCGGAACACGCGTCGGTGCCTGTCTGGCCCCATGAGGTGTGCAATGACCGAGATCCATGGCAACCAGTCCCACCTCCAAACCGATAGCGGCTTCCAGAGCCAGTTCGTCAACCACACACCGACCCAGACGCCGAGTGCCGAGATCGGCAAGGCCGAACAGGTCGCCCAGCAGCGCCAGCTGATCGCCGAGGCCCGCGCCGAAGCCGCGCGCACCGGCGACACCGAGCTGGCGGCGCAGGCCGACCAGCTCGAACGCGATTACCACGCCCAGGAACGGTCCGTGCTGGCCGACCGGGTCTACGACAATCCGATCGGCTACGACGCCACCACCGGCCGGCCGGTGTTCGAGCCGACTCCAGGCTGGACCCGTGCCAGCGAGTTGTCGGTCGAGGAATTACAGTCCCGCTACGGGCTGGATCCCAGCACCCTGCCCTCCGACGGCAGCGACTTCCGCGCCGAGCTGTTCCTGCCCGACCCGGCCGTGTTCGGGCCGGATGCGCAGCCGGTGCTGGCCTTCCGCGGCTCGGTCACCGAACAGGACTGGAAAAACAATTTCCTGCAGGGTGCCGGCCAGGAATCGGGGCACTACACCCAGGCGATGGATGCGGCGGTGGCGCTGCGTGACACCTACGGCGCTGGTTTCGAGACCGTGGGCCACTCGCTGGGCGGCGGTCTGGCCCAGGCGGCCTCGGCGGTCACCGGCGTCGACGCCACCATCTTCAACGCCGCCGGTCTGCATGAGGCCACAGCGGCGCGCTACGTCGAGGCCAACGGCGGCGAGGTGTTCGACATCCAGGGCTCAACCACCGCCTATCACGTCGAGGGCGACATCCTCACCAGCCTGCAGCAATCCGCGGGCGAGCTGGATCCGGTCGTGGCCGAACGGGTCGCCAACCTGCTCAAGACCACGGCCGGCCTCAGCGACAACCGCATCCTGGAACATCTGGGTCTGGGCGAACGGCTGCACGACCTGCGCCCGCTGATGAACGCCGACGGCAGCGCCCTGCGCGAACTGCCGCAGGCGGCCGGCGAGCAGATCCGCCTGGATCCCATGGCTGCCGGCAGCAACGGCGGCTTCGAACCACGTCCTGACATGATGCCGCTGGGCGGCCCGGACGGCGTCATCGCCAACAGCGACGGCGCGCTGAAGATCGCCACGACACTCACCGAAAGCATCCGGGTGCTGAGCACACCGGGCCGGATCGCCTCCGGCGCCGGCAACTTCATCGACGGCAATCTGGACAGGCTGGGCCAGGGCGCCGAGGCCGGGCTCGACCGCTTTGGCAGCGCCGCCAACGGCGTGATCCGCGATGCCGGCAGCGCGGTCGAAACCGGGCTGGGCCAGGTCGGCTCGACCGGCAACTGGGCCATCGATGGTGCCGGCAACCTGGTTGATCGCGGTGTCACCGGCGCCGGCCAGATCGCCAATGCCGGCATCAGCAGCACCGGCGCGGTCGCCAACCGCGCACTGGACGGCCTGGCCGACGTGCCCGTGATCGGGGGTCTGGCCGACGGTGCCGGCAATCTGCTGGAATCCGGCGCGAATGTCGTCGGCAACGGTGTCGAAACCGTGACCGGCGGTGTCGGCAGTGCCGTCAGCTGGGGTGCCGACAAGGTCGGCAACGCCTTCAACAGCGTGACCTCGGGGATCGGCAGTCTGTTTGGTCGCGGCAGCGAGGTCGCCGGCAACACCGTCGAGGCCGGCTCGCGCGCCGCAGGCGACGGCATCCGCGTGGGCACCGATGCCATCGGTGATGCCGCCGGCTGGACCGGTGACGCCATCGAACTGGCGAACCTGGCCGGCGCCACGGGCGTCGTGGTCACCGGCGCCGCTGCCACCACCGTCGTCGGCACTGCCGGCGCGGTCGAACTGTTCGGACCCGGACCGGTCAGTGCCGAAGCGCTGCGCCAGTACCAGCAGTTCACCCGCATCGCCGACTCCATCGGCGAGATGGGTGTGCGCCACGGCATGGACACGGTCAACAGCAGCCTGGGCCACCACATCACCCAGCGTGAACAGGCCTTGCTGCAGCGTATGGGGGGCTGATCCACCGGCAACCGGGGCGGTCGGCAACCAGACCGACCCTCAGCGGACGAGTGGACCATCGTGGCAGGCAGGACACCCGACAGCGATTCGCGCGATTCCGCCGGCGTGCTGGCAATCACGCTGATCGTCGCGCTGACGGCTGGCGCGCTGGTCGGCGGTCTCGACGGTCATGCCGAATCGGCTAAGGTGGATTCAGCACTTCGCGGGAACTCGGGCATGACCGACATCCGTCTGGATGATCATTTCACGGGCGTGGACAAGCGCTTGGCAGAGGCGGCCGCGCAAGGCGATGCCGGCACCGTCAAGCGACTGGTCGCCGAGGGCGCCAATCCCAATGCCGTATCGGCCATGGGCATGCCGCTGATCGCCTGGCCGTTGCACGTGGGCCAGGTCGACGGCGTGACCGCGCTGCTGGCCAACGGCGCCGATCCGCAGTTGCCGCTGACGGCCGCCGACGGTCGCGGGCAGGAGCCGGTGATCGCCTGGGCGGCACGGCTGTCCGATCCAGCCTTCCTCAAGGCCTTCCTCGACCACGGCGGCGATGCCAACAGCCGCGGCGACGCCGATGGACAGGTGCCGCTGATCCACATCGCCCGCCGCCAGAACAACTGGGAAGGCGTGCAGCTGCTGGTGCAGCGCGGCGCCGACATCAACGCGCCGGGTTACGGCGACGGCGGCAACACCGTGCTGTCGTTCTACGCCGGCATCGGCGCCTGGGAACGGGCGCTCTGGCTGATCGAACACGGTGCCGATCCCGGCCGCAAGATCGACAGTTCGGCCAATCCGGACCGGGTCGGACGGCAGCCGATCCTGGAAAACCTGTACTGGCGTCCCACCGATCCCAAGCGCTATCCAGACAGCCGCCAGGTGCGCGAACGCCTGTGGCTGGCCCTGGCCCAGCGCGGTTTCCGGCCACCGCCGGAGCCGGACGACTGGCGCGAACTGCGCCAGAAGCAGGGCTACCCCCGGGTCGATCCGAACGACTTCCTGCGCCAGCAAGGCCGCTGAGCGGCCGAAACTCCAGCGGCCTGGGACTTCCCCGGCGGCGCGCGCCGCCAGCGTGACGTGCGCGCCCCGCATCGGCTAGGCTCCCCCGACCCACAGCTACCCGGATCCGGGTTTCGGAGAACGCATGGCGCAAGCACAGACCGGCCGCATGCCCCGGCAGATCGGCTACATCATCGGCAACGAGGCCTGCGAGCGGTTCAGCTTCTACGGCATGCGCAACATCCTGGTGCCGTTCCTGATCAGTTCGGTGCTGCTGGGATACCTGCCGGCAGGCAGCGAACGCGAGGCGATGGCGAAGGACATCTTCCACACCTTCGTCATCGGCGTTTATTTCTTCCCGCTGCTCGGCGGCTGGCTGTCCGACCGCTACTACGGCAAGTACAACACCGTCCTGTGGTTTTCGCTGATCTACTGCGCCGGCCATGCCTGCCTGGCGATGTTCGAGAACAACGCCACCGGCTTCTACACCGGCCTGTTCCTGATCGCACTCGGCTCGGGTGGCATCAAACCGCTGGTGGTGTCGTTCTGCGGCGACCAGTTCGACCAGAGCAACAAGCACAAGGCGCGAATCGTCTTCGATTCGTTCTACTGGATCATCAACTTCGGCTCGTTCTTCGCCTCATTGTTCGCGCCGCTGCTGCTGATGCACTACGGCCCGTCGGTGGCGTTCGGCGTTCCCGGCGTGCTGATGTTCATCGCCACGCTGATCTTCTGGCTGGGCCGGCGCAAGTACGTCCACGTGCCGCCGACCGGTCCCAACCCCCACTCCTTCCTCAACGTGGTCAAGACCGCGCTGCGCCAGCGCGCCGCCGGCCAGGGCAATACCGGCAGCCTGATCGCCTGGGCCGGCATCATCGTCTCGATCTTCATGCTGGCGTTCTGGGCCTTGAAGGCGGCGGGCGTGAACCTGCACTGGTGGCCGGACTCGTTCGGCTTCGTGATCACCGCCTGTCTGGCGCTGGGCGTGCTGATCGCCTTCGGCGGCTGGGGAGCTTCGATGCAGCTGGATCGCGCGCGCGGCCACCATCCCGATGTCGCCGTCGACGGCGTCCGTGCGGTGCTGCGCATCCTGATCGTGTTCGCGCTGGTGACGCCGTTCTGGTCGCTGTTCGACCAGAAGGCCTCGACCTGGGTGATCCAGGGTAATGCCATGGTCATTCCGCACGACCAGTGGTGGTGGCCGAGCTGGCTGATCAAGTCTGCGGCGCAGATGCAGGCGCTGAATCCGCTGCTGGTGATGCTGCTGATACCGTTCAACAACCTGATCCTGTACCCGCTGCTGCGCCGGGTCGGCTTCAACCCGACACCACTGCGGCGCATGGGCTGGGGCATCGCGTTCTCAGGCGTGTCCTGGATCATCGCCGGTGCCCTGCAGCTGTGGATCGATTCCGGTGCCGACGTCTCGCTGGCCTGGCAGTCGCTGCCCTATCTGCTGCTGACCTTCGGCGAAGTGCTGGTCTCGGCCACCGCGCTGGAGTTCGCCTACAGCCAGGCGCCGCATGCGATGAAGGGCGTGATCATGGCCTTCTGGTATCTCACCAGCACCTTCGGCAGCCTGTGGGTGCTGCTCACCAACGCCGGTGTTCGCAACGACGGCTTCAAGGCGGTGATCGCCAACAGCGGCCTGAGCGAACCGGCCTTCCTGATGTTCTTCTTCGCCGGCTTCGCCTTCGTGGCGGCACTGGCCTTCGGCCTGTATGCCCGACGATATCCCATGCAGGACAACTACCGCATAGCCACCTGATCGCCCGACAGGAACGGCGATAGACCCACCGCCCGCGCGCCCCTGGCCGCGGGCGGTTTGCCTTGCCCGGCGACCGGTTTTCCGGCCGCGTGAGCGCAGCGGCAAGGCGCTCGGTTCGCTGGCCCGGCCTCTAGAATGGCGCTCGACCTGAGCGCCACCCCGACCGATGACCCATCCATCGCTGACATCGCCGGTACCGCCGGCCCGCATCGCGGCGTGGCTGCTGGCCGTGGCCGGCATGTACCTGGCGCTGCGCCTGGATCTGCTGGTGGCGTTGCTGGCCGGTCTGCTGGTGTTCCATCTGACCCACGTGCTGGCGCCGCTGGTCGGCCGGCGCGTGCGCGGCGATCTCGCGCGTTTGATCGCGGTGGCGGTGCTGGCGGCGGTGATCATCGGCCTGCTGACCCTGGCCATCGTCGGTCTGGTGGCGTTCTTCCGCAGCGATGCCGGCAGCGCCGATGCGCTGCTGCACAAGCTGATGGGCATCATCGAGGATTCGCGCGGGCAGTTCCCGGCCTGGATCGTCGCCTATCTGCCCGAGGACACCTCGCAGATGCGCGAGGCCCTGGCCGGCTGGATCGCCTCGCACCGTGCCGAGCTCAGTCTGGTCGGCGCTGAAGCCGTGCAGAGCATCGTTCGCCTGCTCGTGGGCATGGTGCTGGGCGCGATGATCGCGCTCTATGACGAACTGCCGGACGGACCGGTCGGCGGACCGCTGGCGCGCGAGCTGCTGGGCCGGGTGACACGCTTCGCCGATTCGTTCCGGCGCATCGTCTTTGCGCAGATCAAGATCTCGCTGCTCAACACCTTCTTCACCGGCATCTTCCTGCTGGTGGTGTTGCCGTTGTTCGGCGTGCAGCTGCCGCTGGCCAAGACGCTGGTGATCATCACCTTCGTCGCCGGCCTGCTGCCGGTGGTCGGCAACCTGATCTCCAACACCGTCATCACCATCGTGGCCTTGTCGGTGTCGTTCTCGGTGGCGGTGGTGGCACTGGGCTATCTGGTGCTGATCCACAAGCTCGAGTACTTCCTCAACGCACGCATCGTCGGCGGCGAGATCCACGCCCGCGCCTGGGAACTGCTGCTGGCGATGCTGGTGATGGAGGCCGCGTTCGGCATTCCCGGCCTGGTCGCCGCGCCGATCTACTACGCCTACATCAAGCGCGAGCTGGCCGATCAGGGCTGGATCTGAGGCTCGGCGCAGGCCAGCGACGTAGCCACTGTCCGCCGTGGCGGGCACGGTCGTGTCCGATCTGATCCTCGCTTTCCGTATCCCCGTGCACGGTCGAACGCAGTCGACCGCGTCGATACACGCGAAGGAAGTGAGTACAGGTCATGTCTGATCAAGCCCCATCACGTCGTCAGCCCGGTCGCCTGGCACCCCTTGCCGGCGCTGTCCTGCTGGCCCTTGGTTCGGCGGCCCACGCCGCGACCATCACGGTGACGCACGCCGGCGACGCCCATGTCGCCGGCGGCTGTTCGCTGCGCGAGGCCTTGCAGGCAGCTACTCAAGAAGTCACACCCGCCGGCACCAGTTGCGCCGCCGGTTCCGGCAACGACCTCGTCCAGATCCCGCTTCCCCTGGTCACCCTGACGCAGGGCGCACTGGTACTGGATGGCAATGGCCAGCTGGTCATTCGCGGCACGGGCACCGGCAAGACGCTGATTCGACGCGCCGACGACGCTACCGAATTTCGTCTGATCGACACCGCGGTCAAGCAACTGACGCTGGACAACCTCCACCTGGACAATGGCTCGACCACGAACACGTTCGGCGGCGGCGCCCTGCTTGCCACGCAGCGATCGAATACCGTCGACCCGGCCCGGACGACGGTGATCCGATCGACCGTCAGCGGAAGCCGGGGCAACTCCGGCGGAGGCATCGCCAACTGGAACAAGAACGAGTTGACGCTGCAGAACAGCACCGTCGCCGGAAACACCTCCGTCAACTCTGGCGGCGGCATCTATTCCCGCGCGAAGCTGACCGTGATCGACAGCACGATCGAAGAAAACACCGGCCGCTCCGGGGGAGGCATATCGGCGGAGTCCGAGGTGGACATGCGCGGAAGTACCGTGTCGGACAACATCGCCAGCAATGGCAGCGGTGGCGGACTCCTTGTTGCGCCGGACATCAAGTACTCGGCGGCCATCGAGAACAGCACAATCACAGGCAACATCAGCCAGGGCGCGAGCCGCGGCGGCGGGATCTTCGCGACCGGATTTACGGCAATTCGCAACAGCACCGTGACCGACAACCACAGTGAAGGCCTGAACACGGGCGGTGGCGTTTTCTTCGCCCACAACCCGGACGGTGGCTCAAGACTGACGCTGACCAGCACCCTTGTCAGCGGCAATTTCGCCGGCAAGTACGCGCAAGGGATCCAATCCTCCGCCACGATCACGGTGTCCGGGAGCCACAACCTGGTTCGTTACCCGTCCGACAATGTCACCTTGCCGGCCGACACGGTCAGCTGCTCCCCGGTGCTGGGGCCACTGGCCAACAACGGCGGCCCGACCCGGACCCGTGCCTTGCGCGTCCATCCGCATCCAGCCACCGGCTGCGCGTTCAATGCCGGCCTTGCCGGCAGTGCCACGTTCGACCAGCGCGGCGAGGGCTACCCGCGCGTGGTCGGCAGCGCTGCCGACATCGGCGCCTTCGAGTATTCCGACCTGATCTTCGCCAACGGCTTCCAGTGATATCCGCTCATCCGGGCAAGCCGTTCTGATGAACGCGCGCGATTGTCGTGCAGCTGAACCCCTAGTCCCGATATCCCTACGGGAATCGGCCCTTGCACCCGCACAGGAATTGCCATGAACCGTCCCCAGACGACTCGCCCTCGCTCCATTCGCGTCCGCGCGCTTGCCGGCGCCATCCTGTCGTCGCTGGCCTGCGCCTCCTCTGCGGCCGTGATTACGGTCACCAACCCGGGCGACCAGGACATCGCCGGGCAATGTTCGCTGCGTCAGGCGCTGCTGTCGGCAATATTTCAGGTGGCGCCATCCGGCTCCAGCTGTGCGCCTGGCGACAACGACAACGTGATCGAGATTGCGCTGCCGACCATCACCCTGACGCAGCAAGAGCTGGTAGTGGGCTCGGAGGGCACAGTCACCATCCGCGGAACCTCGGCGAACCCGCCCCGAATCATGCGCAACACCTCGGGCGCATCGTTCCGCATCATTCGTCACTGGTATGGTGGGCTGGTGCTGTCGAATGTGCACATCAGTGATGGCCATGTGACCGACGGCTGCGGCGGCGCCGTCGCGTCCGCCACCGTCTCCGGCAGTACCTTCCTGACCATCGAGAACAGCGTCATTTCCGGCAATCACGCTGCCCACGACGGGGGTGGCGTGTGCGCCGCCAGCCCCGTTGTCGTTCGCTCCAGCACGATCTCCGGAAACACCGCTGGCGGTTCCGGCGGCGGCCTGTCCGCCGGCGGCACACTGGTCGTCGAACGCAGCACGATCTCCGGCAACCAGGCCCAGGCTTCCGGTGGCGGTATCATCCACCAGCCTTCCGCAACCCGAAACCTGCGTATCGACAACAGCACCATCGCCGACAACGAGGTGATCGCGGGCGAGGGCGGTGGTGGTCTGTGGCTGGGGCGCAGCAACTTCGCCCTCCGCAACAGCACGATCAGCGGCAACCGGGTTGCCGCCTCGGCGCGGGGGCCAGGTGTTCTGGTCTCCAGAACCGGTGTTCCGGCCTTCATGAGCAGCACGCTGATCGGCAACAACCAGCGCTCCAAGTACTACCAGGACATCGACGGGCCTGCCGGCGGCTCGATCACCATCAGCGGCTCGAACAACCTGGTGCGCCACCCGGGAAGCAACGTGAATCTGCCCGGTGATACCCGGGTGTGCAATCCGGCAATCGGCGCACTGGCGGCGAACGGTGGTCCGACCCGGACGATTTCCCTGCACCCGACTTCGTGCGCGCGGGATGCCGGCATGCCCAACGGCCACAGCGTCGACCAGCGCGGTCCCGGCTACCCGCGCGTGCTTGGCGCCGCAGCGGACATCGGCGCATTCGAATACTCCGATGTGATATTCGCCAACGGTTTCGAGTGATGCAGGCCACGCGCAGCCCGGTGCAAGGACCGCAGCGCAGCCCGGCACAGCGATCGTCTACCAGGTGCCAGATGCCGCCGGTGCGACCGTGCCCGGCATCTCTGAGCCGGTAGATGCCGTGCTTGCCCGGCACGGCGGTGGGTCACCGGCACGTGGCGGCTTCCAGCGGGGCAAGCCCCGCTCTACGGGTCGGCTGTCGGTTCGCCAACGCATTGACGCGCGATCGGCGAGATCAGTCCGGCAGGCTGCAGGCGATACCGGCTTCCTCGAAACCGTCCCGGAAGATGCAGTCGTTGCCGAGGTCCGGCTCGACGATGAGCGTCACCGGCACGGTGACCGAGGTCTGGTAGACGCCACCGACATGCTCGGCGTCGACACAGAAGGCGGTTTCATGGCTGCCTTCGGCCAGACCGGTGGCGTCGACGGTGACCGTGACTGTCGCTTCCTCGCCATCGCCGAGCACACCGTCACCAGCCACGGCCAGCCACTGCGCGCTGGCACCGGCTTCACAGGAGGCACTGGTGTCGATCTGCCAGCCCATCTCGCCCTTCCCGATATTGGCGACGGTGAGCAGATCGTCGGTTTGACCCTCGACGGTGACGGTGAACGCGAAGGCGTCCGGCGCCAGACCCAGTTCCGGCTCACCGGGATCACCGCGCTGGGCCCAGGCGACGATGATGCCGCTGCCCCATTCGATCTGGTTGTTGCCTTCCGGATGCAGGCCGGCCGCCACCACCACGTCGCCGTGATTGTTGATTCCCGGCGCGCCGCCGAACACCGGTGAACTATCGTGCTGCCCGATCTGGCCGGGGCCACGATCGGTGTCTATGTTGTCGCCGCGCCCGATCACCCTGACCAGCGTTTCGCCATCACCGACATACACCGCCTGACCCTGCGCGTCGCTGGCGCGGAAAGCGACCAGTCCGGCGTTGTTGATCACCGGCCGGAAGAACTGGATCTCGGTGATCGGCCCGCCGCCACCGACCCGGGCGATTTCCACCGCGCCATCGTCATCGAGGCGATAGACGGCGCGTACGTTGTCGGCGGCCAGGCGAACGGTCACGGCAACCGCATTGCTGTCGTTCACCGACAGGCCATTGTCGAAACTGGCGAATGGCGATTCCGGGTCGAGTGCGCTCGCCGCTGCCACGAGGTCGCTGGTGCCATCAGCGTGGAACAGGCGAAGCTCCTGCATTTGCGTATTCCCCTGCAGATGCACCTTCGCCGCGATGATGCGCTGGTTGTTCATCGTCGGCGAGTACAGGAAGCTGTAAGGGCTGCCTGGGTCCAGCGCTGTCTCGTAGGCATGCACGATCGAATCAGGGGGCGACGCGAACGCTGCGGTCGACGCCAGGCCCTTGCCCATACCGAATGTCGCCTGGTAGCCGACGACACGATCATCGGACAGCGACATGTTGGAGATGTAGGTGGGCGTCAACGGCAACATCGGCACCTGGCTGACAGCGTCCAGCGCCGCGTCGAACAACCACAGCTGCGGGTTGCCCGTCATCGGTGAAATTCGGTACGCGACATCACCGCTGGAGTTGATGGCGACCTCGGTAGAGATGGAAGCGCCGCCATCATGGCGATGGACGATGCCGCCCTGAGCGTACCGTCCATGCCAGACGCCGGTACCGGACAAGGCCGGGTTGCCCTCGTGGGTGACCACCTGCACCGGAAACGCCACCCAGCCGTCGTCGTTGAGCGTGGGCGTGATCGAGTTGAACGATGATCCCGGCGGCAGGTTGAACCCGTTGTCGTTGACCAGCAGGTTGCTGCGAGCCTGCAACTCGACCCAGTCGTAGACCAGAATCTGGGCGGAAACCGGCATGGCCGCGGTGATGGCGCAAGCCAGCAGCAGACGCGACGGTGAGACGATGGAACGTGACATGGCGGCCTCCTGTCGACAGGGTGTTGAGTCAGGCGGTCGAGCCTAGCAAGCACACGACGGGCAGATGTAAATACTATGTCGCCGACACCACGCGCCGACGCAGCGGCGGCCACTCCAGCAGACTGACCAGCAGGCTGGGCAGGAAGGTCAACGTGACGAACGTCGAGCAGATCAGGCCGGCCATGACGATCAGGCCGACCCCGCGGTACAGCTCGGCGCCGGCGCCGGGCAGGAACACCAGCGGCGCGATGCCGATGATGGTGGTCAGTGTCGACATCATGATCGCGCGCAGTCGCGAGCCAACGGCTTCGCGCACGGCGGCGACCGCGTCCATACCTTCTCGAAGGTTGGCGTGAGTGCGATCCACGATCAGGATCGGGTTGTTGGTGACCACGCCGAGCAGGATCAGGAAGCCGAGCATGGTGATCATGTCGAACGGCTGGTTCGGCATCGCGATGCCCAGCGCCGCCAGCAAGGCGATTGAGCCGTTGAACAGGGCCAGGCCGAGGATGCCGCCGGCCATGCCCAGCGGCACGGTGATCATCACCAGCAGCGGATAGCCCCAGTGGGTGAAGATCGCGACCAGCACCAGATAGCAGACCACCAGCGCGATCAGGAAATTGCCGAGCAGCGACTCGCGGGTGGCGTCGAGCTGGTCGCTGGCGCCGGAGATGTCGATCATCACGCCATCGGGGATCTCGCCAGCCTGGCGCAACTGCGGCAGCAGGTCGTCGCGCACGCGCTGGACGGCGGTCTCCAGCGCGACGCTGCGCGGCGGCACCACGTACAACGACACCGTGCGCCGACCATCGACGCGGCGCAGGCTGTCGGTGGCGGCGGTTTCGATGAGGTCGGCTACCGCATCCAGCGGCAGCACGATGCCACTGGGCAGCAGCAGGGGCTGGCGCGCCAGCGCGTCGATGTCCTGGGCGTTGCCGGCGCTGGAGAACAGGAAGATGTCGACCTTGTCGTCGTCCAGGAAGAATTCGTCGACGAAGGCACCGTCGCTGAGCGCGGCAGCAGCGTAGCCGAACTCCCCCACACCGACACCCAGTTCAGCCAACCGCTCCCAGCGCGGGCGGATTTCCACCAGCGGCTGATCCAGTGACAGCGAGGACGGATCGGAACTGATTTGCGGGTTGTCGAACAGACCTTCGGCGCGGCGATAGACCGCTTCGGCTGTCGCGTACAGGGTGACCAGATCAGTGCCTGAGACATCCAGCGCCACCGCGCGGGTGCCTCCGTCGTTGCTGGAGATGATCGAGCCGCGCGAGGAGAACGCACGCATGCCCGGATAGCTGCGGAACAGGTCGGTAAGCGCCGCCATCATCGCGTCGAGATCACGCCCGCGCACAGGCTGTGACATTACCGACAGGCTGCCTGCGGCGACATTCAAGGTGAAATAGGCCAGCGGCGGCATGTCGCTTTCGTCGGCATCGAAGGCGGCTGGATCGGCGTTGACGTGAGGATTCAACCGATCGCGCACGCTCTCGGCGATGACTTCCATTTCCGCCAGGTTGTAGCCGGGCGGCGGAATCATGCGGGTGAAGGCCTTGGGCTCCTCGCCTTCGGGCAGGTACTCGGCCGGTGGCGTCAACAACACCACGATCAACACCGCCACCAGCACCGAACCCAACAGGCATACGCGGCGCCATAGCGGGCGACTGATCAGTGCATCGATCCAGCCCAGCGTGCGATCACGCAACACGGTTCCAGCGGGCGCCTCCTGGGTCGTGCCGCTGAAGCCCAGTCGGGCGATCGCCGCCGGCACCACGGTCGTGGCCACCAGCATCGAGGCGATGATGGCGGCGCAGATCGCGATGGCGATGTCCGAGTACAGTTGCCCGGCCTCTTCGCGCACGAACAGCACCGGCGCGAACACCAGCACCGTGGTGAGCGTACAGGCCAGCACCGCGCTCCACACGGATTTCGTGCCGGCGATGGCGGCGTCGATGCGGTCCAGACCACGCCGTCGCGCCTGCTCGATGCTTTCCAGCACCACGATGGTGTTGTCCAGGGTCATGCCAATGGCGAAGGCAACACCGGCCAGCGAGATCACGTTGATGGTGCGGCCGCCGAACAGCAGTCCGATGAACGCTGCGATGGTGCAGATGGGAATACCGATCATCGCCACCAGCGTCGCCCGCGACGAACGCAGGAAGGCGTACATCACCACGCCTGCCAGCAGGAAACCCAGGATCAGGTTGCGCCAGACATTGCCCAGCGAATCCTGCACGTACTTTACGTCATCGCTGAACAGAACCAGCTGCAGACCGTTGGGTTCGAGCAGATCCCGATTGAGTTCGGCGACCACCGGCGTCATCGCCTCCATGATCGCGATCACGTTGGAGCCCGGCTCGCGGCGCACGGCGAGATTCAGGCGACGCTCGCCATCAAACCAGGCCAGGCTGCGCACCTCGAAGTGATCCAGTTGCACCTCGGCGACATCGCGCAGGCGCACGATCGCGTCGCCCTCGCGCGCCAGGATCAACTCGCGCAACTCACCCAGGTCCTCGAAGCGACCGATGGTCCGGACCAGGTAGCGACGCTTGCCGCTGTCGATGTCGCCAGCGGAAACATCGCGGTTGCGCGCGCGGATGGCATCGCGGACAGCGGTCAGCGACAGGCCGCGCTGGGCCAGCCGGGCCGGATCGATACGCACCTGGATCTGACGCTGCGCACCGCCACCGACATCGACCTGCGACACGCCGGGCACGCGCTCCATGCGCGTGCGCACATGGTCTTCGGCGAAGTCGCGCAGCATGTCCATGTCCAGGCCGAACGGATTGCCAGGCAGCGGCGACAGGCTGAAGTACATGAAGGCGTTGTCGGAGAACGAGCTGGAGAACAGCCGCGGCTGGTCGACATTTTCCGGGTAGGCAGGCACCTGGCTGAGTGCGTTGTTGACCCGGATCAGCGCCTCGTTGACGTCGACGCCGAAGGGGAACTCCAGCTCGATCCAGGCCTGGCCGGTCTCGGCGGTGGCGATCATCCGGCGCAGGTTGGGCAGCGTGCGCAGATAGCGTTCCTGCTCGATCAGGATTTCCTTCTCGACATCCTGCGGCGTCGCGCCCGGCCAGCCGGTGTTGATGCTGATGGTGCGCACTTCCAGATCGGGGATCATCTGCACCGGAATGCGCAGCGCGGCGACCAGGCCGAGCACGCAGACGATCAGCACCGCAACGGTGAGCAGGGTGCCGCGACGCAGGACCGGTTCCAGCAGCACGCGTCCTTCCCTCAGTGGCCGGCGACGCGTACGGCCTGACCGTCGCGCAGCATTTCGTTGCCGCGCACAACCACCTGCTCGCTGCCCTGCAAGCCGTCCAGCACCTCGGCGTAGCCATCGGCCTCACGACCGATGCGCACGGGCTGGCGGCGCGCTGCTGCTGGCTCGCCGGGTTCAACCACGAACACGCTGAAGCCGCCGTCGGGATGGCGCAGCAGGGCATCGCGAGGAATGCGTAGGCCTGCCGGACCACTGGCGATCAAGGCGATCTCGGCTGTCGCCGAAGTGCCCGGCAGCAACCGGTGTTCGCCGTCATCCACGACCACACGCACCAGGAAACTGCGCGCGGCGGTTTCGCCGACAACCGGCACCCGCGCCTCGATGCGTGCCGGCATCGCGATGCCTGGATTGGCATCGGGCGAGACGGTGACTCGGGCATCGGCGGCGATCTGCTCATAGCGTTCCTGCGGCACCTGCACGTCCAGACGCACCCGATCCAGTGCGACCAGCTCCAGCACCGGCGTACCGCGGGTCACCCACTCGCCGGCGTCGGTCAGACGACGCACGATCACCCCGTCGAACGGTGCCGGCAATACATGTCGTTCGACCAGTTCGGCCTGCTGACGCTCGCTGGTCAGCCGTGCCTGCAAGGTCGCCTGGGCCAGCGCGTGCGCAGCCTCTCGGGTCGCGACTTCGGTGCGCGGGATATGGTTCTCGTCGACCAGACGTCGGCCTTCAGCGAGCAGGCGGGCACGCTCGTCGACCTCCGCACGTGCCTCGGCGCTGACCGCGCGCGCCTGGTCCAGCGCCAGCCGTGCCAGCACCGCATCCTGGTCCAGCAAGGGCTGCCCGGCACGAACCTCGTCGCCGGCATCGATGCGAAGCCGCGCGACCAG
This sequence comes from Lysobacterales bacterium, assembly GCA_035911475.1. Classification (GTDB taxonomy): domain Bacteria; phylum Pseudomonadota; class Gammaproteobacteria; order Xanthomonadales; family UBA2363; genus Pseudofulvimonas. The sequence goes on along the minus strand of JAMHVM010000067.1, from coordinate 8,192 downwards.
GCCATCGACTCGCGGCGACAGCCGCGCGCTGCGTTCGGCACTGAGCGTACCGCTGAGGCGTAACCGGTCGACCATCGGTGTCGATTCGGGGGTCACCACCGAGACCGCCTGGGTCTGGGCATTTGCGGACGACACTGGCAGACCGGAGTAGAACACCAGCCACACGACGACGCCTAAGGCGCGCGCGGACCTGCATGCGCGAAGTGGCAAGTGAGCTCCCTCTTTTCGGCGGATGCGACAAGCCTACGTCATTCTCGGGCCGGATGCGATTGGTTCTCATTTTTGACCGGGATCTGGCAGACCCAGGCTGCGAAAGCGCGCCGCGGCTGCGTCGTCACTGGCGCGCCACGATCCGTGCCGATCGTCCGCGCCGCGTCAACGGTGTCCGCGTGTGGTGATCGACCAACGACTACTGGAAGCCGTCGGCGAAGATCACGTCGTCGCGGTTCTCCACCGCACCGATGTCGGCCGGCGGATCTTCCGGATAGTAGGCGACACTGCCGAAGGCATTGCCGTGGAAGTCGGTCGTGATCGATCGCGTACAGCGGTCCACGAGATCGTCACCCGGCGCGTAGGTCTCGGGGTCCAGCGCCAGCTCGGCCGGCGACAGCACCGTGAAGACGCCGCTGGTCGGATCGACGATCTCGGTGTGCGATGCGAAATCGCTGGTGCTCTGGAAGAACCCGCACCACTCGCGGCGCAGGCGGTTTGGCGTACCGACGCCGGCCACGGTGACCGGCGCGGGCATGACGGTCGAGGCCAGGATGCTGGCACGCAGGGTGGCATTGGAATCGACCTGGTCGAAGTCGAGAAAGCGATCCAGCGGTGTCGTGAACACGACCGTGGCGTGCTGCAGACGAAGCTCGCCCATCGAGTCGGTCAGGCCGTAGCCGATGGCGAAGGCCGAGCGGACCGGTGACAGCGACGGGGTTTGCACCGTGTTGTCGACGATGAGGCTGCTTTCCAGACGCAAGCGCCCGGAGAAGATCCGCGCGAGCGTGCCGCGCAGCAGGTTGTCGCGGATGCTGCCGCGCACGATATCGAGGAGCCCGGCATTGGAGATGAGGCGCGTTTCCGCACCGACTCCCGGCGTGCCGTTCGCGCTGTTGTCGGTGAACGCGACGCAGGGCGTCGGGGTGAAGAACTCGCAGGCGACCTTTCGCCCCGAGGGCTGCACGCGCAGGTGGACTTCCTCGTCGCTGATGGCCAGGCCCAGCGTGCCGATGCCGGTCTGGCCGCTGACGATCAGGTTCTGCAGGCGGAACACGCTCTGGCCCAGCGGGCGCGTGTCCGAACCCAGCGTGCGGCTGGCGGAAATGCACAGCGCGGCCGATCCGGTTTCGCTGGCGTTGTTGGCCAGCGCGACGATGCCGTTGCTGCCGTCGAGCGCGCCCATCGGGCGGAAACCATCGCCGGCCAACGGGATCGCCGCGTCGAAGGTGCCCGAACCCGCCGCGCAGTTGCCGGTGGTCGTATTGCCGACGATCAGCGCGGCCTGGCCATTGCCCGGCCGCGGCTGGAAGCCACCGCCGCCTTCGACGGTACCGTGGCAGTAGAACGCACCGCCAAGCCCGCCGGCGGTGTTGAAACCGATGGTGCCGTCGCTGACGACGATGGCGGCGTGCCGCGCCGCAAAAGTGGGATCGCCGCTGACCGCGGCGCCGCCGCAGTAGATGCCGCCGCCTTCGCCGTCGGCCTGGTTGCTCATGATCGAAGCGCCTTCGGCGAGATAGAAGTCGATCCGCTCGGGCGCGGTTCCAGTGATCTGCCCGCCGACCAGCGCCACGCCGCCGCCCTTGCTGGCGTGGTTGTTGCGCACCGTTGCGCCGCGGCCAAGCAGCACCGAGGCCGGACCACGTACCCACAGCCCGCCGCCAGTGCCGTTGTAGGCATTCGCGGTCTCGGTGGCGTCGCCGCCCTGGATCGCCAGGCGCCGGATCTGGAACGAGCCGGTCTGGCCGGCGATCACCAGGCGCAAGGCCGGCCGCCGTTGGCCACCGCTGGCGTCCAGGATGCTGATGTCGTCCAGACCCGGCCCGGGCGCTGCGTCCGTGCACTCGCCGTAGCCGCCTTCGAGGAGCACCGTCGTCTGTGCCGCGGTCGGCGTGTAGACCACGCCGTCGGGCGCGGAAAAGGTCTCCTGGCGCAGGCGGATGGTGTGTCCGCCGGGCTGGTTGCTGATGACGTTGAAAGCGGCCTGCAGCGTCGGTTGCTGGCAGCCCGGGCCGGAACCGACGGTGACGATGGCGGCGCCAGCAGAAGGCGCGACGGTCGTGCCCACCAGCAGCACGGCAAACAGGCGGATGCGCGGTTTCATGGGGTATCTCTCTGGGTCGACCGGTTCCGGGACGGGTGTCCCACGGGGAGTGCTCCGGTCTGCTGCGATCTCAAGCGCAGTAACCGGCGCGTTTCTGCCAGCCGGCGGCGCCGGTCGGCTGGCACTGGCGAAAAACTAAACTGGACGGTATAGTCCAGCCCCTCATGAACACCACCGACACCGCCAGTCACAGCCACCGCCACCGCGCCCAGGTCGTCAACGCCGTGCGCGAGCTGGTCGCCGAGCAGGGACTGCGCCTGAGCATGGACGCGGTCGCCGCGCGCGCCGGCTGCTCCAAGCAGACCCTGTACAGCCATTACGGCTCGCGCCAGAACCTGCTGCGCAGCGTCATCGCCGAGCATCAGGAAACCAGCACCCGCAGCCTCGCCACGCCCGGCGATGAGCTGCGCACGGCCCTGCTCGCGTTCGCCCGTGAACATCGACAGCATCTGACCGATCCCAATACCACCGCCGCCCGCCGCCTGCTGATCGCCGAGGCGCCCAGCTTCGCCAGCGAAGCCGGCGATCTCCACCGCACCGCCATCAATGGCCTGATCACCCGCGTCTCCCGACGCCTGCGCCAGGCGATGGACGCAGGCGAGCTGCGCCTGGTCGACAGCGAACGCGCCGCCGAACTGCTGCTGGCGATGATCGTCGGCCTGGATGGCGATCGCGCCTTGTACACCGTGGACGCTGCCCCCGGCGACGACTGGGCCGACTACGCGATCGACCATTTTCTCCGCGCCTTCGCGCCGGATTGAGCCCATTCCCAACCTGCACCTCTGGATGCATCCATGACCGCCATCTTTCGAACCGGCCTCGTTGTTGTCGCCCTCGCCACCCTGTCTGCCTGTGGCGGCGATGCGCCGGCACCGCAGGCACCGTCGCCCCCGGAAGTGGGCGTGATCGCCGTGCAGCCGCAGACCGTAGCCCTGCAGCGTGACCTGGTCGGACGCCTGCTCCCGTACCGCAGCGCCGACGTGCGTGCGCGCGTCGCCGGTGTGCTGCTGGAGCGGGTCTACGTCGAAGGCCGCGACGTGAAGGAAGGCGATGTGCTGTTCCGGATCGACCCGGCACCGCTGCAGGCCGCGCTCGGCGCCGCCCAGGCGCAACTGGCGCAGGCGCAGGCCAGTTTCACCAACGCCAAGGTCGCCGCCGACCGTGGCCGCGAACTGGTGCCCAGGAACTACATCTCCAAGGCCGACCTGGACAACCTGGAAGCCGCCGAGCGCAGCGGCGCCGCCGCCGTGCAGGCCGCACGCGCCAGCGTCACCAGTGCGCGCATCAATCTCGACTACGCCACCGTGCGCGCGCCGATCAGCGGCCGCGCCGGCCAGCAGCAGGTCACCGAAGGCGCGCTGGTCGGTCAGGGTGCGGCGACCTTGCTCACCACCATCGAACAGCTCGATCCGCTCTACGTCGGATTCTCCATGAGCTCCACCGAGATGGAACAGCTGCGTCAGGCGCAGAGCAGCGGTGACGTCGCGCTGGAGGGCAAGGACGCCACCGTGCGCATCGTGCTGCCCGATGGCCGCCCGTATCCGCTGGCCGGTTCGCTGGACTACGCCGATGCCGCGGTCGACCCGGCCACCGGCGCGATCTCCCTGCGCGCCAGCATCGACAATCCCGATCTGGCGTTGATGCCCGGCATGTTCGTCACCGTGCGCGCGCAGCTGGGACAACGGGCGAACGCCTATCTGGTGCCGCAGACCGTGGTCCTGCGCGACAACCACGGCCCGTACGCATTGGTGGTCGGTGGCGACGGCAAGGTGATCCGCCGCGACCTGACCATCGACGGTTCGGTCGACCGGCAGTCGCTGGTCACCGCCGGCCTGGAGCCGGGCGATCAGGTGGTCGTGTCGGGCGTGCAGAAGGTGCAGGTCGGCGCACCGGCGGTGGCGCAGACGGTGTCGAACAATGGATCGGCCGAGGCGACGCCCGGCGATGCCGCTGAACCGGATGCCACCGCGCAGCCGGCCGGCAACTGAGGACAGCGGCCATGCCACAGTTCTTCATCGACCGCCCGGTCTTCGCCTGGGTCATCGCCATCCTCATTTCACTCGGCGGCGTGGTGGCGATCCTCAACCTCGGTGTCGAGTCCTATCCCAACGTCGCGCCACCGCAGATCACCGTTTCGGCCAGCTATCCCGGCGCCAGTGCGCAGACCACCGAGCAGGCGGTCACCCAGGTCATCGAGCAGCAGCTCACCGGCATCGACAACCTGGTCTATTTCAGTTCCTCGTCCAGTGCCAACGGCCGGGCCAGCATCACCCTGACCTTCGACAGCGGCACCGACCCGGACACCGCCCAGGTGCAGGTGCAGAACAAGGTGGCGCTGGCCACACCCTTGTTGCCCAGCGAAGTCATCCAGCAGGGTGTGGTGGTGGCCAAGGCCAATGCCGGATTCCTGATGGCGGTGGCCCTGCGCTCGGAGACACCGGCGATCACCCGCCAGGACCTGAGCGATCTGGTCGCCTCGCGCGTGCTCGACCAGATCGCCCGCGTGCCCGGCGTCGGCAGCACCCAGCAGTTCGGCGCCGCCAATGCCATGAACATCTGGCTGAACCCGGTGCAGTTGCAGGGCTTCGGCCTGTCGGCCAGTGAAGTGCTGGCGGCGGTGCGCGGCCAGAACGTGCAATTCGCCGCCGGTTCGGTCGGTGCCGACCCGGCACCGGCCGGCCAGGAACTGATGGCCACGGTCTCGGCCGAGGGCCGCTTCACCTCGCCCGAGCAGTTCGAACAGATCATCCTGCGTGCCGACGCCAGCGGCACCACGGTGCGCCTGAAGGATGTCGCCCGCGTCGAAGTCGGCGCCCAGAACTACGGCTTCTACACCGCCTACAACGGCGCGCCCACCGGCGCCTTCGCGGTGCAGCTGCTGCCCGGCGCCAATGCCCTCAACGTCGCCCGCGACATCCGCGCACGCATGGACGAGTTGTCGACCAGCTTCCCCGAAGGTGTCAGCTGGTTTACGCCCTACGACAGCACCACCTTCGTTTCGGCCGCGATCAGATCGGTGATCGAGACCCTGCTGGAAGCCGTGGTGCTGGTATTCCTGGTCATGCTGCTGTTCCTGCAGAGCTGGCGCGCCACCATCATTCCGACACTGGTCATTCCAGTGGCTTTGCTGGGGACGTTCGTCGGTCTGTATGTACTGGGCTTCACCATCAACCAGCTGACCATGTTCGGCATGGTGCTGGCGATCGGCATCGTGGTCGACGATGCCATCATCGTGATCGAGAACGTCGAGCGGCTGATGGCCGAGGAAGGCCTGTCGCCACGCGAGGCGGCCAGCAAGGCCATGCGGCAGATCACCGGCGCGGTGGTCGCCATCACCGTGGTGCTGGCGGCGGTGTTCATTCCCAGCGCGCTGCAGGGTGGTGCCGCCGGCGAAATCTACAAGCAGTTCGCGGCGACCATCGCCCTGTCGATGGCGTTCTCGGCGTTCCTGGCGCTGGGCTTCACGCCGGCGCTGTGTGCCAGCTTCCTCAAGCCCACGCACAACGAGCGCAAGAACATCGTCTTCCGTGGATTCGAGCGCGTGTACGGCAAGGTCGCCAACACCTATGTCGGGCACATCGGCAGCGCCGTGCGCCACGCGCCGCGCTGGATGATGCTGTTCGTCCTGCTGACCGTGCTCTGCGGCTACCTGTTCATGCGCATGCCCAGCAGCTTCCTGCCCGAGGAAGACCAGGGTTACGCCCTGGCCATCGTGCAGTTGCCGCCCGGCGCCACCCTGGAACGCAACCGCGCCGTATTCGACGAGGTCCAGCGTCGGCTCGAAGTCGAGGACGGCTTCGAGGGCCTGATGGCGATCAGCGGTTTCAGTTTCGTCGGCATGGGCGAGAACGTCGGCATGGCCTTCATCCGGCTGAAGCCCTGGGATGAGCGCGACTTCGAGGTCAACGACTTCATCGGCCGTGCCAACAACACCCTGTCGACCATCCGTGACGCCAACATCTTCGTGGTCAACCTGCCCACGGTGCAGGGTCTGGGTCAGTTCGGCGGTTTCGACATGTACCTGCAGGACCGTTCCGGCGCCGGCCATGCCGCCCTGATGGAAGCGCGCAACACGCTGCTGCAGCGGGCCAATGACAACGATGCGCTGACCGCGGTGCGACCGAATTCTCTGGAGGAGGCACCCCAGCTGCGCCTGCACGTCGACCGGGTCCAGGCCCAAGCCATGGGTCTGTCGGTCGGCGACATCTACAGCGCCATCCAGTTGATGCTGGCGCCGGTCTACGTCAACGACTACTTCTCCGAAGGCCGCATCAAGCGCGTCACCATGCAGGCGGAAGCGCCGTTCCGAACCGGCCCCGAGGCGCTGTCGGCGTTCCGGACGCCGAGCCGGATCGCCAGCGGTGGCATCAATGACGAGATGATTCCGCTGTCGACCGTGGTCAGTTCCGAATGGATCACCGCACCGCCGTCGGTGGCACGCTTCAACGGCTATTCGGCGGTGAACATTGTCGGCTCGCAGGCACTCGGACGCAGCTCCGGCGATGCCATGGCGGCGATGGAGCACATCGTCAGCGACGAGCTGCCACCCGGTTTCGGCTACGACTGGACCGGCATGTCCTATCAGGAAATCCTCGCCGGCAATGCCGCCACCATCCTGATGCTGCTGTCGATCCTGGTGGTGTTCCTGTGCCTGGCGGCACTGTACGAGAGCTGGTCGATTCCGGTGGCGGTGCTGCTGATCGTGCCCATGGGCGTGCTCGGTGCCATCGTGCTCTCGTCCATGCGCGGCATGCCCAACGACATCTTCTTCAAGATCGGACTGATCACCATCATCGGCCTGGCGGCCAAGAACGCCATCCTGATCGTCGAGTTCGCGGTGCAGGCACGCAACGAAGGCAAGCCGCTGCGCGAGGCCGTGGTCGAGGCGGCCCGCCTGCGCTTCCGACCGATCCTGATGACCAGCTTCGCCTTCATCATGGGCGTGCTGCCGATGGCCATTTCCGGCGGCGCCGGCGCCAACGCCCGCAACGCCATCGGCACCGGCGTGATCGGCGGCATGCTCGCCGCCACCTTCCTCGGCCTGCTGCTGATTCCGGTGCTCTACGTCATCGTCCGCCGCATTCTCGGCGACAAGCTCGACGAACCCCCGAAACTCGCCCCGCGCTGACCCAGCCCACCCGTCGCCACCAGGCGACGGGTGCATCCAGCACCCTCGATTCCCTGCTGCGTCAACGAAGCGACACCCGCACGTGCTGAAAAGCATCACCCCTCAGCGTCGCCGCGACTTTCGCGAAGACCACCACGCAACCAGGCGCGCAGGAAGCGCGCTGCTTTTACCGGGGCCCCTTGAGGCCCGGTGAGACGGTGACGGATCAGCCCGTAGGGACGCGGACACGGATGTCCGCGTATTCGTCGCGGCACAGGAGGTGCCGTCGGCGAATCCCGGCATCGGCTCACGCACCCGAAGGACAGGATGTCCGAAGGGCGGGCCGACCGGGGTGTCTTTTCTTTGGTTACTTTCTTTGGACAAGCAAAGAAAGTGACTCGGCCGCCGTGAGGCGGTCGAAACCCCGCGACCAACTCACCCAAAGCGAGCAAAGCCGATCATCCGGCGAAGGCACCCGCGCATCATCACGACACTCGCAACAATCCCGTCGCTAACCGGATCGACTCCTCAACGGCCCTTCGGGCATCTTCTTCCCGCAAGCGGAGAGAAGGATTCGCGACCAACCGCGCTGTCGTGAAACGACCAGGTCGGCCGCGAGCAGGCGGACGAGACCACGTCGCAACGCCGGAATCAGGCCGGCCCCGCCTCCCGCAAAGCCACAACCGACTCCCGCACATCCACACCACTGGTGTTCTGGAACAAGCGCAACCCGAACTCCGGCAGGATCGCGATCAGGTGATCGAAGAT
>JAMHVM010000066.1:0-6768 GCA_035911475.1 Lysobacterales bacterium | reverse complement strand
GCAAGCAGGCGATCGACGACGACTGCAACCAGACCGGCCAGATGCTCGCCGCGCTGCTGGGTCGGCCGCAGGGGACCTTCGCGAGCAAGGTCGAGGTCGAGGACGGTCGTGTGCGCGTCACGCGCGAAGTCGACGGCGGGCTGGAAACAGTGAGCCTCGCCACGCCGGCGGTCGTGACCACCGACCTGCGCCTGAACGAACCGCGCTATGTCACCCTGCCCAACATCATGAAGGCGAAGAAGAAGCCGCTGGCAGTACTCAAGCCCGCCGACCTCGGCGTCGATGTGGCACCGCGCCTGGAGACGCTGTCGGTTCGCGAACCCTCGGGGCGCAAGGCCGGTGTCAAGGTCGCCGACGTCGCGGCCTTGGTCGACAAGCTCAAGAACGAAGCGAAGGTTATCTGAGCTTCTTCAGGGCCGAGTCAGCATCACCATGAGCACACGGGAACTCATCGCCGCCCACGGTCCGCGCGAGACCATGGACTACGACGTGGTCGTGGTCGGCGCCGGGCCGGCCGGGCTGGCCACCGCGATCCGGTTGAAGCAGCTTGCGCCGGACGCGAGCGTCGTCGTGCTCGAGAAGGGCTCGGAGCCCGGCGCGCACATCCTCTCGGGCGCCGTGATGGACCCGCGCGCGATGGACGAGCTGTTCCCGGACTGGAAGAAGCGGGGTGCCCCGCTGGACCAGGCGGTGACCGGCGATGACGTGCTGTTCCTGAGCGAAACCGGCAGCACGCGCACACCCGACTGGCTGGTGCCGCGCAACCTGCACAACCACGGCTGCTACGTCGTCAGCCTGTCGAACGTCGTCAAGTGGATGGCGCAGCAGGCCGAAGCGCTCGGCGTCGAAATCTTCCCGGGCTTTGCCGCGGCCGAGGTGCTGTACGACGAGCAGGGATGCGTCGCGGGCGTGGCGACCGGCAACATGGGCATCACGAAGGAAGGCGAGCCTGGCGAGAACTTCCAGCTCGGCATGGAACTGCGCGGCAAGTACACGGTCTTCGCCGAGGGCGCGCGCGGCCACCTGGGCAAGCAGTTGCTCGCCAGGTACAAGCTGACAGAAGGACGCGACACCCAGACCTTCGCGATCGGCATCAAGGAGCTGTGGGAGTTGCCTGCCGACAAGGCGCAGCCCGGCCGCGTGGTGCACACCGCGGGCTGGCCGATGGCGGGCGACACCTTCGGCGGCGGCTTTCTCTACCACCTGGCGGACAACCAGGTCACGCTCGGTTTCGTGATCGGTCTCGACTATGCCAACCCGTACCTGAGTCCGTTCGAGGAGATGCAGCGCTGGAAGACGCACCCGGCGATCCGCGCGCACATCGAAGGCGGCAAGCGCATCGGCTACGGCGCGCGGGCGATCAACAACGGCACGCCGCAGGCGCTGCCGAAGACGGTGTTCCCGGGCGGCGCGCTGATCGGCTGCGACGCCGGCTACCTGAACGCGGCGCGCATCAAGGGCAGCCACGCGGCGATCAAGTCCGGCATGCTCTGCGCCGAAGCGATGGCGGCAGCGCTCGCTGCGGGCCGCGCCCAGGATGAGCTCACTGCCTACCCCGAGGCGTTCGAGAAGAGCTGGCTCAACGCGGAGTTGCTGCAGACGCGCAACTTCAAGCTCTGGTTCAAGAAGGGCAAGACGGTGGGTCAGGTGATGACCGGCGTCGAGCAGTGGCTGCTGCCCAAGCTCGGCGTGACCAGCCCGCCCTGGACGCTGCACAACCACAAGGCCGATCACGAGGCATTGCAGCCGGCCAGCGGCTTCCAGCCCATCGCGTACCCGAAGCCCGATGGCCGGCTGAGCTTCGACCGCCTGTCGTCGGTCTTCGTAAGCAACACCAACCACGAAGAGAACCAGCCGGCGCACCTGACTTTGAAGGATGCCACGGTTCCGGTGCGGATCAACCTCTCGCAGTTCGGCGGGCCCGAGAGCCGCTACTGCCCCGCGGGCGTGTACGAATTCGTGCAGAACGCCGACGGCGGCGACCGGCTGCAGATCAACGCGCAGAACTGCGTGCACTGCAAGACCTGCGACATCAAGGACCCCACGCAGAACATCGTCTGGGTGACGCCCGAAGGCGGCGGCGGACCGAACTACGCCGGCATGTGACGCGCTCGCTATCACCCTCGACACACTCAGGAGCAAACCTGCCATGGCCGTCCTCGTCATCGCGGAACACGACAACCGGTCGCTGAAGGTGGCCACGCTCAATGCCGTCACGGCCGCCGCCGCGTTCGGCGTTTCGGTGGATGTGCTGGTGGCGGGGCACCAAGCCGCCGCGGTCGCCCAGGCCGCCGCCGCCGTGCCAGGCGTCGCGCGCGTTGTGCATGCCGATGCGGCGGCACTGGAGGGACAGCTGGCCGAGAACATCGCCGCCCAGGTGCTCGCCGTGGCCGGCGAGTACGAGACCATCGTCTTTCCGGCAACGGCCCATGGCAAGAACGTGGCGCCGCGCGTGGCAGCCGGGCTCGACGTGGCCCAGATCAGCGACGTGACCCGAGTCGTGTCGCTGAACACCTTCGAGCGGCCGATCTACGCCGGAAATGCCATCGCCACCGTGCGCAGCAAGGACCGCATCAAGGTTCTCACGGTACGCACCACGGCCTTCGACGCCGCGCCCGTGGATGGAGGCGATGCACGTCTGGTGCTCACGCCGGCGGTGCAGGACGCGGGCACCTCGCTCTTCGTCGGCGCCGAGATCGCCAAGCTCGACCGCCCGGAACTCACGGCGGCCAAGATCATCGTCAGCGGCGGACGCGGCCTCGGTTCGGCGGAGAAGTTCGGCGAAGTGCTGACGCCTCTGGCCGACGCGTTGGGCGCCGCGCTCGGCGCGAGCCGGGCCGCGGTCGATGCAGGCTATGCGCCCAACGACTGGCAGGTCGGGCAGACGGGCAAGATCGTCGCGCCGCAGCTGTACGTGGCCTGCGGCATCTCCGGTGCCATCCAGCACCTGGCAGGCATGAAGGACTCGAAGGTGATCGTCGCGATCAACAAGGATCCCGAGGCACCGATCTTCAGCGTCGCCGACTACGGGCTCGAGGCCGACCTGTTCGAAGCGGTTCCCGAATTGACGGCCGCACTGCGCACCTGACGGAGGGACCACGACGTGCCACGCAAGACCGTCGCTGCGCCGCGGGGCCGGCAGCGCGCCGCCAGCGCGAAGACCGCCACGCCCGACCTGCCGCTGTTCGCACTGGCGCGCCAGGTGCGTTCGTGGGCCGACACGCTGCTGAGCGTGACCGGCAGCGCCGCGGACATCGGTCTCAGTCTCACGCAGGCGCGCGTCAAGGATCCCAAGCGAAAGCAGGCGGTCGCCAAGGCCGGCACCCAGTTGCGGCGCTGGCGCGAGGCGGCCGGCATGACGGCACGCGAGCTGAGCGAGGCGGTCGGCCTGGGCGATGCCAAGCTGCTCGAGGAGGCCGAAGGCGGTGTGGCAACCCTGCCGTTCGAGATCGTGCTGCGCTTGGCCGGCGTGCTGGGTCGCAACGATCCGATCCCGGTGGCGATGTCGCTCACGCGCCAATACAACCCCGAGCTGTGGAAGACGCTGGAGTCGCTGGGCGTCGGCAAGCTCGCGGTCCAGGGCGCGCGCGAACGCGAACTCGCCAACGTCTACCGCGGCAACGATGCCGCGCGCCAGCTCGACGACGAGGACTTCGCCGAGGTGTTGTCGTTCACGCGCCGGGCGTTCGAGATGGCGGTCGGCTTCCGCGGTGCGGCGGACCAGAGGCGGCCCCGGTGAGTCGCGGCAAGGCAATCGTCGGCAAGCCCGATCGCGAGAAGGCGGGCGCGCCAAAACCGGCAAAGGCACGCACATCGAAGCCGGCGCAGCTGCGCCGCGCCGCTGCGAAGGCACCACCCGCCAAGAAGCGCAGCCCGCAGAAGACGGTGGCGAGCGCAGCCGAGCCGCAGGCCGGGCCGACCACGTTCACGCAGGTGGCCGCGGCCCTGGCCCAGTCGCGACGCGAGGACGCGCGCGCGCTGATCGAAGCGGGCCGTATGTCGGTCGCCGGCGTGCAGGCGCTGCTCGAGCGCCGCATCGACACATTGCGCGAAGCCCTCTCCGAGCTGCGCGCGGTCAGCAAGTTGATGCGCCACGCAGGCGCGCGCGAGACCGTCGCGCACGTCGACGAACTGGCGCGCGGCGCGGTGCAGTTGACGCTGGCCAGCGTGCGCGAAATGGCGGCCCTGGCCAGCTCGACCCAACGAGAAGCGCTCGCCGTCCTGGCTCGGCGTCTGCAAGCCGATCTCTTGGAGTTCAGGCAAATGCAGTCCACCCTACGCCAACGGCCCCCCAAGTGATCGCGCCAATGTCCCCAGTCGAAAGGCTCGCCAAATGCACCTCGAGAATCTGTCGATCGGCAGCGATCCACCGAATGAAGTGAATGCCGTCATCGAGGTGCCGGTTGGCGGCGAGCCGATCAAGTACGAGACGGACAAGGCAGCAGGCATGCTCGTCGTCGATCGGTTTCTCTACACGCCGATGCGCTATCCCGGCAACTATGGCTTCATCCCACACACGCTCTCGGAGGATGGCGATCCCTGCGATGTTCTCGTGGCAAATACACGCCCGCTGATGCCAGGCTGCGCCATCGCAGTACGGCCAGTCGGCGTGCTCAAGATGGTGGATGAAAGCGGAGGAGACGAGAAGATCGTTGCGGTTCCAGTCAGCCGCCTCACGCAGCGCTACGGCCGCGTGCACAACTACACGGATTTGCCTGAAATCTTGTGGCGGCAGATCGAACACTTCTTCGCGCACTACAAGGATCTCGAGCCAGGTAAGTGGTCGAAGTTCGACGGCTGGGGAGATGCCGAGCATGCCAAGGACCTGATCGAACAGGCGATCGCCCGCGCCTCGAAGCTGCAGCGCGTCAGGGAGAGGTTGTGATCGGACTGTCGCTGCTCCGGCTGCCGGGAGTTGAATCGAGCGCGCACGCCGATCGCGTCGCGCGGCATCTCCAACTTCGCAGACTCTCAACCGGCAACATGCTTCGAGCCGCGGCCAAGGCGGCCCCCCGTTGAGAAAGCAGAGGCGACGAAGGCAAAACGATCCATCAACCCGCGTTGAACTCAACGCATTCGTCAGGAGAGAGCAGATGGCCAAGAAGCCCAGTGCAAGCAGCGAGTCCAGCGTCTATCGCATCACCGAGGTGATCGGCACCAGCGCCCAGTCCTGGGAAGACGCGGCGCGCAACGCCGTCGAGACAGCGGCAAACACGCTGCGCGACCTTCGCGTCGCAGAGGTCGGCAAGTTGGACATGAAGGTCGAAGACGGCAAGGTGGTCGCGTTCCGGGCCCGCGTTCAGTTGTCGTTCAAGTACGAAGGCTGAGCGGGCGACTCCGCCCCCGCGTAGTGCTCGTGCTCTAACTTTCGCGCGTCTGTGGGTTTCGAGCTCTAGGACCGATCGAAACAATGCCGATCAGGCTCTCGCATGACACGCTCGGTCGAGCACGCGAGGTCCATCGTACCAACCCTCGAAAGGAAACGAGCATGAGCACTTCGAACCTGTCTGCCGCGGCGAACGAAACGCTGCAGTCCTGCGGCCAAACCGCCGAGGCCCTGATCGGCGCATGCCGCAGCGGGGGCAACCGTGTCATCGGTCGCGTCGACGCCGGGTGGGACGGGTTGGTCGCACGCGGCGGCGCGCGTCTGAGCGAACAACTGCGCCACGATCTCGTCGCCGCGCAGCGCGAGGTCAGCGGCTTCTACGCCAAAGGCGTCGATGCGCTGAGCAAGCTGTCGACGCAGGCCGTGCAGGCGGTCGTCAAGGCTGCAACTGCCGGCGTCGATCGGTTGTCAGGGCGCGTGACGAGCCTCGAAGCCATGCTCGCGCCGTTGCCGCTCTCCAGCGCAATCGTCATCGTGCAACCCATCGCGGCAGCCGGTCGGGACGCGTCCGGGTTCGTCGCCGCGCGCGCCAAGCAGGCGGCTGCGCGTATCGAAGGCGATGTCGTCGTCGCGACGCCTGCGCCTGCCAAGCGCAAGCCGGCGCGCCGCAAGGCCACAGCAGGCCGCCGCGCCTGACGCCGGTTGCTGCCTACGGCTGTCTGCAGGCCTCATGAAGAAGCAGGAGCCTCTCTCCGCAAAGCGGCGCCGGAGCGCGGCGTCCTCACCTCGGCGATCACCGGACCCGACGGGGCCGGCCGCCGAAGGTGGAGCACGCCAGCGAGCACTACAGGCGGCAGGGCAGTTGCTTGACGCGCGACAGGCCTTGCTCAACAAGGGTCTACGTGCGCTCACGCCCTTGCCCGCCTTCGAGGATGTCCTCGACCAGCGCGTTGCCGCGGCGCTGCGGCGTTTGGGCTTTCCCGATGCGGTGGAACTCGCCCGAATGCGCGAGCAGATCACGGACCTGCAACAGCGGCTGGAGGCGCTCGGGCCGGCGCCGAAGGGACGCGACCGTCGTTGATTCGTGAGAACTCGCGACCGCATCCTGGAGACGGCCCGAAACCTCTTCAACGACGAGGGTCTGGCGCAGGTTTCGACCAACCGCATCGCCACCGAGTTGGACATCAGCCCGGGTAATCTTCACTACCACTTCAAGAAGAAGGAGGTACTGGTCGCTTGGTTGCTGCGCAGGCTGACCGAGTCGCTAAGGCCATTCGCAGATTCGCACGAGTCCGTCGAGGCCATCGAGGACCTGTGGATGACGATGCACCTCGCGCTCGAGGTGATCGATCAGTACCGCTTCATCCTGCGCGACGTCGACTTTCTCGTGCGGGAGTATCCGGCGCTCGTCGTTCCGCTGCGCGAACTCGTCGGCCGGCGCA
>JAMHVM010000065.1:0-1785 GCA_035911475.1 Lysobacterales bacterium | reverse complement strand
GCATGCAGCGCAAGCTTTTTGGCCGGGGTCACTGGAGCATCCTCGGGGAACTTCATGGCCCACAGTGTAACTTTTGTCGGGCATTTCCATTGGCGAAGCACCCCGCTCCGTCGTAAAAAGAACCATGGCTAAGCAAAAAAATCGTCGTCGCCCTGAGTCTCTTGCTGGTGCGGGTCCGGCTGCGGATGCACCGTTTTCGCTGGATACCGGGGATACGCCGGGGCTGCGCGCGCAGCGTCTGGATCACCTGTTCTTCGAGGAGCTGTTCCGCCTGTTTCGCATGGAAGTCAGCGACCCGCGCCTGTCGGAGCTAGTGCCCACGTCGGTGCAGATGAGTCCCGACCTGCGCAGCGCCAAGGTGATGTACGCAATCCGCGACCTGCCCGCAGGCATGGCAAAGCCGCTGCCGCCCGGCGAGAAGCTGGGTCAAAAGCGCATTCGGGAAGAAGCC
This sequence comes from Lysobacterales bacterium, assembly GCA_035911475.1. Taxonomy (GTDB): domain Bacteria; phylum Pseudomonadota; class Gammaproteobacteria; order Xanthomonadales; family UBA2363; genus Pseudofulvimonas. The sequence goes on along the minus strand of JAMHVM010000065.1, from coordinate 1,334 downwards.
GAGCAGCGCGCGATCAACGACGGTCTGGCGCGCGTCACGCCGTTTCTAAAAGCGCGACTGGCCGACGTGGTGTCGATGCGGCGGATGCCGGACCTGAACTTTCATCGCGACCGGCTGGCGGAAGGCTCGCTGCGGGCGGCTGAGGTGCTGACGCGTGAGCGACTGGCGGCGGCGGCTTCGTCTCAGTCGCAGCAGATTGCGCAGGAGTGGGCGACGATGGCCGCAACCGCAGGAACGGCTGTGAGCGACGCGACCTCGGCTACGATTCGCGATGCGGCGGCGGACAACGACAACGGCGATAACAGCTAGGCACAAGTCGCGCGGCTCTTATCGCGAACGAGCAATCCTTCAAAAAAATAGGACTGGGCACTCACCATGAACACGCTGCCACTTTCTATCCAACCGCTGCGCGATGTCGCTCGCGAGGCGGGTCTTGCCGACGAGCTGCTGATTCCCTATGGCCGCGACAAAGCCAAGATCGAGCTGGCTGCGCTGCACGGTCCCAAGCGTGGGGCGGGGCGGCTGATCCTGGTGTCGGCGATCAATCCGACGCCGGCGGGCGAGGGCAAGACCACCACCGCGATCGGGCTGTCGATGGGCCTGCGGCGGCTGGGCAAAAAAGCGCTGCTGTCGCTGCGTGAGCCGTCGCTGGGTCCGGTGTTTGGCGTCAAAGGCGGCGGCACCGGTGGTGGCAAAGCGTCGCTGCATCCGGCGGACGATATCAACCTGCATTTTACCGGCGACTTGCACGCGATTACCTCGGCGCACAATCTGCTGTCGGCGCTGGCGGACAACGTCGCGTATCACCGGCAGAAGCTGGGCGACAAAGGCGAGCTGGATGCGCGGCTGATTACCTGGGGTCGGGCGCTGGACATGAACGACCGCTTCTTGCGGCGCTGCATCTTGGGCCTGGGCGGTAAAGCGCACGGGATGCCGCGTGAAGCGCGCTTTGACATCACCGCCGCAAGCGAAGTGATGGCGATTTTGGCGCTGGCCCGCGACTATGAAGATCTGGCGGCGCGGCTGTCGCGGATCGTGGTTGGCTCAAGTGATCTGGGGCAGCCGATTACGGCCAAGGACGTGGGGGCCGAGGGGGCGATGACGGCGCTGCTTCGCGATGCGCTGCTGCCGAACTTGGCGCAGACCGACGAGGGCGGACCGGCGCTGGTCCACTGCGGTCCCTTTGCCAACATCGCGCATGGCTGTAGCAGCTTGCTGGCGACGCAGCTGGCGATGCAGCTCTCGGACTACGCGATTACCGAGGCCGGCTTTGGCTTTGACCTGGGCGGCGAGAAGTTTCTGGATCTGAAGTGTCGCGCGCTGGGGGCGTGGCC
>JAMHVM010000064.1:0-82131 GCA_035911475.1 Lysobacterales bacterium | reverse complement strand
ATCACCTACAACAACGTCGGCGACCCGATCACGATTCCGTGAATCGGGTGACCCTGCGGAATCGCGTCAGGAGTCTGGCGCGGTTCCAACGGGCCCGGCGACACCAGAGCAGGCGGGGCGAAAGCCCCGCCTTTTTGTTGGGCGGTGAAAGGCCTCACGGCTGCGGGCGCGCGGCAACGACCTGCCGCCGCGACGGGCAAGCCACGCCGCGCGGCCGAGCGATCAGTCGTGGTCGCTTGCGCCCGCAGGCAGCTGCGGCTTCCGATCCTGCGGTCGTCGGGCGGTGGACGTCCGACCGAACTTGCCTTGCACCGGGTCAAAGACCGGGTCGGATCAGGCGACGGGTGTCAGGGGCGATCGACAGTGAAAGGCGCCCAGTGTCAGGCGCGCAGACAAAGACTCATCCTGAGGCGGGGCGCACGCTGGTGATGTCGTCGGTACTCGCGAGGCGCCATGCTGGACGATATTCGAGGCCTATCGAACTAGGGGTCCGCCATGCGACGGTTGCATCCCCGGATCGATGTGTGCGCCAGTCAGCGCGAGCTTATCCGCAACGCCGCGGCGCAAACGAACGGACCCAGTGTGGAACTGGCGACCAGTCCCGCCAGCAGCAACAACAGCGGCTCTCGAAACGGCAGACCCTGCTGATGCGCGCCAATGCAACCCATTGCCAGGATAAGTACCGGAACGGCCAGCGGCAGCAGCAGCAGCGCCAGCAATGAGCCGCCGCGACGGGCATGGACGGTGAGCGCGGCACAGGCAGCGCCAATCCACACCAGCGTCGGGCTTGCCAGCAACAATGTTGCGACCAGCAGCGGCAGCGTTTCGGTGGGAAGCCTTAGCATCATCGCGAACACGGGCGTTGCCAGGATCAACGGCAGGACGGTGACCAGCCAGAACGCGAGTACCTTGCCGAGGACCAGCAGCGGCAACGGCGTCTGCGCTGTCATCAGCTGCTCCAGACTGCCGTCTTCGGCGTCGGGACGGAACAGGGCATCCAGCGCCAGAAGCACAGCCAGCACCACGGCCAGCCAGACCACGCTCGCGGATACCCGGGCCAGGAGGGTTGGCTCGGGTCCGATCGCCAGCGCGGTCAGCAGGCAAACCAGAATCGCGAAGAACAGCGGTTGCACCAGGTCCATGCGTCGACGCAGCACCAGCCGCAGATCGCGTGACACCACGGCCAGCAAGGCGCTCATCACGAGAGCAGGGCCAGATCGACGTGCAGCAGCTCACGCGGACCATCGAATGCGGCCAACTCGGGATGATGGACGCTCAAGGCCACGGCTCCTCCACCCCGAAGCTGCCCGGTGATCAGTCGATCCACGACAGCATGGCCGGCCGGATCGAGATTGGCATGTGGTTCGTCCAGCAGCCATATCGGCGCTGGAGCGACCAGCAGACCGGCCAGGGCGACGCGTTTGCGCTGCCCGGCCGAGAGTTCGCTGATCGACACCGGTCCAAAACCGGTCAGGCCTACCGTGTTCAAAGCCAGGTCCGCGGACTGGCCCAGACGGCCGCCGTTCAATCGTCTGGTGAAATCCAGCGACTCGGCTACGGTGAAATTGTTCTTCAGGCCCAGCGAATGGCCCAGCCATGAGATCGCCGCGCGCTCGCCTTCGGCATCGGCAATCCGGCTGACGCTGCCATCATCAGGTTCATTCAGTCCGGCCATCAGACGGAGCAGGCTGCTTTTGCCGCTGCCATTGCTGCCGCTGAGCACCAGGGCATGGCCCGGAAGCAGGGAGATCGACAGATCGCGAAACAGCGTCCAGTCGCCATAGCCGAAGCGGATGGCTTTCAGCGTCAGCAGTGGTTCGCTGCCCGGATCAATGGGCATCGGCTGGGTCTTTCCGTCGCAGACCAGCAATGCCGACGAATTCAAGCACCCGATTCCGGACCTTCATTGTCCCGCGCTGTGGTCTCGTGTTTCGCTGAGGTCTGGTCGAGATCATCTTGTTCGCGTGTCCGGCAAGCATGGTGATGACAGAAGGGGCGATCGCGCCGACGTCGCCGAGGCGATCATGCAAGACCCTGCAGTCGCGGATCGTTGTTCGTGTATCGATGCCACGCGGCAAGATACAGGCGCAGGCGGATCAGCGCATCCGGACCGACGACCAGGCAAGCGTTCTGGCCGTATTGGCTGGCCAGTTGGTCAACCACACGGCAGTCGATGTTCTCGATCCAGAATGCCTGTTCCGGCCAGCTGCCATCGGCAGCGCAGTTTATGCCCGGGTCGAACCCGAGTTCGAGCCGGTTCAATTGATCGGCCAATTGCCGGGTGCGTCGCTGGTTCTCTCGCTCGCTCAGGCTGTTCGAGGCGGGGTTGCAGGCACTCAACTGTGCGTGGACGCAGCCGGAAGCCGGAAGCACGTCGGGGTAGCGATCGCCGACGCGCAGTTCGCGGTTGGTGCGCTGGTTGCGATATCGGGCTGCCAGATAGGCATCAAGCAGCGCGGGATATCCCGGTGAGCCAGGCATGGTCAAGCACGTTGATCAGGAACGTGGCGAGCGTGATGGGCTAACCGGTCCGGCGCCACGAGCGCAGCACGATGTCGTCGGACCGGATGGGCCGGGCGTACGCGTCGGCGCGATGACGCCGAAGACCGCCCATGCCCTGAGCCGGATCACTCGTTGCCCGACTCGGGACCTGCACCACCATTGCCCTCTTCACCCGGGCGCTTGCGCACACGACGGAACGGGCCACGACGTTGCCGCGGCTTGCGGGCATTGTCGCCGGAGGCAGCCGCATCACCGGCGGCCGGACGCTCACCGCCACCCTCGTTTGCCGGCCGGGCGCGCGGCGGCCGCTTGCGGTTGCCGGCGGCGGCGCCTGGGCCGGGGTTCGGGCGTCTTGGCCGATCCGGGGATGGCATGCGATTGCCGTCCACGACGGCCCGGTTGCCCTCGTCACGCGCCAGCGCACGATTGCCGCGATTGTCATCGCGATTACCGCGGTTGTCGTCGAGATTGCCACGGTTGTCATCGTTGCCCTGATGATTGCCGCGTCGATTGCCTGCGTTGTCGTCGGGATACCAGGTCCGGAACAGCATTTCGTTGCTGTCCATCGGTCCGGTCATGACTTTGGGCTTGCGCGGCTTGCGTTGTGCGGGCCGACGTTGTCCCGCCTCGGTCCGTGCGCCAGCTGGCGCAGCGGCATTGCCGCGCTCGGGCCGCGGGCGTGACGGTCCGCGCGCACGCCCCTCGCCGCTGCGCGCGGCGCCGGTGCCAGCACCGGCACGGCCGGGCTGCTTGCCGCCGCGCGCCTTCTTCACGGCGCCGCCGGCGCCGCGCTTCTTGCGCCGGCCCAGGGCATCGTCCATCAAGGGACGGTCAAAGGCGCGCAACTCCCGCGCCTCCTCGTAGCTGGTGCCGGTCCAGGCACGTTGCTGCTTCGGTTCCGGGCGGAATTCGTTGCTCGGGCGCACCGGCGCCCGTCGCTGACCGATGATCGGTTCCAGCGTCAGCGACTGTGGCACATCGCTGAGGCCGGCATTCCTGCGCAGCGCCTGCACCTGCTCGGTGCTCAGCGCACGATGATGACCACGACGCAGTTCGCGCGGCAGTTCGACGGTGCCATAGCGGATGCGCTTGAGGCGGCTGACCATGAAGCCCAGAGCCTCCCAAAGGCGACGTACTTCGCGGTTGCGGCCCTCGCGCAGGGTTACCCGGAACCAGGCGTGTTTTTCGTCGCGATGGATCTCGTGGATCTCGTCGAACGAGGCCGGGCCGTCATCCAGGTCCACGCCCTTGGTCAGCTGCGCCACATGCGCGTCGGTGACCTCGCCGAAGACGCGACACACATACTCGCGCTCGACCTCGTGACTGGGATGCATCAGCGCGTTGGCCAGCTCGCCATCGGTGGTCAGCAGCAGCAGGCCGGTGGTGTTGATGTCCAGCCGGCCGACGCTGACCCAGCGTGCGCCCTTGAGGCGCGGCAGCTTCTCGAACACGGTCGGGCGACCTTCCGGATCGTCCGTGGTGGTCACCAGGCCCTCGGGCTTGTGGAACATCAGCACCCGGACTTCTTCCGGTGCGCAGGGCACGGCCGCGAAGCGGCGGCTGTCGATCTCGATGCGGTCGCCGTTGTTGATGCTCGCACCCAGTTGGGCGATCTCGCCATTGATCCGGACTTCGCCGGCGGCGATGCGCTCTTCCAGGCTGCGCCGTGAACCCAGGCCGGCGTTCGCCAGCACCTTGTGCAGGCGCTCGCTGATCGCGGGGAGGTGGCTGGTGTCCTTGCGCAGGGAAAGGACTTTGCGGTCGTTGCTCATGGCAGGCGGCGCTCGATAAGGTGCATCGCGAATGACTCAGTTGTTGGTGCGGGTGGCAGGTGGGGAATTGCTGGCGGTGTCGTCGAGGAACCCGGAATCGGTTTCCTCGAAGGCATCAATGTCGCCATCATCGGACGATCCGGCCGTTTCCTCGCCGGTGACCGCATCGTTGTCGGCATCGGCATCGGCATCGGCATCGCCATTGCTGTCGATGGCAGGCTCGTCGCCGCTGTCCGACGCGGCGGCGATGTCGCCCTCGGCGGTGATTTCGGATTCGGCACCGACGTTCGCAACGGTCTGGTCGGAGCCGGTGCTTTCCGGGTCGATTGGCGTGACGCCGGTGTCGTCGGCATAAGCCGCCGGATCGTTGGCGGCCGGCTGCGGCCCGTCGATCGCCAGCAGCAGGTCCGGCTCCATGCTGTCCAGATCGCTGAGCGCCGACAGCGGCGGCAGTTCGTCCAGGCTGTGGAGCTTGAAGTAGTCAAGGAACGCCTTGGTGGTGCCATACAGCGCTGGCCGACCGGGAACGTCGCGGTGACCAACCACGCGCACCCACTCGCGCTCCTCGATGGTGCGCAGGATGCTGGTGGCGACGCCGACACCGCGGATCTGCTCGATTTCGCCGCGCGTGATCGGCTGGCGATAGGCGATCAGCGCCAGGGTTTCCAGCAGCGCGCGCGAGTAGCGGCTCTGCCGCTCGGTCCACAAGGCACCCAGATGCGGGAACACCTCGGTCCGGATCTGGTAGCGAAAACCCGAAGCGACCTCGACCAGCTCGACACCGCGTTCGGCACTGTCCTCGACCAGCGCGGCCAGCGCCTGGGCGACCACATCCAGCGAGGGGCGTTCGACCAGATCGAACAATTCCGCCAGCTGCACCGGCGTCATCGGTCGCGGCGCAGCCAGCAATGCCGCTTCCAGAATGGGCTTGAGTTGTCGGGCATCCATCTGCATGGTCTGGTTCAGTCGAATTCGGAAGCGGGCAGGGCATTCCCGGCGGCGGCCGCCACCTGGGCGGATTCGCCGGCGGCACGGACGTTGATCGGGCCCAGGCAGTGCTCCTGGACAATCTCGATCAGGTGTTCCTTGGCCAGTTCCAGCATGGCCAGAAACGTGACCACGATGGCGCGGCGACCCTCACCCGGGTCGAACAGTTGCTCGAAGCGCACGAAGCTGTCCGGCCGCAATCGACTCAACAGCTCGCCCATGCGCTGGCGCACGGACAAGGCCTCGCGCTGGATCTCGTGCCGCGACAGCAGCTCGGCGCGTTTGAGCACGTCCTTGAGCGCCAGCAGCAGTTCGCGCAGGTCCAGCTCCGGCGGGAGGCGGACGATCTTGTGGTCGCCGGTGTCGATGCGCACGGGCATGAAGTCGCGTTCCTGCCGCGGCAGGCCATCCAGATCCTCGGCGGCCTGCTTGAAGCGCTCGTACTCCTGCAGGCGGCGCACCAGTTCGGCGCGCGGATCGTCTTCGCTGGCTTCCTCGCTGACTGGCCTGGGCAGCAGCAGGCGCGACTTGATCTCGGCCAGGATCGCGGCCATCACCAGATACTCTGCCGCCAGCTCGAGCTTCATCTCGTGCATCAGCTCGATGTAGTCGGTGTACTGGCGGGTGATCTCGGCGATGGGAATGTCGAGGATGTCGATGTTCTGGCGGCGGATCAGGTACAGCAACAGATCCAGCGGGCCCTCGAACGCCTCAAGGATCACTTCCAGCGCATCCGGCGGAATGAACAGGTCTTCGGGCATCTTCAGGAACGGCTGCCCGAGCACCACCGCCAGCGGCATTTCCTGCTGCTGGGGCGTGCTGGACGACGGTTCGGTCGTGGGCGTGTCGATGCTCATCGGGCGATCGGCCTGGCGAGACGGGCGTGCGGCAACGGCGTGCGGCTGCAGGGCCTGCAGGGGTGGGTGGTACCGGGGCTTGATGGGGCGCGGGCCGCCTGGGAGGCCGCGTCCGTATGACGTTCCTGCGCGAGCGCTGAGGCGCTGACAGGCAGAATCGACGGAATTGAAGTCTAGCGTAGGGGCCGGACAAGGGAATGTCAAAACCTGCCGGCGTCTGCAAGGCACTGGCGAATGCCGCGGGTTGCTGCCGTTCAGCGGCCAGCGCCGGTGGCGCCCGTGTCGGGATTGCCCGCTACAATCCGGGCCTTTCCGGCCGGACCCAGCCATGTGGTACGTGATAATCGGACGTGATCATGCCGACGCCCTGCCACGACGACTGGCGGCTCGGGCCGAACATCTGGCTCGCCTGGAGTCACTGAGGGCGCAGGGGCGGCTGTTGCTGGCCGGACCGATGCCGGCGATCGACAGCGAGGACCCTGGCCAGGCCGGCTTCCAGGGCAGCCTGATCGTGGCCGAGTTTGCCGATCTGGGACAGGCGCAGGCCTTTGCCGACAGCGATCCCTATCTGCGTGACCGCGTCTACAGCAGCGTGGAAGTCTTTCCCTTCCGCAAGGCATTGCCCTGATGACCGGCCCGCGGGAACCCCAAGCCTGTCCAAGGGTCGATAGCCCCGTGATGACCAAGATCATGATCCGAACCGGTTTGCCGGCCATATTGGCCGCTGTCCTCGCTGCCTGCTCGCCGGCGCCCTCGCCGTCGGATGCTTCTGCCGCAGCTTCCTCGCTGACCGCACCATTGACGGGGCAGGACGCTGGCCCGGTGGTTGCACGCGTGCAGGGGATCGCGATTACCCAGGAATGGCTGGACGCCCTGGCCCGGGCTCGACATGTGGATCTGTCCGATCCCGAGCAGCACAACCACGTTCTCGACGAACTGATCCGCTACGCGGTGCTGATCGACAGCGCCAGACAGGGCGGACAGGCCTTGTCGTCCGATGTCCGCGCCGAGATCGAACTGAACGCGCTGGCGATGCGCGCCAACGCCATCGCCGCCAACCTGGTGACCGAGCTGGATGAAGCCACGCTGCGCGCGGAGTACGACAAGCAGCTGCGCATCAACGGTGATCACGAGTACCAGCTGGCGCACCTGCTGTTTGCCGACGAAGCCATTGCCCGGGATGCGGCAGCGGCCGTCAGCTCCAGCGTGTCCTTCGATCAGGTGATGGCCACGTTCAAGGATCGCGCCAAGCAGGCCGTGGATCTGGGCTGGGTCAAGTTGGGGCAATTGCCGCCGGAGTTCTCCGCGGCGGTCACTGGGCTGGTCGACGGACAGAGCACGGCACAGCCGGTGAAAACCAACTACGGATTCCACGTGGTCCAGCGCAAGGCCAGTCGACCGCTGACCATGCCCGAGTATGACAAGGTGCGAGAGGGCATCCGGCGCATGCTGGTTGCCCAGCGCACCGACGCCGCAGTGGAGGCGCTGCGTGACCAGGCGCACATCGAAATCGTCGGGCAAGCGCCGCGCTGATTGAAACTTCTTAGATTTTAGCCAGTTAAAACAATAGGTTGGTATGCCAACGGATGCCCGCTGGTATACTCGCCCGCTTCCGGCAACGACCAGCGACGCAACCACCGGGATGGTGGCTTTGGCGGCAGCGCTGTTTCCGCGAAACACCCATTTTTCGATTCAGCGAGATTCGCCCGCGTATGCGCCTTAGCACCATCAAGCTGGCCGGTTTCAAGTCGTTCGTCGATCCGACCACGCTGCATCTTCCGACCAACCTGACCGCCGTGGTCGGGCCCAATGGTTGCGGCAAGTCCAACATCATCGACGCGGTGCGCTGGGTCATGGGTGAGAGCGCCGCCAGTCGCCTGCGCGGTGATTCGCTCACCGACGTGATCTTCTCGGGATCCAGTGCGCGCAAGCCGGTCGGCTCGGCCACCGTGGAGCTGATCTTCGACAACTCCGACGGCACCCTGATCGGCGAATACGCCAGCTACAACGAGATCTCGGTCAAGCGCAGCGTCAGCCGCGACGGCAGTTCCGCCTACTTCCTCAACGGCACGCGTTGCCGACGCCGCGACATCACCGACCTGTTCCTGGGCACCGGTCTGGGCGCGCGCAGCTACGCGACCATCGAGCAGGGCATGATCTCGGAGATCATCGAAGCCGCACCCGAGCAGTTGCGTGTGCATCTGGAAGAAGCCGCCGGCATCTCCAAGTACAAGGAGAGGCGCAAGGAAACCGAAACCCGCATCCGCCACACGCGCGAGAACCTCGAGCGCCTGGACGACCTGCGCGAGGAGATCGGCAAGCAGATCGACCACCTGAACCGGCAGGCGCGTGCCGCCGAGCGCTGGCAGGAGCTGAAGACCGAGCAGACGCGGGTTCAGGCCGAATTGCGGGTGCTGGAGCTGCGCAGGTTCCAGGCCGATCTCGAAGGCCAGGGCGGTCAGCTGGGCCAGCAGGAGATCGAGCTGGAACGCGTGGTCGCCGAGCAGCGACAGGTCGAAAGCGCCCTGGAAACCATCCATGTCCGGCAGAGCGAAGCCAGCGAGCGCTTCAATGCCGTGCAGGCCGAGAGCTACCGTGTTGCCGGCGAGATCGCCCGCATCGAACAGACGCTGAGCCATCAACGCGATCTCGCCGAGCGCCTGGCACGGCAGCAGACCGAGACCGCGCAGGGACTGGCCGAAGTCGAACAGCACATCGCCGCCGATCAGGAGCAGATCGAGTCGGTGCGGATCATCGTCGAAGAGAGCGAACCGCGCCTGCACAGCGCACGCGATGCCGCCGCGCAGGCGAATGAACAACTGGCGCAGGCCGAGTCATCGCTCGCCGACTGGCAGTCGCGTCATGACAGCCATGCCCGCGACAACCATGCCTCCACCCAGGCCGCGGAAGTCGAGCGCGCCCGTATCGAACTGCTGGACAAGCAATGCCTTGAGATCGATCGTCGTCTGACCATGCTCGCCGAAGAGCGCGACCGCAACGAGTCCGAGACTCTGGTCACCGCGCTGGCCGACAGCCAGTCGCTGGAGGCGGAATGGCGCGAAAAGCTGGAAACGGCGACCGCATTGATGGAAACGCGTCGCCAGGCCTTCATCGATGCCGAGAACCACGAACAGCAAAGCCAGCGTGAGATCGCCGAGGCGCGGCAGCGCGAGACCGCCTTGCGCGGTCGTCTGGCCTCGCTGGAAGCACTGCAGCAGGCGGCGCTGGGTGACGACCAGCCGGAACGGCGTCAGATGCTGGCCGAGTTGGGTCTCGCCGGCAACCCGCGCCTGGGGGCTTCGCTGAAGGTGCGCCAGGGCTGGGAGTCGGCCGTGGAGACGGTGCTTGCCGGTTGGCTTGATGCAACGGTTGGCGACGATCCTTCGGCGTTCATCGCCGGCGTATCCGGGCATGCCGGGCAAGGCATGACCATCGTTTCCGGGGATCAGGATGCGTCCGCCGCGCGCCCGGGAACGTTGGCGGAGCTGGTCGACGGCCCCATGGCCGCGATCGCGGCGCTCAACCGAGTGCGCGTCGCGGCGGACAGCGATGCCGCGCAACGGCTGTTGTCGACGCTGTCCGACGACGAATCGGTAGTCACGCCGGATGGTGTCTGGATGGGTCGGCATTTCCTGCGCACCGTGCGCGGCGCCGGCTCCCAGACCGGTCTGCTGGCCCGCGAAACCGAGCTGGTCGAGCTGCGTCGCGACCTGGATGAGCTGGTCGAGCGCAAGCGTGTGCTGGACGAGCAACTGCTCGGCCAGCGCGACCGCAAGCGCGAGGCCGAGATTGAACGCGACGACGCCCAGCGCACGCTGTATCAGGCGCACCGCACCCTGGGCGAGATCGCCGGCCAGGTGAACAGCCAGCAAGGCAAACTCGACAACGCCCGTCAGCGCCTGGAGCAGGTCGGGCAGGAAATCACCTCGCTACGCAGCCAGTTGCAGGGACGCCAGGACGAAGTGCGTGGTGGCCGTCACCGTCTGGAAGAAGCGCTGGGCCGGATGGGCGAGCTGGAAGATGCGCGTGGCCGCCTGGATGGTGAGCGCCGCACGCTGCTGGAAGCACGGGAAGCCGCTCGCGCAGCCGCTGACCGGGCCCGTTCCGAGCTGCATGCGGTCGATCGTGAGCTGGAAGCAAGACGTTCGACTCTGGCCTCGCTGGAGCAGGCGCTGGGGCGCATGCGTCACCAGCAGTCGCAACTTGCCACCCGCAGCCGCGAGCTGGGCGAACAGCTGGTGCTGTCACAACAGCCACAGGCCGAACTGGAGACCGGTCGGCAGACCGCGCTGGACCAGCGTGTGCTGGTCGACAAGGATCTGGCCGCGGCACGCCAGGCACTGGAAGCCGGCGAGGCCGAGTTCCGGCGTCTGGAACAGAATCGTCATCGCCTGAACCAGGCGGCAGGCGACTCGCGCGAGAAGATCGGCAACGCGCGCATGCAGGTGCAGGCCCTGCAACTGCGCGCGGACGCGCTGAACGCCGAAGTCGCCGAAGCCGGATTCGACGTCGAGACCCTGGCCAACAGTCTTGCCGATGCGGCCCAGCCCGAGCAGTGGCGACAGTCGCTGGAAACGCTGGACAACAAGATCCGTCGTCTTGAGCCGGTCAATCTGGCGGCGATCCAGGAGCACGAGGAGCAGGCCAAGCGCAAGGAATACCTGGATGCGCAGAACGCCGACCTGATCGCGGCCCTGGAAACGTTGGAAGCGGCCATCCAGAAGATCGATCGCGAAACCCGCGGTCGCTTCAAGGACACCTTCGACCGTGTCAACGCTGGCATGCAGGACCTGTTTCCGCGCCTGTTCGGCGGTGGCCACGCCTATCTGGAACTCACTGGCGACGACCTGCTCACCACCGGCGTGGCGATCATGGCGCGACCACCGGGCAAGCGCGTGTCGAACATTTCGCTGCTGTCCGGCGGCGAGAAGGCATTGACCGCGGTGTCTCTGGTGTTCGCGATCTTCCGGCTCAATCCGGCGCCGTTCTGTCTGCTCGACGAGGTTGACGCACCGCTGGACGAGGCCAATGTCGGCCGCTTCTCCAGTCTGGTGCGCGAGATGAGCGAGAGCGTGCAGTTCGTCTGCGTCACCCACAACAAGGTGACCATGGAGGCGGCGCGTCAGTTGTGCGGCGTCACCATGCGCGAGCCGGGCGTGTCGCGCCTGGTTACTGTCGATCTGGCCGAGGCGGCAGAGCTGGCTGGCGCCGCCTGAGCCGCCCGGCAACCATTCCGCTTGGCCACGATCGATGTTCGGTCACGCGATCCGGTCGGTCTGCAGCGGGCTGGTTGCCACGAGCGCTTCGGGTTGATCGGCGTCCTGCGCGGATGCGTCGTCGGTCGATTCCTGCAATGATTCCATCGTTCACCACCGGTCACCCATCGCCATGAACAACGATCAATTGATGCTCGGCCTACTGATCCTGGTCGTCGGTTTCGCCGTCGTCCTGCCGCTGATCTACTGGTTCGGCACACGGCGCAGCCAGGCTCAGGATCAGCGTCGACAGCGGCCGGCCCAGCCCGGACGCATCGAGCCATCCATGAGTGCCGACGAGATGGATGCACCCAGCGCAATCGTTGCGGGCGAGGGGCCGGAGCTGGACTGGAATTCGGCGCTGGACAGCGACGACCTGGTGTTGCCCGAGCAGGGCGAATTGCTCGATCAGCCGAGCGTCGCCGCCGCCGAATCGACCGCCGGTAGCCCCGCGGCTGCCGAAACCGATCATCCACCGCCGCCGAAGTCCGACGTCGGCGCGCGTCCGGGCAGCAGTTTCGACCGCATCGTCAGCCTGTTCGTGCGTGCCCGCGGCGGTCACCTGTTTCGCGGCGACGAACTGGTCGTGGTCGCCGAAAAGGTCGGACTCATCTACGGCCACATGGGCATCTATCACCGGCTGGTCGAGGGCCGCGAGAAGGACGGTCCGGTATTCAGCGTGGCCAACATCGCCAAGCCTGGCAGTTTCGACCTGCGCCGCATGGACGAGCTGGAAACGCCGGGCCTCAGTTTCTTCATGACCCTGCCGGGTCCGCTGCCGGCACTGGATGCCTGGAACACCATGCTGCCGGTGGCGCAACGCATCGCCCAGTTGCTGGAGGCCGATCTGCTCGACGAATCGCGCAACCCGCTGGTCGAACAGACCATCGGGTTCATCCGCAACGAGATGCGCACCTACGACCGCGAGCAGGAAAAGCAGAACATCCGCACGCGCTGGTAGTGCGGTCCACAGCACGATCCCAGAAAAGTGTTGCGACATGCCGGCCGTGCCTGCGCTTCAGCCTGTTGACCGGAACGGGCGTCCGGTGAAGGTTGGCGATCGGGTTCGCCTGGTCGCGCTGTCGGGTCAGTGGCTGGACGATCTGCCCGACGACGAGAAGGGCGATGTGATGTCGATGATCGGCGACGTGTTTGCCGTCGACGAATTCGACGAGTACGGACATGCCTGGATTTCCAGATCCTGGTCCGATGAAACGGCTGGCTTGTATCGCGCCCACTCCATCGCTCTTGCCCGACACGAAATGGAGCTGGTGGAGACCGAACCGGTCGACCAAGGCGCGGCGGGCATCGAGGGCCGTTGACCGCCCTCGATGCGTTGAATCGCTTCGGTTAAACCAGGACCTGCGAGAGCAGGTGGTGCTGCGCGGAGTGCGGCATGGCATCGCCTTCCGGACGCAGGCGCCAGTAGCGACCTTCGCCGTCCAGACGCCAGGCGTAGGTGTTGTCATGCAGGTAATTGTCCAGACACTCGCTGACCACGCGCGAGGCGAGCGCCGGCTCCAGGATCGGGAAGCAGGCCTCGACCCGGCGCAGCAGGTTTCGCTCCATCCAGTCGGCACTGGAGCAATAGATCTCCGGTTCGCCATCGTTGGCGAACCAGTACACCCGTGAGTGTTCCAGGAACCGCCCGATCAGCGAGCGGACCCGGATGTTTTCCGATACACCGGGCAGTCCCGGACGAAGCGCGCAGGCACCACGCACGATCAGGTCAATGGGAACGCCGGCGCGCGATGCGGTGTACAACGCCTCGATCACCGCCGGCTCGGTCAGCGCGTTCATCCGTGCGCGAATCCCCGACGGCCTGCCGGCCAGGGCGTTGTCGGTCTCGCGCTGGATCTTGCCCAGCATCGCCTTGTGCAAGGTGAACGGCGACTGCAGCAGATGCTTGAGCTTCTGCACCGCACCCAGTCCCGACAGCTGCTGGAACATCTTGCCGACATCCTCGGCCAGGTCGCGGTTGCTGCTCATCAAGCCGATGTCGGTATAGACCCGCGCGGTGCCGGGGTGATAGTTGCCCGTACCCAGATGCACATAGCGGCGCAGGCCGCCGTGTTCGCGACGCACGATCAGCATCAGCTTGGCGTGGGTCTTGTAGCCGAACACCCCGTAGACCACCTGCACACCCGCTTCCTGCAAGCGGTTTGCCAGGGTGATGTTGGCCTCCTCGTCGAAGCGCGCGCGCAGCTCGACCACCACGGTGACATCCTTGCCGTTGCGCGCCGCCTCGATCAGCTGATTGACGATTGGTGAGTTGCTGCCGGCGCGATACAAGGTCTGCTTGATCGCCAGCACCGCCGGATCATTGGCCGCCTGACGCAGCAGCTCGACCACGGTGCTGAAACTGTCGTAGGGGTGGTGCATCAGGATGTCGCGCCGCGCGATCTCGTCGAACAGGCTGATGTCGTCGTTGGGTACGTAGACCAGGCGTGGCGTGAACGGCGCGAACTTGAGTTCCGGGCGCGCGACCAGTTCGTAGATCGCGGCGACGCGATTGAGGTTGACCGGGCCGTTGCAGCGATAGATCGCGTCCTCGTCCAGGTCAAAGTGCTCGGCCAGCAGGTTGGCGATGTGCGAGGGACAGGTGTCGGCCACTTCCAGGCGAACGGCGCGCGCGTAGCCGCGCTCACGCAGTTCGTCCTTCAGCGCATGCGCCAGGTTCTCGACTTCTTCCTCGTCGACCAGTAACTCGCCGTTGCGGGTGACCCGGAACTGGTAGGAACCCTTGATGCGCATGCCCGGGAACAGCTCCTCCATGAATGCGCCGATCACCGCTGACAGAAACACGAAGCCGTATTCGGCATCGGCGATTTCGCTGGGCAGGCGGATCACACGCGGCAGCGACCGCGGCGCGCGCACCAGCGCCATCTCCGCCTCGCGGCCAAAGGCGTCGTCGCCCTCGACGACCACGGCAAAGTTGAGGCTCTTGTTGAGGATGCGTGGGAACGGATGCGCCGGATCCAGCCCCAGCGGCGACAGCACCGGCAGGATCTGTTCGCGGAAATGCTGTTGCAGCCAGCGCCGCTGCCGCGCATTCCAGGCGTCACGGGCAATGAAACGGATGCCGGCTTCGGTCATCGCCGGTTGCAGCACCTCGTTCCACAGGTGGTACTGGGAATCGACCATGGCCAGCACCCGCTTGCGGATGCGATCCAGTGACTGTCCAGGAGACAGGCCGTCGGGGCCGGTGCTGGCCACGCCGAGCGAACGCTGTTCCATCACGGTGGCGGTGCGGATCTCGAAGAACTCGTCCAGATTGGTGCAGGTGATGCACAGGTAGCGCAGGCGTTCCAGCAGCGGCACGCTGGGATCGGCCGCCTGGGCCAGCACCCGGTCATTGAACTCCAGCTGCGACAGTTCGCGGTTGATGTACAGCGATGGATCGTTCAGCGCGATGGACGGGCGCTCGTCCGCCGTCACGACCTGGCCGTGTTCGCTGTCGTTGCGCGGATCCGCGGAGGTGTCGGTCATGGCTCAGGAATGCTCGGCTAGAACGGGTGGGGTCGTCGGGCTGACGGCGCCGGTAGTGATCGGCGCCAGCACCCGCGCTGCGTCGAAGTGGCAGGAGAAGGTGCTGCCGACAGTCAGTTCGCTGGTGATGTCCAGCCGCGCCTGATGCAGCTGCAGCACGTGCTTGACGATGGACAGGCCAAGGCCGGTACCGCCGGTCTCGCGCGAACGGCTGGTGGAAACACGGTAGAAGCGCTCGGTGATCCGGGACAGGTGCTGCGGAGCTATGCCTTGGCCGGAATCGGTCACCGACAAGACCGCGCCTTGATCGATGCGTTGCCAGCGTACTGTGATCCGGCCGCCGTTGGGGGTATAGCGCACCGCGTTGGAAACCAGGTTGGAAAAGGCGCTGTGCAGTTCCTTGGTCGAGCCGAGCAGGTCGGCATCGTGCTCGACCACGGTGTCGATGACATGCGCGCCACGGCTGAGTGCCTGCGCTTCCCGGAGCAGGGTCTGGATCAGCGCCGGCATGCGCACGCGCTCGTCCTGAAGCGGGCTGCCGGTCTCCAGGCGCGACAGGGTCAGCAGATCCTCGACCAGGCGTGCCATGCGCGTGGACTGCGCGCGCATCTCGTCCAGCATCGGCGCCAGTTGCGGCGAGTCCTCCGGGTCGAGCAGATCCAGATAACCATGCAGCACCGTCAGCGGTGTACGCAACTCATGCGACACGTTGGCGACAAAATCGCGACGCATCTGTTCCAGATGCATGAGGTGGGTCGCGTCACGGACGATCAGCAACTGCTCGCCGGCGCGACCGTAGCGGATCAGCCGGAAGTTGAGTCGTCGTCCCGGCTGTGCCGGCAGCGACACATCCAGCAGCGGTTCACCGGCGCCGCCGCCCAGCCACTCCAGTACCCGTGGCTCCTTGACCTGTTCGGTGATCAAGGCACCGATGTCGCCCGGACTCTGCAGACCCAGCAATTGCGTGGTGGCCTGGTTGAACCAGACCATGCGCTGGTCGCCGGACAAATGGACGATGCCGTCGGGCAGGGCGTCGGCAGCCTCACGGAAGGCCTGGACCAGCCCCAGCAGACGTCGTTGCCGCTGCCGTCCTTCGTTGCCGCGCCGGCCCAGCAACTGCTGCAGTTCGGCCCAGATGCCCCAGGTGTCGTACGGCATCAGCCGCTGCCGCGAGATCAGCCAGCCATGCAGCCGGTACAGGCGGTACATGGTGTGGACCAGCAGCATGACCAGGACCAGGCTGAGTGTCTGCCAGAAATAGCCGATCGCCAGGCCGATCACGGCAGCGATCAGCAGCAGCCCGCCCAGGCGCAGCAGCAAGCCCAGCCAGATCCGGGTCAATGGCGTTTCCATGGCGCCAGCTTAGCGGTGTCGCCTTGTGTCGAGGTCGCGTTGTGCAAAGGCGGATTCAGTGACGAGCCAAGCAGGGACTTGCCGGAATCGCTTGCCGACTCGACCGTGCCGTCAACCGATCGAGGTCGAGAACCGGTACCCGGCACCGCGAACGGTCTGGACCATGTTGTCCAGCGCGTAGGGCTCCAGGGTCTTGCGCAGGCGCCGGATGTGGACATCGACCGTACGTTCCTCGACATAGACGTTGCCGCCCCAGACATGGTCCAGCAACTGTCCGCGCGAGTACACGCGCTCGGGGTGGCTCATGAAGAAGTGCAGCAGGCGGTACTCGGTCGGACCGATCTGGATCGGCTTGCCGGCGGCGAACACCCGATGCGCTGCGCCATCGATGCGCAGATCGCCCAGTTCGATCGAGCCCTGCTCGTCCTCGGGCTGGCTGCGTCGCATCACCGCCTTGATCCGAGCCACCAGCTCGCGGGCCGAGAACGGCTTGACCACGTAGTCGTCGACGCCGGCCTCCAGGCCGCTGACCCGATCGTTCTCCTCGCCGCGCGCGGTGAGCATGATGATCGGGATTTCCCGGGTCAGATCCTGACGACGCAGACGCCGCGCCAGTTCCAGTCCACTCTGACCGGGCAGCATCCAGTCCAGCAGGATCAGGTCGGGCACGCGCGACATGATGGCGTGTTCGGCCGCGCGGGCATCGGCGGCATGGATGGCTTCCAGACCGGCCTTGGCCAGGGCAAAGCCGACCATGTCGCGGATGGCGGGCTCGTCTTCGACGATGAGGATGCGCTTCTGCATGGTCCGGGGCAGTCAAATGCCGTTTTGATGGCGGCAGATATTGCTGCGAAATTGTGACACTGTGGTGACAGTGTCGCCGGTCTTCAGGACCCGGAATAGCTCTGCTGGGCGCCTGCCGGCCGGATCGAACGGCGGCGGATCTCCATCACCAGCGGCGTCAGCTCGACGATTCTCGCCTCGACGCGTGCGCGCTGGTAGTAGTCCAGATCCGGTCGGCGCTGGATGCGTTCGAACTGGCCCAGCGAGTCCTCGAAGCGGCCGTTGTAGGCGGCTGAAAGGGCATGCGCCTCGGCAGCCCGGGTGGTGTCGCCGCCAAGCTCATAGGCGCGGCCGATCAGCGCGTACAACTGGGCGTGGTCGGTGTCGCGCTCGATCATCGGACGCAGCAGCACCGCCGCCTGCGCCGCTTGCTCGCGGTCGCCATGCTTGAGCAGCAGTTCGGCGTAGGGCGCGAGAATCGCGGCGCGGCCGGGATGTCGGTCGTCTAGCGTTTCGTAACGCGCCAGTGCGGCGCGCTCGTTGCCGGTACGCCCCTCGATCTCGGCCTTGAGCAGCTGGAACGCCAGCGTATCCGGATGCCGACGGACCAGGTCGTCGACGATCCGTTCCGACTGCGCGTACGCCTCGCGACGTTGCAGGCTCAGCGCCAGGCCATAGGACAGGAACGGGTTGTCGGCGTCTTCGCGCAGACGTTCGCGATAGCGCGTGACCAGACGTGTCTGGTCGCCGGCGCTCTCCATCAGTACGCGCATACGTTCCTGGAACAGTTCGAAGCGTCCATCCAGCGAAGCCAGGCTGGCAATGTCGACTTCCGCCCTGGCGGGCGTGGGTATCGCATCGGCGCGGGCCTTGGCTTCGGCGATGCGCGTGGTTTCCATGGGATGCGTACGCAGGATCTCCGGTGGCGACAGGCCGTAGTTGCGGCTCTGGCGCATCATCCGGCCCCACAGCGTCGAAACCGCTGCCGGGTCGAATCCGGCCCGCGACAGGGTCTGCACGCCGATGCGGTCGGCCTCGTACTCGTTGGCGCGGGTGTAGTTGATCTGTGCCTGCTGCAGCAGGCCCATGCCGCTGACGATCGCCGCCTGCATGGCGTCGCCGCTGCTGTTGCTGCCACTCTGGCTGGCGGCAATGGCCGCTGCCAGCATACCCAGCATGATCGGCAGGCTGGCCTTGCTGGCCGACTCGGCGCCACGCAGTGCGTGGTTCTGGGTGATGTGGGCGATTTCGTGGGCGGTGACTGCTGCCAGCTCATCCTCGCTTTCGACCATCAGCACCATGCCGGCATAGGTACCGATGAATCCGCCCGGGGCGGCGAAGGCGTTGATGGTGCGGTCGCGGATCAGGAAGAACTTGAAGTACTGGCTGCGGGCATCGGCCTGGGCGACCAGACGGTAGCCCAGCGACTCCATGTACTCGTCGAGCAGCGGATCGTCGAACAGGAGCCTGGCATCGCGAAACGAGCCCAGCAGTTGTCGGCCGTATCGGTGCAGCTCCTGCGGCGTGGCCAGGGCCTCGGCCGAGGAGCCCAGATCGGGCAGGCTGATGTCCTGGCCACGCAACGCCGCCGGCGCGGCAAGCCAGACCAGAAACCCTGTGACGAAGGCAATCAGGATACGCACGATGGGATGATACCTGCAGCGGAACGGGGGCTTTGACCGCCTCGCAGATCCGCGGTTCCCACGGTTTCCGAACGTTCATTCAGCCGGGTCGGGTCGCGCTAAAGTGCTTGCGGGATGGACGATACGCGGCTGTTCGAAAACACGGCGCAAGCGGTCAGGGTCGACGGCCGCGGCTACCTGCTCGATCCGGGAGACTGGAGCGAGAGCCTGGCCAGTGCCATGGCGCGGGCGGATGACCTGAGCCTGACCGACGAGCACTGGCAGGTGCTCTGGTTGCTGCGCGACTATCATCGATTGCATGGTCGCAGCCCGGGCATGCGCCATCTGGTCAAGGTGGTGGCCGAGCGGCTGGGGCAGGAACAGGCCAACAGCCGTGTGCTGTACCGCCTGTTTCCGCAGGGGCCGGCCAAGCAGGCGGCGCGCTATGCCGGATTGCCGCGTCCCACCAGTTGCATCTGATGCCCCGGTCCCTCCACAAACCGACTACGACGAGACTGCATCCACGCCATGAGCAAGATGACCATCTATTCCACGGCGATGTGTCCCTACTGCGTCGCCGCCAAAGACTTCCTGGGTAGCCGTTCGATCCCGTTCGAGGAGGTGCGTATCGACCTGGATCCGACCAGACAACGGGAAATGCTGGAACGGGCCAAGCGCCGTACCGTGCCGCAGATCTTCTGGGGCGAGGTCCACATCGGCGGCTATGACGATCTGGTCGCGCTCGCACGTGGTGGCGGTCTGGACGAATTGCTCGCGGGGCCGGGCCGGGCCGCCGATGGTGCGTCGCCGCCGTGACTGAGCGGTGGCAGCCGCTTGCGCCGGTCCAGGCGTGACCTGACCAGAAAAAACCCCGGCCGGGTGGCCGGGGTGAAATCTCCACGAGACGTGGAGCCATGGCGTTCTATTCGTAGGCCGATTCGCCGTGACTGGTGATGTCCAGGCCCTCGCGTTCGGCCTCTTCGGCGACACGCAGACCAACCAGTGCCTTGGTGATCGCGATCGCGACCGAGGTGACCACCGCGCACCAGAGGATGGTGAAGAGCACACTGAAGGTCTGCGCCCAGACCTGGGCCCCGATCGACTTCTCGATGCCGGTGCCGCCCAGCGAGGCATCGCTGAACACGCCGGTCAGCACGGCGCCGACGATGCCGCCGATCGCATGCACACCGAACACGTCGGCGGTGTCGTCAACCTTGAGCAGGCGCTTGAGTCCGTTGACGCCCCAGACGCAGATGGCGCCGGCAGCCAGGCCGATCACGATCGCACCGATCGGTCCCACGGTACCGGCGGCCGGAGTGATGCCGACCAGTCCGGCGATCGCGCCGGAGGCGGCGCCCAGTGCTGATGGGCGGCCCTTGGCGACGGCTTCCACCAGGCTCCAGGCCAGCACACCAGCGGCGGTTGCCACCATCGTGTTGATCATGGCCAGCGCAGCGGATTCGTTCGCGGCCAGCGCGGAGCCGGCGTTGAAGCCGAACCAGCCGACCCACAGCAGGGCGGCACCGATGAAGGTGAAGGGTACGCTGTGCGGCTTCAACGCCTCCTTGCCATAGCCCAGGCGCTTGCCCAGGAACCAGGCGCCGACCAGACCGGCGATGCCGGCGTTGATGTGCACCACGGTACCACCGGCGAAGTCGATGACGCCCTTGTGCGCCAGAAAGCCGCCACTCCACACCATGTGCACCATCGGCAGGTAGGAGAAGGTCACCCAGATCACCGAGAACAGCAGCACGGCGGTGAACTTGATGCGTTCGGCGAAGGCGCCGACGATGAGGGCAGTGGTGATGCCGGCAAAGGTCGACTGGAACACTACGAACAGGAACTCCGGCAGACCGCTGGATTCCGAGGTGGCGGTGATGCCCTTGAGGAATGCCTTGTCGGTGAACGAGCCGAAGAAGTTGTTGCCTTCGGTGAAGGCTGCGCTGTAGCCGTATGCGATCCACAGCAGGATGACCAGTGAGAACACCACCAGCACCTGCATCAACACCGACAGCACGTTCTTCGAGCGGACCATGCCGCCGTAGAACAGCGCCAGGCCGGGCACCACCATCAGCAACACCAGCAGCGTCGAGGTCAGCATCCAGGCGACGTTGCCGCTGTCGAACACGATCTCTTCGACGGCGACTTTGGTTTCCTGGGCCGATACGCCGATAGAAAACAGCATGAGGACGAACACGGTAAGAACCAGACGCATCCAGCTGCTCCGGTCTTTGTCGCTGCAATCCGCGTTGGACGCGGCGACGTGGGGGAAACGGGTCTTCATGGGCAATGCCCTCCTGATGGCGGGAATCAAAGCGCGTCGGCGCCGATGGCGCCGGTGCGGATGCGGATCACCTGTTCGATCGGCGAGACGAAGATCTTTCCGTCGCCGGTCTTGCCGGTGCGTGCGACCTGCTGGATCGCTTCGATGATGGGTTCGACCGATTCGTCGGGAACGACCGTCTCGATCTTGACCTTGGGCAGAAAGTCCACGAGGTATTCGGCACCGCGGTACAGCTCGGTGTGGCCCTTCTGGCGGCCGAAGCCCTTGACCTCGGTGACGGTCAGACCGAGCACGCCGGCCTGGGTCAGTGCCTCACGGACTTCATCGAGCTTGAACGGCCTGACGATGGCTGTGATCAGTTTCATGACAACTCCAGTAATGGGTGAACGTGCCGACGTCGTCTCGACGGCGTCGGATGACGGAACTCAGAACGATTTGCTCAGACCCAGCACTACGGTGGCGTCGGCGGTCTTTTCGCCGAAGGCGTTGGTGTAGATGTCCTCGTCGGCGTTGGTGTCGACGTAGGTCAGCGAGGCGGAGAAGCCATGCGCGAATTCCTTGCCGATCGAGAACGACCAGTCGGTGTAGGACGAGGCGCTGTCGTTCTTGACCCGCTGGCGGCCGACGGTCGCGCCCAGGCTCCAGCCACCGTCGAAGCCGTACTCGTAGCCGGCCGACAGGTAGCCGCTGCCATCGCTGTCCGGAATGCCGAACAGGTTGGTCACGGCATGGGCGTAGCCGAACGAGAATCCGGCGATGCCGACGTTGACATAGGGTTCGGTGGTGTAGGGACGGGTGAATCCGTCCGGATAGTCGCCCGGGTAGTAGTACTGGAACACGCCGACATCCAGGCTGACGCCGTTGTCGTACTCGGTGCGCCAGCCGAGATAGCCGTCGAACTCGATGCTGTTGGAGACGATATCGTTGCCGTCGGAAAGCCAGCTGATGTTGCTGCCCCAGAGGCCGGCGTAGAAGCCGCTGCCGTGGCTGTACTCGATGCCGGCCTGCAGGGCGATGTCGCGGTTGTTCTGGGTGACACCACGGAAGGTGTAGTCGCTGAGCAGATCAACCGATCCGCTCCAAGGCGATTCTTCCTCGGCGCTGACGACCGTCGGCCAGACCAGGGCCGGCAGGCAGGCAAGCAGGATGACCAGGGGTTTGTGTTTCATGGCAAGACCTCGCTGACGTGATGGAAAGACGGCGTGACGCTGGAACGGCACGGCGATGGCGGATGGGATGTCTGCGGTTTTCGCTGGAACCGGACAGACGCCCGAACACGAGGAGGTCGGCAGTGGAGGCGAACCGGGGAAACGATGACGCCGACCCGCGCCCAGCCGTGGCTGCGATGCCGGGCGGCGCTCGCGGTCGCTGGTGGTTGCTCGTTGCGCGGGTGATAGGCAGTCACCGGTTCCTCGTCGCGGCTGCAGGTGCGAACGAGGTCGCAATCGATATGCCAAGCCGTGCTGCGATGCGGAAAACGTCCCGAAGGGCGGTCCGTTTGGTCGGCGCTGTCGCTGAACTGGCTGGATTGGCTCGATTTCCCGCGTCAGAGCCGACTGCCGACGGCGTCGGCTTTGCTCAAAACCGGTGCGTTCAATTGTGCAACGCACAATTCAGGTGCTATTCATCTCAGGGTTCTCGCGCCCCGATCGACATCGTCACCATGGGGCGTGGGCGTGGCCGGGTGGCAAGTCGGTCTGGCAGGCGGTCCGGTTCGGACGCACCGCCACAGGACGCGTGTAGAAAGAGGCTTGCATCGGATACGGCAACGTGGTCTAGTCGGCGCCATGAGTCCGCGCCGCTACTTGAATCGACACCGCGCAATCGCCGTTTCGGCGAAAGTGCGCAGCGCTTCCGTACTTAATAACCGCAACGTCAATAATCCTTGCCTGAAAGGCGGGTCCGGCGTGTAGGCGAGAGAAGGCGCAACACGAATTCCGAAGGCCCGCCCAGTGCGGGCCTTCTTCGTTTCCGGGGTTTCATTTCAACGATCGAGGTGCTGGGGATGTGTTCGATTCTGGGTGTGTTCGATATCGCCGCTACCGATGCCGATGGGCGTCTGCGCCGGCTCGCCTTGGCCTGTTCCAGCCGGCAACGGCATCGCGGTCCGGACTGGAGCGGCGTTCATGCTGATGACCGCGCCATCCTGGTGCACGAGCGCCTGGCCATCGTTGATCCCGCCGGTGGCGCACAGCCGCTGCGCTCGGCGGACGGTGCGCTGGCGCTGGCGGTCAACGGCGAGATCTACAACCATCGCGAACTCGAGCGCGGCCTGGCGCAGTCCTACGATTTCCAGACCGGATCCGATTGCGAAGTCATCAATGCGCTGTGGCGGCAGCACGGCGCGACGTTCCTGCCGATGCTCAACGGCATCTACGCCTTCGCGCTCTGGGATGCGGCGCAGGGTCGTTACCTGATCGCACGTGATCCGCTCGGTGTCTGCCCGCTGTACTGGGGACGCGACGAGCAGGGACAGCTCTGGGTCGCCTCGGAGTTGAAGACGCTCGTTGGCATCTGCCCGGAACCGACCGTGTTCCCGCCAGGCCACTACTTCGACAGTGCCGGGGGCGAACTGCGCCCGTTCTGGCAACCGGCCTGGCGCGACTACGCGGCCACGCAAGGCGTGGCCATTGCGCCGGAACAGCTGCGCGCGGCCTTCGAGCAGGCCGTGCACCGGCAGATGATGACCGACGTGCCCTACGGCGTGCTGCTGTCGGGTGGTCTGGATTCGTCGCTGGTGGCGGCCTGTGCCGCGCGTTTCGCCCGCCGCCGCATCGAAGAGGACGATCTCGCCGAAGCCTGGTGGCCGCGCCTGCACTCCTTCGCCATCGGTCTGCAGGGATCGCCGGATCTGGCCGCGGCGCAGATCGCTGCCGACGCGCTGGGCACCGTGCACCACGGTTTCACCTACACCTTCGAGGAAGGCCTGGATGCGCTGCCGGAAGTGATACGACACATCGAAACCTACGATGTGACCACCATCCGTGCCTCCACGCCGATGTATCTGCTGGCGCGCCGGATCAAGGCCATGGGCGTAAAGATGGTGCTCTCCGGCGAGGGCAGCGACGAGATCTTCGGCGGCTACCTGTACTTCCACAAGGCGCCGTCGGCGCAGGCCTTCCACGAGGAGTGCGTGCGCAAGATCGACAAGCTGCATCTGTACGACTGCCTGCGTGCGAACAAGTCGATGATGGCCTGGGGCGTCGAGGCACGGGTGCCATTTCTGGATCTGGAATTCATCGACACCGCCATGTCGATCGACGCCAGCGCGAAGATGGCGGGCAAGGGGCGGATCGAGAAGGCGGTGTTGCGCGAGGCCTTCGACGGCGCCCTGCCCGAAAGCATCCTGTGGCGGCAGAAGGAGCAGTTCAGCGATGGCGTCGGCTATGGCTGGATCGACGGTTTGAAGGCACACGCCGAGCGCGTGGTCAGCGACGCCGAGTTCGCCGCCGCACAACAGCGCTTTCCAGTGAATCCGCCACAGAGCAAGGAGGCGTACTTCTATCGCAGCCTGTTCGAGCAGCATTTCCCCGGCGATGCCTGCGCGGCCACCGTGCCTGGAGGGCCTTCGATCGCCTGCTCGACACCGGCGGCGATTGCCTGGGATCCGGCATTCGCCAACGCGGCCGATCCCAGCGGTCGTGCCGTCGCAGGGGTGCACCAGTCGGCCGTGGCGGCGCCGGTAGCGGCCTGATCCGATCGAGACGAGTGCATCTGATCCGGTCGCAATGACTGCCGAGCCGGTAGAGTCGGCAGTCATGGTGTTCAGGCCAGCCCGTTTCTGTTCGTTGACGGCGATGCTGCAGGGCCTGCTGCTGGCGCTGCTGGTGACGTCGTGCGGAGTCGTGTACGCCGACGGCATGCGCGAACGGCTCGCCGGCTGCGCCATCTGTCACGGCGATCAGGGCCAGGGTCTGGTCGAACGCGGTGAGTATTTCCCGCATCTGGCCGGCAAGCCGGCTGGCTATCTGCTGGCACAGATGCAGGCCTTCCGTGATGGCCGCCGGCATTACCCACGCATGGTCTATCTGATGCAGTACATGGACGACGCCTGGCTGGGCAAGATCGCCCACTGGTACGCCGCGCAGCCGACGCAGACGCAGCGCGTCGCCGACCCGGATGCCCGGTTGGATGCCCGGTTGGATGCCGCAAGCCGCCAGCGTGCCGAGCGCCTGGTTCACGAAGGCGATCCCTCGCGCGGATTGCATGCCTGCGTGGCTTGCCATGGTGCCGATCTGGCCGGGGTCGAGCCGGCGATTCCGGCACTGGTCGCTTTGCCGGTTGACTACATCATCGCCCAGTTCGGCGCCTGGCTGACCGGCGTGCGCACGGCCCACGAGCCCGATTGCATGGCGGATGTGGCGCGTTCGATTTCCCCCGAGGACATCCGGCTGGTAGCGACCTGGTTGTCGGAACAGTCGCTGCAGCCGGGTCGACGACCTGCACCGGCGGGATCGGTGTCATTGCCGGTGGCCTGCGGGCAGATCGCTGCCGGTTCCGGCGAACATCGCGCGGATGGATCGGTCACGCCGACGGGGGCGCCATGAAGTGGCTGCGTCCGGGGTGGGGACTGGCGGCCATCGCGCTGCCGCTGCTGGTGATCTTGGTGATTGCCTGGGTGTTGTTTCGTGCCCAGGGCGGCATGGCTGCGTTGACGCTGCCGAAAGCCGGCAGCCGCGATCTGGCCAATGCCGATGCACTGGCCGAGCAAGGGGAGTATCTGGCGCGCATCGGCAACTGTGTCACCTGCCACACCCGTCGTGGCGGGGTGCCGTTCGTCGGCGGGCGTGGTTTCGTTTCCGACTACGGAACGGTCTATTCCACCAATCTGACACCCGATCCGGCGACCGGTATGGGTGCCTGGACGCGTGAGGAGTTCCATCACGCCATGCGTCACGGGGTCAGTCGTCGTGGCCTGCTCTATCCGATCTTCCCGTTCGCGCATTTCGCCCATCTGGACGACACCGATCTGGACGCGCTGTTCGTCTACCTGTCGCGGTTGACGCCAGTGGCGATGGCAGAGCGCGAGAACAGCCTGTCATTCCCGTCCAGCTGGCGCCGCGCCATGCTGTTCTGGCGCATGCTGTTCCATCGGGCACGCGCGCTTGCCGACAACCCGCAGCAATCGCCGGCGTGGCAGCGTGGTCGCTATCTCGTGGACGGTCTGGGCCATTGTGCGATGTGCCACAGCGGCCGCGGCGCTTTCGCGTCGCTGCCGGTGGAGCGTTACATGGCCGGCGCCACCATCCTCGGGCAGGGCTGGTATGCGCCGCCACTGGACCGGGCAAGTCTGCAGCGTTGGTCGGAACAGGAACTGGCCGACTATCTGCGTGGTGGCGTGTCCCGCCATGGCTCGTCCTACGGGTCGATGGCCGAGGTGATCTATACCAGCCTGCAGTACCTGACCGCCGACGACGCATTGGCGATGGCGACCTATCTGAAGGCGATTCCCCCGGCGCTGGTGCGCACGCGGCCACCACGCCGGTCGAGCGCGAGCACCGCTGGTGCCGACGGTTTGCGTCTGTACGGACAGCACTGCGCGCAGTGCCACGGTGACGATGGCAAGGGTCGTGGGCTGGACTATCCGCCACTGGCCGGCAATCCCAAGGTCTACGGCGAAGACATCGTCAATCCGGTCCGGCTCGTGTTGTTCGGTGGCGCCGCACCGGCGACACGGCTCAATCCCGAACCGCATTCGATGCCGCCCTACGTCGGTCGACTGGCCGACGACGAAGTCGCTTCCGTGGTCACCTATATCCGCAACGCCTGGGGCAATGCCGGCAAGCCGGTGAGCATCGACGACGTGCGCGCGCTGCATCGTCTGCCGCTGGATTGAGGCGTCACTATCGAGTCGGGCTTAAACGTCGCGCCGCGTTTCGATTCCCTGTAGATGCGGGGATTGCCCCGCATGGATGTGATGTTTCTGCCAGATGTGTTTTCATGCGGGGCAATCCCCGCATCTACGGTTTCGGGTCACGAAACGGCGCGATGATCAGGTGTAGTCCTGATTGCGCAACAGTTGCCAGGCAGCGGTGTGCAGCCGGGTGAGTCCTCGCTCCGCCATGTGCGGCTCGTCATCCAGAATGTCCTGCCGTTCCAGCAGTTCGATCCCACAGATGTCGGCAAACAGCGCCTGCACCGCGTCGGCATCCACGGAGAACGGCGGGCCAGCCATTTGCTGCTGGTCGTATTCCAGCGTGACCAGCAGCATCTGACTGCCGGGAGGCAGGCGGCCATACACGCTGTCGACGTAGCGGCGGCGCAGCGCTTCCGGCAACGCCACCAACGCCGCGCGATCGTAGACCGCAGCAACATCAGTGAACGCGGCATCAGGAAGGTCGAAGATGTCGCCCGCAAACAAGGTGATGTCGCCACTTCGATGACGACGAAACGGACCGAGCGTGTCCACGGTCGCGGTCAGGCCGTTCTCGGCAAAGAAGGCTGCGCAGGCGTCGACCGACAACTCGACACTGGTGATCCGATGGCCTTGACCGGCCAGCCAGAGCATGTCCAGGCTCTTGCCGGCCAGCGGCACCAACACGTCGCTGCCAGCCGGCAGTCGCAGATCCGGCCAGTGTCGTTCCAGCAGCCGGTTGACTTGCGACTGATGGAAACCGATCTGTCCCTGTTGCCACTTGTCCAGCCAGAACTGCGGTTGCATCGTCGGTTCCTGCATCAGGCTCAAATCACGGTCCAGCTGATTGCCTGCGCGGGTTAGTCAATCAGGCACAGCATCAGCGCGGCTACTCTGATTCGATGCGATCCACGCGCTGGAAGCCACGCGGCAGCACCCGGCCACGCTGCGCACGCTCGCCTAGATAGTGATCGAGGTCGGCTGGCTTGAGTCGCAGGTAGCGGCTGCCGGCATGCACGATCAGTTCGCGCCCTGCGCCGACCACGGCGACACCGATGGCCTGCTCGCCGCTGGTGGCGGCCTTCTTGGGGATGTCGATCAGCTTGTTGCCCTTGCCCTTGTCCAGCTCGGGCAGGTCGGCGACCCGGAACACCAGCAGATGGCCGCCGTTGCTGGCGACGCAGATCAGGTCGTTGTCGCGATCGAGCACCACAGCCGGTGCCAGCACGCCCGCCTTGTCCGGCACCGAGATCAGTTGCTTGCCAGCCTTCTGGCGACCGAGCAGATTGGCGAAGCGGGTAAGAAAGCCGTAGCCGGCACTGGAGGCCAGCACCAGCAACTGGTCGTCGTTGCCGGTAGCCAGGGTGACGAAGCGGGCACCGGTCGGCGTCGTGAAGCGGCCGGTCAGCGGCTCGCCGTTGCCGCGCGCCGACGGCAGCTCGTGCGCGCCGGCGGTGTAGCTGCGGCCGGTGGAATCGAGGAACGCCACCGGCTGGTTGCTGCGCCCTTGCGCGGCCTGCAGCAGGCGATCGCCCTCGCGGTAGGACAGATTGGCGGCATCGACATCGTGGCCCTTGGCGGCGCGCACCCAGCCCTTCTCCGACAGCACGATGGTAACCGGCTCGGACGGTGTGAGTTCGGTCAGCGACAGTGCCTGGGCGGCCCCGCGCTCGACCAGCGGTGAACGACGCGCGTCGCCGTGCTGTTCGGCGTCGGCGCTCAGCTCGTCCTTGATCAGCTTCTTCAGTTTGGCCTTGCTGCCGAGGATGCCTTCGATGCGCTTCTGCTCCTTCTCCAGTTCTTCCTGCTCGCCGCGGATCTTCATTTCTTCCAGGCGGGCCAGGTGCCGCAGCTTGGTTTCCAGGATCGCTTCGGCCTGTTCCTCGCTGAGCTGGAAGCGCGCGATCAGCGCCGGCTTGGGCTTCTCCTCGGTGCGGATGATGCGGATGACTTCATCCAGATTCAGGTAGGCGATCAACAGACCCGCCAGCAGATGCAGGCGACGGGTAACCCGATCCAGCCTGTGCTGCAGGCGGCGACGCACGGTTTCAGTGCGGAAGCTCAGCCACTCGACCAGCAGCACGCGCAGGTTCTTGACCTGCGGTTTGCCGTCCAGACCGATGACGTTGAAGTTGACCCGGTAACTCTTCTCCAGATCGGTGGTGGCGAAGAGGTGATTCATCATCTCTTCGACATCGACCCGGTTGCTGCGCGGGATCAGCACCACGCGCACGGGATTCTCGTGGTCGGATTCATCGCGCACATCTTCCAGCAGCGGCAGCTTCTTGGCGCGCATCTGGGCGGCGATCTGCTCGATCACCTTGGCGGGCGAGACCTGGTGCGGCAGCGCGGTCAGCACCACGTTGCCGTTCTCGCGCGTGTACACGGCGCGCGCGCGCAGGCTGCCATTGCCGGTTTCGTAGAGGCGAATGAGGTCTTCGCGCGGTGTGATGATTTCCGCTTCGGTCGGAAAGTCCGGTGCCAGCACGTGCTCGCACAGTTCGCGCACGCTGGCGTCGGGGTCATCGAGCAGGCGGATGCAGGCGCTGACCACTTCGCGCAGGTTGTGAGGCGGAATGTCGGTGGCCATGCCGACGGCGATGCCGGTGACGCCGTTAAGCAGCAGGGTCGGCACGCGTGCCGGCAGGAATTTTGGTTCCTCCAGCGTGCCGTCGAAGTTGGGCTGCCAGTCGACTGTTCCCTGACCGAGTTCGTCGATCAGCAGTTCGGTGAACGGCGTCAGTCGCGCTTCGGTGTAGCGCATGGCGGCGAACGATTTGGGATCGTCGGGCGAGCCGAAGTTGCCCTGGCCGTCGATCAGCGGATAGCGGTAGGAGAACGGCTGCGCCATCAGCACCAGCGCTTCGTAGCAGGCGCTGTCGCCGTGCGGATGGAACTTGCCGATCACATCGCCGACCGTGCGTGCCGCCTTCTTGGGCTTGGCGCCGGCGGACAGGCCCAGCTCGCTCATGGCGTAGACGATGCGCCGCTGAACGGGTTTCAGACCATCACCGATGAACGGCAGGGCGCGGTCCAGCACCACGTACATGGAGTAGTCGAGATAGGCGCGCTCGGCGTAGTCGCGCAGCGGAACGGGCTCGAAGCCCTGCATCTGGTTGGTCATGCGTGAGTCGTTCGGACAATCGGTGTTCGAGAGCGGGAATTGTGACCGAATCGGTCGCCGGCAGTCATGCCCGTACACTGGTGATCGCGGTCATCGGGTCCCAGGCCGCGCCCGGCAGTGTTCTGGTCTGTCGGCGGAAACCGGCACCGCAGGCGTTCCCGGCAGAAGGCAGGAAGCGTCAGTCGCCGGGGTCGGAGATGATTGCCGGTCCCTTGCCGGCGGTCTTCTCGTAGACGCCTTTTTCCAGACGCTTGTACTGGGTGAAACCCTTTTCGGCGAAGTGCTTTTCCTTCAGATGATGGGCGCCGCCCATGGCAACGGCGGGTGCCGAAATCACCCGTTGGCCGGTGACGCCGCAGACAGGGCAGGGCACCTCACTGGTATCGCCCAGCTTCTGCAGCTTGTCCCAGCGCTGATCGAAGGCGGTGCAGTCGCGGTTGTCGCAGCGGTATTCGTAGATGGGCATGTGATCGCGTCGGCGCGGTGTCGGTCAGGCGGCGTCCACGGCGTCAGCCATGTCGGTGACGTCGTCAGGATCGGGCTCGTGGACCAGCGCGGAGCGGTCAGGCTGAAATCCGCCCAGTTCTTTCCAACGGTTGACGATGGCGCAGAACAATTGCGCGGTGCGATCGACGTCGTAGCGAGCGGAGTGGGCCTGGCTGCCATCCCAGTCCAGGCCGGCCGCCTTGACGGCGCGGCTGAGCACGGTCTGGCCATAGGCCAAGCCCGCCAGCGTGGCGGTATCGAACGCACTGAAGGCGTGGAATGGATTGCGCTTGAAGCCGCTGCGTTTCACTGCTGCGTTGACGAAGCCGAGATCGAAATGGGCGTTGTGTCCGACCAGGATCGCACGCTGGCAGCCGTGTGTCTGGATCGCGGCGCGGATCGGCTTGCACACGAAGTCCAGCGCCGCACGCTCGTGTCTCGCTGCGCGCAGTGGATGGTGCGGGTCGATGCCGTTGACGGCCAGCGAGCGGGGATCGAGTTCGCCACCCTCGAAGGGAATCACATGGGTGCTGACCAGTTCGCCGGGCAGCAACCAGCCGGCCTCGTCCATGGTCACCGGGCAAACGGCGATTTCCAGCAAGGCGTGGCGATCGGCGTCGAAACCACCGGTTTCGACATCGACGATCACCGGCAGGAAGCCGCGAAAACGCTCGGCCAGCACGGTACGCGACACAGGGGCAGCAGTCATGGCAGGATCATAGCCCAGCCGCTGCGGCACCTGTTCCGCCGCCGCGCACGCTTTTCCCGGGAACCTCTGAAAAACTACTGCGCGGGCGTCTGACGGCGTCCGACGGTGCTCGGAATGCTGGTGTATAGCGCATACACTCCGCTTCCTGCGCGCCGGCGACCACCGTCAGCCGCCCGCTCGCTACGTTTTTCAGACCTTCCCTTGCCGGCAATCCCTCGTTCATGACCATTCGCCTGTTGCCTGACCGTCTGGTCAATCAGATCGCTGCCGGCGAGGTGGTCGAGCGGCCGGCTTCGGTGGTCAAGGAGCTGGTCGAGAACAGCGTCGACGCCGGCGCGCGCCAGGTCGCCATCGACATCGAGCAGGGCGGCGTGCGGCTGGTGCGCATCCGCGACGATGGTGCGGGCATCGCGAAAGACGAGCTGGCGCTGGCACTGACCCGGCACGCGACCAGCAAGATTGCCGACCTGGATGATCTGCTGCGGGTGGCCAGTCTGGGGTTCCGCGGCGAGGCACTGCCATCGATCGCCTCGGTGTCGCGCTTCGTGATGACCTCGCGCGTGGCCGGTGACGAGCATGGCTGGCGGATCGAGGCCGAGCACGGTCGACTGGGCGAGCCGGTGCCGGCGCCGCATCCGGTCGGCACCACGGTGGAAGTGCGCGACCTGTTCTTCAACATCCCCGCGCGGCGCAAGTTCCTGCGTGCCGAGCGCACCGAGTTCGGGCACATTGAGGAGTTCGTGCGCAATGTCGCGCTGGCGCATCCGCGCATCGAGTTCCTGCTCAGCCACAACGGACGGGCGGTGCGGCGCTATCGCCCGGGACAAGGCCTGACCGATCCGGATCGCCTGCAGACGCTGCTCGGCGAGCAATTCCTGGCAGGTGCCTTGCCGGTTGACCACGGTGGTGCCGGCATGCAGCTGACCGGCCTGGTCGGTGCGCCGACGGCAGCCCGCGGCCAGGCCGATGGCCAGCACTTCTTCGTCAATGGGCGACCAGTGTCCGATCGCGTGGTCGCCCACGCGGTAAGGCAGGCGTACGCCGATGTCCTGCATCACGGCCGGCATCCGGCCTACCTGCTGTTCCTGAGCGTGGATCCGTCGGCGGTCGACGTGAACGTGCATCCGGCCAAGCGCGAGGTGCGCTTTCGCGACAGCCGACTGGTGCATGACTTCCTGTTCCGGACCCTGCATGAGGCGCTGGCCGGGACCCGTGCCGGCACCGGCGCCATCAGCATCGGGGACCCGGCACAGACAACAACTTCAGCGGCGAGCGCGGGAGCACTCCAGGCTCCCGGAAGCAGCGAGATGCCGTGGCAGTCGACGCCAGCACGACAGTCGCCGCTGGGTCTGCCGGTGAACGAAACCCTGGCCGGCTACTCGGCCCTGTACGGCGCCGGGTCCGCAGGCACAACGATCAACCGGCCAACGCCACCGGCGGTGACGCCCACGGCGTTCGCGCCCGTCGACGCGGCCGCGGGCGACGGCATTCCACCTTTGGGTTACGCCATTGCCCAGCTGCATGGCATCTATGTATTGGCCCAGAGCGCGCGTGGCCTGGTGCTGGTCGACATGCACGCGGCACACGAACGCATCACCTACGAACGCCTGAAACGACTTCGGGCCGATCAGGGCATCGTCGCCCAGCGTCTGCTGGTCCCGGTGACCATCGAGCCGGGTGCGCGGGCGATGGCAGCGATCGAGGACCAGGCCGACACCCTGGCCGCGCTGGGCTTCGACATCGTCGCGGCCGGCCCGGGCCAGGCACGGGTACTGAAGGTGCCGGCCCTGTTGTCGGGCGGCGATGTCGCCGAACTGGCGCAGCAGGTACTGGCCGACCTGGCCGAGCATGGCGGTACACGGCTGGGTGAGGAGGCCGAGAACGAACTGCTCTCGACCATGGCCTGCCATGGGTCGGTGCGCGCGAACCGGCAACTCACACATCCCGAAATGAACGCGCTGCTGCGCGACATGGAAGCCACCGAGCGCTCCGGCCAATGCAATCACGGCCGGCCGACCTGGGTCGAATGGCCGATCACCGAGCTGGACCGCTTGTTTCTGCGCGGACGCTGACGCCAGCCTGCCCGGCTTCGGGCATGAGGCCATGATCAATCGCCATGGCGCCGGGGCCAGGTTCTGGCATGCTGCCGGCATCGGATCGCCGATGACGGCAAGGATCAACAATGGCGGCAAGCGCTGGTTGGCGAAGGATTTTTGTGGTGTGCCTGCTGCCGCTGATCGGTGCGGTCTCGACTCACGGGGCCGAACCGGAAACGGCATGGAACGAGTGGCGCGCCCAGCGCGCCCAGCGCCTGATCGCCGAAGAGAGCTGGACCTCGCTGGTCGGACTGCACTGGCTGGATCCCGGCAAGACGCTGTCGATCGGCTCGGGCGATGACAACGACATCGTGATCGCGAATCTGCCCCGCCGCCTGGGCTCGCTCCAGCGCCAGGCCGACGGCTGGCTGTTCACGCCGGGCAAGGCGGTGGTGGTAGCGGTGGCCGAAGCCACCCGCAGCGATGCCTTCGTGCTGACCAGCGACGCTGCTGCCTCGGCGGCCGGCCGGCAAGCGGAGCGGGTGCGGCACGGACCGGTCAGCTTCACCGTGATTGATCGCGGCGAGCGATCGGCATTGCGCGTCTGGGACAGCACAGCACCGGCGAGACTGGATTTCGCCGGTCTGGACTGGTTTGCCTGGAATCCGGACTGGCGGGTGGAGGCACGCTGGGAAGCACATACGCCGGCACGCACCATCGACATCGTCGATGTGACCGGGTTCACACAAGCATTGCGAAATCCGGGCGCCATCCGCTGGCAGCGCGATGGCCGTGACTACCGGCTGGAAGCGTTGCAAACCGAGGATGGCGAGGATCTGTTCCTGATCTTCGCCGATCGCAGCAACCGATCCACCACCTACGGGGCCGGGCGCTACCTTAACACGCGGCCGCCGGATGCCGATGGGCGGGTCGTGGTCGACTTTAACTACGCCTACAGCCCGCCGTGCGCCTTCTCGCCATACGCCACTTGCCCGCTGCCGCCGCCGGAGAACCGCTTGGATCTGTTGGTGTCCGCGGGGGAGAAGCGTTACCGGGCGCACAACTAAGCCGTCGCCTGAACCCTTGCAGGGATATGGAGAAATTGTGCGCCAGTCATGTTGCGGCGCAACATGCGAGCTGACCCTGTATGGCGTATAAATCTCCGGCCGTTTCTCCGGCCATGCCCATCGTTTCCGCCTCTCCCCAAGGTGTAACCCAATGAAATTGACACGAATTGCCCGTTCGCTGGCAGTCGCGTCCGTTCTCGCGTTCGGTACCGTAGCCGGTACCGCCATCGCGCAGCCCGGATCGTCGCTGACAGCGGAAGCAACCAATCGCTACTTCGTCCACTTCGGCGAAGCTGGTGCCCTGCACTACCAGGGAGGGATCCCGGGACTGCCCAGGACCGCAGCCCCTGACGGCGAGTTCGATGCCCGCACCGATGGCGTCGTGGCCTATCGCGACTACCTCGAAGCGCAGCGCACGCAGTACATCGGCGCGCTTCAGGGCGTGCTCGGGCGCGATCTCGAAGTGTCCTATCACTACGACATCTTCTTCAACGGTGTCGTGATCGAAAACCTGAGCGGTGCCGAAGCAGCGCTGGTTGCCGCGCAGCCGAACGTGTCCAAGGTCGAGGTCGTCAAGAACTACGAGCTTTCGACCGATCGCGTCGAGGCGTTCATCGGCGCCGGCGCTGTCTGGACCGGTGCTTCCACGCCGAGCGGAACCGGCAGTCGCGGTGAAGGCGCGGTCATCGCCGTCATCGATACCGGCGTCAACACCGCGGCCGGCCATGGTTCGTTCACGAACGTGGCGTCCTGCGGCCACACCGGTGCCCAGCCGAAACTGATCGCCAAGGACTGCATCGGCAGTTCCAACTGCTCCGGTCCGACTCCGCAGGACAGCGGTCACCCCCACGGTTCCCATACCGCCAGTACTGCGGGCGGCAATACCCACGTCGCCACCGGTGGCGATCTTGTCGGGACCCAGATTTCCGGCGTCGCTCCGTGCGCGCGCCTGGTCACCTACAAGGCCTGCCCGGGTCAGTCCTGTGACGGTGCGGCGCTGTCCGCCGCCGCGCAGACCATCATGATTGATCGTCCGACGCTCGGCATCACGGCGGTGAACTATTCGATCTCGGGTGGCAACAGCCCGTGGAGCGACATGGACCGCAACTTCCTGGACATGGTCAATGCCGGCATCTTCGTTGCCGCGTCGGCCGGCAATACCAGTGACGCGGTTCCGAACCCGATCGGCAACGTCGCCCATCGCGGGCCGTGGGTGGCCACGGTGGCCAACAGCACCCATGACCGCATCTCGTCCAACCCGGTCAGCGTTG
This sequence comes from Lysobacterales bacterium, assembly GCA_035911475.1. Taxonomy (GTDB): domain Bacteria; phylum Pseudomonadota; class Gammaproteobacteria; order Xanthomonadales; family UBA2363; genus Pseudofulvimonas. The sequence continues at coordinate 46,680 of JAMHVM010000064.1, read as the reverse complement.
CCGGAGGACCGCAGAACGTGCCGGCCATCAAGAGTGAAGCGGCATTTACGTCCAATCGCTCGGGTGCGATCGCCGATTCCGTCGCGCTGGGCAATGCCAACGGCTGTACCGCTGGTGGTGGTTTCCCGGCAGGCAGCATGACCGGCCGCATCGCGCTGATCAATCGCGGTGACTGCACCTTCGAGGAGAAGGGCAACAACGCGATCGCTGCAGGCGCGATCGGCATGATCGTCGCCAACAACAACGCCGGCCCGCCGATCGTCATGGGTGGTACCGCAGCGCACAGCATTCCGTCGGTGATGATTTCGCAGAGCAATGGCGCCGCCATTCGCGCACATATCGGGACCAACCCGACGGCCGTCGCCACCATGTCGTCCACCACCGCGATCGCGATCGATCCGGAAGCGGGCGACGTGCTCAGCGCAGGCAGCCTGCGTGGTCCGATTCCGACCATCGAAGCCACGAAGCCGGATATCACTGGCCCGGGTACCAACATCTTTGCCGCCTACAACAACACGGCAAACGCCTACGGCTTCATGAGCGGTACCTCGATGTCCGGTCCGCACATCGCGGGCGCCGGTGCGTTGATCAAGACCGTGCATCCGACCTGGACGAATCCTGAGGTCAAGTCGGCCATCCAGATGACCGCCGACAAGACCGGTCTGAAGGACTTCACCAACGGCACGCCGAACAATGGTCCGTGGGATGCCGATGACGTCGGTCATGGCCGCGTCGATCTGACCAAGGCCGCGCTGGCTGGTCTGGTGCTGAACGAGACCTTCGCCAACTTCGTTGCCGCGAACGGCAGTGCTGTGAACCAGCGCGCGCTGAACCTGGCTTCGATGCGCAACACCAGCTGCACGCCGAGCTGCACCTGGACGCGTACCGTGCGCAACACCCTGGGTACGGCCAGCAGCTGGACCGCGACCGGTGCCAGTCCCAACCCGAATCTGAACATCACGGTGTCGCCGTCGAGCTTCAGCTTCCCGGCCGGCAACACCGCAGCCACGCAGACCCTGACCATCACCGCCACGCCGACCGCCAATCTGACTGCTGCGGTGGCCTTCGGTGAAGTGGTTCTGAGCGAAGCGGGCGACGAATCGCCGGATCTGCACCTGACCGTAGCCATCCGTGGTCAGGGCACCGGTGGCGCGCCGGTCATCTCGGTCAACCCGACTTCGATCGCCGGTACCGGTACCGCCGGCAGCCCCACCCCGGTGGTGCGTCCGCTGGCCATCAGCAACGCCGGTGGCGCCCCGCTGACCTGGTCGGAAGGCACACTGGTCGTCAACAGCCGTGGCACCCCGACTGTTGTGTGGAACCAGCCTGAGAGCGGTACCAACGGCATCGTGTCCTCGTTCTCGACGTCGCTGAACTCCGGTGCCTACACCGCTGCCGATTTCGTGCTCACGGCCGACACAGACCTGACCGAGATCAAGGCCTTCGGTTTCGATCCGACCAACTCGCTGGCCAGTCAATCGGCGATTCGCTGGGCCATCTATCCGGATGCTTCTGGTAGCCCGGCAGGCAATCCGGAGACGAACGCCGGTGCCGCGCTGTGGACCTTCTCGTCGCCGCCAGGTGGTGCAGGTGTCACGATCGAGCCGACCGGCATCATCACCTTGAATCTGACGGCCGCTGCGCAGACCGTCGACCTGCCGGCTGGCACATACTGGCTGTCGGTGTTCCCGACCTATGCGGGCGACATTCAGCCCGCGGGTGCGGCCCGTTGGAACTGGTTCCAGTCCGAGGTCCAGGCTGGTCCGTCCAAGTTGATTGCACCGGGCGGCCTGTTTGGCGGTGCAGCCCCGAACTGGAGCGCGACCGGTGCCGGTGGTCTCGGTACGGCCATCCAGGACACCGCGTTCATCCTGACCGGCGTCCAGGGCGCTCTCGAGTGCGGCGCGCCGTGGCTGTCGATCACACCGACCAGCGGCACCGTCGCTCCGGGCGCAACCGGCAACGTCTCGGTGCAGTTGAATGCCTCGACGCTGGCGGCTGGTACCCACACCGCGAACCTGTGCATCGACAGCAACGATCCGGCCAACCCGACGGTCATCGTGCCGGTGTCGTTCGAGGTCGGTGGCGGTGGTGGTGATGGCGATGCCGATCTGGCACTCACCGTCATCGATCTGCCGGATCCGGTTGAAGCGGGCGCGCAGCTGACCTATTCAGCGAACCTGGCCAACTTCGGACCGGATGCGGCGACCGATGTCGAGATCGTGTTCGAGCTCCCGGCCGAAGTCAGCTTCAGCCATGCCTCCACCTTGGCGGGTGCCGAGAAGGATCAGAGCCTGAATGTCGGTGGTGACTGGACCTGCGCTGGTACCGGTACCGTGACCTGCGTGCTGACCAGCAACATTCCGTCGACCAGCTTCGCGCCGGTCCTGCAGTTGGTTGTCGATGTCAGCCCCACGGCGGCGCCGGGTGTCATCACCACGACGGTCACCGCTTCCAGTGCCGAGAACGATCCGGATCCGAGCGACAACTCGGTCGACGTGGAAACCGAAGTCACTGGCGAGAAGCCGCTGCCTGATGCCATCTTCTGCGACGGCTTCGAGGAAGGCGGCGACGGCTCCTGCGGTGGCGGTAATCCGGGTGACCCGGATCTGGTGATCATCGACGACATCAACTTCACCTTTGCCCCGGACTTCACCGGTGGCGCGATCAAGTGGGTGGATGGTGAGACCTGCGTGTGCGACACCGCGCCGTTCAACTTCAATCCGTACGGCACGGCGACCACGCTGCAGTTCTTCTGGCCGCTCAATGCCAACGGCAGTGAAGGCGGCGTCTCGCTGGACGGCAGCACCTATGCGGTACTGCAGTCCGGTGCCACCATCAGCGCCAGCTCGCAGTTCCTGGTGAGCACGGCTTCGACGGCGACCGCGCCGTGGGCCAACACCAGCGGCTATCTGGGCTTCCGTTTCCTGGACGGTGGCATCACCAAGTACGGCTACGCCCACTTCACGGCGGGCGCAAGTGGTCGTCCGTTCTCCATCCAGAGCATCGCCTACAACAATGTCGGCGATCCGGTGACCATTCCCTGAGAATGGCTCAGGTCATCACGCACGCGTGTGCGTGGTGACCAGGACCGGCCTATGATGAGGCGGGGTAGCTACCCCGCCTCTTTTTTTTGTCGAGCCTGATGCCGAAGCTGCGCTACTACTACCGCGGGATCGTGTTGGCGGTCGTCGCAGCAGTCATCGTCGCCACCGTTGTTCGGCTGGCAGGCGCTGTGCGCCACGTGAATACTCCGGTCGATCAGCACCAGGCTGCCTTTGTGGGTTCGGAAACCTGTCAGCAGTGCCACGGCGATCGCCACGAATCGTGGTACGCGACCTTCCATCGCACCATGACCCAGGAGGCGTCGGTAGCGAGCGTGCAAGGCCAGTTCGATGGGCAGTCGCTGGACTACTGGGGCTTGCGTGTCCGACCAGTGAGCGACGACGGCCGGTATTTCTTCGAGTATTCGAGTCTGGAGAGCGGTGAGACGCTGGCGCGCATGGAAATCGAGCGCACGGTCGGCTCACACCGCTACCAGCAGTACCTGACACGTCTTCCCGAGGACGGTACCTACGTGCGGCTGCACTACCTGTGGCACAACGGTGACCAGCGCTGGGTACACATGAACGCCGCGTTCCTGGGGCCGGATGAGCAACCGTTCGACAACAACGTGGCGATCTGGAACCAGAACTGCATCTTCTGCCACAACACCGGACCGCAGCCGGGCATGACCAATTACGACGACTTGCGCGCGCGGTCGATGGCCGGAGAACCGGTGAATGTCGCCACCGATTCGCGCTTCCAGTCGCAGGTGGCTGAACTCGGCATCGCCTGCGAGACCTGTCACGGTCCCGGTGGCGAGCATGTCAAACGAGCTGATTCGCTGCTGGACCGTCTGGCCATGCGCCTGAATCGCGGCCGCGACGCCGCCATCGTGAATCCCGAACGGCTCGATGCCGAGCGCAGTACGCAGGTCTGTGGTCAGTGCCATGGTCAACGCACCCCCAAGACCTCGGATCTGCTACATGAATGGGTGCATGACGGTCCGACCTATCGCGCCGGCATGAACCTGGACGAGCACGTGGATCCGGTGTGGCGTCACACGCGCGCGCCGGTGCGCGGCGAAGAGGACATGTTCGCGTTGCGTTTCTGGGCCGACGGCACGCCGCGATTGAGCGCCTACGAGTATCAGGGACTGCTGTTGTCGAAGTGCTACCAGGAAGCGGAGCTGTCGTGCATCGACTGCCATAGCGTGCATGGCGGCGATCCCGCAGGTCAGATCACCGAGCGCAATCGCGGCAATGCGCCCTGTCTGGCTTGCCATGAGGAGCTGCGTTCGGAGCCGAAGCTGGTCGAGCACACTGGTCACGAGGCACAGAGCATCGGCTCGGTCTGCTACAACTGCCACATGCCCGATGCGGCCTACGGCGTGATGGACATCCACCGCACGCATCGGATCGAGTCGCCGGACGCGGCGCGCGATGCTGCTGCGGGGCGGCCCAATGCCTGCCTCAATTGTCATCTGGACCGGTCGCCGGTCTGGGCGGCTCAGGCGACGGGTCAGTCAGCCGCGGCCATTCACCGGCTTGATGGTGCGGATGCGACCCTGAGTGAGGCCGCCGCGATGCTGGCTGGTGATCCCGTGCAAAAGGCGATAGCCGCCTATCGCGCCGGCCAGCCGGGTGCCGGGGAGGGCTCGGATCGGCTGTGGCTGGTTCCGTATCTGCTGGAAGCCATGGCCGACAAGTACCCGTCCAGCCGTCGCTTCGCCCGCCAGAGTCTGCTGCAGCTGCTCGACGGGCAGGCGCAAGACCCGGCACTGATGGCGGTGCGACGCTCGATCGAGGACTTCGATTTCATCGCCGATCAGTCTCTGCGTGAGGCGGTGCTGGCGGAAGCCATGTCGCACTGGCAGCAAGCTGATCGTCGCCACTGGCCGGCTCCGCCCGAGGCCAGCGGCGTCGGCACCGACTACCGTTTGCCGGAGCCGCTCCTGGTGGAATTGCGTGAGCTGGGCGCGCGCCAGGACAAGCAGATTTCGATCGGCGAATGAAACCTATGCTGTGTACACCGATGAACCTCCTGCACCAGCCCGCTGACACGCGTCGAGTGGGACGGGCCCGGCCATGACCGGGGGCTCGGCCACGCCAACCTTGCTCGCCATCGAAAGCAGCAGCGAGACGTGCTCGGTGGCCTTGCTGCATGGCCAGGACTGCTGGCAACGCGCATCGGAGCCAGGGCAGCGCCAGTCCGAACGCATGTTGAGCTGGGTCGAGGTTCTGCTCGCCGAAGCGGGCATCGCCGCATCGGCCGTCCATGCCCTGGCAGTCACCATCGGCCCGGGCGCGTTCACCGGCGTCCGCCTGGGTGTGGCCATGACCCAGGGTCTCGCCATGGCCTGGGACAGGCCGGTGATCCCGATCTCCACCCTGATGGCATTTGCGGGTGGATTGAAGCCATCGGAACTGCCGATCCTGGCGGCGATGGACGCCAGAATGGGCGAGATCTACGCCGGCTGGTTCCGGACTACGGCCAATGGCAAGGTGCCCGAATTGATCGGGCAGGAGGTGGTGATGGCACCGACTGCGCTGACTCATCCCGCCGGTGTTTCCGAGTATCGAATCGTGGGCAGCGCGTGGGCTGTCTACGACAGGACCATCGCGCATGCGCTGGGTGAACCTGTACAGGCAATCGCGCAGTCGGCTCCGGGCGCGTTGACCGTCGCGCAACTGGCAAGGCAACAATGGCCCGAGGCTGCCCGGTCACCCGATCAGCTGGTTCCGGCGTATCTGCGCGACAAGGTCGCCTTGACCACGGCTGAGCGGATGGCCTGACGTCGGGGGCACCAGGCCAGTCCGGTGATGACGTTCTTTCAGGGCGACACGGGCTAGCCGAGACCGGAAACGGTCGAGCAGGCCGGTCCGGCCGATTTTTGACGATGCATCAGATCACCATCACGACCACACCCGCGATGGTTGTGACCACGCCGGCGAGCTTGCGCAAGGTCATGCGCTCGCCGAGGAAGATCGCTGCCAGCACCACGATGAAGATGGACGCCGTCTCGTTGAGGATGGAGGCGGTCGAGGCGTCGGTGTACTTGTAGCCGCCCAGCCACATCGCCATCGACAGGAACTGGCCGACGAAGGCGGCGACGAAGAGGATGGCCCAGGGCACAGGCGCAGGTGGTTGCGAATCGGCCGCGACCAGGCGTCGATTCAGCAGCATGCGTACCAGCAGCAGCCCAACGACGGCACCCGCCACACGCAACAGCACCACCCACCAGAACGGCTCGGCTTCCAGGATGCGCTTGATCATCACGATGGCGACTGCCATCAGGGCGACCGAGACTGCGCCCAGCAGCACGCCGCGACGCAGACGTGCGGGATCGACCCGCTCGACGCCATCGGGGGAATTGACCAGCAGCACGCCGGCCATCACCAGCGCGAACCCGATCAACTGTGCCGGACCCAGGCGCTCGTCCAGAAGCGTGACCGAAAGGGTAATCACGAACGGGCTGAACAGGTTGCCGACCACGCCCATGCGCCCAGCCCCCAAAACGTTCAGGGCACGCAGATACAATGTGTCCGCGACCGCGATCCCGATCAGGCCGCTGGCCAGGATCCAGGCGATGGTTGCGGCATCCATGCGTGGCCATGGCAGTCTCGCCAATCCCAGCGCATCGGCCAACGGTGAGAGCAGAACAGCGATCGTGACCAGTACCAGCGCCAGCACGATCAGGTTCTTGAGCAGAGCCAGCCGCAGCGGTGGCAGGTGTCGTCCGAGACGACGATAGATCACCACGCCGACCGCCCAGGCCAGCGCGCAACCCACCGACAGCATTTCACCGACGCCGACCATGACCGCCCTCCATGCCACCTTGACTCCGATTCGGCGGTCGCAGCCGGTGGCCGCCCGGAGCGTCGATCGACCGCAGGCCATCAGGAGTCGGCGGCGGTTGGCGATTCTAAGTGCTGCGCGACTGCCACAGACGTTCGAACGTCTGCGCGATCCGGAATCATGCGTCCGCGCACCGAAGATCTCCGGCCGACCGTACGGCAGCCTGCGACGCAGGGGCGGTCAGTGATGCACTGGCGCCCGCACCACATCCTGGGTTCGCGCAGGACTCGCCGCGGGACCAGCGATGAGTCGCCCAAGACGCCGCTCATGAGTCCGCGCGAGGTCGAACTGATCAAGCGGGTGCGCTTCATCGTCGCGCTGGCGCGCGGTCTGCACGTCTACGGCACACCGGCGCCGCGCCTGGAGAACGCCGTCACCGACGTGGCCGCGACCATGGGTCTGGTCTGCAATGTCAACTCCAATCCGACCTCGCTGTTCTTCTCCTTCCGAGAGGATGGCGGCCCGGAAACCATGCTCAACGAGATCACCCGTGTGGTTCGTCTGGAGCCGGGTGGTCGAGACCTGAACAAGCTCAGCCTGGTCGATGCGGTTGCCGAGCGGGTACTGGCGGGCGATCTGGATGTCGACAGCGGCTACACCCGGCTGCTCGAGATCGAGGCCATGCCCGGCACAGATCCGCGCCTGCTGGTGCTGTCGCATGGACTGATCGCGGGGGCATTGACGGTGATGCTGGCCAGCGGCTGGGCGGATCTGGCTGCCGCCTTGGTCATCGGCCTGATCGTCGGTCTGATCGCTCGCTACTGCGAGAAGCGTCCGAACCTGGCACCGGCGCTGGAGGCGGTATGCGGACTGGCTGCCGCCTTGCTGGCTTCGGCGATCAGCCACTGGCTGGTGCCGCTGTCGGTACCCACAGTGGTTCTCGCCAGCCTGCTGGTGCTGCTGCCGGGATTGGCGCTGACCACCGCGATCAACGAGCTGGCCACCCAGCATCTGGTTTCGGGCGTGGCGCGTTTCGCCGGGGCCTTTGCGGTGCTGCTCAAGCTCGTGTTCGGCGTCATGGCCGGCACCCATATCGCTCATTCCCTCGGCTGGGTGCAGGTAGCGCAGGGCGTGATTCCGATGCCGGACTGGATCCTGTGGCCGGCGCTCGTCGCCGGTGCGTTCGGATTCGCGGCGAGTTTCGGGGCAGCCTGGCGCGACTACCCGGTGGTCATGGCCGCCGCGATCGGCAGCTATGCCATCACCCGTTTCCTCGGCACCAATCTCGGCGACAGCGTTGGCATTTTTCTCGCAGCGGTCGTCGCCTGCGCGGTCGGCAATCTTTACGCACGACTGTTCCGTCGACCCGGTGCCCTGGTCCGTTTGCCCGGCCTGATCCTGCTGGTGCCGGGAAGTGTCGGCTTCCGTGGCCTGACCGAAGCGTTTGGCCGCGATGTCCTGGTCAGCATCGACACCGGCATCACCTTGCTCGGCATCCTGATCACGCTGGTGGCCGGCCTGCTGTTCGGCAACCTTTTGGTACCGCCAAGGCGCAGCTTGTAGACACCCGTCGGTGACCCGTCATCAACACGTTCAATCGTGGGCTGTGTAGTCGCTCAGGCGAACGAAGTAATCGCGCCCCGGCCGCCAGTCGCCCTGCAGCGGCGGCAGCAGCGATATGACGGCCTCCACGGATGCCGAACTGCCGTATCCGCTGTAGTTGCGGAGGATCCAGTTGTTCAAACTTCGTGATGTCGGTCGCTGGTAGGGGCACCAGGGACAGCTGCCGGTGTTCTGGCGCAACCGCACGGCTGCCCAGGGATCGAAGTCGGTGTTTCCGGCCAACCAGACCGGCCGCCCCATCGCGTCGTAGAAGTACACCGTCCAAGCCTCGCCAGCGCCTTGGCTCCATACTGACGCGCCCCAGCCGGACTGGTTGGGCGGATACCACAAGCCGTTGATCTCCTGCTGCGTGGTTTCATGGGCAAAGGTCAGGAAGATCAGATCGTTCATCTGCCCGGTCTGCTGCCCGATCTGCCAAGTCAGGTTGGCGCTGGTGCTGCTGATGAACCGAATGTCCAGCGATCCGACCGTTTCCCTGCGCCAGCTTCCGTCACTGTTCCGGTGGACCTCGATCAACGGCGCCTGATAGCGGTTTCCGGGCAACATGCCGTGGCTCATGTACCAGATCGGGGTTCCATCCGGCCGATACGTATACCAGTAGACCGTGAGTCCGGCGCCTTCAGTGTGGAACTGGATATCGAAACCTGATCCGTCGCTGGCCAACTGGTACCAGGGTCCGGCGCGTGGCAAGGTGCGGGATTCGGGCGGTGTAGGCAGTGGTGCTGCGGAGGATGGCAACACCGCAAACAGGCCGCCGCTGGTGATGGGTGCGTGGACGCGACGCCGCACGGGGTCGAGTCGTGCACCAGGCACCTCCTGCCAGGTCATCGGCCCGGGCGTGCCGCAATGCGTGCCGCGATACAAGCGCAACCGCGAACGGTCGATATCCGGATCGAGACCCGCGTGGCTGTAGTCGTAGCGGAGTTGTACCGGCCGCTGGAACTGCGGCATCGGCCGGGGCTGCGAACTACGATGGTCTGCGGACACCAGTTCGAATACCCGTTCGAAGTCCAGATTCGGGTGGCTGGGTGCACAGTTTCCCGCATCCAGTTTGATCGCTGTCGGCTGGGAAACTGCCCCCGCGGGTACCTCCAGTCGCAGTCGCCCGTCAGCCATCTCGATGATGCCGCCTTGTGCGGTGAGCGTGGCCCGGCCGCCTGTCAGCTGTGGCGACCAACCGGCCAGCAGAAACGCGCGTGCAGTTGATTCCCCGAGCACGCTGTCTAGTTGTTCGCGCCACTGGCTGACGCTGGTTCGGGGTTTCCCCAGGCCGGATTCAAGGTATCCCATGCCCGATTGATACAGTTGCTGCACGCCGCGCCAAGAGGCGCCGAGCGCGGCATCATCCATGCCGTACAGGGTGCACAGGTAGTAGATCAACGGCGACCACATCGACAGCGGATCTGCGGTGCACGCGCCCTGGGCCAGCGGTGTCAAACCGGCGATGCGGTTGGACAGGTAGATCACCACATCCTCGTGGGAGTAGTGGTGGAACTGGAACAGCGCGACATGCCCATACTCGTGCAGGATCAGCACCTGCCGCTCCAGGTCGCCGGCATGCTCTGCGGTGAACCAGTCGGTGTCGAATTCGCCGGCAACGTATCGGTCCCAGTGGAACAGGCACACCTTGCCGTGCCAGCGCCCCTGGCTACCGTAGGGTTGATAGGTGGTCGCATAGCCGACCGCGCCCTCTGCGGGCGGGCAGATCGCGTTGCCCTCAAAGAAGATGTCGACCGGGCGGAGTTCGGGGATCACATCCACACCCCACATCTCCGCCATCAAGGATTTGGCGACCAGGAATCCATCCAGCGCAGCGCGCAAGGTCGCATCGGGAATCGGACAGGGTATTTGGCAGGCGAAGCGGAAAGTGGGGTCGGTAGACTCGCGCAGGATCTTGTGCGCGTTGCCCAACATCGTATCCTGGCTCTCGATGACAGCGGCACCGACCGGCACGGTCAGCGCGAGCAACGACAGGACGAGCCAGAAGCCGTAGATGCCCACCGGTCGAGCAGCGGCGCGAGCTTGTCCAATCGCCGCTCCCGCTGGCGTTAGGCTGCGGGTTTGTACGCTGGGCGAAGTCGATGCCGCTGATGACCGGACCGGATCGTTCATGTCGGTACCACCCTGTTTTCGCTATCTGTCGTGGATACGCGAAAAGCAAAGTGGGGCTGCCATGTCCAGGCGCAGGCTTGCCTGTTGTACTGTTGGCGCTGCCTACGCCGCCACGAAACGAAAACGACGTGGCGGCGCTTGACTTCTGGTACTTGGCGAGAGGCTAGCCCGCCAGACGCGCCATCAACGCCTCGCGATCCAGTGATTCCGCTTCGCTGGCGGCGCGGCGGCGATATTCGAAGCTGCCCGCCGCAAGCCCGCGCTCGGACACCACCACCCGATGCGGGATGCCGATCAACTCGATGTCGGCGAACATCGCGCCGGCGCGCAGGCCGCGATCATCAAGCACGGTTTCGATGCCGCGTCCGGCCAGCTCCTGGTACAGCGCTTCGGCTGCTTCCGCTACGGCGAGGTCGTTCTTGGGGTTGATGACGCACACAGCGACCTGCCAGGGCGCCATCGGCTCCGGCCAGATGATGCCGGCCTCGTCGTGGTTCTGTTCGATGGCGGCGGCGACGATGCGCGACACGCCCACGCCATAACAGCCCATGTACATCGATTGCGCGGAGCCGTTTTCGTCCAGCACGCGCGCGCCCAGCGCTTCGGAGTAACCCTGTCCGAGCTGGAACACATGGCCGACCTCGATGCCGCGACACAGCGACAGGCTGCCGCCGCCATCCGGCGCCGCGTCGCCCTCGATGACATTGCGCAGGTCGGCAACGATATCCGGCTCGGGCAGATCCCGGCCCCAGTTGACGCCAGTAAGGTGGTGGCCGTTTTCGTTGGCGCCGCAGACGAAGTCAGCCATGACGGCGACGTCGCGGTCGGCGATCACGGTGATCGCCTTGCGTGGCGCGACCGGGCCCAGCGAGCCGGGTCGGGCGCCCAGATGATCCAGGATCTCTTCCTCCGTCGCCGGACGATAGCCGGCGCCGAGTGCATCCAGATGCGATGCCTTGATCTCGTTGACCTGATGATCGCCACGCACCAGCAGCAGACAGAATCCGGCAGCGCCAATCACGGCCACCGATTTCACCGTGCGCTGCAGCGGAATGCCCAGCAGGGCGGCCACGTCTTCGCAGGTGGTTTGGGTCGGCGTGGCGACCTTGGTCATCGCCTCGCTGCTCTGCGGACGCTGTCCCGGCGCCTGAGCCTGTGCCTTCTCAAGATTCGCGGCGTAGTCGGAGCCGCTGGCCACGGCCAGCACGTCCTCGCCGGAATCGGCCAGAACATGGAACTCCTGCGAGGCATTGCCGCCGATCGCCCCCGAGTCGGCCTGCACCGCGCGGAAACGCAGACCCAGGCGGGTGAAGATGCGCGTGTAGGCATCGAACATGGCCGCGTAACCTTCGGCCATGCTTTCCGGCGTCAGGTGGAAGGAGTAGGCGTCCTTCATCAGGAACTCGCGCGCCCGCATCACGCCGAAGCGCGGACGGATCTCGTCACGGAACTTGGTCTGGATCTGGTAGACGTTGATCGGCAGCTGGCGGTAGCTCTTGAGCTCGTTGCGTGCCCAGTCGGTCACCACTTCCTCGTGCGTGGGCCCGTAGCAGAACCCGGCTTCCTTGCGATCCTTGATCTTCAGCAGCTGGCCGCCGAACTTCTGCCAGCGTCCCGATTCCTCCCACAGTTCCTGCGGCTGGATCGAGGGCATCGACATTTCCAGTGCACCGGCGCGGTTCATCTCCTCACGGACCACGTTCTCGACCTTGCGCAGCACCCGCAGGCCCAGCGGCGTCCAGGTATAGATGCCGGCCGCCAGCTTGCGGATCATGCCGGTGCGCAGCATCAGCCGATGGCTGGCCAGCTCGGCGTCGGCAGGGGTTTCCTTGGTGGTGTGCAGATGGAACTGGGACAGGCGCATGGCTGCAGGCGTTCGGGGAAAGCGCGCAAGTCTAGCGGGGATAGGCGAGGCGGTCGCGCTGGTTGTCATCGAAGGCACAGCGCTTTCCGGGACATCTGCGTCGTTCCGGAGGCTTGATTGATGCGGTGTCCACCACATCCGCCGCTCGTGCACCAGCAACTGGCTGCTGCACACTGTCCGAGCAAAAACCCCGAGCACGGTGATCGGCAAAAGGTGCCAGCGATCACGCTTGAAATCGTTGGTCGCCCACCCGCCCAATCAATGAGTCGGGTCAGGCATCGCATCGCCAAGACGGCAACCCGTCATCGACCCTGAGCCCCCTGACGCGGGCGGTCTCCATTCCATGTCATTAACGACCGCGACCAGGTCGGTTGCGGCGCATCGCCGGATGCCGTCCGGGACGCACGGTCGACTTCTACGGGATTCGGCCAACGCAGCGCGGCGGGTGTTCGGGTAGCCACACGCCGCTACAGGGCATGGGGGCGTCTTTTCGCGCCTCAATCCTTCAGTAAAATCAGAATGATGGCGAGTCATCACCTGCGGAGAGACGAAAAAGTTCGAGCGAGTGACACGATTCGCTGGCTACGGGCGTATTAGGAGCTGTCAGCGTGGCTGGCATGCACGGTGCGGGGCGAAGCGATTCGGCCCGCAAAGTCGCGTAAGAGCTTGACTTGGGCTGAATCGCCCCCTAGCATCCCCCGCGTCGGGCATCTGCTGTTCAGGTTTAGCGTGCGTACGCGGGCCAGGCAGTCAGAAGTACTGGAGGGCGAAAGCCCGCGATTCGACAACCCAATTACGACGGAGATCATCCAGATGTCTCGCAAGATCAACAAGATTCTCGGCCTTGGCGCCATCGCCGCCTTCGGTTTCGCCTCCAGCGCCTTCGCCCAGTGCCCCACCGGCCCGGTTCCGCCGTGGTCGTCGCAATCCGCTCTTGGCGGCGCTGTGGCAATTGTTTCTGGCGGTTTCGACGGCACTTCCTGCCGTCTCAACTCTTCTATCACGGCCAATATCGGTGGTGCCGCGGCGTTCGTTCGTGATGATACCCCCGCCGATGAGCCGACCTATCGCGCTCAGTTCCTGATCAATGTCGATGCTCTTACCGGGCTGAGTGCGATTCAGAGTGCCAAGGTGTTCGGTGCTACTACCACCGCTCCATTTGGCGGCGTTGGTGACGTCGTTCGCATTGGCATCCAAGGCAACTTTAGCGGGACGGCGACGCTTGGCGTTCGCACCGCCTGCGAAGGGCAGCCTGGGAACGTGTGCTCTGCAACGAGTCCGTTGACCGCTGGTGTGAACCGGGTTGAAATCGCCTATGCGAAGGGCGGCAACCCAAGTCTCCGTGTGTGGGTGAACAACACCACCGAAGGCTCGCACACGCTGGCGCTGAACGGCAATAACAATTCTTGGGGTGGCGTTGACTTCGCGACACTTGGTTTGGCCGCTCCTAGCCCAGGTTTCCGTACTGGCCAAGCAAACCGAACTGTAGGTTTCGATGAATTCGACTCACGCCGCACAACCTTCATCGGTAATTGAGTTCTAGAGAATTAACTTTTTTTAAGGAGTGTGATGATGAATAAGTTGGCAGTTGCTATCGCCGGGTTGCTGGTGGTCTCGTCCAGCGCTTGGGCTCAGACGTGTGAAACACCGACCAGGCTTTTCGCCGGTGAAACGATCACCGGTAACACCTGCGATGGCGAGAATACGCTCCCGAACTACGGCGGAACTGACAGTCCGCAGGCCGAGCTCGTTTATTATTTTGATAATGAGGATGCGAGCGGTGATTTCGTTTTCGCCCATACTGGCACCGCGTTTGGTGGTGGTATGTTCCTGATGCCATCTCCGTGCTCGAACGCCACAGATCCGATCTCTTTCGGTAACTCTGACAATCCGATGCCGGCGAACAACTTGGCAGCGGGTGGAACCCCATTGGTGAATGGAACGCGTTATTTCGTGATCGTCACAGCCGATCCCGGTGGTCCAGCCGATGCCTGTGGTCCGTTCTCCCTGACTGCGCCGGATCCGCTGCCTGTTGAGCTTCAGAGCTTCTCTGTCGATTGATCCGGTATCGGTTTATTGTTCGTGAAAAGACCCGCATCAGCGGGTCTTTTTTTTGATCACAATTCGCCGTATTGGTGGTGGAGATGCACTCACGGGTTCGAGTTCATATTCCCACAAGGTGGGAAACGGTCTTTTTGGCGCAGACGACAAAACGCCCGCGCTGGGCGGGCGATCTATTTGTGGCTCCCGAGGTCAGGCTCGAACTGACGACCCCCTGATTAACAGTCAGGTGCTCTAACCGGCTGAGCTACTCGGGAACGACTGTTTGAGCCGGTAATTTTGGCGTCGAGCGCTTCATTCGTCAAGACCTGTTGACGAACGGCCGCTGCATCCGGATACTACGCTGCTTCGCGCCCGTAGCTCAGTTGGATAGAGTACCAGGCTACGAACTTGGTGGTCGGAGGTTCGAATCCTTCCGGGCGCGCCATACGAAGAACGGCTCCCTTCGGGGAGCCGTTGCTTTTTTTGCGGCGGGATCCGACGGTCGCGCGGCGAAGACTTCGGCGTTGACGATCGCGATGCTGACTTCGTACCATGATCGCTGGCGACATTGACCGACCTTGTCGCGCTCTAGTCGCAACGCGTTGCTTTTCCGCTCTTGGCTTCACGCTATCGAGCCGCGGAAAAACGTGTCGGAGTATAGCTCAGCCTGGTAGAGCGCCAGCTTTGGGAGCTGGATGTCGGGGGTTCGAATCCCTCTACTCCGACCACTCTTCGTGCAGAAGACGCGCATCGTTTCGTTGTCTCTGCTCTGGCCGATCGGCGGTCCAGTCGAATGGACGCAGCACGCCGGGCCGTGTGTCTTCTATCGCGCTGCACCGGCATGTTTGCGGAAGAGCTTCGGGGAGGGCGTCGTGCTCGCTTTCCCTTGTGCGCATGTGTGGCGGTGCACCGCACCTACGGTATCAAGGGTTGCCCGCTTTCACGTCGCGCGCCGAAATGTGTTGCCTGGAGCAGGGCGCCGTCAGTGCCGCACGCTCGCCCCGACGGTCGATCGCGAGACTGGGCGATCGACCCAGGGCGTTTCAGTCAGCGCGTTCGATGTGGAAGCTGCCGAAGGCGAAACCCAGATCCCAGCCGCGACCCTTGCCGGCAAGTGCGAGCGAAACTGACCCCTTGGTCATGACCTGGCCCTTGGCCGACTTCACGGCGCCGGCATGGGCTTCGGCAGTGGCGTAACCGCCCAGTACTTCGCTGATGTCACGGATGCCGGAGAATTCACCTTGGCCGTTGTCAATGGACGATTTGCCGAAGCTGATCCCGCCACCCTTGGCGCTCAGCTTCACGCGCATACGCTGGCCGTTGGAGCAGGTGACGGTGCCGAGGCCGGAGGCTGTCTTGTAGAAGGCGGACCAGCCACTCAGAGAGAACGTCATCTCGCAGTCGTAGAACTGGGCATTGACCGGCGAGTTCGCCGCGAGCATCAGGGCGAAACCGGCAAGTGCTGCGAACGTGCGCTTCATGATGTACTCCGTAGGGTTGGCGGAAGAGATCGTCGGCTATTGTCCAGTGCGGATGTAAAGCACGGGTGGATTATCGTCCGGAGGCCGAGGGCGGTCGGACATTGATACCGTGTTCGTTCAGGGCCGAGCGTACCCGCCGGGCCAGGTCGACTGCGTGCGGCCCGTCGCCGTGCAGACACAGGGTGTCGGCGCTCAGTGTCAACGACTCGCCGCCCACCGTCCGGATCGGCTCGCGACGGATGATCCGCAGCGCCTGGTCGACGGCGACATCGAGCTTCTCGATGAGCGCACCCGGTGTTCCGCGCGGAGCCAGTGAGCCGTCAGCGCGATAGCGTCGGTCGATGAAGGCCTCGTTGGCGATCTGGAGGCCGGCATCGGATCCCGCCCGCGTGAGTGCGCTGTCGGCCAATCCGAACAGGATGAGCGCCGGGTCGAAGTCGTGAACGGCGGCAGCGACGGCAACAGCCAGTGACGCGTCGCCTGCAGCCATGTTGTAGAGGGCACCATGGGGTTTGACGTGCCGAAGGGCAACGTGCGAAGCGCGACAGAAGGCGGCCACGGCGCCGATCTGGTACAGGACCAGCGTATACACCTGGTCTGGGGTGACCGGCAGTTCCCGTCGGCCGAAACCTTCCCGGTCGGCCAGCGAGGGTTGTGCGCCGACGGCTACGCCGTGGTCCCGGCACAGCTGCACGCTGACGTGCAGGATATCCGGGTCGCCGGCGTGGAAGCCGCAGGCGAGGTTGGCCGAGCTGACCAGCGGGATCAGCGCGGCATCGTCGCCGATGCCTTCGCCGCAATCGGCATTGAGATCAATGGTCCGTGTGCTGGTCATGCTGCCTGCTGGGTATGCCGGGATCAGGTGTCGGTTCCACGCACCTTAAGAGCGTGTCGCCATTGTCAGGGATTTTCCGTATCCCTGAGCAAAGTGTCGCTGCGCCTTCCTTTCGTCCTGGGATGGAATGCGTCATTGCCTTATTGTTTCAATCACCAGCGGAGGATCGATCATGGATGCAGTGTCGAATGTGATGCGTCGGTCGGGATACGGTCTAGGGTTCCTGACGTTGCCAGTGCTAGCGATGATGATCGCCGGTGCCGCACACGCGGGTTCGGATTCTCCGGCAACAGCGTGCTCGCCGCTGACGCTTCCGGAAGTTGTCGGGTCGGATTTTATAGACGAGGAGTTGCAGATCGCGGCCTACTCAGCCGAGCTGTCATCGATGGGCGGCAAGGGAGCGGACTTCTTCTTCATGGAGTTCTACGGCGAGGCTTTTGGTCAGACCGGCACGTTTGCATTGGGTCAGGGAGACAACGGCAACTATGCGACCTGCTTCCAGTGTCTGCTCTTGTGTCTGGACTATGACAAGGATGAGGGTTGCCACCAGCGCTTTTTCGCCGATCGTGGCGCGTTGCTCCTGATCAACGCGCCTGGCGAAGACGATCTCGAGTTCCATCTGACCGGCTGGCGGTTCGTCGAGGTGACGATCGATCCGACCACGTACGAATCGACGCCGGTACCGGGAGGCACCTGCTACGTCGATGCCGCTTCATCGATTTTCGCGGACGGGTTCGACTAGCCGTAATTGCCGATTGCCTGCGGCGGATCCGAAAAGCGCCGCCGCAGGGTTCCGCGTTCATCCGGGTCCATCACGGCGCAAGCGCTCGACGATGGCTATACGCTGTCTTCGGGCGATAGTTTCCCGCTGCCTCCGGAGCGCATGCGCCGTAGCGAGCTCGACGGCCTGCAATGCGATCCGGTCGCCGGGTTTACATTGCGCCAGTCGGCTCAGATCCGCCTCGATCACATGGCCGGCGACCGGGTAGCCGCCGATGGTCTGACAGTCCGGGCCGAGCACGATCGGTTGTCCGTCCGGCGGTATCTGGATCGTGCCAGGCAGGACGGCTTCAGAGACGCGCGACCCCGCAGCGGCCATGGACAAGGCGGCGCCCTGCAGGCGCAGGCCGGTGCGGTCGGCAGCGGAGCCGACACGCCAGTTGGACTGATCCAGAGCATCGAGCAGCAGGCGCTGGGCACCCTGGTCGGGAACGAAGCGCAGGATGGTCGTAGCCTGGTGATGGTCATGCCCGGCTGCGGAGTCCGCCCACCAGGCAGCATCTGGCGGTACGCGTCTGGCGGTGTCCTGCTGGTGCGCGAACAGCCGGTCGCCGGTTCGCAAGGGCCGGCCGTGCAAGCCGCTGCCGGTATCGACCGCGGCGCTGCCCAGCCAACGGTCGGCGTGGAATCCGCCGCCGAGAGCCAGCCAGGCGCGGGCGCCATGTCCGGTCGGGCGAAAATGCAGCAGGTCGCCAGTGGCCAGTGCCACGGGCCGGCCGAACGACAGCGGTTTCTCGCCGACGAATGCCGTCATGCCGGAACCGGTCAGTGCGAGCACCAGCGGACGCAACACGCGCAGGTCGGGTCCACGGATCGCCATCTCCAGCACGGTATCGCCGTCGTCATTGCCGACCAGGAGGTTGGCCAACGCTGCGCAAGCCGGATCAAAGCTGCCGCTGGCGGCGATGCCGAGATGGCGCCAGCCGAATCGTCCGGCATCCTGGAAACTGCTGTGGATACCTGGTGACATCACCTCCAGGGCAGGATCACGACCTTGGTCTGCATCGACAATGGATGGGTGCCGCTGGTCATCCGCTGACAGCCCGGCATATTCGGCTGCAGTGATGGCAACGAAACGGACCTGGTCGCCGGGCGTCAACAGGCTCGGGCGATCGCGCGCAGCATCGAACAGTCGCGAAGGTGTCCTTCCTATCAGCCGCCAGCCGCCGGCACCGGTCTGCGGATAGATGCCGGTCTGCATGCCGGCCAGGCCGACGCTGCCGGCAGCCACCGTCGAACGCGGTGTGTCCAGCCGCGGTACCGACAAGGCCGGGTCCAGCCCCAGCAGATAGGGGAAGCCGGGTCGGAAGCCGATGCAGGCCACCGTGTAGCTGCCGGAGCCGTGTCGCTCGATGATCTCGTCGGTCGACAAACCGGTCAGACGCGCGACATCGGCCAGATCCGGTGCATGGGGCGGTTGGTAGCAGACCGGCACGGTCACCTGGCGTGATGGCGGTAGATCCGCCGCATCGGCACCGGCCAGGCGTTCGAGGATTTCCGTTTCCAGCCACTGCCACGGCTGTTCCTGCGCAGCTTCCGGCATCTTTCGCCAGTCGTAGTGAACGGCCAGTGTCGTGTAGGCGGGAACCAGATCGACGACACCTGCCGGGCGGTCGGCATCGATGTTGCGCCAGGCCGTCATGACCCGCGCGTTGACGGCGGGGTCGATGCGCTCGCCGAACCGCAGGATCAGCGCGCGATCAGCCAGTGGCGCGATCGTGGTCGGCAAGGCCATGCGCCGATCCCATGCTCAGCGCAGGCACCAGGTGTCGCAGCGACTCCGCGAGCTGTTCGGGGCTGTAGGGGACGGCGGTGCCCACGCCCCATACAGGGCGTGGCCAGGCGTCGTCGTCGCGATGTCGCGCGATCACGTGCACATGCAACTGCGGCACGACGTTGCCCAGTGCCGCGATATTGAGCTTGTCGGTGCGATACAGGCGCTGCAGTGTTCGGCAAGCGCGGTTGACCTCGGCTAGCAGGGCCAGCTGTTCCTTTTCCGACAGGTCGACCAGCTCGGAGGTGTAGGGGCGGCGTGGCACCAGGATCAACCAGGGCCAGCGCCGGTCATCGATCAGTCGTACCGAACACAGTGCCAGTTCGCAGACCGGGTGACTGTCGGTGACCAGTTGCGGGTGGATCTGGAACTCGCTCATGCGCTCGATTGGGTTTGGAGAAACTGGATGGTCCGTTGCCAGGCGAGCCCGGCTGCATCGGCATCGTAGTCGGCGCGCTGGTCGCAATTGAAGCCGTGCCCGGCTGCGTAGGTGTGGATTTCCGCGCCGGGAAGCGCCTGGCGGTGACGTTCGACGTCTGCGGGCGGAATGATCGGGTCGTGCTCGCCGAAGTGCAGCAGCAACGGCGCGCGCGGCTTCTCGTCCAGGAATGGCACGGTTCGACCACCGTAGTAGCTCACCGCCGGCAGGCCGAGCCGCGTGTTGGCCAGGAAGGCCACGCTGCCGCCCCAGCAGAAGCCGATCACGGTGATGTGGCCGGCGGAAGCAATGGCTTCGGCAGCCGAGCCAACGGCGGCGACGGCGCGATCGAAGCCTAGCTCGGCGGCCAGTGCGCGACCCCGAGTGACGCCGGCCTCGTCGTAGCCCAGCTCCACGCCGGTTTCGAGCTGATCGAACAGCGCCGGTGCGATCGCCTCGAAGCCTTCGGCGGCGAAGCGCGCGCAGACCGCACGGATGTGCGCATTCACCCCGAAAATCTCCTGGACCACGACCACGCCGCCGAGAACATCGCGATCGGGTCGGGCCCGCCAGGCGCTGATGCAGTGCATGCCGGCGGTAGGAATCTGGATGAATGAGGCCATCGTGGCGGCGCCGCTCCCCGTTTGGATCAAGGTCCGGCACCTATAATACGCGGCCGCCAGCCATCCGCTCGCCGAGTTCTCCAGAGGGTCATCGGTCCCATGCCTGTTGCAGCACCCAAAGTCGGATTCGTCAGTCTGGGATGCCCCAAGGCGTTGGTCGACTCCGAGCGCATCCTGACCCAGCTGCGGGTGGAGGGCTATGAGGTGGTCGGCAGCTACGACGATGCCGATGTCGTGGTGGTCAACACCTGCGGCTTCATCGAGTCGGCGGTGACCGAATCGCTGGATGCGATCGGCGAGGCCATGGCAGAAAACGGCAAGGTCATCGTCACCGGTTGCCTGGGCAAACGCGCCGAGGTGATCCGCGAGGCGCACCCGGACGTGCTGTCGATCAGCGGGCCGCAGGACTACGCCAGTGTCATGGACGCGGTGCATACGGCCTTGCCGCCGGCGCACGATCCGTTCCTGGATCTGGTACCGCCGCAGGGCGTGAAGCTGACGCCGAAGCACTATGCCTATCTGAAGATTTCCGAAGGCTGCAATCACCGCTGCACCTTCTGCATCATCCCTTCCATGCGTGGCGATCTGGTCTCGCGACCGGTGGACGAGGTGTTGCGCGAGGCCGAGCGGCTGGTCCGTGGTGGCGTCAAGGAGTTGCTGGTGGTGTCGCAGGACACCAGCGCCTATGGGGTCGACCTCAGGTACGCCGAGCGCGAATGGCGCGGAAAGACCTGGCGCACGCGGATGACGCAGCTGTGCGAAGGGCTGTCGGAACTGGGCGTGTGGACGCGCCTGCACTACGTCTACCCGTATCCCCACGTCGACGAGGTCATCCCGCTGATGGCGCAGGGACGCGTGCTGCCGTACCTGGACATTCCCTTCCAGCACGCCAGTCCGCGCGTGCTGCGACTGATGAAGCGGCCAGGCAACGTCGAGCGCGTGCTGGAGCGGGTCAAAGCCTGGCGCGCCGGCTGCCCCGAATTGACCATCCGCTCGACCTTCATCGTCGGTTTTCCCGGCGAGACCGAAGCCGAGTTTGAGGAGCTGCTGGATTTCCTCGACGAGGCGCAACTCGACCGTGTCGGCGCCTTCGCCTACTCGCCGGTCGAAGGTGCGGTGGCGAACGACCTGCCCGATGCCGTGCCGGAGGAAGTCGCCCAAGAGCGCCTGGCGCGCTTCATGGAGCGGCAGGCGGGAATCAGCGCTGCCCGCCTGCAGGCGAAGATTGGCAGCGTGCAGCGGGTCTTGGTCGATGTCGTCGAGGACGATCTGGCCACCGCCCGTTCGATGGCCGATGCGCCCGAGATCGACGGTCTGGTGCACGTGCAGCAGGTGCCCGACGGCATCAAGCCCGGCGATTTCCTGGACGTGCGCATCGCCGACGCCGACGAGCATGACCTGTTCGCGTTCCCGCTCGGTGCCGAAGGCTCCGACGACTGATGCGGTTCCAGGCGCCGGCCCGGAAGGACGTGGATCCGGCGCGCTTCGACCATCCGATCTTCGCCGGCTACCAACGACATCGCGACCTGCTGACCGGTGCGGACTGGCCGCCGCTGGACGAACTGAATCGCCGGATGGCGGCCGTCGATCCCGGAATCCGTTTCGTCCGACAGGATCGGCAACTGCTCGAAGACGGTCTCCACTATGAGCGACGCGTCGCTGAACGAGGGCAGGTCGCCACCCGCGAAGACAACTGGCACGACCTGCTCAATGCCCTGGTCTGGATCGAGCAGCCGCAGCTAAAACGCGCCGTCAACGCGCGTCAGGTTGCCGACCTGGGTGCGGCCGGTCACGGTCAGCGCACCCGGGCACAGTGCGCCCTGACCCATTTCGACGAGGCTGGCCTGATCGTGGTGTTGCCGAGCGATGCCTCGCTGGCCGCCTGGGATCGTCATGATTGGCCGGCGCTGTTCAGCGACCAGGATTGGCCGTCCCGCATCGGGCTGACCGTGTTAGGGCATGCGCTCCTGGAGCACGCCTTGCTCGCCGATGCGGCGCCGGTCGGGAAATGCCTGGTCGTTGCCGGTACGCCAGCCAGGCAGCGCTCGGCCGAGCTGATGGCACAGCCGATCGCATCCGCGAGGGTTCTGGTCGATCCCCAGGAGCTTCGACCACTGCCGTTGATAGGTATCCTCGGCTGGCATCCCCGCGCGGGTCAGCAGGACTTCTACGACACGCATCCATGCTTCCGGCCGATCCGGGCCGGACGTCACTACCCGGCACCGATTCCGCTGGATTCGGATCGGCGCGGACGCGACCCCGACAGCCCTGCGGAATCGTGATGGCGTGCACATGGCATGAAACCGGATCCCGGTAGACTCGGCACCGAGGAGTCTTCAGGGGGAGTGCTATGGACGGTTCATCGGGTACGGGAGTGTCGCGTCGCGGGCTGCTGACGGGGCAGGTTTCAACACAGGTATCGGCGCCGGGTGAGGTGCTGCGCTCACTGGCGGGCTCGCTGGCCACGCCGCCGTTCGCGGTCTATGTGATGGGACGGTTGGGTTACGGCCAGTCGCGGGGAACGATCTTCAGCGTGAGCCACTTCCAGTCGCTGGGCGCGAACGACGGCGCCAGACTGACGGCATTCGTGGACCAGCAGCTGGCGCCGACACTGGACGGCGGCGGCAATGTCTTTGATCCGGTCGTTTCAGCCCGACTGGGACATGCCAACTACGTGACATTGAACAAGAGCTTCGCGCAGCTCTGGACCGATCATGAAGTCAATGGTCAACCCTCCGGAGGCACCTACACCCGCGACTGGCCGATTCGCGAGATTGAGCGGGCCGTGTTCGTCCGGGCGATCTACTCGCCGTGGGGCCTGTTCGAACAGATGGCCGACTTCTGGCACAACCACTTCAACTGCTATGGCTACGACCGCTATGCCGCGCCGACCTGGGTGAGCTGGGACCGCGACGTCATCCGGCGCAACGCGCTGGGCAACTTCCGCACGATGTTGCAGAAGACGTTCGAGTCTCCGGCGATGCTGTACTACCTTGACAACTACATCAACCGCGCACCGAGCTTCAACGAGAACTATGCGCGCGAGATCATCGAGCTGCACACCTTGGGCGCGATGAACTACCTGGGCGCCAACCTGCAGCAGCACGAGGTGCCCCTGATTCCCGCAGGCCAGCCGGGCGCAGGCTGGCCCACCGGGTACATCGACGCCGATGTCTACGAACTGGCCAGGGCGTTTACCGGCTGGACCTTCCATCGTGGTGGCAGCGGCAATCCCAACACCGGCGAGCCGTACCTGGTTCCTGCGCAGCACGACATCGGGCAGAAGACTGTGCTTGGTGCCTTCGTCCCCGCCAACACACCGTATCAGTCCGAGCACGAGACCTTTCTCGATCGACTGGCCTATCACCCCGGAACGGCACGCCATATTGCCTGGAAGCTGGCCCGGCGTTTCATCTCCGACAATCCACCCGAGGAAGTTGTTGCCGCTGCCGCCCAGGTGTTCTGGGACAACCGCATGGCGCCGGACCAGATCAAGAAGACCTTGCGGGCCATCCTGCTGCACGACGCCGGACCGGGCTCGTTCCGCGACGTGGGCAACTTCGGCAACAAGATCAAGAAGCCGTTCGAGATCGTGGTGTCGGCGCTGCGCGCACTGAACGCCGACTTCACTGTGCGCAAGGACCACAACATCAGCAACGACTTCATGGGCCGGTTGAATCGAGCTGGACACCGGCCGTTCGACTGGCGTCCGCCGGATGGATTTCCCGACTACAGCGAATACTGGATGGGCAGCAACGCCCTGGTGCATTCCTGGCGCACTATCGACTGGCTGCTGGATGTCAATGCCACTTCGGCCACGGAAGATCCGCTGGCGAAGGTGCTGCTGCTGACTCAGATGGGGCTGGGCGCTGACGCGGCCAATCACACGCCGAACAAGATTGCCGAGTTCTGGGTCGGCTACGTCACCGGATTCCAACCGGCGGGGGGCTGGCAGGGAACGACGTTGCACACGATCGTGCGCGATTTCATGTGCCGCAACAGCGACACCATCAGCATGTTCAATCCCAACGTCGGTATTGGTACCGGACCCGCCGGCAATACCGCCGGTATCGAAACCGATGCCAGCCCCAATCACTGGCACAGCCGACTGCGGGGCATGGTCAATTGTGTCCTGTACAGCCCGCAGTTCACGGTCCGCTGAGGGGAGACGACCATGGCCAATCTGACCCGCCGCTCCTTCATCAAGGGCTCCACCGTCTGTCTGACCGCACTGGGCGGCCTGCGCCTGGGATTGCACGCCAATCCGGCCCGCGCTGCGTGGAACAATGGCAATTTCCTGGTCTACGTCTACCTGCGAGGTGGCATCGACGGACTCAACTTCGTCTGTCCCATCAATGGTTCCGATCGCGCTGCGTACGAAGCACACCGGCCCAACATCCATCTGCGGGTGAGCGGCGATACCGCAGCGCGTGCCCTGGGCAGCAGCAACTACGGTCTGCATTTCGCTGCCGGCGGCATGCATGAGCTGTACACGCAGGGCAAGCTGGGCATCGTCCACGGCACCGGTTTCCCGCTCAACCATGTCACCCGCTCGCATTTCGATGCCCAGGACTACATGGAGCACGGCACGCCGGGCAGCAACGACATCGGCAATGGCTGGATCGCGCGGCATCTGACCGCAAGTGGACAGGTGCCCGACAATGCCATGATCCCTGCATTGGCGGCAGGCTCGAATCCGCCAGCCAGTCTGCGTGGTCGTCGCGACACCATGTGTCTGGACGATGCCAACAGCTTCCACCCCAATGCCAACAACGGCACCACGGACGGCGTTCCCCGCTACAAGTTCTCCACCACCATCACGCTGCGCGAGCTCTATCAGGGCAGCGGTGCGCTGGATGTGACCGGGACCGGTACGGTCGAGGCGATCGAACTGGTCGATACGCTGAACATCGCCAGCTACACGCCGGCGCCGTCCGCCCAGTATCCGACCACCGGGCCGGCCACCACGCTGGCCAACCAGGCCAAGCTGATTGCCAACATCGCCAAGCGGGACATCGGCCTGCAGGTCGCGACCCTGGACTACGGTGGCTGGGATACGCACGAGAACCAGGGCGACGGCACCCAGGGCGCGCTCAACCAGAACCAGTACGCCAACCGCATCGACGGTCTGTCACGGGTGTTGACGGCGCTGTATCGGGACATGGAAGCGGCCGGGATGGCCGAGCGCATGGTGGTGGTGGTGCACAGCGAATTCGGTCGTCGCGTGCGCGAGAACGCCAACCGCGGCACCGACCATGGCAGCGGCAATCCCATGTTCGTGCTTGGCGGCAACGTCCAGGGCGGTCGCCTGTTCGGCAGCTTCGGCGGACTCAATCCGGGTCAGCTGTACCAGAACGAAGACGTGGCCACGACCACCGACTTCCGCCAGGTGCTCTCCGAGGTGGTGCAGCTGCATCTGGGCAACAACGCGCTGGGCCAGGTGTTTCCCGGCTACGCCTATCCCGGAGCGCTCGGGCTGCTGCCCAACGACACGATCTTCGCCAACGGCTTTCAGTGACCAGCACTGCGGCGCTGTCGCTCAGCGCCGCAGCATGCTCCACGCCGGGATCGAATACGCGTGGTTGCCGGGCTTGCCCGGCGTGGATGTCATGTCGATTGTCAGGCGTCCTGAAGGTATCGCGGTCGCCGGCGACTCAGCGCCGGCATTGTTGTTGGCGCAGCCTGCACCGGTTGTCCGCGCGATGTGCGTGCTCGCGCCGGTTCAGTCGCAGCCCGGATAGCTGCTGCCGCACTCGAACCCGTTGAACAACAGGGCATCCTCGAAGCCTGCATCGAAGATGGCGTTGCCGTAGAGCACGGTGCCCATGGCCCGATAGGTCGGCCGCATCGGCGAGACCGGGAACCACTGACTGGACGGATCGCTCCAGCCATAGCCCTCATGGACTTCCCGCAGCTGGCTGCCTGTTTCCTCGGCGTCGTTGCACAGGAAGAACTGGCGGAACAGGAATGGCTGCCAGAGCACCGCCACGTGGACGCGTCCGGAAAGGCTGCGCGCGAACTCCGGCAACGGCACCGCATACATGCCCATCCCGTCGATGTCGAACTGGGGAACGTTCTCCGCGCGCGCGGTCACAGCGCCGAGCACGGTGCCTGGATAGCCTGGGGCCTGTTCCGGTCCCAGACCATCGTCGGCATGGAACTTGACCTGGAAATCGATCGACTCGCTGTTGTTGAACGGGCCGCGCGTCCAGCAGATGCAGACACGTTCCAGGCCGAACTCCGGTGTGAGTTCGAACGCCATGCCGTAGGCACCCTTCTGCACGGCATTGGCCCAGCCCACCGCGCCTTCATAGCTGCCATCGTCGTGGCGCAATCCGCCTTCGCAGGTGTTGCGGGTGGCGATCGGCAGCGAGCCACGGGTCGCTGAATCCAGATAGGTCAGGCCGTACGACAGCTCGACCGCTTGTTCGACGGCACAAGCGGAACTGCTGGCTGCCAGGGCGGCGGCGAAGACGGCCGGTCTCATCGTCAGATTTCCCGTTGCTGCAGCCATCATAGGCGCTGGCAACGATCTCGGCACGGCCCGTCACCGCGGCAGGACAACCGCCCGTCGATCAGCCAGAGCCGCCCGGTGCCTGCGGGCGTGGCGCGCGCATCACGATCAGCCCGGCCGCGACGATCAGCACACAGGCCAGGGCCTGGGTCCAATGCGGGGTCGCCTTGCCGGCCAGCAGCAGCCACAACGTCGACAGCACCGGTGCGGCGTAGGCCAGGGTGCCGAGAACGGACAGCTGTCCGTGCTTGGTGCCGTGATCCCAGAGCCAGAAGGCGCCGCCGGCTGGCCCCAGCCCCAGCACCACCATCGCCAGCCATTCGCCCACCGTCGGTGTCACGGGCGTTTCGAACAGGCTGTGGGCCAGCGCCGCCAGCATGGCAACGGTCAGACAGGGCAGGGCCATCGCAGTGGAAGGCACCTGCGGATATCGCCGGTTCAGGACGGAGTAGATGGCCCAGATCACGGCAGCCGTCAGCGCGGCCAGATAGCCGGGCAGATGGGCTGGTTGCAGCGCCAGACCCTGGAAGCGGGTCACCACCGCGACTGCGCCCAGCAGTGCCAGTGCCGTCGCCAGATAAACCCTCGGCGAGGTTCGCGCGCCTGGCAACAACGCAGTGAGCAGGACGATCAACACCGGCCACAGGTAGTTGATCAGGCTGGCCTCGACCGGCGGCGCCGTCTTCAGTGCCAGGAAGTACAGCGCGTGATAACCGAACAGGGCCGTCGTGGTCAGGGCGAAGGCCGACCAGGGCTGGTGCAAGGCGCCGCGATAACCACGCCAGGTACGGGTCGCCCGCAGCGGCAGCAGCAGTCCGACCAGTCCGGCGACCAGAAAGCAGCCCGACAGCAGTTGCAAAGGCGGAATGCTGCCGGTCCAGGTGGTGAGGACCGCCAGCAGGGACCACAGGCCGATCGCGGCCATGCCGGCAAAATTGCCGGTGGCTGTGGCCGAGGGGTCGGATGGGTCTGGGGTCACGGTGGCGGCTGGCGGAAATGAAGGCACGAATACTACGGCGGAGGTGCCAGTCATCGACCGTGCGTCGAGATATCGGAGAAGGCGAGGGCGGCCGAGTCGAGGTCAGCTGCGGCCGCGATGCCGGCGATCCATGGTCGCCGGCGACCCACGGATCATCTCAGGCACCCAAGGCTTCGGCATGGTGACGCAGGTGATCACCGATGAAGCTCTGGATGAACCAGTAGCTGTGGTCGTAGCCGGCCTGCATCCGAAGCTGCAGCGGCTGGCCGGCCGCTTGGCAGGCTTTGCGGAAATGTTCCGGCTGCAGCTGCGGTTCGAGGAAGCCGTCCTTGTCGCCCTGGTCGACGAGGATGCTGCCGTCGAAGCGACGCCCGGCCTCGATCAGCGCGGTGGCGTCGTAGTCGGCCCAGGTGCTGCGATCCTCACCCAGATAGCGCGGCAGGGCCTTTTCGCCCCAGGGCACACGGGATGGCGCGACGATCGGCGCGAACGCCGACAGTGAGCGGTAGCGGTCCGGATTCTTCAGGGCGATGGTCAGCGCACCATGCCCACCCATGGAGTGACCGAAGATGCCGCGGCGATCGCCATCGATCGGGAAGTGGCTCTCGACGACCGATGGCAGCTCTTTGACCACGTAGCTGTACATGTTGAAGCGCTGGGCCCAGGGCTGCTCGGTGGCATCGAGATAGAAGCCGGCGCCTTCACCGAACTCCCAGTCGCCGGTGGCGCCGTCGTAGCCGGTATCGCGCGGGCTGGTGTCGGGCGCGACCAGGATCAACCCGAACTCGGCCGCCAGGCGCTGTGCGCCGGCCTTGATCAGGAAGGTCTCCTCGGTGCAGGTCAAGCCGGCCAGGAAGTAGAGCACCGGGCAGGTCTCGCCGGCCACGGCCTGCGGCGGCAGATACACGCCGACCTTCATCGGGCCGCCGGTGGCGCTGGACTCGTGCCGATAGAAGCCCTGCGTCCCGCCGTGGCAGCGCTGCTCGGAAATGGTTTCGATCATGGGTGCGACACTCCTTCTGAAATCGGTACTGGACAGCATGATGCGGGCAGGAGTCCAGCATGATACCCGGTTCAAATTCGCCATTCGCGACCGCACGGCCCGCGTCAAATAGGCTCATGAAAGCCTATTCCGGGATTGG
Source organism: Lysobacterales bacterium (assembly GCA_035911475.1). GTDB lineage: Bacteria > Pseudomonadota > Gammaproteobacteria > Xanthomonadales > UBA2363 > Pseudofulvimonas. The sequence continues at coordinate 17,652 of JAMHVM010000064.1, read as the reverse complement.
CGACGGTGATCGCTGATGGCGCCGGTCGCTTCGAGACGCGCTTGCGCGTCTGCCGCGGGCTTCCACTCAGGGGCATTTGGCGGCCTGGCGACAGGCCGATCAGTCGGACAGCATGAAGACCAGGCGCAGCCCGAGCCACACCGCCAGCAGACCGAGGACGACACTGGCCGCGGCGTAGAGCGCAACCAGGGCGAAATCGCCGCGACGCAGCAGGGCGATCGATTCCAGGCCGAAGGCGGAGAATGTGGTGTAGCCGCCGAGCAGGCCGGTGAACAGGAAAAGGCGAAGTGCCGGGCTGAACAGCCCGTGTTTCTCCACCAGCCCGGCCAGGACGCCGATCAGCAGGCAGCCACTGACGTTGACCACGAAGGTCGGCCACGGAAAGCGCTGTGCCACCGACAGTGGCAGCAGCCAGTGACCGACCAGATAACGCGTTACCGCGCCCAGGAATCCGCCCAGTCCGACCGGCAGCAGCTGGGCGAGCATCGCGGCTCCGGCAGGCGTGTGAGAGGGAAACAGAATCGAGCGAGGGCATCGGTCAGAACAGCAGCGACGACATCGCCCGTCGGGTACGGCCTACCAGCGCAGGGTCGTCGATCAGCGGGAAGGCCTGCACCAGCGACTTGCGGCCGAGGTCATCGCCATAGCTGCGGTCACGGCGCATCAGTTCCAGGAAGGCCTCCAGCGCGGCGGCATGATCGCCGTCGAGCAGCAGCCTTATGCCCAGCAGGTGCCGTGCCTCGTGGTCGTCCGGAGTGCCCTGCAGACGCGCATCGAGCTCGCTGATCGGCGGTGCCTTGGCGATGGCATGGTGGAAGTCCAGCTCAGCCCGGGCGCGCCGCGCCGGATCCGACTCGGCTTCGGCAACGGTCAGGTCACCCAGCCGCGACTGTGCCTCGTCCAGCTCGCCAGCGGCGATCAGCGCCGCGATCAGGGCGTACTTGTTCTCGGCCTTGTCCGGCTCGGCGGCCAGCCTGGAGCGGGCGTCGGCCAGCTGCTGTTCCGGCGGCGGAGCAGCCGGTCGGGCAGGCGTCGGTGGCGGCTCAACGGCCGGTGCCGGGCCGGCACCGATGATCGGGCTGGCTGCCGGTTCGGTGGCAGGACCCAGATGCGGTTCCAGCCATTGCCGGATCACCCCGGCCGGCTGCGCACCCATGAAGCCGTCGACCGGCTGGCCGTTCTTGAGCAGCACCACCGTCGGCAGGCTCTTGATGCCGAACAGCGAGGCCAGCTGCATCTCGTCGTCGGTGTTGATCTTGACGATCTTCACCCGCCCGGCCAGCTCCTCGGCCAGCTGGTCGAGAATCGGCGACAACGAACGGCACGGCCCACACCACGGCGCCCAGAAGTCGATCACCACCGGAATCTGCATCGAGGCGGTGAGCACCTCGGTCTCGAAGGTTTCGGCGGTGATGTCGGTGACGGCAGGTGCGGGCTGGTTCATGGTCTGGTCCATCGGATCGGTTGCAAAGCAGCGACATGGTGCCAGAGGCGACCGGATGCAAGCGATGTAAAAAATTCTTGACATCTCCGGCCGTCGATGTAATGTCTGAATTACATTTAGTTCGCTGGAGATTACTTCATGAAACTTCGTCCCCGGGGCTTCGGCCTGATCCTGGCGGTGGCCGGTGTGGCGCTGTGGTTGCTGATCGGCGGCACCGGCCGGGTGTTGGGCATCGACGTCGGCGCCTTCGGTGTCGCCCTGCTGGTCACCCTGGCCTGGACCTCGCTGTATGCGGTGTCGGCGTTGCCGGATGGCGATTTCGAGCGGCAGGTGTCGCCGGGCGAATGGCGTGCCTGGGTCGGCGTGGGTTTCATGGTGATTGCCCTGGTCTATTTCCTGGCCAAGCTGCCGCTGTTCCAGGGCGAAGCCTTCGGTCACGCCCATCACGCCAGCGCCGTGGGCCGGAATCTGGTGCTCCTGCTGATCGCCTGGGCGGTGCTCGACCGCGTGCTGTCGCAACGCTGGAAGGATCGTGTCCAGTCTGACGAGCGCGATCGGCAGATCCAGATACGCGCCGATCGCAGCGGTCACACCGCGTTGATCGTGGCCCTGGTGACGCTGGCGGTGACGCTGGGCTTCTCGCCGCTCGACCGGCTGGCCTGGGCCAGCCATTTCATGATCGCCAACCTGATCGTGGCGGCGCTGATGTTCGGCTGGCTGGTCGAATACCTCACCATGGCCTGGCAGTACTGGCAGGATCGTCGCTGATGGCCGGCACGCCGATCGGCAACCACATTCGCCGGTTGCGCTTCGAGCACGGCGAGATGACCCAGGAGGCGTTGGCGCAGGCCTGCGGAGTCACCCGCCAGACCATCATCGCACTGGAGGCCGGCCGCTACGCACCGTCGCTGGAGCTGGCGTTCCGCATCGCCCGCGCCTTCGGGCTCGGGGTGGATGCGGTATTTCACTGGCAGGGCGACGACGGGGCATAGGCCGGACGAGCGCGGTGCGGACGGGGCCACGGTTGCGAAGGCATGTCGGGCCTTGCCGGTGGCAGCGCTGCGCCCGGATGGTCCTACGCGACGCGTTCGCGCTGACTGGGACGAGCACTCAGTCGCGGCGCTTGCGCCGGGCGTAGATCTGCTTGCGCACACGCGCCACCACCTCGCCGTCGACGTTGACCACGTCGGTATCGAACCAGCGCAGGTACTTGTCGCCGCCGGCACAGGCCTGGCGGAATTCCTCGACCACCGCCTCGTCCAGACGAAACTCGGCGACCACCTCGCCGCGCGCCGGCTTGACGAATTCGATCTCGCCGGCCTTGTCCCAGACCACGTAGTCGCGCATGCCCAGATTGCGCATCACCAGGATCATCCAGAACGGATCGGTCATGGCGAACAGGCTGCCACCGAAGTGGGTGCCGACGTAGTTGCGGTTGTACCAGTGCTGGCGCAGCCGGACACGCGCGTAGCGCCAGTCCGGCGCGATCTCTGTGACCCGGATGCCGGCGAACAGGAACGGCGGCCACAGGTTCATGACCCGGCGCAGGCGGCTGGCCTTCATGAACACCTCATGGGGAGAGCGGGGTGACCAACGCAGGGGAGAACCGTGCGCGTCGATCGTGCGATGCGGTGAGCCGGTCGCGCGGTTTTTGACGCAGCGAGGGGTAGTGCTGGCGATTCGCCATCGTCCATGGGAGGGAGATCTGTGAACAGGACATCAGCATATACGCTCGCGATCATCGCCTGCGTGGGCGCTGCGGGCAGCGTTTCGGCTGCCGACGACAGCGCGGGCAAGCCGCGCCGGATCAACGACATCGTCAGCGTGGTGGATGCGCCGGCAGCGGCGGCGACTCTGCCGGCTGTCCAGCAGATGACACTCGGCACTGCCGGAGCGCCGATTCGCGTGGCGCCGGATGGTTCGGTTTCCATGGACCTGTCCGAGCGGCTGCCACTGGGTATGGGCGGCTACATCGACGAGCACGGCGAACTGCATTCGGAGTGCTCGGATCGTCCAGTTGACCTGCGCCTGCGCCATCCACTGGCCCGCGCCAACCGCGGTAAGACCCGGTGAGGAGCCAAGCCATGCGTGCGATAACCGCCATTGTCATCGGCCTCGTGGCCCTTGTTGCTGTCCCGGCCCACGCGGCCCAGATCGTGATCATCAATGCCGACCAGCCGGGTTTGGGCCTGAACGACCCCACGCCGGTGGCACCGGTGCCCGGCAACCCGGGTACCACGCTGGGTCAGCAACGCATGAACGTGATCGTCGAGGCGGCCACCCGCTGGGGGCGGCAGCTGGTCAGCAACGTACCGATCCGGCTGCAGGTCCAGTTCCAGGACATGCAATGTGATGACACCTGGATCCAGTTTGGCTACGGCGGGCCCGGTTGGCTCAGCTACGACTTTGCCAATGCACCCCTGCCCGGAACCTGGTACACCAGCGCCCAGGCCAGCGCCTTGCGTGGATTGGACATGGCTCCGCCCGAAGTTGCGCACGTAAGGTTGTGGCTGAATCCGTTGCTGGACAGCGGCTGCATGGGCCCCGATTCGGGCTGGTCGTATGTCCTGGAGCGGTCGCAGATACCCACCGGTCGGATCTTGATGCTGACGCTCGCGGTGCACGAGATGGCACATGGATTGGGTGTGTACACGCAGATCGGCCAGGATGGCCAGCAGTCCACCGGGCGCCCTGATGTCTGGAATCATTTCAGCTTCGATTTCGAACAGAACCGACTGTGGCCGGCCATGACCGACAGCCAGCGCGCGGCGTCGATGATCAACGACCCGGATCTGGTCTGGGTCGGGGAACGTGCGAACGAGCAAGTTCAACGGTATCTCCAACGTCCCGGCCAGGTGACTGTGACCACGCCGGCTGCCATCGCCGGCAACTACGTCGCCCGACCTGGCGCCATCGGCGAGCGGTTGCCCGCGAGCGGCATCACCGGCCAGGTGGTTGCTTCGGTGCCGGCCACCGCCTGCTCGCCATTGACCAATGCCACAGCCATGGCCGGAAGGATCGCGCTGATCGATCGCGGCGACTGCTTATTTACGGAGAAGGTGGCGCATGCGGGCGCAGCCGGTGCGATCGCGGTGATCATCGCCGACAACGCCGTGAACACCAATCCAATGAGCATGGCCGGGACCGACCCCAACGCCCGGATCCCCTCGCACGCCGTGCACAAGGCGACTGGCGATGCCATTCGGGCCCATCTCGGCGTGGGCGTGACCGTACGGCTGGGCTGGGACATGTCAGCACCGATCACGGGAACCCGGAACGACACGCTGCGCCTGCACGCGCCGAACCCATACTCCGGGGCCGCGCTTGGGCACCTACCGTCGGCCAGTTGGCCACCACTACTGATGGTGCCGTCCATCAGCCCCTCGATCTTCGGTGATCTGGACCTGACGCCGGCGCTCCTGCGCGATATCGGTTGGCCAATCGACCCGATCTTTGACAGTGGGTTCGGCGGACGCCTGGAGTAGTGGCGGCGATAACGAGGCCACCCACAAACATCCGGAACGGCGGCTGGACCCAACGTAGCGGTTGCCGCCCCGACGGATCCCGGGATTGGCTTGTGGGAACGCCGGAGAGAAGCGCCTGCCTGGCCCATGAGTTTCGATGAGCCTGCCGGCCGACTTTCGACGCAACGAGGGGTAGAGTTGGCGAAATGCCAGCGTCCATTGGGAGGAGCATCGGTGAACAGGACATCAACCTATGCGGTCGCGGTGGCCGTCGGCCTGCTGGCTTCCGGCGTCGCTTCGGCTGCCGGCGACAGTGCCGGCAAGCCGCGCCGGATCAACGAGATCGTCAGCGTGGTGGATGCGCCGGCAGCGGCCGCGAGTTTGCCGGCCGTGCAGCAGATGGCACTAGGCACTGCCGGAGCACCGATACTGGTTGCGCCGGACGGCACGGTTTCCATGGACCTGTCCGAGCGGCTGCCACTGGGCATGGGCGGCTACATCGACGAGCACGGCGAACTGCATTCGGAGTGCTCGGATCGTCCAGTTGACCTGCGTCTGCGCCATCCACTGGCCCGCGCCAACCGCGGTCAGACCCGGTGAGGAGCCAAGCCATGCGTGCGATAAACGCCATTGTCATCGGCCTCGTGGCCCTTATTGCTGTCCCGGCCCACGCGGCCCAGATCGTGATCATCAATGCCGACCAGCCGGGTTTGGGCCTGAACGACCCCACGCCGGTGGCACCGGTGCCCGGCAACCCGGGTACCACGCTGGGCCAGCAGCGCATGAACGTGATCGTCGAGGCCGCCACTCGCTGGGGCCGGACATTGGTCAGCGATGTGCCGATCCGGCTTCGGGTCAGCTTCGAGGACATGCAGTGCGAGCCAAGCTGGACCTGGTTCGGTTTCGCCGGACCGGCCTGGCTCAACTACGACTTCACCAACGCACCGCTGCCGGGGACCTGGTATCCCAGCGCTCTGGCGAGCGCGTTGCGCGGCATCGACATGGCGGGGCCGGAGAGTCCGCACATCCAGGTTCGCCTGAATCCCCTGCTGGATACCGGTTGCATGGGTGCGGGCACCGGATGGTGGTACGCGCTGGAGCCGACCGCGGTACCCAATGGACGTATCGTCATGTTGACCGTGGCCATGCACGAGCTTGCCCATGGTCTGGGCGTGCTGACCCAGGTGGGTCAGGGTGGCGAGCAAGCACAGGGCAGGCCGGATGTCTGGAACCATTCCAGCTTCGATCTGGAGCAGAACCGGCTGTGGCCTGAGATGACCGATGCCCAGCGGGCGCAGTCGGCGATCAACGATCCTGACCTGGTCTGGGTCGGTGACCGTACCAATGAACAGCAGGCGCGCTATCTGCGTCGTCCGGCGCGGCTCTCGGTGACTGCGCCGGCAGCGATTGCCGGCAACTACGCCGCCGCGAGTTCCGGCTTTGGCCAGGCCGTGCCGCCCGCCGGCATCGCCGGCCAGATCGCCGCCGCGCTGCCCGGCGAGGCATGCACGCCGCTGAGTAATCCGGCAGCGATCGCCGGCCGCATCGCGCTGGTAGATCGCGGCACCTGCCTGTTCCAGGAGAAGGTGCGCAACGCCCAGGCGGCGGGCGCCATTGCCGTGGTTATTGCCGACAATGCCGACAATCCCGGCCTGGTGTTCGCCTTCGGGATCGATCCAGAGGCGAGATTGCCGTCGTGCTCCGTCTCCCTGGCGACCGGCAACGCGATCCGCGCGCAACTGGCGGCCGGCGTGCAGGCGCGCCTGACCTACGACTCGGCCGCACCGTATCTGGGAACACGGGAAGGGAATCTGCGCTTGAGCGCACCCAATCCCTATGTGTCCGGTTCCTCGGTCTCGCATATCAGCCAGGCTGCGTATCCGACCCCGCTGATGACGCCGGCCATCCCTCGATCGAACTTCGGCGAACTGGATCTGACACCGGCGCTGCTGCGCGACATGGGCTGGCCGATCGATCCGCTGTTCGGCGACGGATTCGGTGGGCGGTTCGAGTAGTCGGCGTAACCGGAATCGCCGTCCAGCAGCTCCAGAGCACCGCGCAAGCGAGGGATTGATCGACCTGACGGGTGCACGGTTCTCGATTTGCGGGCGAATCGGGCCGCGTTGGCCACTGTCGACCACGATACTGATGCCGCTGACGCGATCGCGCCAAAAGTGGCGCAGATTTGGTGGCCGAGCGTGGCCGAGCGTGGCCGAGCGTGGCCGAGCGGGATTGCCGGCGGGCAGGGCACGCCGGGTGGGACCACGTGCCGCAGCACCCTGGCCCCGAGCAGCAACCGCGCCTGCGTTGGCTTGCAGCCAGCGTGAGCCATCCCGGGCACTTTTGTCGCCGTTATTGCTGTCCCCCCCACTTTCACGACAGGAGCCTGTTCATGAGGTACGTGCCGAAACCCGGCGCCGCAGCGGCGCTGCTGGCAACAATCGTTCTGTGTGCGCCGGTGGCCGCCAGTGAGTCCGAGCCGCGTCGTATCAACGCCTGGGTCAGCGTCGTCGAGGCGCCGCTGTCGGTCGATGCCGCCTCGTCACCGGTCGTCCTGGACAGCGAGATAGCGCCGGCAATGGTGGGCGCCGATCCAAACGGAGGCTGGCGCGCGGATCTCAGTGGCCGTTTTCCGCTGGGCATCGGCGGCTATGTCGACGCCGAGGGTAGGTTCCACAGCGAATGCTCGGGTCGCACGGCACAAGCGCGCGTGCTGGATCGCTATCGCCCCGCCAATCCGATGGTAGATCGCTGAGGAGCCCGCCATGAACTCTCTGATTGGAAAGTGTCTGCTGGCAGCGACGACCATCTGCGCCATCGGCAGCGTCGACGCCGCCCAGATCGTCATCGTCAACCAGGATCCGGCCGGCGTCGGTCTCAACGATCCCACACCGGTGGCGCCGGCACCGGGTAATCCGGGAACGACACTCGGCCAGCAACGCATGAATGTGATCGTGGCGGCGTCGACCATCTGGGCCAAGCAGCTGGTCAGCAACGTGCCGATCCGCGTGGAGACGCGCTTCACCGAAGAGGACTGCACACCGGAATGGACCTGGTACGGCTTTGCCGGCCCGAAGTGGATCAACTACGGGTTTGCCAATGCACCACGAGCGAACACCTGGTATTCCTCGGCCCAGGCCAGCGCCCACAGCGGCCAGAACCACGCGCCGGGGGACAGCCAGGCCCAGATGCGACTGAACGTGCGCCTGGACCAGCAATGCATGGGGCCGGGCACCGGCTGGTGGTACGGCATCCAGCCGTCGTTGGTGCCGAATGGCCGCGTGGTGATGCTGACGACGGTGCTGCATGAACTGGGTCACGCGCTGGGCATGGTGAACTACGTGAACACCAGCGGCGAGCAATACCAGAACCGCCCTGATGCCCTGAACTGGGAGAGCTTCGACCTGGAACAGAACCGCCTCTGGCCGGAGATGACCAACGCCCAGCGTGCCGCCTCGATGATCAACGACCCGGATCTGGTCTGGACTGGTGACCGGGCCAACGAGCAGGTGTCGCGTTACATGCAGCGTCCAGGACGACTGGTGGTCACTGCGCCCGCCGCCATCTCCGGCAACTACATCGCGCAGATCGGCGCGATCGGCGAGCCGCTGCCAGCGGGCGGTATCACGGGTCAGGTGGTGGCTTCGGTGCCGGCCGACGGCTGCTCGGCATTGACCAATGCCGCGGCGATCGCCGGGAAGGTCGCCTTGATCGATCGCGGCACCTGCATCTTCTCGCAGAAGGTGGCCAGTGCGACTGCGGCCGGCGCGATCGCGGTGATCATCACCGACAATGCGGTCAACACCAACCCGATGTTCATGTACGGGTTCGACCCGGCAGCGCGGATCCCCTCGCAGTCCGTGCACAAGGCGACCGGCGATGCGATCCGCGCCCATCTCGCCTCGGGCGTAACGGTGCGTCTGGGCTGGAACTCATCGGCGCCCGTTGAGGCGACCCAGGGCGGGTTCCTGCGTCTGCATGCACCCAATCCGTTCCAGAACAGCTCGTCGGTGTCGCACATATCGACCCATGCCTGGCCGCCGCCGCTGATGGTGCCCTACATCAGCGTGTCGAACTTCGGCGAGCTGGACATGACACCGGCGCTGCTGCGCGATCTGGGTTGGCCGATCGATCCGGTCTTCGGCAGCGGATTCGGCGGGCGTTTCGAGTAGGCGTCGCAGCCGAGCGGCTTGGTCTCGCGACATCGGGCGGGTGTTCGCGAGCCGGTCGTTCCGGTGCTGGCCAGGGCGGGGCCAGCGCCGGAAAGACATTTCGCCACGATGGACTTTCCCCGGCGGCTCAAGGGCCGTGATGGATCCTGCCGCCCTTCATCACGAAGGCCATCTTGCGCATCAGGCTGATGTCGGCGACCGGATCGCCGCGCACGGCCACGATGTCGGCCAGCTTGCCTTCGCCGATGCTGCCCAGTTCATCCCAGCGGTCGAGCAGTTCGGCCGCGTTGCGGGTGGCCATGCGCAGGGCTTCGTTGGCCGGCACGCCGGCTTCCACCAGCAACTCGAATTCACGGCCGTTGTCACCGTGGTAGAACACGCCGGCATCGGTGCCGAAGGCCATCTTCACGCCGGCGCGCCAGGCCCGGCCGGCGGTCTGCTGGATCAGCGGACCGACCGCCAGCGCCTTTGGCCGGACGATTTCCGGGTAGTAGCCGGGTTCGCGCGCCTTCTCGGCAACGAACACGCCGGCACTGATGGTCGGCACGTACCAGGTGCCCTTCTCCTTCATCAGGCGCATCACGCTGTCGGACATGTAGGTGCCATGCTCGATCGAATCGACACCGGCCGCGACCGCGCGGCGCATGCCTTCCTCGCCGTGGGCATGGGCGGCGACCCGGTAGCCGTAGTCACGCGCGGTCTCGACGATGGCGCGGATCTCGTCCTCCATGAACTGCGGGTTGTCACCGCTCTTGGCGAACGACAGCACGCCGCCGGTGGCGGTGATCTTGATCAGGTCGGAGCCTTCCTTGTAGCGCTGGCGCACGGCGCGTCGGGCCTCGATCGGGCCGGCGACAACGCCGTCCTCCGGGCCCGGATAGCCCAGTGACCGGGTCAGATCCCGGTTGATGCCGTTGCGCGGGTCGGCGTGGCCGCCGGTGGTGGCGATGGACTTGCCGGCGGCAACGATGCGCGGCCCGCGAATCAGTCCCTGGTCAATGGCGGTGCGCAGGCCCTGGGTGCGCTCGCCGCCCAGATCGCGCACCGTGGTGAAACCGGCCATCAGCGTCTTTTCCGCGTAGCCGACCGCGCGATAGGCGTGATCCTCGGGATTGAGGCGGAAGCCCTCGCCGTAGCTCTGAGGGCTGGTTTGCATGCCCAGGTGCACGTGCATGTCGATCAGGCCGGGCAGGCAGGTGGCGTCGGTGAGGTCGATCAGCCGGGCCTGGGGTCCGCCGGAAGGTCGCGCGTCGCCGACATGGGTGATCTTGCCGTCTTCCACCAGCACGAAGCGTGGGCCGACCAGCCGGGCGTTCTCGGCATCGAACAGGTTGCCGCACTCCAGCAGGATCGCGCTCGGCGGCTCCTGGCTGGCCGCCAGCGATGCCATGGGGGTGAGCAGGGCAAGCAGCAGCAACACTCTCATCGTCGATCTCCGTTCGGGGCGCCAACCATAGCCCGAGTCTGTCGCCGGTGTCAGGCGGCGGCGATGGCGCGACGGGCCATGGCCGTGGCCGGATGACGTTGCGGTTTCGGCTTTGTCCCGATGTTGCGGTGCGCTAAGCTTCGCGGTCCCGCGCGGCGGCGGTTCCGCCCCACGTTTCCGGTTCTGCGGTGAGCCCGATGCAAGAAACCTACGATCCGGCGGCCGCCGAAGCCGCCGCCCAGAACTTCTGGTCGCAAACCCGTGCCTTCGAGGTGACCGAGGACACGGGCAGGCCGAAGTTCTATTGCCTGTCGATGCTGCCGTATCCGTCCGGTGCGCTGCACATGGGTCATGTCCGCAACTACACCATCGGCGACGTGATCAGCCGCTACCAGCGCATGCTCGGCAAGAACGTGCTGCAGCCGATGGGCTGGGATGCCTTCGGCCTGCCGGCCGAAAACGCCGCGATCAAGCACAAGACCGCGCCGGCCAAGTGGACCTACGCCAACATCGCGCATATGCGCGGACAGTTGCAGTCGCTGGGTTTCGCCATCGACTGGTCGCGCGAGTTCGCAACCTGCAGCCCGGACTACTACGTGCACGAGCAGCGCCTGTTCACGCGCCTGTTCGAGAAGGGGCTGGTGTATCGCAAGAACAGCATCGTCAACTGGGATCCGGTCGACCAGACCGTGCTGGCCAACGAGCAGGTCATCGACGGCCGCGGCTGGCGTTCCGGCGCGGTGGTCGAGAAGCGCGAGATTCCACAGTGGTTCCTGAAGATCACCGACTACGCCGAGGAGCTGCTGACCGGGCTGGACAGGCTTGATGGCTGGCCGGACTCGGTCAAGACCATGCAGCGCAACTGGATCGGCCGTTCGGAAGGTCTGGAGATCGATTTCCCGGTCGAGGCGCTGGCTGATCCGATCCGTGTGTTCACCACGCGACCCGACACGCTGATGGGCGCGACCTATGTCGCCGTTGCCGCCGAGCATCCGGTCGCGCAGTGGGCCGCCAGCGGCAAGGCCGATGTCCGCGCCTTCATCGACGAATGCAAACAGGGCAGCGTGGCCGAAGCCGACCTGGAAACCCAGGAGAAGAAGGGCATCGCCACCGGCTTGTACGTGCTGCATCCGGTCAGTGGCGAAAAACTGCCGATCTGGATCGCCAACTTTGTGCTGATGGGCTACGGCACTGGCGCGGTGATGTGCGTGCCCGGCCACGACGAGCGCGACTTCGAGTTCGCGTTGAAGTACGGCCTGCCGATCAAGCAGGTGATCGCGGTCGGCGACAACGCGTACGACGCCACGCAATGGCAGGACTGGTACGCCGACAAGACCCACCCGCAGATGCGCGTGGTGAACTCCGGGGATCTGGACGGGCGCGACTACAAGGACGCGTTCAACCGCATCGCCGAGATCCTCGGCGACAAGGCCTCGCGCAAGGTCAACTACCGCCTGCGTGACTGGGGTGTCAGCCGCCAGCGCTACTGGGGTTGTCCGATTCCGATGATTCATTGCGCCGACTGCGGTGCGGTGCCGGTGCCCGACGACCAGCTGCCGGTGGTGCTGCCGGAAGACGTCGAGTTCTCCGGTGTGGCCTCGCCGATCAAGGCCGATCCGGAATGGCGCAAGACCACCTGCCCGAAATGCGGTGGCGCCGCCGAGCGCGAGACTGACACCTTCGACACCTTCATGGAATCGAGCTGGTACTACGCGCGCTACACCTGCCCGGGTGCCGCCGACATCGTCGATGGCCGCGCCAACTACTGGCTGCCGGTCGACCAGTACATCGGCGGCATCGAGCACGCGATCCTGCACCTGCTGTACTTCCGCTTCTATCACAAGCTGCTGCGCGACACCGGCTACGTGGACAGCGACGAACCGGCGACCAACCTGCTGACCCAGGGCATGGTCATCGCCGAGACCTTCTACCGCGACAACGCCGACGGCTCGAAGGACTGGATCAATCCCGCCGATGTCGAGGTGCAGCGCGATGAGCGCGGCCGCATCGTCGGCGCGGTGCTTGCCTCCGATGGCCAGCCGGTGGTGATCGGCGGCGTCGAGAAGATGTCCAAGTCAAAGAACAACGGTGTCGATCCGCAGTCGATGATCGACAAGTACGGCGCCGACACGGTGCGCCTGTTCTCGATGTTCGCGGCGCCACCGGACCAGTCGCTGGAATGGAACGAGGCTGGTGTCGAGGGCATGTCGCGCTTCCTGCGCCGGTTGTGGACGCAGGTGCACAAGCATGTCGCGGATGGCGTAGCGCCGGCGCTGGATGTGACGGCATTGACGGCGGAGCAGAAGGCCGTACGCACCAAGCTGCACGAGACGATCGTCAAGGTGACCAACGACTACGGTCGCCGCCTGGCCTTCAACACCGCCATCGCCGCGGTGATGGAGCTGATGAACGTGCTGGCCAAGTTCGAGGACCGTTCAGCGCAAGGCCGCGCCTTGCTCCAGGAGTCCTGGCAGACCGTCGTGCTGTTGCTCGATCCGATTGCACCGCACGTCTGCCACGCGCTGTGGCAGGCACTGGGACACGACGAATCGTTGCTGGAGGACCAGTCATTCCCGAAGGCCGATCCTGCCGCGCTGGTGCGCGATTCGGTGACCCTGGCGGTGCAGGTCAACGGCAAGCTGCGCGCGACCATCGAGGTCGCCGCCGATGCCGAGCGTGAAGCCATCGAGCAGCAAGCGCTGGCCCAGCCGACCGTGCAGGCGCAGCTCGGCGGGCAAGCGCCAAAGAAGGTGATCGTGGTGCCTGGGCGTATTGTCAATATCGTGGTCTGAGGTCATGCACATACCGTTCGGGCATCTTGAGTCCGGGCGCTCCGGCGATGTGCTGTCGGCGCGATCAGGCGGCGCTGGCTGAGCCCTGGCCTGGCTGGTCGATGATCGCCGCTTCCGGCCTGCAGTCCGCCCGGACCCCGACCGGTGCCGTTGACGCTCGCGCTGTCACGAAGTGGGCATAATGGCCGCCCAGCGCAGGATCGATCGCACAGGTAATAGCACGATGTCGAGAGCCGACCCGTTCACACGCATCGCTGCCGGCATGTTGCTGGCGGTGCTGCTGGCGAGCCTGAGCGCCTGCGGATTCCGTCTGCGCGGCGAAGTCGAACTGCCGCCGGAACTGACCCGCCTGCGCCTGGACATGGACGAGTCCGGTCCGCGCATCCGGCGCGAACTGATCAGCGCGCTGGAACGCGGCGGTGTCACCTTCGTGCCGCCGGGCACCACCGATGTCGCGGTGCTGCGGGTGCCGGTCAACCAGGCCAGCACCGAGGCCTTGTCGATCAGCGAGCAGGCGCGCGTCACCGAGTACGCCGTGCGACATCGCGTTGAGCTGGAGATCACGGCTGCCGACGGCGCCGTGCTGATGCCGCGACAGGAGATCCTGCTGGAACGCGATTTCGTGTTCGACCGCCTGGATGCGCTCGGCGTGGCCGGTCAGGAAGAAGCCCTGATGCGTGACCTGGAACGCGAGATGGTGCGCGCCATCCTGCGCCGCATCGAGAGTCTGGATGCCGATGCCAGTCGCCCGGCGCGGTGAGCATGGACGACTTGCGCGGCGCGCGGTCCGTTGCGGGTCGGGCCTGAGATGACGGCAAGACCGGCCAAGCTGGAGCAGTTGTACCGGCATCTCGACAGCGAGCCGCTGGCACCGGCCTATCTGCTGGCGGGTCAGGAGCCACTGCTGGTGATCGAAGCGGCCGATGCCGTGCGTGCTGCCGCGCGACGCCACGGCCACGACGAGCGCGAGGTTCTGGATGCCGACGACAAGAGTTTCGACTGGGGCCGCCTGCTGGCGGTCGGCCAGCAGGGCTCGCTGTTCGGTGGCAGCCGCAAGCTGATCGACCTGCGTCTGCCGACCGGCAAGCCGGGCAAGGACGGTGCCGAGGCATTCGCCACCTTCATGGCATCAGCCAGCAGCGACAACGTGTTGCTGGTGACCTGCATGGAATGGAGCAAGAAGCACGAGGGCGCCTGGGTCGAGACCCTGTCGGCCGGCGGCTGGTATGTACCGGTCTGGCCGATCAAGCGCGATGAATTGCCCGGCTGGATCGGCGCCCGCGCGCGCCGCCATGGCCTGTCGCTGAGTCCGGACGCGGTGCAGCTTTTGGCGACGCGGACTGAAGGCAACCTGCTGGCCTGTGGCCAGGAGTTGGAAAAGCTGGTCATGCTCGGCGAGCAGGGCAACATCGATGCGACGCGACTGGATGCCTTGCTGGTCGAACAGTCGCGACTGGACCAGTTTGCCTTCAGCGACGCGGTGCTGGCCGGCGACGCGCCGCGCGCGCTGCGGATTCTGCGCAACCTGCATGCCGAGGGCGAAGCGGCGGTGCCTGTGATCAGCTGGCTGGGTGGTCAGGTCGACGTGCTGGTGCGCGTTGCCGCCGCGGTCGACCGGGGCCAGTCCACGCGTCAGGCCCTGGGTGCGGAGCGGGTCTGGGCGAACAAGATGGGTTTGTACGAGACGGCACTGCGGCGCCTGGCACCGGCCAGCCTGCGCCGCGCGCTGTCGATGCTGGCCGTGGTCGAACGGGTGGCCAAGGGTCAGGAGCGTGGCGACGCCTGGGTCTTGCTGGAGCGCCTGGTGCTGGTACTGGCAGGCACCGGTCGTCGGCGGGCTGCGGCATGACCGTCAAGAAGTCGCGCCCGCTGCCGGTCGCCGTGCTCGGCGGCACCTTCGATCCGGTCCATTTCGGGCATTTGCGCGTGGGCTGGGAGGTGGCCGAGCATCTGGACTGCGAGGTCCGCATGATGCCGTCCTCGACACCACCACACCGACCGCAACCCGGCGCCAGCGCCGAACATCGCGCCGCCATGTTGAGTCTGGCGCTGAAAGGACAGAAGCGGCTGGTGCTGGACCGGCGCGAGCTGGATCGCCGCGGTTACAGCTACAGCGTCGATACCTTGCGCGAGCTGCGCCAGGAGCTGGGCCCGGATCGTTCGCTGATCTTCGTCATGGGTGCCGACGCCTTCCGCGCGCTGCCGCATTGGCACCGTTGGCGGGAGCTGACCGATCTGGCCCATCTGGTGGCCATGACCCGGCCCCGGCAGCGCCTGGACAAGCTGGATCCAGCACTGCACGAGGCCATGGTCGGGCGCTGGACCGGCCTGGTCGAGCGCCTGCGCGACGAGCCGGCCGGCAAGGTCATGGTGCTGCGGGTCACGCCACTGGCGATCTCGTCCAGCCTGATCCGGGGCTCGCTGGCGGAGGGGCGCTCGCCACGGTTCCTGTCGCCGCAGCCGGTGCTGGAATACATCCGCAGCCACGGTCTTTACCTGCCCGGGTAAGCCTGCCGGAGACGAGGGTAGGTCGCCGGCAGGGTCGAATCCCCGCTGCTGGCGTGCGCGGGGTGCCCCGGTATACTGGCCGCCGTCCCCACGAGGTTTGCCGATTGTCCCGCAAGCAGACGAACAACGCGCCAGACGCCAGCCAGCTGCGCGACACCCTGATCGCCGCCCTGGAAGATCTCAAAGCGGTCGACATCCGCGAGATCGACGTTCGCGGCAAGACCAGCATCACCGACCTGATCATCGTCGCTTCCGGCACGTCCAGCCGGCATGTCAAATCCATTGCCGACGAAGTGCAGCGCAAGGCCAAGGATGCCGGCGCGGCCATGCTTGGCGTCGAGGGCGAGCGCGAAGGCGAGTGGGTCCTGGTGGATCTCGGCGATGCCGTGGTCCACGTGATGCTGCCCAAGGTGCGCGAGTTCTACGGCCTGGAGCGGCTGTGGTCGGTCACCGAGGAAGCGCGCCGCAACAACGCCGAAGCGTCCTGATGGCGGCGGCAGTGGGTTGCACCGCGCGAGGTTGGCGCTGATGGCACGCGTCGAAGGCAATGCCCTGCCTTGGCTGTGGTTGACGCTGGCGTTGATCGTGGCCGACCAGATCACCAAGTATCTCGCCGATACCCATCTGGACTACGGGCGTTCGGTCGCGGTGCTGCCGTTCCTCAACTGGACGCTGGTCTACAACGAAGGCGCGGCCTTCAGTTTCCTCAGCAGTGCCGGTGGCTGGCAGCGCTGGGTTTTCACCGCGTTGGCTCTGGCGGTGAGCGCGCTGCTGGTCTACTGGCTGCGAAACACGCCGCGCAGCCACACCTGGGTGGCGGTGCCGTATGCCTTGATCCTGGCTGGTGCACTGGGCAACGTCATCGACCGCATCCGTTTCGGCCATGTGATCGACTTCGTCGATGTCCATTGGGCCGGCTGGCATTTCCCGGCTTTCAACATCGCCGACAGCGCCATCAGCATCGGCGCGGCGATGCTGATCCTGGGCCTGTTGCTGGCGCGACCCGGCACGCGTTGAGCGTGGGCGGGCCGATCACTGGTCCGGAGATCAGCGCAGCGCGACGGTCAGGTGCGGTTTGATTGCCGCGACCACGGCATCGACCACCTTGAGGTTGCCGGCGATGATGTTGCCGGTGTCGGGGTAGCGGTCCTTGCCGGCAAAGTCGGCGCAATGGCCACCAGCCTCGCGCACCAGCAGCCTTCCGGCGGCCATGTCCCAGGGCTTGAGGCCGATCTCGAAGAAGGCGTCGAAACGGCCGGCCGCAACGTAAGCCAGATCCAGCGCCGCCGAACCGGTGCGGCGCACATCCTCGGCCTGGGCCGTGGTCAGCATTTCGCGCAGCATGCCCAGTTGCGGGTCCAGGTGCGCGCGCTGGCGGAACGGCAGCCCGGTGCAGAGCAGGGCGCCTTCCAGCGTCTTGCGGTCGGCGACGCGCAGGCGGCGATCGTTGAGGAAAGCGCCGCCGCCTTGCGTGGCGGCGAACAGCTCGTTGCGCAAGGGGTCGAAGACCACGCCAATAATCGGCTGGCCACGTTCCATCTGCGCGATCGACACGCAGAAGTGCGGGATACCGCGCAGGTAGTTGTGGGTGCCGTCGAGCGGGTCGATGACCCAGACCGGATCGCCCTTGCCCTGCGCGCCACTTTCCTCGGCGAGGATGGCGTGCCGGGGATAGGCGCGTTTGAGTTCCTTTATGATCTCCGCCTCGGCTTGGCGATCGACGTCGCTGGCGAAATCGAATCGGTCCTTTTCGGTGACCGGAATGGCTTCCAGCCGTGACATCTTTCGCAGCAGGATGTTTCCGGCGGCGCGTGCGGCTTTCACCGCGACCGTGAGAGCGGGTTTG
>JAMHVM010000063.1:0-11300 GCA_035911475.1 Lysobacterales bacterium | reverse complement strand
CGCTTCCGGCGTGCCGGTGCCGGAAATCTACGTGCTGGAAAAGGAGGCGGGTATCAATGCCTTCGCCGCCGGATTTTCCACCGCCGATGCCGCCATCGCGGTGACCCGGGGCACGCTGGAAAAGCTCAACCGCGATGAGTTGCAGGGCGTGATCGCGCACGAGTTCAGCCATGTGCTCAATGGCGACATGCGGTTGAACCTGCGTCTGATCGGCTGGCTAGCCGGGATCACCCTGCTCGGTCTGATCGGGCGCATCCTGATGCGCGCGCGCGGCCGCAACGCCGGTGGCATCGTGATGATGGGCGTGGCCCTGGCGGCGATCGGCGCCATAGGCTTGCTGGCAGCCCGAATGATCAAGGCCGGCATTTCGCGGCGGCGGGAATACCTGGCCGATGCCTCGGCGGTACAGTTCACCCGGCAGACCTCCGGCATCGCCGGTGCGCTCAAGCAGATCGCCGGCAACGCGCACGGTTCGCGCTTCACCGCCACCGATGGCGAGGAGGTCAGCCATCTGCTGTTCGGCGACGGCGTCGGTTATTCGCGCCTGTTCGCGACCCACCCGCCGCTGCCGCAACGGATTGCCGCGCTGGAGCCGGGTTTCACCATGGAACAGTTGCCGGCCTGGCTGGAACAGCGCCGGCGGCGCGAAGACAGTGGCAAGGAACCGACGGGCTCGCCAGCGCAACGCGGGCGTGGCGGGCGCGAGCGCTTCGGCTTTCCCGATGTGCTGGGACCGGCGGGTGAGGCGATTCCCGCACCGGTGGTCATTGCCGGACTGCCGGCCGGCGTCGCCGGCATGGTCCGACCGCAACAGGTCGTCGACCAGGTCGCGGCGCCTGCCAGTGACGACTACCGCACGGCCGAACTGCTGCACGAATACCTGCCCGATGGACTGGACGACATCGCGCATTTGCCGGATCGCGCGCCGCATCTGCTGGTGGCGTTGCTGCTGTCGGCCAGCCCGAGCGACGAGCGCTCGCTGGCGCTGGTCCGTGACGAGTACGGCGACGATGCCAACCGGGACATCCTGGCGCTGGATGCGGTGTGCCGTAGCCTGCATCCCATGCAGCGGCTGCCGCTGGCGCAGATCACGTTCGCGGCGGTTCGCCGGCTGCCGGCTGATCGCATTGCGCGTCTGGGCGAGCTGGTCGGCAAGCTGATCCATGTCGATGGCGAGGTCAGCCTGTTCGAGTACTGCCTGGGTTTCCTGCTACGCCAGCAGATCGAGGAAACGCTGAATCCACAGGCCCACTCGCGCCGTCAAAGCCGCGAGCTGGCGCGAAGCCAACCCGAGGTCGGTCTGTTGCTGTCCTTGCTGGCTCAGGCTGGCCAGCCCGAGCAGGAAGCAGCCCGGCGGGCGTTCGCCGCGGGCGTCCGTGAGCTGGGCCAGGCGATAACGCCGGCCTTCGTGCCCTTGTCGTCGCGTTGGCAGGATGCGCTGGATGCCGCCTTCCCGGTGCTGGATGCCTTGACGCCGACCGGCAAGGAACTGCTGATCGCTGCGATGACCCGTGCGGTCATGCACGACAACCGGCTGGATGTGGCCGAGAGCGAGTTGCTGCGTACCGCCTGCGCGGCGTTGCATTGCCCGCTGCCGCCGCTACTGCACGAAGGTGACGCCACCGTCGAACGACGGGCGTCGTGATCTCGGGTCGATCGGACAGATAGCGTGACCATCGACAGCACGGTTGCGCCGAGTCGCGGACCGGCACACCAGCGCATCTCGGCCGCGCTGGGTGTTGCCTCGGGCGAATGGCGTGCCTTGGCTTGGTCGTTCGTGTATTTCTTCTCGCTGCTGTGTGCCTACTACGTGATCCGGCCGGTGCGCGACGAGATGATCGTGCGCTTCGGCGCCGATCGCATGCAGTGGGTCTATACCACCGTGTTCGTGGTCATGCTGCTGCTGACGCCGGTCTACGGCTGGCTGGTTTCGCGCTGGCCGCGACGGCAGTTCCTGCCCATCGTGTACCTGTTCTTCATTGTCTGTCTGGGCGGGTTCTGGCTGCTGTTCCACTACAACGATGCGTTGGCCGCGTTCATCGGTATCCAGCCCGGCACACTGGGCAGCATCGGGGTGATGAGCCTGGCCGTGTGGATCACGGTGTTCAACGTGTTCGTGGTCTCGGTGTTCTGGAGCTTCATGTCCGACATCTACGAGCCCGAGCAGTCCAGGCGCCTGTACGCCACCATTGCCACCGGCGGCACGCTGGGTGCGCTGGCGGGTCCGGCGATCACCCGCCACCTGGCGGATCTGGTGCCGATCGGCACCTTGCTGATGATCTCGGCCGGCCTGCTGGCGCTGTGCATCGTCTGCATCACCCAGCTGGTGCCCTGGGCGCGATCGCGGGAACAGGCGCGCAGCGGGGTGGCCAAGGAAGTGCCGATCGGCGGCACGGTACTGGCGGGTGCGCGACTGGTGTTCGAGCAGCCGATCCTGCGTGCGCTGGCGCTGCTGATGATCTGCGGCGTGGCCATCGGCGGCATCCTCTACAACCAGCAGATCCGCCTGCAGGCCCAGATTGCCGACCCGGCGCAGCGGGTGGCGTTCTTCGCCAGCATGGACCTGTGGATGAACCTGCTGGCGATCGTGTTCCAGCTGGGCATTACCCGCTTCCTGCTGACGCGATTCGCGGTCGGCTGGCTGCTGGTATTGCCGTCACTGGTGGTGATCGGCGCGCTGGCTTTGATCTATGGCAATCCCACCGTGCTGATGGTGGCGATGGCGCAGGTGGCTACCCGGTCCATGGTTTTCGGCCTGCTCAATCCGGCGCGGGAAACCCTGTTCACCCGGGTCGACCGCGAGGCGCGCTACAAGGCCAAGAACTTCATCGATACCGTGGTCTGGCGCGGCGGTGACCTGATGACGCAATGGGGCATCGTCGCCCTGCTGGCACTCGGATTCACGGTTGCCTCGATCCCGTTGTTCGGCATCGTGATCGCCATCGCCTGGGGGCTGGTGGCCTTGCGCATCGTGCACTGGGAGCGGCAGTTGCCGACGGTTGCCGTGCGCGATCCGGTCAGGGATTGAGCCGGTAGTACAGCCAGCCGGCCAGCGCCAGTAGTAGCACCGGCGTGAGATTGATCAGCGGCAGGCTGTAGCCGTAGACATCGGCAACATTGATCAGCGCGCGCTGGGTGAAATGAAAGGCCACGGCGATCACCACACCGATGAACACGCGTTTGCCGAAGCCGCCCGAGCGCAGCATGCCGAAGGCGAACGGCGTGACCGCGAATACCAGGGCAATGGTGGCGAAGGGGCCGAACAGCCGCGCCCAGAACGCCGATTCGATGGCCTGGGTATTGAGCTGGTTGGCGCGGTGGTAGCGATAGTTGTCGAGCAGGCCGGCCATGCCCAGGTAATGCGGCCGGATCGCGCCCAGACTGAGCACGTTCGGGTCCAGGCTGGATTGCCAGTGATCGGCCTCGACCTGGCTGGACGAGACCTGGTCCGGTTCGATGCCGAAGCGCCGGACCTCGGTCAATTGCCAGGCATCGCCGCGGTACACGGCGCCAGTGGCATGGGTGAGGCCATTCATGCGGCCGTTGCGGTCGAAGTCGTACAGGCGCACATCGACCAGTTCCAGTTCGCGATCCGAATTCACGAAGGCGCGCTTGGCGTTGATGATGGTGTCGCCATCACGCGCCCACATGCCGCTGTCCTGCGACAGCGCGTAGTCGCGGTGTTTGGATTGCACCGACAGCTGCTGCGCCCAGCGCTCGCCTTCCGGCGCCACGGTTTCGCCCAGCACCATCACCGCCAGGGTGAGCACGGTGACCGCCGCGGTGGCTGAGAGTGCGATACGACGCTTGGCCATGCCGGCCGCGCGCAGGGCGGTGAGCTCGCCGTGACCAGCGAGCAGGCCCAGCCCGACCAGACAGCCGACCAGTGCTGACGGACCGAACAGGGTATGGATCCGGCGGGGAATGGTGTAGGCCACGTACATGACCGCGCTGAGCAGGTTGTAGTCGCCGTCGCCGAGATCGTCAAACTCCTCGATGAGGGCCAGCATCACGTCGAAGCCGACCAGCACCGCGAGCACGATCAGGATGGTGCCGGCGACGGTTCGTGCCAGCAGCCAGTCGACCTGCTTGATGGGCACGGCCAGACTCAACTGCCCAGCCCTCCCGGTTGGCCGCTGTCACGTCGATACAGCCACACCGCCAGCAGCAGCACCGGCAGGTAGATCCACCACAGTCCCAGATACGAAGGCATCGCACCCTGTTGCAGCCAGGCGCGACCCAGGCTGAGCAGGTTGGTGAACACCAGGTAGGCCAGCAGCGCGATCATGATCTTGCCGTAGCGCGCACGTCGCGGCGGCGAGCGCGCCATCGGCAAGGCCAGGAAGGCCAGGATCAACGGCGCCAGCACGGCGCTGAGGCGCCAGTGCAATTCCGCCTGCGCGGTGGCACTGCCGTCGGCAATCAGGTCGACGGTGGCCTGTTCCGCGGTCGGATAGCGCAACGGGGTTTCCGGTGCGTCGGGAATGCGCAAGGTGTTGCGCTCGAAGCGCATGGTCCGGAACGCCGGGTTGTCCAGCGCGCCTTCGACGCGGAAGCCGTCACGCAGCGCCAGATGCCGTTCGTCGACGGCATCGCGGAAGAACTCGCCGGACATGGCGGTGACGATGTCGATGCCATCCGGCGTTTCGTTGTAGACGAACAACTGCCCGAAGTGCGTGCCCTGCGGGTTCATGTCGCCCATGTAAACCACCCCGTTGCGGCCGGGAATCTCGACGAAGCGCCCGGCCTCCAGGCCGGCGATCAGCATCGAGCGGCTGGCTTCCTGGATCATGCGGTTGCCGGCGCGGGCCGCGCCCGGTGCCAGCCAGAACGACAGCGCTGCCAGGATCGCCGCCAGCGGCAAGGCCACGCAGGCGATCGGCTTGAGCAGCTGTCGCGGGCCGTAGCCGGAAGCGGCCAGCACCGCCATCTCGCCGTCGCGATAAAGACGACCCAGGCCGAGCAGGATGCCCAGGAACAGCGCCAGCGGCAGGATCAGCGTCAGCGCTTCCAGCGAACGCAGGCCGATCTGCGACAACAGCAGCGCGGCGGCGATCTTGCCGCGGGCGATCTTGCTCAAGGTGTCGGCCATCAACCCGCCCAACATGACCACCAGCATCACCGCCATCACCGCCAGCAGGGCGTACAGCAGTTCGGTGAGGACGTAGCGGTCGATTCGGCCAAGCATCGGGTATCGGGTACGCGGCGGGTTCGGTCGGGTTGCGGATGGATGTTTGCGCGCCAGCAGCGGGTGGCAGATCGGCTTGCAACGCGTTGACTGGGCCGCGGTCGACGGGCAGCGGCCTGTTAGACTAACCCACCGGCCAGCCATCTTGGCAGCGTTGCCGGTGCTTGTTGCGTCAATGGCCGCGATTGTCGTCGCGGATCGGCCCGTCGTTCATTTCCAGGTAAGCCATGTCGCCAGAAATCGTGTTCACCCAGGATCGTCCCGCCGCCGCCCAAACCGGTGCTGTCGTCGTCGGCGTTTTCGAAGACCGGTTGATGACCTCGGCGGCGGCGGCGATCGACCAGGCCAGCAATGGCCGCATCCGGCAACTGATCGACAGCGGCGACATCGACGGCAAGCTTGGCAAGACCGTGCTGCTGCATGGCCTGGAAGGTGTTGGTTCGCCGCGCGTGTTCGTGGTCGGCCTGGGCGAGCGCAAGAAGTTCGATGCCCACGCCTACTTCAAGGTGGTGCGTGCGGCGGCGGTCGCGTTGCGCGAATCGGCCGCCGAATCCGGCCTGCTGACCGTCGTCGATCAGGAAGTGGCCGGTCGTGACCGGCAGTGGAACCTGGCGCAGGCCGCGCGCATCGTCGAAGCCGAGCTCTACCAGTACACCGCCACGCGCAAGGCCAAGAAGGTGGCGCTCAAGCGCGTGGAACTGCCGGGGACAGCCACTGACGAAGCCGTTCTGGAGCGCGCACAGGCGCTCAACGCCGGCATCCATTTCGCCAAGGATCTGGCCAACCTGCCGCCCAACATCTGTACGCCCGCCTACATGGCCGAGCAGGCACGCAAGCTGATCGACGAGATCGACGGCGTCAGTGGCGAGATCCTCGACGATGCCGCGATGGAGGCGCTGGGCATGGGCTCGCTGCTGGCCGTGGGTCGCGGCAGCGCCAACCGTCCGTATCTGATCGTGCTGCATTGGCGCGGCGGCAAGGCCGATGTCGCCCCGCATGTGCTGGTCGGCAAGGGCATCACTTTCGATACCGGCGGCATTTCGCTCAAGCCCGGCCCGGGCATGGAAGAGATGAAGTACGACATGTGTGGTGCCGCCACCGTGCTTGGCGCCTTCAACGCGGTCGCGCGCGCGCGCCTGCCCATCAATCTCAGCGTGGTCGTGGCCGCGGTCGAGAACATGCCCGACGGCAACAGCTACCGTCCGGGCGACATCCTGACCTCGATGTCCGGCAAGACCATCGAGGTGCTCAACACCGATGCCGAAGGCCGCCTGATCCTGTGCGACGCACTTACCTATGCCCAGCAGAAGCTGGAGCCGGCCGTGCTGATCGACTGCGCCACCTTGACCGGTGCCTGCGTGGTCGCGCTGGGCAAGCATCCGCATGGCCTGTTCAGCCCCGACGATGCGCTGGCCAATGATCTGCTGGCGGCGGGCGACGCCACCCTGGATCGTGCCTGGCGGATGCCGCTGTGGCCCGAATACCAGGAGCAGCTGGATTCGGTGGTGGCCGATTTCGCCAACCTCGGCGGCAAGTGGGCCGGCGCCATCACCGCGGCCTGTTTCCTGTGGCGCTTTACCGAAGGCCAGCGCTGGGCGCATCTGGACATCGCCGGCACCGCCTGGAACGAAGGCCGCAAGGGTCTGGCTACCGGCCGCCCGGTACCGTTGCTGTTCGAATACCTGAGCCGTCAGGCGGTGGCCTGATTCCTCACCGCTGGCACGCATGACCGCTGCCCAGGTGAACCTGCAGTTTCACGCGCTGGGCGCGGCGGTCGACATCGCCGACCATGTCGTGCACCTGACCGGACAGCTGCTTGCACAGGGCGAACGCCTGTTGATCCGGGCCATCGACGCCGGCCAGGCACGCACGCTGGACGAGGCGCTCTGGCAGCTCGCGGATTTCGTGCCGCATTGTCTGGCCGATGACCTCGACCAGGCGGCTGCCTGGGTGGTGATCGCCGCACCCGGGCAGCGCGAACCGGCACGGGACTGCGTGATCAATCTGCGTGCCGACATCGTGATCGCGCCGCAGGTCCAGCGCATCGTGGAACTGATTCCTGCCGACGACAATGGCAAGCAGGCGGCACGTTCGCGCTGGCGCGCCTATCAGACGCGCGGCCTGAAGCCGGAGCTGGTCGCCGCCGACTGAAGCCGGGAGGCAGTTCCAGAGAAACGAGTGCAGAGGAAAGAGGAACGAGTAGAAGCCATGTTTGCGGCATGAAGCTGCCGGCAGCGCTTACTCTCGTTTCTCCCTCCTCGTTTCTCTTTTCTCGCTTCTAGGCCGCCTTGGCTGTCGCCGCCTCGGCCGGTGCCGATGCGCGGATCAGGTGGTCGAACGCGCTCAGCGCGGCGGTCGAACCCTGGCCCATGGCGATCACGATTTGCTTGTACGGAACCGTGGTGCAGTCACCGGCGGCAAACACGCCAGGCAACGAGGTCTGGCCGCGGTCGTCGACGATGATCTCGCCGCGCGGCGACAGCTCGATCGTGCCCTTGAGCCATTCGGTGTTGGGCAGCAGGCCGATCTGCACGAACACACCCTCGACATCCAGACGGTGCTTCCCGCCGTTGTTGCGACTCTCGTAGCTCAGCCCGTTGACCTTGCTGCCGTCACCATGGATCTCGGTGGTCTTAGCCGCGACGATGATCTCGACATTGGTCAGGCTGCGCAGCTTGCGCTGGAGCACATCGTCGGCGCGCAGCTTGTGGTCGAACTCGATCAGGGTGACGCGACGGACCACGCCAGCCAGATCGATCGCCGCTTCCACGCCAGAATTGCCGCCACCGATCACCGCCACGTGCTTGCCCTTGAACAGCGGACCGTCGCAGTGCGGGCAGTAGGTCACGCCCCTGGTCCGGTACTCCTTCTCGCCGGGCACGCCGATGTCGCGCCAGCGCGCACCGGTGGACAGCACCACCGTCTTCGAGCGCAGCGAGGCACCGTTGGCCAGCTGCACTTCGATCAGGCCGTCGTCACCGGCGGCAACCAGCTTCTCGGCGCGCTGCAGGTTCATGATGTCGACCTCGTACTGGCGCACATGCGCCTCCAGTGCGGCGGCCAGCTTCGGGCCTTCGGTTTCCTGCACCGAGATGAAGTTCTCGATCGCCATGGTGTCCAGCACCTGACCACCAAACCGCTCGGTAACCACGCCGGTACGGATGCCCTTGCGTGCCGCGTAGATCGCCGATGCTGCGCCGGCCGGACCACCGCCGACCATCAACACGTCGAAGGCGCCCTTGGCGGCCAGCTTCGTCGCCTCTCGGGCGGCGGAGCCAGAGTCGAGCTTGGCGACCACTTCCTCGACGGTCATGCGGCCCTGGCCGAACAACTCGCCGTTGAGGTAGATGGCGGGCACCGACAGGATCTGGCGGTCCTCGACTTCCTGCGGGAAGGCGCCGCCGTCGATGGCGACGTGGTGGATGTTCGGGTTGAGCACCGCCATCAGGTTCAGCGCCTGGACGATGTCCGGGCAGTTCTGGCAGCTCTGCGAGAAATAGGTCTCGAAGCGGTAGTCGCCGTCCAGCGCGGTGATCTGGTCGATGACATCCTGCTCAAGCTTGGGCGGATGACCACCGACCTGCAGCAGCGCCAGCACCAGCGAGGTGAACTCATGGCCCATGGGCAGGCCGGCGAAACGCAGGTGGATGTCGTGGCCCGGGCTGTTCAGCGCGAACGAAGGCGCGCGCACGTCGGCGTCGCCGCCTTGCAAGAGCGTGAGCTTGTCGGAGAGCGACACCAGATCGTCGAGCAGGTCCGACATCTCCTGCGCAGCCGGACTGTCGTCGAGCGAGGCGACGATCTCGATCGGACGGGTGACCCGTTCGAGATAAGTGGAAAGTTGTGCCTTCAGGGTGTCGTCCAGCATGACCATGCTTCCGGATGCGGGGGAAAAGGTGCGGAGTCCGGCCGGGAGGGGTAGCCGGACTCCGCGGGTCGCCGTGGCCGGCGACCGGTTCGTTGACCGCACCCGGAATGGGTGCGGTCGGGTCGGGATCAGATCTTGCCGACCAGGTCCAGGGACGGCGCCAGGGTCTTGGCACCTTCCTTCCACTTCGCCGGGCAGACCTCACCCGGATGGCTGGCGACGTACTGGGCAGCGTGCAGCTTGCGCAGGGTCTCGTTGACGTCGCGGGCGATGGCGTTGTCGTGGATTTCCAGCGTCTTGATGACACCGTCCGGGTTGATGATGAAGGTACCGCGCAGGGCCAGACCTTCCTCGTCGATGTGCACGCCGAAGGCACGGGTTAGCTGGTGGGTCGGGTCGCCGACCAGCGGGAACTGGGCCTTGCCCACGGCCGGCGAGGTCTCGTGCCACACCTTGTGCGAGAAGTGCGTGTCGGTGGTGACGATGTAGATCTCGGCGCCGGCCTTCTGGAATTCGGCGTAGTTCTGCGCCGCGTCCTCGACCTCGGTCGGGCAGTTGAAGGTGAAGGCCGCCGGCATGAAGACGATGACCGACCACTTGCCCTTCAGGGTGGCGTCGGACACCTCGACGAACTTGCCGTTGTGGAACGCGGTCGTCTTGAAGGGTTTGACTTGGGTATTGATCAGAGACATCAGGAGGTCCTCGTCAGGTGATGAGTGGTGAACGAATGGGCGCCACTCTAGGGCCCTTGCGCTGATAGTGGAAATGGATTGCTCCTATCCACCCGATCGGATCCGTCTATGGCGGCGCCAGACTCGCCGGGGGCGCGATTTTTCCATTCTGGACAATGACTTACCGTCTGCGAACCAGGCGGCGACGGCGGCTCGCGTCGGGCGCCGCCCTCCCGGCACGTCGGCGCGACACGGGCGGGCATGCCGTATCCTGCGGCCACCTTGGCCGCACCCCCAGTACACGAATCCGGTGCGCCGGCCGACCCGCTCGCCGGCGTCCCGGCAGCCGGCGCGCCCGCGCGTGGCGTGGCGCCCGCGGCCGGACCGCGGGCCGGCGAGCGCTGGCTGGTGCTCGCGCCCCACCCGGATGACGAGACCATCGCGACCGGCGGCCTGCTGCAGCGGGTGCGCGCGTCCGGCGCCGTCGCGCACGTCGCGCTGCTCACCGACGGCGGCGGCGATACCTGGCCGCAACGCTGTCTGGAGCGTCGCTGGCGCATCGGCGCGGCCGACCGCGCGCGCTGGGCGCGCCGCCGGCGCGACGAGTGCGACGCGGCCCTGCGCGTGCTCGGTCTCGACCCACGGCAGGACCTCAGCGCCCTCGGCGGCGAGGACGGCGCGCTGACGGCGGCGTTCTGCGCCGATCCCGCCACGGCGCTCGCGCCGCTGCGCAGCCTGCTCCGGCGGTTCGCACCCACCGACGTGGTGCTGCCGGCCGCCGACGACCGCCATCCGGACCACAACCTGGCGCCGGTGCTGCTCGCGCTGGCGCTGGAGGGCACGGGCCGCGAGCCGCGCCTGCACGCCTTCCGCGTCCATGGCGGTTCGCGCGGCGACTCGCTGCGGCTCGAGCTGACGCCGCAGGAACTAGCCCGCAAGCGCGCCGCGCTCGCCTGCCACGCGACCCAGCTGGCGCTGTCGCGCCGGCGCTTCACGGCGCTCGCCGGCGAAGTGGAATGCTTCGATTCCGACCCGTTCGGCACGGCGCTGCGGCGGTCGAGCGGCTGGCCGCGCGCGCTCGAGGCCTTGCTCGGCGCCCTCGCCGGCCGGTGGCAATGGCGCGTGGTCGGGCGCGACGCCTCGGGACTACCCCGAGTGGAGTCGGTGGACGCCGACAGCGAGGACCCGGGGAACCCACCGCAGGGCATGTTCGTCAAACTCGAGGCGAGCCGCCGCGGTCCTTGGATTTATGATGCACATGGTTGGCGGCGGCAGCCCGACCATCCGCGCCCGGGCGCGGGTGGCTGATCGGGTCCGTCGGCCGCCGAGGCAAACATGCGCTGGTCGATCGTCATTCCCGCCCTGAACGAACGCCGCACGCTGCGCGCGCTCGTCGAACAACTGCTGCCGCTCTGCCCCGACGTCATCGTCGTCGACGATGGCTCGACCGACGGCACCGCCGAGTCGCTCGACGGCCTCGGCATCACCCTGGTGCGCCACGCGGCGCGCCAGGGCAAGGGCGCGGCGCTGCGCGACGGCTTCGCGATGGCGCTGGCACACGGCGCCGAGGCGG
>JAMHVM010000062.1:0-2725 GCA_035911475.1 Lysobacterales bacterium | reverse complement strand
CTTTTTTGTGCGCCCAGCATGGGCGCACTCTTGCGGGTGCAAGTCCCGCCGTAAGTTGATCACAGCGAACGAAGTGAAGCGCAACTGCGAGAGGGCGACCGATCGTGGAGAGGAAGCGTGGATCGAAGCTGCGAGCCGATGGACAAGAACCGGATAGAAGGCGGTGCCGACCAGGGCGAGCGGGCAAAAGACCGCGAAGCTCTCGTGATCAAGGGTCAGGCGGCGTAGATCCGGCGGCTGTGCAGTGAAGGAGTGCGTTCTTACCTGGGGAGATCTCGCCTCGCGCCTGAAAGGGCGACGGTGTCGAGCCGGAGCGAGAAGTCAGCAGAGGTCGTAGTAGCCGGGGCCGGCCGAGGAGGCCGAAGGGCACGGTGAAGGGCCGAACGAGAAGGAGTGTCGAGCGACATGTCGATGTCCAAGGCAAGGCGTCAGATGCCCGCGCAAGCGGGGCGGGCGGGAACTGCGAGCGGTGAATCCGAGCGTGAACCTGCCAGTGACGAAGCCAAGGGCCCGCGGCATGACACGGCAGACACGGGCAACCCCCATGCGGCGTTGTTACACGCCGCATTCACGAGAGAGAACCTGCAGCGGGCGTTCAAGAAGGTGCGGGCCAACAAAGGGGCTGCGGGTGTGGACGGACTGGACATTGACCAGACCGCCAGGCACCTTGCCACGGCGTGGCCGGCGATTCGGGAGCAACTGTTGAAGGGGAGGTACCGGCCAAGCCCGGTGCGACGGGTGACGATCCCGAAACCTGAGGGAGGCGAGCGCGAGCTGGGCATCCCGACGGTGGTGGATCGGCTGATCCAGCAGGCGCTGCTGCAGATCCTGCAACCCATACTGGACCCCACCTTCAGCGAGCACAGCTACGGCTTCAGGCCAGGGCGGCGAGCGCAGGACGCGGTGTTGGCCGCGCAGGCGTACGTGCAGTCGGGCCGGCAGGTCGTGGTGGACGTGGACCTGGAGAAGTTCTTCGACCGGGTCAACCATGACATCCTGATTGACCGCCTGAGCAAACGCATCGGGGACGCTGGAGTGATCCGGCTGATCCGTGCCTACCTCGACAGCGGGATCATGAGCGATGGCGTGGTGCAGCAGCGATACCAGGGCACGCCGCAAGGCGGGCCGCTGTCGCCGCTGCTGGCGAACGTGATGCTCGATGAGGTGGACAAGGAACTGCAGCGCAGGGGCCACCGCTTCGTGCGCTACGCCGATGATGCGAACGTCTACGTCCGCAGCGTGCAGGCGGGCGAGCGGGTGATGGCGCTGCTGCGGCGGCTGTACGGTCAGTTGCACCTGACGGTGAACGAGACCAAAAGCGCGGTGGCCAGCGTATTCGGCCGCAAATTCCTGGGCTACAGCTTGTGGGTAGCGCGGGGAGGCGAGGTCAAGCGCCGCGTGGCCGACAAGCCAATGGCAACGTTCAAACAGACGGTACGACGGCTGACACGCCGCAGCGGTGGGTGCAGCATGCACCAAGTGGTGGAGCGGCTGCGACCTTATCTGCTGGGCTGGCAGGCGTACTACGGATTGGCGCAAACGCCCCGCGTCTGGCGCGAGTTGGACGAGGGGTTGCGCCACCGGCTGCGCGCGATCCAGCTCAAGCAGTGGAAACGCGGCATTACCACCTACCGTGAGCTGCGTGCCCTGGGCGCCAGCGTCGACGTGGCCGCACAGGTGGCCGCGAACACTCGGCACTGGTGGAGAAACAGCGGTGGGTTGCTCAACAGCGTGCTGACGATTGCCTGGTTCGATCGCTTGGGCCTACCCCGGCTCTCATGACCTCAACTTCTCGAACCGCCCGGTGCGGACCCGCATGCCGGGTGGTGTGGGAGGGGTCCGGTCCTTAGCGGCCGGCCCCTATCCCGATTGGGCGTCGCAGCGGTCGCGATAATGCGCCGATGAGCTCCGCCTACCTGTGGATCCAGGCCTTCCACATCGTCTTCGTGTCCAGCTGGTTTGCCGGGCTGTTCTACCTGCCGCGCATCCTGGTCAACCTGGCCATGGTGCCGGCCGATAGCCACGCCGAGCGCGAGCGCCTGCTGCTGATGGGCCGCAAGCTGTACAAGTTCGCCAACATCCTGATGCTGGTGGCGCTGGCGCTCGGCACCTGGCTGTGGCTGGGCTACGGTGCCGGCCGCTTCGCCGGCACCGGCTGGCTGCATGCCAAGCTGGCCCTGGTGGTGGTGGTGATCGGCTACCAGCATGTCTGCCGCGGCCATCTGCGCCGCTTCGAGCAGTCGGCCAACCAGCGCAGCCACCGGTGGTTCCGGGTGTTCAACGAGGTGTCGGTGCTGCTGTTCATCGGCATCGTGGTGCTGGCCGTCGTCAAGCCGTTCTAGTGCGGAGCGCCCAGCGTTGCGGGCCCAGCCATCCGGTGACCGCAGTTCGGCCGTGCCGCTGGCCTGGGCCTGGGCCGGGCTGATCGTCTACGCCAGCCTGTTTCCGTTCGAAGGATGGCGCTGGCCGCCGGGCATGCCGGTCTGGCAACTGCCGCACCTGCCCTGGCCGCGCTACTTCA
Source organism: Lysobacterales bacterium (assembly GCA_035911475.1). Lineage (GTDB taxonomy): Bacteria > Pseudomonadota > Gammaproteobacteria > Xanthomonadales > UBA2363 > Pseudofulvimonas. The sequence goes on along the minus strand of JAMHVM010000062.1, from coordinate 204 downwards.
TCCCGTTCGACATCACCGGCAACCTGCTGGCCTATGCGCCGCTGGGTGGCCTGGTGGCGCTGGCCCAGTTGCGCCATGGCCGCCCGGCATGGGCTGCCGTGGCCACGGGCGTGCTGCTGGGGGCCGGCTTGTCGTACGCGCTGGAGATCACCCAGCAACTGCTGCCGCCGCGGGTGCCGTCGCTGCTGGACTGGGTGCTCAATG
>JAMHVM010000061.1:0-72555 GCA_035911475.1 Lysobacterales bacterium | reverse complement strand
GTAGGCCTGCAGCAGCTGGTAGCTGAATTCGGTGTAGCTGATGCCGCTGTCGCCTTCCATGCGCGTGCGCACCGAGTCCTTGGCCAGCATCGCGGTCAGCGGGAAGTGCTTGCCGACATCACGCAGGAAATCCAGGAAACTCAGCGGCGCGGTCCAGTCGGCGTTGTCGACCAGCCGGGCCGGATTGCTGGCGCTGTCGAAGTCGAGCAGGCGCGCGAGTTGCTGCTTGATGGCGGCCACATTGTGGTCGAGCTGTTCGCGCGTGAGCAGGTTGCGCTCGGCCGACTTGCCGGAGGGATCGCCGATCATGCCGGTGGCACCGCCAGCCAGGGCCAGCGGATGATGGCCGGCGCGCTGGAAGCGGCGCAGGGTGAGCTGGCCCATCAGATGGCCGACATGCAGCGAATCGCCGGTTGGGTCAAAGCCGCAATACAGGGTGATCGGACCTTCGGCCAGGCGCTTGCGCAGCGCGTCCTTGTCGGTGCAGTCGGCCAGCAGGCCGCGCCATTCCAGGTCGTCGATCAGGTCCATGGGTGCGATGTCGCTACTGGTTGCGGAAAAAGTGACCGCGCAGCGTAGCGGGAAACCGGCGTCGATGGCAGATGCAGGCGGGTTTCAGCGAAGCGAATTCGCCGGGTCAGGGCTTGCCGCTGCTGGCTTTGCTTCCGGGCAGCGGCCACGGGTCGAGCTTGATCTCGAACAGCGAGGGCCACAGCTTGCCGGTCACGAACAGGCGTCGGCCTTCGGCATCCCAAGCGATGCCGTTGAGTACATCCACCCGCTGACGCTGCTCGGGCGGCAGCAAGGTGCTGAAGTCGATGCGGGCAGCGACCCGACCGCTGTCCGGGTCGATCACCACCACATGCGGCTGCGGCCAGACGTTGGCGAACACCTTGCCGTCGATGTATTCCAGTTCGTTGAGACCACGCAGCGCCTGGCCTTCGAAGGTGACATCGACACTGCCGGTTTCGGCGAACGTTTCCGGATCGAGGAAGCGCAGGCGCGGCGTGCCATCGCTCATGATCAGGCGCTTGCCGTCGTGGGTCAGGCCCCAGCCTTCGCCCGGATACTCGAAGCGGCGCTTCTCCTCGAATGAGTTCAGGTCGTAGACGAAGCCGGTGTTCTCGCGCCAGCTGAGCTGGATCAGGCGATCGTTCCAGTCGGCCAGACCTTCGGCGAAGAATTTCTGTTCCAGGCGGTGGATCTGGATCACCGCGCCGGTTTCCAGCACCACCTTGCGCACGCTGGAGCGGCCGTTGAGGCCAGTGCTCTCGTAGATGAAGCCGTCGCGGTAGAGCAGCCCTTGCGTGAAGGCGCCGACGTCGTGCGGGAAGGTGTTGACCAGTTTCCAGGTGAGCACCGGCACCTTCGGCGCTGCCACGGGCGCGGTGCCCGTTGGCGAGTCCTTGCCACAGGCTCCGGATGCCGCGAACAGCACCAGCAGCAGCGACAGCCAGCGCGCGCAGCCAAAGGTCGGGAGCTGTGTCGCGCCGGTCAGCACGGCTGCATCACCACTTGAACAACACCAGGCTCAGCGCCAGCACGGCCATGCCGCTGACCAGGCCATACACGGTTTCATGGCCCTTGGCATAGCGCTTGGCCGTGGGCAGCAGTTCGTCGAGGGCAAGAAAGACCATCACGCCGGCGATGATACCGAACACGGCGCCGAACACGGCGTCGGACAGGAACGGCGCCAGCAGCAGGTAGCCGATGATCGCGCCGATCGGTTCGGCAAGGCCGGAAAGCAGGCTGGCGACAATGGCGTAGTCCTTGCGGCCGGTGGCGTAGTAGACCGGCACGGCGATGGAGATGCCTTCGGGGATGTTGTGTATGGAGATAGCGAAGGCCAGCGGCAGACCCACGGCGGGATCGTCGAGCATGGCGAAGAACGTGGCCAGGCCTTCCGGGAAGTTGTGCGCGGTGATCGCCACCGCGGTGAGCAGGCCGACCCGCTTGATGTATTCGCGGTTGTGTTCGCGGAAGAACGGGTCGTCGGTCTTCAGGCCCTCGTGCGGATTGGGAATGAGACGATCGATGATCACGATCAGCAGCACGCCGGCCAGGAATGCCAGCGTGCCGTAGCTGAAACCCGCGGAGTCGCCATAGGCCAGCGTGAACGAGCCGATCGACTTGTTGAGGATCTCCGACAGCGAGACATAGACCATGGCGCCGCCGGCAAAGGCCAGGCCGAAGGCGAGCATGCGCGCGCTCGGCGCCTTGGCTGCCAGCACCAGGATGCCGCCCAGGCCGGTGGCCAGGCCGGCACCCAGGGTGACCAGAAGCGCGACAATCAAGGTGCTGGTGGCGGGTTCCGTCATGAGGTTCTTGCCTGTTGTCGGCGGGACGATGGCGAACACGGCGCCGACCGCAAACGGCGACGTTAACCGGTCCGGTGCGCCGGGTCGATGGTCTGGGCGGGATGTTTCGGCATCGCGTCGGTGACGGGATGCCAGCAGGTCGGACCGGAAGGTCCGGATCGGCGGGCGGGGCGATGGTGCCGGGATCGGTCATCGCCTGCTGGCAGGTGCAGCGGTGGCCATTGTAGCGAGGTCAGTTCAATCGTCGCGAAGCTGCCCTGAATTTCCAAAGGCCTTCCGGATGCGCGAGAGGGTCGTTTTTGAAATGGGTCGCTGACCTTGTCGTCCGGAGACTCAGCCAGACTGTCGGCAGACGCTGGATTCGATGCGTCCGGAACGGATCCGGACTGCGAAGATGCGTTTGATCAACGATCATCTGTCCAAGAGCAAGCTGCCTCGCTCGTTCAGACATTCAAAGGTGTAGGCTGACGGCGGGTCCAGGCAGGTCCAGCGTCGGTGCCGAATCATGAAACGTGCCAGATCGAATCGGTCGCCACGTGCGGGCGTGGTCCTATTGCTGGTCGTGGCGCTTGCCGTCGGCGCGGTGGCAGCAGCCGACTGGCTTGGGCCGTGTCGTGCGGTGTTCGCGGCCAACTGTGATGACGGAAATGCCGGTTCGTCGTCCTCTCTCCAGCCCAAGCTGCTGGGTGCATGCAAGGACCGGCGTGAGTCCCGCTTCTCGCTCCCTGGTCTGGTCGAGCACATGATCGACCTTGGTTTGGGTTCGCCAGGACTTTCTATTGTCCGCTTGGGTGGCTTCCGCCCAGAACACATCGATATCCGTGTGCTCGAAAATCGAATCTACACGACGAGGTTAATCTATCCCGCGAGCACATCGTCGGATCAGTGTACGCACGCGTCGGTGACCGGAATGCCGGGATTGACTACCACGGTTGGTACGTTGGATCGCGCGACGTCCGAGGCGATGGTCGGGGCCATCCGCAAGGCTGCTGAGCAATTCCGCAACGCTGATTTCGCGCTTTTCGACGCGGATTGGTTCGAACTGCGCTTCGCCGATGATCAGTGCGCCGAGTTCGACGTAGCGGCGCCCGAAGCGGTCTGGGCCTCGCTTTTGGAGTTGATTCGAGTCATGGAACAGCACGGACAACTGACCACCCCGGATGATCTTGCGACAATCGAGTCGGCGCTGCACGCGCTGACCGAAACGCTGGGTGGGCCGTGACGCTGTTGGGGCAAGCTGCCGGTGCAGGCCGTTGAATGGGATGGTTCGCGGGGTGGCGAGGTCGAGCGGCGGGAATGGCCTTGATCGCGCGGCGGTCAGCACCTAGCGTGCGCGGATGCGCCGGCATCCGATCGCCATCATCGTCCTCGTCGTGCTCTGGGAGCTGGCTGGCGCCCTGACCGCCACGCTCAGCACCATGCAGTCGGCCGCGGCAGACGGGGTCACGCTGGAACTCGGCGCGGTCCTGTACAAGACCCTGGTCAGCTACGGCGTTTGGACGCTGATCATCCTGGCCTTGTTCTGGTTGATCGACCTGCGCCCGATCGAGCCGGGCAAGGTCGCGCAGCGGATCGCCCTGTATCTGGTGGTGGTGCTGGCGATCGTGGTGTTCCGCGCAGCGTTCATCCATCTGGTCAACCCCTGGGTGCCGTTCTACAAGGAACTGCCGCCGTTCGGCACACTTTTGCTGACCAGCCTGTACGGCAACTTCTTCATGGCCTGGCTGCTGATCGGAGTCGGCCACGCCATCGTCTATGCCACGCGCAGCTATGAGCGCGACCAGCGCAACGCCGAACTGCGCGCGCATCTGGAAGAGGCGCGGCTGAAGGCGCTGACCGCGCAGATCAATCCGCACTTCCTGTTCAACGCGCTCAATTCCATTGCCGAGCTGGTGCATCACGATCCGCAGGCCACCGACCGCATGCTGGTCGGCCTGGGCGCGCTGCTGCGCGAGAGTCTGGCGACCGGCGACGGCCGCACCCGGCTGGATCGGGAGATCGAGCTGCTGGAGCACTACCTGGCGATCGAGCAGCAGCGGCTGCGCGAACGCCTGATCGTGCATCGCGAGATCGACCCGGCGGCGCTGGCTTGCGAGGTGCCGTCACTGCTGCTGCAGCCGTTGGCCGAGAACGCCATCCGCTACGCCATCGCTCCGCGCGCGCATCCGGGCAACCTGTGGATACGCATCCGACGCCGCGACGACAGTCTGGTGCTGAGCGTCGAGGATGATGGCGACCCGCCGGTTGCGCCGGCCGCCCACGGTACCGGCATCGGTTTGGACAACACGCGCGCGCGGTTGGCCTGCCTGTATGGCGATCGCGCGCGGCTGGAGATCAGCGAACGGCCCGGCGGTGGGCGCCGCGCCACCATTCATCTACCGGCGGGAACCCCGGGACAACTGCTGCGCGAGCGCGCGACGGCGCCCGGCGGTGCTCGGAATGCGCAGGTATGACCCGTACGCTGCGCTTCCGGCGCCCCGGCCGCCACGGTCAGCCACACGCTCGCTGCGTTGGCCAGAGTTTCCTCCAAGGAGGACATCATGGATCCGATCCGAACCCTGATCGCCGATGACGAGCCGTTGTCGCGGCAGCGCCTGCGGCGCATGCTCGGGCACGAAGCCGACATCGACATCGTGGCTGAATGCGCCACCGGCGCCGAAGTGGTGCAGGCGCTTGAAACCACGCGGCCGGAACTGTTGTTCCTGGACATCCGCATGCCCGAAGGCGATGGTTTCAGCGTGGTCGAGCATCTGCCGGTCGACCAGCGGCCGAAGATCGTGTTCGTCACCGCCCACGAAGAGCACGCATTGCGCGCCTTCGATGTTGCCGCCACCGATTATCTGCTCAAGCCGCTGTCGCAGCTGCGCCTGCGCGAATGCATGCAGCGTCTGCGCGAGCACTTCGCCCTGCAGGGCACGCGGGTGGCCGGCCACATCGATCACGTCATGGTCCAGTACGGCTATCGCCAGATCCGTCTGCCGGTCGAGCAGATCGACATGGTCGGCGCCCAGGGCAACTACATCGAGCTGCATACGGCCGAGCGCAGCTACCTGCTGCGCGAACCGCTGCACCGGTTCAGCGAGCAACTGGACCCAGCCCGGTTCGCGCGTGTGCACCGCTCCTGGCTGGTGCGCATCGATGCCATCCGCGACCTGGAAACGCTGCGTGACGGCAGCGTGCTGATCCGCCTGCACAGCGGTCAGCGCCTGCGTTCCGGCCGCGCCTACGGTCGTACGCTGCGCCAGCGTTTGCGCCACCAGCACTGACGCCTGCAACCTCGCGTCATGGGCTCTTTCACGCAGCCATCTCCCGGCTGTCGGCAGGCTGGACGGGTGACGGCTGTCGGGCGCCGCTCGGCCGGTTGACGAAGGGATGACCGGCGGCGTCTGCCGGCGTCGCGAGAACCGGCGTGCTGCAGACCAGCCTGTGCATACGCGTCCAGCGGAACCGGCTGTCGCCGGCGGCAACCGGACGTTGTGCCGCGCTGCTTTGCGCTATCGTGTCGACACTTTTCGGGAGGAACGCTCGTGAACGGATTCCGGACCATCGGTGCAGCGCTAGCCACCGGTCTGCTGCTTGCATCCTGTGCGCATTTCGGTGGCGGCGACGCGCCGGTCCGCGACGGCCTCAGCCCCGAGACCGCACGTCTGGCCACCGGACCCGGCAGCACCGTGTTCGAACTGGCGCAACTGCCGGTCGACAGCTGGCGTACCGATGGTTCGGCACCGCTGTACCTGCGGGTGGAACTGGCCGGCGGCCAGATCGCCTCGGTTACCACGGCCGATGCCGACACCGGCAACCTCGGCATCTGGCTGGATGCCGATGACGACCAGACCACCCTGATCGCCCTGGAGAATCGCACCAGTGCCCGGCTCAAGGTCGATCTGCATGTCTCCACCGACGGCGAGCGCTTCGCCTACACCAGTTCCTGCCCGGTCGCTGCCAACGCCGGCTTCTACCAGCGCTGGCCGCAGCCGCTGCCGTGGCTGTCGGTAGGCAACCTGCGCATCGTCGCTGACGACAACAGTCTCTGCGACTGAACGACCGCGGACGCCGCCGCCTCGCGATGAAACCCGGCGACCGGTAGAGCGGGGCTCGCCCCGCTGAAATGGGTTGGCCATGGAATGTCTCGCGCAGCCATCGCATCGAAGCCGGGCAAGCCAGGCCCGACAGGTCGCGACAGCGCGCGTCTACCGGCCAGCCACGGCCGCCGAAACAATGCGAAGACGTTGCCGACGGCAAGCCAAGGCCGACGCGCCACGTGCTGTCGATCCCGCGGCGATCTCCACTCAGGTCGCGCCAGACTCGCCGCGGAAGCGTGCCGGAATCGCGTCGGCGAACGGGTAGTGGCGGAAGTAGGGTCTGGCCTCGTCGAGTACCCGCCGAACCGACGGCCGGCTGATCAGGCGCCCGAAGTAGGCGGCAAGATGCGTTTGCCCGGGAGCGATCGGCTCCAGTGTCGTGGCGTAGAACAGGGCCGGTGCCGCCGCGCAATCGGCCAGGGTGAAGTCTGCGCCGGCTGCCCAGGAATTTGCGGACAGCTGCGTGTCGATGACCTGATAGGCCGAGCGGATCAGCACCCGTTGCCGCGACAGGTCGATGTTGGTCTGCCAGATGCGGTCGGCAACGATCTGTTGCATCGGCGTGTGGACGTAGTTGTCGAAGATGCGATCCCAAAGCCGTGCGTCGAGCGCGCGATCGGGGTCGCTCGGAATCAGGGGCTTGTCACCAGCGTGGTGCAGCGACAGGTATTCGATGATGCTGGTCGATTCCGGAATGCTGCGCCCGCGGCCGGGGTCGAACAACACCGGAAACTTGCACAACGGCCAGTGCGTGCCCAGCAGCGCCCGGTCGGTCTCGCTGCCGAGGTCGATCAGATGCGGCTCGAAGATGGTGCCCGTCTCGTAGAGCGCGATCAGCACCTTGTGGCAGTACGACGACAGCGGGTGGTAGTAGAGCGAAAGCGGCATGTCGGTGGGTGCCAGGCGTCAATCGTGGAAGGAGTCCAGGTCAGTCTCCGCTGCGGCATCGCCGACTGATCGTCACGGGGCGATGCTGCCCATTCCGGCGTCGTTCCTGGCGCGTCTACCGGCTGCCCTCGAAGCCGTCGGCAAAGATCGCATTGCCAAGGCTTTGCGCCGGCGGCATGCCGAAGCCAGCGCGCATCCATTCGTTGATCACCGCTGCGGTCAGCGCCGGGTTCCAGGATGCCCGCGACTGGCCATACATCGCAGCGAGCAGATCGTCGAAGGAATCACCGATGCCCAGATGCTGCGCATACCCCTCCAGGGTCCGATCCGGGTTCGGGAAGGTCGGTGCCACCGTAGTCGCGCCGGTGTCACCGGTGGCCGCGATCCAGCCATCCAGATCGGTGATGGTGGTGTCGACCAGGAAATGATGGTTTGCGGGAGCGCCCGAGCTGTAGCGATTGCTGCCGGCGAACGCATAGCCGCCACTTACGATGCTGACCGGGCGAATGGTGGTCGAGGAACTGTGGAAGGTGTTGTTCTCCAGCAGCATGTTCTGCAGGTTGTTGCCATCGCGCAGCCTCAGCAGCGCCCTCGCGTTTGCAGGGCTTCCGGTCTGGTGATTGCCCAGCAGGTTCGCGACGACATTGCCGACGACATGCAGGTCACGACCGGCGGTTTCCGCCGTTATCTGCAGGCCGAAGGTGTTGTTGATGGCCGCGTTGCGCTGATTGATCACCAGGTTGTTCTCTACCAGGCCGCCGTCCCAATCCTTCACATCTACGCCCCAGGACAGTGAGCGGTTGGTCGGCCGTGTTCGGCCGATGTCGGTGAGCACGTTGTTGCGAAGCTCGAAATCCCGGAACCGGTAGGATCCGGGATCGTTGCCGCCGATGCTCATGCCGACGTCACCCTCGGTGTAGAGGTTGTTGTCGACCAGTACGCTGTGGGCGGGGCTGTCGATCTTGGAACTCCACTTGTTGCCGATGGAAGACGCACGAAGAAACAGGTTGCCGTGGAACACCACGCCATTGGCGGCGGTGAAGTAGGTGTTGTGGTTCTCGAAGGTGGCCTGGCCGTCGGAGGCATCGCCGCCACCACCCAGTGACCGGATGCGCCAGCCGTTGTGATCGAACAGGTTCTCCTGCAGCAGCACGGCGGGCACCCTGGGCTGGTGCTCGCCGCCGTAGCCCAAGCCCTGCGAGCGCCCTCCGTTGGCGTAGTTGCCCGAGATGATGCTGCGGCGAATGATGAAGTTGGTGATCGGTGCATTTAGCGCATCCAATCCATTGTCCACGTATGACCGGAACAGACAGTCCTCGATGAGCACGTCGCGCACCACCAGAGGATTGCTCGGCTCGCGGGTATAGAACCGGAAGCCGACCTGGCCAGCGTAGCCCGTGAAATAAGGGCCATCGGAATCGCGCGTATGCGCCCAGAACCGGATACCAATGACCGCGGCATAACCAAGATGATGGCCCTCGATGCCCCTGGCTGCTCCCGTGCGCAGCTCCGGACGCGCGCCGTCGCCCCAGGAAGTGAACACCGCGCGCTCGCTGGCGGAGCGGCCGATGCGCGCCCGAATGTTTTCATGCCAGACACCGCCGGCGCGGAGCAGCAGCCAGTCCGGTTGATACCGGCGCAGTCGCTCGTGCGCCGCCGCGATGGTCCGGTATGCGAGTACCGGGCCCACGGGCTGGCGTGGATTGCTGCCGATGACAGGGTCCGACGGCAGATAGAACTGGCCTGTCGTGTCATCGCCGGCAACCGCATCCACATAGACCAGGCGACTGTCTGGCGCCGCTGTGATGATGCTCCAGCCCTCGCCGTCCTGGGCGGGCAGGTTGAAATCGGCAAGACGGATGGGGCCTGTGCCGGCGATGGCGTTCAAGGGCACCACGAAGGACATCAGCCACAGGATGGCGATCGGCAAGCGCATCCAGCGGTTTGAGCGCGGTAAGCGGCGGTGGCAGAACATGCGAAACACTCCCCTGGATGGTGGCGAAACTACCTGTTCGTTGCTGGCCGCCGGATCCATCGCCTTCGCCGAGGCGATCGGCCGGGTCGCCATTGTGCGCGCGGATCGGTCCGTGGCGCACGGTGATCTCTTTCCGGAACGCCAGGCTCCGCGGCTCCCTCGGCCCTGGGCGCGTGTCGAATGGGCGAAAGCTAGAGTGCCGCCGGTGAAAGGAATGTGCTGCCTGCCAGGGCGGTGGCCGATGGACACTTCAAGGTATCCCGGCGCCCGCGGGCAAGGCCCGCGTCGGGCTCTCGCGGACTGTGTCCTTGCATTCGTCTGGACCGAGCGCGGGATGCACACGGCTCGGGTGTCGCTCGGCGATCACCCGGGTTCTTCCGGGGGACTTCGTGGCATCCGGACTGGCGGTGGCACGCTCCGCGCGCGGCCGCTGGCGCGTACGATTCAGCCCGAAACCGGTACGAATGACTTGTCGTGCTCGGGCTTGGCCGGGAAGGAGCGGGGCATGCCCCATTTCCACAGAATATGAGCCGAATCAATCAGGGTCGCTATCCGAGGAAACGCGGATGACTACGCGGTGGCATGTCCAGTTGCCCGAACCGGCCTGCGGCGTTGTCGAGTCGACGGTCCGCGGTACGACCGCGGCCCGTGCGGTCGCTGCCTTGTTTCGTGAGGCCTGGCTCCTTGTGTCCGCGACGCTGCTGTCGCGCGACCTGCAGAGCCAAGCACGGACCGGCCCATCCTCCGGAACAGACGGCGACCAGTCCGGGGAGGATGGTTGTGCCAGGCGTCAGCCGATCAGAACAGGATGGCGATGAGGATCAGCACCGGAATCGGGACGCCGAGCAGCCAAAGCAAGAGGGATCGCATGGGATTTCTCCAGTGGGATGAGGCCGGATTACTGGTCGCGCTGGCGACCGCCGAAGGTGGCGAACAGGCTGGCAACAAACGCGCCCATCAGCAAGGTGATGAACAGCCACAGCGACGCGTACGCAGACGCTTCACGGGCTTCGTCGGCGGCTTCCTTGGCCGTGTTCGCGGCTTCTTCGATCGAGGTGCGAAGGCCGGAATCCATCGCCGAAACGCGTGCTTCGGCCTCGGCGGCTGACAGTCCGGTGTACTCGGAAACCTGTTGGGCGATGTATTGACGGTCATCGGCATCAAGCGCGTCGCCGGCCAGTGCATTGGTCACGATATGGCCGATCTCGCTGCGCAGGTCGTTGCCGCGTCGCCGTGGTGTTTCCGTGGCTGACGCCGTCGACGGCGGAGTCGCCGTCTGGTCCGATGATTCCGGCGAAGGCGCTGGCGCCACGTCGCGTCGAGACGTTTGCGAGCTGTCGCGGCGGAGGAGACGGTCGACCCAGTAGTCAAGCTGATCGGTAGGCGCCTCGCTGGACGACAAGCCGGTCGCGCCCGCCGCGGCCAGGCCGGTCGTGGTGGCGGCCGCGGAGGCGCCGGCCGTGGCGACCTTGGCGCCGGTGCCCAGAATGGATCCGATCGCCGAGGTCAGCAGGGCTGCGGTGAGGATCGTCGCGACTGCCCACGACAGGAAGCCGTGGGCGGTATCGCGAAAATAGGCTTCGTCGCGATGGACATCGACCCAGCGCGTGCGCAACCGGCCGGCGAGATAGCCACCGAGGCCGGATGCCGCGATCGATGTAAAGCTGATCCAGCCGATCGTTGCCCAGCCGAAGGTCTCGCGGCTGACCCCTTCGTAGGACCAGGGCGACACCGACGACAATCCCAGGCCGACGCCGAGGATCAGCAGGGTCAGCGACAGGGCTGCGGCACCCGCGGCACCGGCGAGTATCGCGGCCCACGACACGGCACTTTCCGGAGCGATGCCACTGTGCACGGGTACGGCTGCGGATCGGATCGATCCGGTGGAAGACGGCGTGACATTCATCAGGAAACCTCGCTGCTGGGTCGGTGATCCGGGAGGATTGCCCAATCAGCATGCGGGCATCGCCGTGAAATCGACGCGACAGCAACCGCGACTACCGACGGTTTGCGTCACTGCCCGAAGAAGACGCGCACCAGGCGCGCTCGCTTTCAGGCGCTGGACCGCCCGCTTGTTGCACCAGCGTGGTGCGACCAGGGGCGACGGCGTGCCGGCTCGTGCGGAACACCGCACTCGCGACGATCATCGGAGAATGTCAATCCCGATGGTCGCCCGAGCCAACGTTCGGGTCGGCTAGGGCGCGCCTTCGAAACCGTTGCTGAAGATCACGTCGCCTTTGCCATCCACCAGCGGCATGCCGAACCCGCCGCGCATCCAGTCGTTGATGACCGGTGCGGTCAACGCCGGGTTCCAGCTCGCGCGTGATTGGCCGTACATGACGGCAATCAGGTCTTCGAAGCTTGTTCCGATGCCCAGATGCTGGGCATAGCCTTCCAGCGTGCGCTCGGGGTCGGGGAAGGCCGGCGGCGTCGTGCTTGCGCCGTTGTCGCCTGTTGCGGCGATCCAGCCGGCGAGATCGCTGTTGGCCCCATTGACCCGAAAATGATGATTGGCCTGGGCGGCCGAACTGTACCGGTTGCTGCCGGCAAAGGCGTAGCCGCCGGTCTGGATACTGGCCACGCGCGCGCCGGCCGCCGGACTCTGTACGGTGTTTTCCTCGAGCAGGATGTTCTGTACGGCGGCGCCGTGCTGCAAGCGGAACAGCGCTCCGGTACTGGCCGGGTTGCCAGGCTGGTGGTCGGCCCAGAGGTTGGCGATGACGTTGCCGGTGATGTGCACATCCCGGGCAGCACTATCGGCAGTCAGATCGAGGCCAAACGTGTTGCCGATCGATTCATTGCGCTGATGCGCCACCAGGTTGTTCTGCACCAGCCCGCCGTCCCAATCCATCAGCTGGATTCCCCATGACAGGGAACGATTGGTCGGGCGGCTGCGACCGATGTCGGTCAGCACGTTGTTGCGGACCTCGAAGTCGCGAAAACGATGTGGCCCGGCATTGTTGCCGCCGATGCTCATGCCGACCTCGCCCTCGGCATAGAGATTGTTGTCGATCAGCACGCTGTGGGCGGCACTTTCCGGAGTGGACGTCCATTTGTTGCCGATCGATGACGCGCGCAGGAACAGGTTGGCATGGAACACCACACCGTTGGGCGCGGTGAAATAGGTGTTGTGGTTCTCGATGGTGGCCTGGCCATCGGAGGGATCGCTACCCGAGCCCACGGATCGGATGCGCCAGCCGTTGTGATCGAACAGGTTTTCCTGCAACAACACGGCAGGTACCCGCGGATGGCCCATGCCGCCGTAACCGAAACCCTGCGAACGCCCGGCGGCTGCGTAGTTGCCCGAGATGATGTTGCGACGCATGACGAAGTTGGTGATCGGTGCGTTCAGCGCGTTCAGACCGTTGTAGACGTAGGAACGGAATACACAGTCCTCGATCAGCACGTCGCGAACCGCCAGCGGGTTGGAAGCTTCGCGAGTCCAGAAGTAGAAGCCGTCGCTGCCGGCATAGTTGGTGAAATGCGGCCCGTCGGAGTCGCGGGTGTGCGACCAGAAGCGGATGCCGATGACGGCGGCATACCCCAGGTGAGGGCCGGTGATGGCACTGCCGCTGCCGGTGCGCAACTCCGGGCGGGCACCCTCGCCCCAGGCGGCAATCACGGCACGCTCGGCTGCGGACCGACCTATGCGCGCCTGCACGGACTCGTTCCAGGCCCCACCTGCGCGCAACAGCAGCCAGTCCGGCTGATACTGGCGCAACTGGGCTGCCGCAGCGGCAATGGTTCGATAGGCCTGCACGCTTCCCACCGGTTGCCGAGGGTCGGCACCGACGGCCGGGTCCGATGGCAGATAGAACCGACCTTTGTCGTCATCGCCTGAAGCCGAGTCCACGTACAGCAGTCGGCTGTCACTGGCCGGCGTGACGATGCTCCAGCCATCCTCGTCCTGAGGCGGCAAGGCGAAGTCGTCGACGCCAATCGGTGCCGTGCCCGCGTTGGCGTTCGACGACATCAGCAAACAAAGCACGAGCCCCAGCCAGACGCTGGGCGCAATGGCAGCTTCACGACGATTCATGCGAGGTCCCCCCGGACAGTGGTCCAGGAAAGTTTTCCTGGACAATGCGATGAAGGCTATACCTGCCTTTGTCAATGCGGCGTGCGGGCGGTGCGGTCATGCCGGCTCGCCGTTGGCCGAAACCATTTCGATGTTCGCGGCAGACGCGCCTGCTGCCGAGGCGTTTCCCTGATGCTCGCGGTGATTGTGCCGATTGGCCAGCTTCCCGATCGCCCGGGCGCCTGCTCATGCACGCTAGGCGACGCTCGTCTTGCCGATCCGGCCTCAGTAGCTGGAGAGCCCGGTGGCTTCGGTGAAGCGATAGAGCCAATAGCGCCAGCGCGAGGGATCGCGGTAGTGCGCAAAGGCGATGCTGTAGTGGCGGCCGGGTTCGTTGCGCCATTGCCGCTCGAACAGCGTCTGCGCCTCGGTGATCACGGTTGATCCAGTCGGCGCGACCACACGCAGGTTGGTTTCCAGGTTGTAGTTGTCGAGGTTGCGGCGGGTGAAATTGGCCGAACCCAGGATCAGCTCGGCCTGCGTGCCACCACTGCGCAGCAGGAACTTGCCGTGGCATTGCTCGCCGTGGGTGTCGCACCAGCGCACGGGAATGCCGGCGCGATCCAGTTCCAGACCGACCTGGCGGTTGGGCACGCCATTCTTCTTGCGCCCGAAGGCGTCCTCGTTGGGGTCGAGCAGCACGCGCACGGCAACACCACGTCCGTGTGCGCGCAGCAGCGCGCTGACGATGCCGCGATGGGACAGATAGAACACCGCGACATCCAGCCGTTCGTCGGGTGCGGCGGCATCGACGCTGGCGACCAAGGCGTCGCGGATGGCGGCTTCGGTAAGCACCTGCACACGGGCGCCTGTGTTGTCGGCGTCGCTGCGGTCTTCAGGCGTGCCGGGTGCGGCGAGCCCGTTGGTCAGTGACTCGGCGCCGCCGCCGGAGAAAGCAATCGCGGAGGCCTCGCTGCGCAGCAGGTCCAGTGCGGCCTCGCCGGAGAAACGCAGGGCGACATTGCCATGCGCACTGCTGGCGTCGTGCGGGTTGGCCGAGGTCACCAGTCCGGTCCAGCTGTCGCCGTGATCGACGATGAGGGTCTTGCGGTGGTTAGCCTTGAGGTTGAGCAGGGCCAGCCAGCTGCGCAGCGTCACCTTGCCGGGCCCGAGCGGGTTGGCCAGCCAGCCGCTGTCGGCGTTGTTGCCCAGCCAGCGGCAGCACAGTTGCCACAGGCCTTCCCAGGTCGGGTTGGGAGCGCGCAGGCGGGCCAGTCTGGTGGTGACGACGGTGACGCCGGCGGCCGCGAGTCGTTCCAGATGCGCCGAGCGCACTCCGCCGTAGACGGTGTTGACCGGATCGGTGATGACGATGGCCTGCAATTCCGGCACCTGCTGCTTGCGCGCAATCACCGCGTCGGCGAGTTCACTGCTCAGTGGCCGGTGCTGGTGACCATCGCCACTGCCGCCGAAATCGTTGAACAGGAACATGTCGATCACGACCAGGCGTTGCGCCTGGCCGATCAGCCGCAGGACCTCGTCGAAGATGGTCTGCTCGCTGTGGCGGACTTCCTGATCGTCGACCCAGGTCAGGTCGGCGAACAGGGCGAGATCGTGACCAACGCGCTCCGGCCAGGCGACGCCGACGCCTTCGGGCAACGGCTTGAACACCTGCCAGGTGGCGCTGGCCAGCCAGAGCAGCGCGAACGCTGCCAGTGAACGGCGCAGCCAGCGACGACGATGGCGTCGACGTGGACGCGGTTGCTGGCTGCGGGCGCTCACGCGGTGCACCTGCCGATTTGGCCCATGTTCTGTAGGAATGGGGCTTGCCCCATTCCCTGCCGGGCAAGCCCGGCAGCTACCTGCGCTTCGTCGGGATTTCGCGCCGATTCAATCAGGGCGTGAGGTGTCCTGCAGGCGGTCGAACAAAAGACCTGCCTGCGGTCACGCGTCGCGATACGGTTGCCGTGCAGGCGCCCGTTGGACGTCGGCTGGGGTCGCGTGAAGCGCACAGTCGATCGCTGTCCGGCGCCGGCCTTACTCGGCCTTGTAGTTGTCCCAGTTGAAGCCGGTCAGGCGCGCCAGTTCTTCCGGCTGCATCAGGCGGTTGTGCTGTCGGCCGCGGATTACCCAGGTCGGAAAGCCGGGCAGGTTGGCATTGACGCATTCGATCGCGACCGGGCCATTGCGTCCGGCAGGGTGGCACTCGACATAGGGCAGGTCGTCGGCTGCGCTGGCGAAGACCTCGCGCTGCTGCTGGCAGACCGGGCACCAGAACGCGCCGTAGTACTTCACGCCGCTGTCGTTGAGGTGCTTGACCAGCGCCTGCACGCGCGGGCTGGCCGAAGGCTGGAACAGGCCGCTGCTGTACAGGTGGATGACCGCGACCAGCACCAGTGCGATGGCGCCGTTGTTGAGCAGCCAGCTGTTCCAGCCGGTGTCGACGCCGGGGGCTGATTCGGGCCGGCGCAGATGCGTGAGCACGAAGATGGCGGTGATGGTGATCAGCGAGAGCAGGCACCACCAGCAGGTCGCCTGCAGTGCGATCCAGCCGACCAAAGTCAGGTAGACGCTGATGGCCACGCCGATCAGCGACAGGCGCCAGACCGTGCGCCAGCGCTTGAGCCGGGTGTTGGGCTGGGCGGCGAAGATGGCGATCAGCGCGTACAGGCCCAGGCCCCACAGCGCGATCGGCATGCCTAGGAAGGTCGACCAGCGGCTGCTCTGGATGATGTCACAGCCCGAGCCGGCGGCGCAGAAGGCCGGCGCGGTGCTCCACAGGGCGGAGATGCTCAGGTAGCCGGTAAGCGCAATGCCGAAGATGGCCAGTCCGATGATGGTCCAGTCCGGCGGTGAGCCGGCACGCTTGCCGTGTGGTTCGCCGGGCTTGCCGTGGGCGTGGTCGGAGTGACGCGGCTTGTTGCGATGCTTGCGGGCTGTGGCCATGCTCGATTCGTTGGCAGTCGGCGGGGCCGCCATCTTACCCCCGGCGTGCGGTTTCGGGCTTTCGGCAGTGCCGCATCGCTACGGCATGGTGACGCGTGCTGGTAGCGTCCTGTAGAGCCGGGCTTGCCCGGCTGCAAGGTGTGGCCAAGGCAGGATGCCGGTTGTTGCGTGCGCGGTGAACCCCGCATCTGCAGGGGTCACCTTGAACCGGTCTGGATTCGTGGAGAAGCGGCGTTGGCCTGTCGTCGTTCCAGACCTGGCGGTGTCAATCCGGCAGCAGCAGCTGCGGATCCAGGCGCACGTCGAACCAGTTCATGCCCCAGTGCATGTGCGGGCCGGTGGCGCGGCCGGTGGCGCCGACAGCGCCGATGACATCGCCTTGCTCGACCCGCTCGCCGACCTGCTTGTCCAGCCGGCTCAGGTGGATGAAGGTGGAGGAGATGCCGTGGCCGTGGTCGACCGTGAGCGTGCCGCCGGTGAGGTAGAGGTCGGCGTCGGCGAAGATCACCACGCCACCGGCTGGCGCCTTCAACGGCGTCCCGGTCGGTACGGCCACGTCCAGCCCGTAGTGCGGGTTGCGCGGTTCGCCGTTGAGGATGCGCTGGCTGCCGTAGACGCCGCTGACGCGGCCTTTCACCGGCCAGATGAAGCTTTGCAGGAAATCGCCGCGGGCATCGTCGCGCTGACGCGCCTCGACCACGCGTGCCTGCTCGCGGGCGATGCGTGCGGCGATTTCCGGGTTGGGGGTGACGGTGGATGGCGGCAGGCCGTCAACACGTTCGATGCGCCAGTCGCGCTTCTTGACCGCGACTTCGCTGACGCCCTGGCTGCCGTCGGGGAAGCGCACCTTCACGCGCGCGTCCTTGGCATCGTCGCGACCGAAGCCGAACACGAACCAGCCCTCGTCGGTGACCCGGACGTCGCGGCCGGCGACGTTGACGGTGCTGCCCGGCGGTACCCGGCCGCTGACCATTTCGCCCTGGCGCGCGCTGGCCGGCAGCTCGATGCGTGTGTCGGCCAGCGCGGCCGTCGTGGTCAGTGCGGCGGCCAGACCGAACAGGGTCGCGAAAACGACGGCTGCAGATCGGCTGGAGCCCATCATCGATCCACCCCGCTGAAACGCAGACGCTGGCCAGCCGGTGCCGCGCTCAATTGCCCGTCATGCCAGGCACGATGGCCGTTGACCCACGTCGCCAGCACGCGCGCGTGGAAGGTTTCGCCCTCGAACGGTGACCAGCCGCAGCGGCCCAGCACCTGCTCGGGTGTCACGGTGGTCGACGCGTCGAGATCGACCAGCACCAGATCGGCGGCCATGCCTTCGCGCAGCCAGCCACGATCGAGCACGCCGAAGCGCGTCGCCGGGGCATGGCAGAAGCGCTCGACCAGCGTGGTCAACGGGAAATGGCCGTCGCGCACGTTCTCCAGCGCCGAGACCAGCGCGTACTGCACCAGCGGCAGGCCCGACGGCGAACCCGGATAGGCCTTGGCCTTTTCCTCGCGCGTGTGCGGGGCGTGGTCGGTGGCCAGCACGTCGATACGGCCGTCGGCGACGGCGGCGAGCAGGGCAGTCCGGTCGCGCGCGTCCTTGATCGCCGGGTTGCACTGGATTTTCGTGCCCAGGCGCGGATAGTCGTCCGCGCTGAAATGCAGGAAATGCACGCAGGTTTCGGCGGTGATGCGCTTGCCGGCCATCGGGCCGGGCTGGAACAGGTCGAGTTCCTCGGCGGTGGAGATGTGCAGCACATGCAGGCGGGCGTTGTGCCGGCGCGCCAGTTCCAGCGCCAGCAGCGTGGACTTGATGCAGACCTCGCGCGAGCGGATCAGCGGATGCTCGGTGACCGGGATGGCGTCGCCGTAGCGCTCGCGCGCGGCGACCATGTTGACCTGGATGGTCGGGGTGTCCTCGCAGTGGGTGATGATCACCGTCGGCGCATGCTTGAAGATGCCGTCCAGCACGGCCGGATCGTCGACCAGCATGTTGCCGGTGGAGGCGCCCATGAACACCTTCACGCCGGGCGTGGTGGTCGGGTCGATCGCCTTGATCGCCTCCAGGTTGTCGTTGCTGCCGCCCATGTAGAAGCCGTAGTTGCCGAAGGCGCGGCCGGCGGCGCGGGCGTACTTGTCGTCCAGCGCAGCCCGGTTCAGGGTCGGCGGATCGGTGTTGGGCATGTCCATGAAGCTGGTGATGCCGCCGGCCACGGCCGCCGCGCTCTCGCTGGCGATGTCGCCCTTGTGCGGGAAGCCGGGTTCGCGGAAATGGACCTGGTCATCGATCAGGCCGGGCAGCAGGTGCTTGCCGCCGGCGTCGATCACGGTCTCGTCATGGCGGCCGGTCAGACTGTCGGCGACGGCCTCGATGCGGCCGTCACGGACCCGCAGGTCGGCTTGCCACTGCCGGCCATCGCTGACCAGGGTGGCGTGTTTGATCAACCAGTTGTCGTTCATTCCTTGACCAGTTTGGTGTTCTGATTGTCGGGCCGGCGGCGTCGTGGCAGCCAGCGGAAGTGTTCCGGTACCGGGTCGGGACCGCCTTCGCTGAGCGGGTGGCAGCGGCACACCCGCAGCAGCGCCAGCCAGGCGCCACGCAGACTGCCGTGACGGGCCAGGGCGGTACGCGCGTAGCAGGAGCAGCTGGGATGGAAGCGGCAGCGCGGGCCCAGCAGCCGACCCAGGGTGGCGTGGTAGAAGGTGAGCAGCGCGCGCAGGATTCGGTTCAAGGAGGGCGTTGCCGACAGCGCGAAAAAAAAGCGAAAAGTTGCTGCGCAGGGGCGCTTAGGCTATAACACGCGGCCCCCGGGCCTCAACCGGTACCGGGAACGCGACAGATCCGCGACAAATCACAGAGGATTCCCATGGCCAAAACCGCGGCCAAGAGCAAGTCCAAGAGTTCCACGTCGGCCAAGAAGGCACCGGCCAAGCCCGCTGCCAAGAAGGCGGCACCGGCGAAGAAGGCCCCGGCCAAATCGGCTCCGGCGGCCAAGAAGGCCCCGGCCAAGCCGGCCGCCAAGAAGGCTGAACCGGCCAAGAAGGCGCCCGTGAAGGCCGCTCCGGCCGCCAAGAAACCGGTCGCCAAGTCGGTTGCCCGCAAGGAAGTCGCCAAGCCGGCCACCAAGCCGGCGGACAAGAAGCCGGCCAAGCCGGCAGCGGCGCCGGTGGCCGAGGCCGCCAAAGCCAAGACCAAGCCGGCAGCGGCTCCGGCGGCGCCGGTGCGCCCGAAGATTGCTGGTGTAGTCGCCCAGGCGCGTCCCCGGGTGGCAGGCAGCGACGAGGAGCCAGCTGGCCTGAAGCCGCGCAAGCGCGAGGTCGCCAGTGAGGTGAAGCTGCCAGCCGGCTACAAGCCGACCGCCAAGGAAGAGTACATGTCGCCCAAGCAGCTGGAATATTTCCGGCTGAAGCTGATCAAGTGGCGCGAGGATCTGATCGAGGAGTCGCAGCAGACCATCGACAACCTGCGTGACGAAGTCCGCGATGTCGGTGACGAGGCCGAACGCGCCCAGCGCGAGACCGAGAACTCGCTGGAACTGCGCACGCGCGATCGCTACCGCAAGCTGCTGTCGCAGATCGACAAGGCGCTCAAGCGCATCGAGGAGGGCGAGTACGGCTACTGCGAGGAAACCGGTGAGCCGATCGGCATCGAGCGTCTGGAAGTGCGTCCGATCGCGCGCTTCTCGATCGACGCCCAGGAGCGCTGGGAACTGCGCCAGAAGCACATGGGCGAATAAGCCCGGCCGGTTTCACCATGTGCCCTGCGATGCCCACCTGACCGGTGGGCATCGTCGTTTTCGGGCATGGCTCGCTGGCAGTTGCCGGTGCGCGCCTTGAGCAGCGGTGGTCAGGCGGCGGAGGCGATGCCGCGCCACTGCGTCGGCGGGTTGTCCAGATACTGGCGATGCCAGTTTTCGGCCGACAGCCAGGTCCACAGGCCGGGCAACTTGCGCTCGCCCTTGCGCCAGCGCTCGAATGCCCGCGCGGCCGCTGCGGCATCGAACACCCCGCGTTCGCGAAAGGTGCGCGAGCCGATCAGGTCGCCGGCGTAGTCGATGCCGATGCTGCGCAGCCATTCCTCGGCCGGGGTGGGATAGCCCTGCTTGTCGCGCCGGTCCAGGGTTTCGTCCGGGACCAGGCCACGCATCGCCTGGCGCAGGATCACCTTGGTCACGCCGTTGTCGATCTTCTGGTGCGCCGGCAGGGCGATGCCGTACTCGACAAAGGCGCGGTCCAGGAACGGCACCCGGCTTTCGATCGAGAAGGCCATGCTGAAGCGGTCTTCGGCCTGCAGCAGCTCCGGCAGGCGGGTCGTGGTGAGGTCGCTGAGCAGGTGCGTGTCGAGGTTGTGGAAGGCACGCCTGGCCAGCGTTTCCGCCGCCGGTGACGACAGGGCACGCAGATCCGGTGCCAGGAATCGGTCATCGAAGGCCGAGCCGCGACCGGCGACGCGGGCGGCGCGGCGCAGCCAGGTCGGCCAGAATGGCGTCGCCAGTTCGCGCCACAGCGAGCCACGCGAAAGCCCACCCTGCTGGGCGCGGAAACCTTCGAAGTTGCGGTGCAGGCTGGGCAGGCGCCCACCCAGCAGCAGCTGCCGCAGATAGGTCGGGTAGTAGCGCGGGTAGCCTGCCAGCAGCTCGTCGGCACCCTGGCCGTTGAGCACGACCTTGATGCCACCGGCATTCACCGACTTCATCACCTGCCACCACGAGTACACGCTGCCGCCCCAGACCGGCTCCTCGTAATGCCAGGTGGAGCGCTCCAGCACCTCGATCAGGTCGCTGCCGTCCGGGCTGTGTTCGTGCGGCGCCAGATTGGCGACCTGGCCGCGCAGGATGTGGATGTAGCGGGACTCGTCGTGGACGGTGCCCGGATAGGTGATCGAGAAGGTGTGCAACGGCGCCGGCGACTGCGGCGCCGCCAGGGCGACCAGCGTGCCCGAATCCAGTCCGCCGCTGAGGCAGGCACCGACCGGCACGTCACTGCGCAGATGCGAGTGCACCGCCTGACCGATGCGCTCGCGGAAACGTTCGGCGGCATCGCCCTGGTCCTGGCCACGCTGTTGCAGCGCGTCGGCCGCGTTCCAGTAGCGGCTCATCATTAGCCGGCCGTCGACCAGCATGGCGTTGTGCGCCGGTGGCAACTGCAGCACGCCCTCGAAACAGGTGGTCTGGTTGCTGGCGCGGGCGCGGTAGACCAGTTGCAGGCGCAGCGCTTCGGGATTGGCGCGGGCGGGGATCAGGCCGCTGCCGAGCACGGACTTGATCTCCGAGGCGAAGGCGAAGCCATCGGCCGTGAGTGCGTAGTAGAACGGCTTGATGCCGAGCCGGTCGCGCGAACAGAACAGCCGTCGCCGCGCCGGTTCCCAGATCGCGAACGCCCACATGCCCTCAAACCGGCTGACGCAATCCTTACCCCATTGCCGGAACGCGGCCAGGATCACCTCGGTGTCGGTAGTCGAGCGGAAGCCGTGACCGAGGCCGACCAGTTCCTCGCGCAGGGCTTCGTGGTTGTAGATCTCGCCGTTGAACACGATCCACAAGGCGCGGTCCGGCGTTGCCATGGGCTGATGCCCGGCCGGCGACAGATCGACGATGCTCAGCCGGCGATGGCCAAGTCCGACCGGACCATCGATATGCACTCCGGCGTCATCGGGCCCACGATGGGCGATGAGGTCGGTCAGGCGGGTGATGGTTTCAGGTTTGACCGGGCGGTCATCGAAGTAGACGATTCCAGCGATTCCGCACACGCAATGATCCTCCGGTCGGGGGAACACCTGGACCGGCACCGGACGATTCCGCCCGCTGCTTCCTTCCCCATCCGCGTAGCGTGGCATGGCCGGTGGGGGACTGGCAAAGTTGCGTTCGCGACCGGAGTGGTGCAGGCGCGGGCCGGTACCGGCCCTCGTGGAGTGCTGTGGCAGGCAGTGTCAGTCGCCGTCGGCCAGACGCGCCCGCCAGTTGCCGGTGGCCGACAGGGTGACGGTGTATTCGCCCTCTTCACGGATGGCGACGCGCAGGCTGCCGCGTCCGGCCAGATGCAGGTTCTGCAGCAGGTTGCCGTCGCCGTCCTTGAGTGCGCCGACCAGGATGGCGTCGTCGTGGTCGATCAGCAGACGGCTGCCGGTTTGCGCGCGGAACGTGAACGAGTCGGTGCCGTTGCGTCCGCTCCAGCGGTCGGCGGTGCTCGCCTGACTCAGCGGGATCGCGTCATAGCAGCGCAGTCGTTGCTGCTCGTCACTTTGCTCACGGCAGCTGGACAAGGCGGTTTCGACGGCGGCTGCCAGGGCAGGATTCTGCGGCAGTGCCATCACGGTCAGTGCGGCGGCGAAGGCGAACAGTGCGCGCGAACGCGGCATGGTGGTCGGTGGCGACATCGGCAAGCGCGATTCCGGGTGACAAGGCAGCGTAGCCCAAACACGCGCGACGCGGCCCGGCCTTCACCGATGCGCAGCGGGGCGCCTCATTGTCGTCATGCAGGATTCGCGATCAGACCAGCCCGGTGGCGTAGTACAGCGCGATGATCACGAACACCGCCAGCGTCTTGATGATGGTGATGGCGAAGATGTCGCGATAGCTCTGGCGATGGGTCAGACCGGTAACCGCCAGCAGGGTGATCACCGCGCCGTTGTGCGGCAGCGTGTCCATGCCGCCGGAAGCCATCGAGGCGACCCGGTGCAGCACCTCCATCGGAATGCCGGCGGCATTGGCATTGGCGATGAAGCTGTCGGCCATCGCCGCTAGTGCGATGCTCATGCCGCCCGAGGCCGAACCGGTGATGCCTGCCAGGGCAGTGACCGTGATCGCCTCGTTGACCAGCGGATTGGGGATCGACGACAGCGCGCCAGCCACCATCAGGAAACCGGGCAGGGCAGCGATCACCGCACCGAATCCGTACTCGGAAGCCGTGTTCATCGCTGCCAGCATGGCGCCGCCGACGGCGTTGCGGCTGCCTTCGGCAAAGGCGGCGAACACTGGCCGCCAGGCCAGTGCCAGCACGGTGAGGATGCCGACCAGCAAGGCACCTTCAACGGCCCAGATCGCGGTGATGCGCGAGATCTCCTGCACCACCGGCGCCGGATCGCCGATCACCGCCGGCGAAAAGCTGTGGCTGTCGCCGTAGACGCGCGGAATCCACAGGGTGAACAGCTTGTTGGTCACGCCGACCAGCACCAGCGGCAAGATCGCCAGCAGCGGATGCGGCAGCGAACCGCCGGTGAACGGCGCCGGCTCGTTGACCAGATTGGTGCCGTAACCTTCGCCGGCTGCCACCGCTGCGCGGCGACGGCGCTCGAGATACAGCATGCCCAGGATCAGGATGAAGATGCCGCCGAGCGTGCCCAGCCACGGCGCCGCCCAGGTGTCGGTGCCGAAGAACGTGGTCGGAATGATGTTCTGGATCTGCGGCGAGCCGGGCAGCGCATCCATGGTGAAGGTGAATGCGCCCAGCGCGATGGTGCCGGGAATCAGTCGCTTGGGGATGTCGCTCTGGCGGAACAGCTCGGCGGCGAACGGATACACCGCGAACACCACCACGAACAGCGAGACGCCGCCGTAGGTGAGGATGGCGCAGACCAGCACGATCGACAGCATGGCGCGCTCGGCACCAACGAGTTTGATCACCGCCGCGACGATGGACTTGGAGAAGCCCGACAGCTCGATCACCTTGCCGAAGATCGCGCCGAGCAGAAACACCGGGAAGTACAGCTTCAGGAAGCCGACCATCTTGTCCATGAACAGGCCGGTGAACATCGGCGCGACCAGCGACGGATCGGTCAGCAGCACCGCGCCCATGGCGGCGATCGGCGCGAACAGTATGACGCTGTAGCCGCGATAGGCGACCAGCATCAGGAAGCCAAGGGCGGCAAGAACGATCAGCAAGGACATGCGCCAGCTCCGTGGCTGGTGTTCGGGAGCGCAAGTCTGCCGCCCGCGGCCGGCGTGCGGCACTGTACCAAGGTACAAGTGCCAAGCCCGGTGCACTTGCCTAGCCTGCGCACATTGGCGGCCGATGCCGCTGCTTGCGTCTACCCGAAGAGGACGGGATACCCATGAAGCGCACCCACTTGAGCCTGGCCATTGCCGGCATCGTGATGAATTCGCTGCTGGCCATGCCGGCGTTGGCCCAGGACCAGGGCGTCTCTGGTGTCAGTTCCGGTGACGACGATGCCGCGCGTCTGGACACCGTTACCGTGACCGCCCGCCGCCGCTCCGAGTCGATCCACGACGTGCCGGTGGCGGTCAGCGCCATTGGCGAGGCCGAGTTGCAGTCGCTGCAGGCCAGCAACATCGACGGCCTTCAGGGCGCCGTGCCGAACATGAACATCGTCCAGGGTCGTGGCTCGTCGAACTCGGTGAACGTGTTCATCCGCGGCATCGGCCAGCCCGACGCGCTGCAGACCTTCGATCCGGGCGTGGGCATGTATGTCGATGACGTCTACTACTCGCGCATCAACGGCTCGATGTTCTCGCTGTTCGATGTCGAGCAGGTGGAAGTGCTGCGCGGCCCGCAGGGCACGCTGTACGGCAAGAACTCCACCGGCGGCGCCATCAAGATCGTCACCCGCAACCCGTTCGACTACAGCGGCGGCTCGGTCGAGGCCACGGTCGGCAACTTCGGCCGGGCTGAGGGCCGCTTCCATGTCTCGGGCCAGTTCAGCGACACCATGGCTGCCAGCATCGCCGGCGGCGTGATCGGCAACGACGGCTACGTGCGCGACGCCGTTACCGACAAGCGCTACAACGACGAGGACACCAAGGTTGTTCGCGGCAAGCTCGGCTTCCAGCCGAACGAGGACTTCGAGGCCACGTTCTCCTTCGACTACACCCGCCAGGACAACGCGCTGACACTGGGTCGGCCGGTGGCGCCGCTGTACCAGGTCGATCTCGGCACCGGTGGCATCAACATCTGGTCGTTGCCTGACACCGGCGAGTGGGATTTCCGCGCGCGTACCTCGTTTAATCCCGATCAGGGCCAGGAGATGAAGCACACCGGCGTGTCGCTGGCCATGACCTGGAACCTCAGTGATGCCTGGCTGTTCAAGAGCATCACCTCGCACCGTCAGCTCGACACCCATTCCTTCATCGACATCGATGCCTCGGAGTTCGAGCTGGGCGACGTGCTGGTGGCGCTGGACCAGAAGCAGACCGGTCAGGAGTTCCAGTTCCAGTACGACAATGGCGACAACCTCAACGCCATCTTCGGTCTGTACTACCTGAAGGAGAACGTGCCCTCGCATCAGGAGGCCTATGCGCACGATTTCCTGGCCTTCCAGGGCATCCCGATGACCTTCCTGCGCACCATCGACGACGATCTGGAGAACAAGAGCCTGGCCGCTTTCGCGCACGCTTCCTGGGAGTTCGCGCCGAGCTGGACGCTGGCCGCCGGCCTGCGCTACACCAAGGACGAAAAGGACTATTTCCGCACCACCTCGACCTTCTCCAACGTGCTCGGCAACGCCGACCCGGCGCTGGCATTCAACATCGACGACAGCTGGACCGCGCTGACCCCGTCGATCAGCCTGCAGAAGGCCTTCAGCGACCAATTGATGGGTTACGTTTCGGCCAACCGCGGCTTCAAGTCCGGCGGCTTCAACGGCCGCGCCAACAGCGCCGCGGAGATCAGCACCTTCGAGCCGGAATATGTGTGGACCTACGAGGTCGGCCTGAAGATCCGCTCCGAGGACGGTCGCTTCCGCGGCGGCATCACCGGCTTCCACAGCGAGTACAAGGATTTCCAGGCACGCGTGTCCGAGGTGGTGAATCCGGGTGCACCCGTGCCGACCTTCTCCTTCCCGGTGTTGAACGCAGCCAAGCTGGGCATCAACGGCATCGAGCTGGAAGGCGCGGCGCGTCTGGGTGAGGGCACCGAACTGTCGGCCCAGATCGGCTGGCTGGATGCCGAGTACGACGAGTTCATCGATCCGCGCGTGCTGGTGAATCCGGCACTGGCCAGCCTGCACGATCATGTGCCGTTCTCGCCGGAACTGACCGCGCGTCTGGCCTTGCAGCACAGCTTCCAGCTCGGCGGTGCCGGCCAGCTCACGGTCGGTGGCGATGCTTCCTATCGCAGCGAGACCTGGCTGTCGGTGGACAACGCACCGGGCCTGAGCCAAGGCAGCTACACCTTGCTGGGTCTGTACACCGTGTGGGATTCGCCGGGTTACAACTGGCAGGTGCGTGCCGGCGTGCGCAATGCCACCGACGAGGTCTACAAGATCGAAGGCCAGGAGTTCTCCAGCATCGGCGGCATCCATACGGCGTACTACGGCATGCCGCGCAACTGGTATGTCGCCGTGCGCTACAACTTCTGAGCCGGCGGTCGCATGTCTTCGACAGGAAGGACCTCGGCCGCACTCGGCCGCGGCGGTTCGAACCGGGCTGGCGCAACGCTGGCGCTGATGATGGTGTCGGCGTTGACCGTCACCGGCTGTGCCACTGGTACCGCTTCGGACGGTTTGCCGACGCTGCGGCTTGATCCTGCGCGGGTCGCCGTAGCCGGCATTTCCTCGGGTGCGATCATGGCGCAGCAGGTGCATCTGGCCTATGCCGATCGCCTGCGGGGAGCGGCCTTGTTGTCGGGTCCGCCCTACCAGTGTGCTGGTGGCACGCTGGAGCAGGCGCTGGGACAGTGCATGGCGGCGCCCGCGCCGGGTCCGGATGCCGCTGCGCTGGCGCAACGGATCGTGGAACGTGCCGGGCGTGGTGAACTGGCACCGTTGTCCGGCCTGCAGGGCGATGCCGTGCTGGTGGCGCACGGTCGTCACGACGGTGTCGTGTCCCGGGCGGTGGCGAGGGCGGCGCTGACCGTCTACGAGAACCTGCCGCAGGTGGCGTCGATGACGCTGCGCTGGGATGGCGACGGCGACTTCGCACACCTGTGGCCGACGCTGGATACCGGTGGCGATTGCACCGTCACTGCAGCGCCGTATCTGGGCAACTGCGGGCGCGACTTCGCGGCCGAGGTGGTGCAGACGCTGTTCGGCGCGGCGGCCGGCGAGGCCGATGACGCCTCGGGCGAGCTGATCACGTTCTCGCAGGCGCCGTTCAATCCCGACGGTCGCGATGCCCTGCTCGACGACAAGGGCTATCTCTACGTGCCCAAGGTCTGTGCCGCTGGCGAGTCCTGCGGTCTGCTGGTGGTGTTCCACGGTTGCGACCAGGGTGCTGCCGTCGTCGGCGATGTCTTCGCCAGGGACAACGGCCTCAATCGTCTGGCCGCCGACCACCGGCTGGTGGTCCTGTATCCTCAGGCCCGCGCGAGCTACGCGCCGCTGAATCCGAAGGGATGCTGGGACTGGTGGGGGTTTTCCGGAGCCGACTACGACACCCGTTCCGGCGCCCAGCTGGTCTGGCTGGCCAAAGCCGTCTCCGCGCTGGGAGTCGAGCTGAAGTAGTTCGCGTGCCAGGCAGGTTCGCAGGCGCGACGCGGGACGTGGATGTGCGCGAACCTCGTGCTGTTGCAATGCCGCTGACGCAGTCGTCGGCTGCGGGACAGGGTCGCGCGTTCGGTCAATCGGGTCGCGCCGCTCGCACGGGTGGATCCGAACCGATCCGGTTGCGCACATGCTGAGCCATACCGTCATCGTCGGTGCCGCCCTGCTGTGGCTGGGCCTGCTGTTCGGTGCCGCGTTGTGGGGCGAGCGCCGACCGAATCTTCTGCATCGGCAATGGGGCGCGGTCTACGCCTTGTCGCTGGCTGTGTACTGCACCTCGTGGACGTTCTACGGCACCGTCACCCAGGCTGCGCGCTCCGGCTGGCCGCTGCCGCCGACCTTCGTCGGCACGATCATCCTGTACGCACTGGGCATCGGGCTGTTGCTGCGGCTGGTAAGGCTGGCGCGTGAACACAACAGTTCCTCCATCGCCGACCTGATCGCCACGCGCCTGGGCAAGAGTTCAATGCTCGCCGCGACGGTCACGGCCGTGGCTCTGCTTGGTCTGGTGCCGTATCTCGCCCTGCAGCTGAAGGCGGTGGCGATGAGTTACGGCCTGATCACCCGCGCCGGCACCGGTGGCGCGGCGACCGCGCCGTGGCAGGACAGCGCCTTGTACGTGGCGTTGGCCATGGCCTTGTTCGCGATGCTGTTCGGTACCCGCAGCGCCGCCGCCGCCGAACACAATCGCGGACTGGTGCTGGCGATGGCGGTGGAATCGCTGCTCAAGCTCGGCGCGATGCTGGCGATGGGCGTGTTCGTGGCCGGTGCTGCCGCCGATGCCCCGGCGCTGACGCCGCAACCCGGTGGCGCCGAAGGTTTTCCGGCGCTGATCCTGCTCGGTGTACTGGCCATGTTCACCCTGCCGCACCAGTTCCATGTCGGCGTGGTCGAATGTCGCGACGAGCGCCATCTGCGCACCGCACGCTGGCTGTTTCCTCTGTACATGATCCTGATCGCCTTGCCGATCCTGCCGCTGGCCCGCGCTGGCGAAGCGACGCTGGCCCCGTTGGGTGTGCCCTCGGATCTGTACGTGCTGGCGCTGCCGTTGGCGCAGGAACAGGGTGGCCTGGCCTTGCTGGCGTTTCTGGGCGGACTCAGCGCCGCTACCGGCATGGTGATCCTGGCGACACTCGCCCTAAGTCTGATGATCGGCAATCACTGGCTGGCGCCGCTGCGCGTGCGCGGCGCCTGGGCGCAACCCGGCAGCCGAAGCCGCCGCGGCGAGGTGTTGCTGCAGCGTCGGGTGGCGATCTTTGCCGTGGTCATGCTGGCCTGGTGGTACAGCCGTGCGATCGCCGACAATGAAGCCTTGGCCGATATAGGCGCGCTGTCATTCTCGGCGTTGGCCACGCTGGCGCCGCCGCTGGCCTTCGCGTTGTGGCGCCCGCAGACACCGCCCGGCGTGGTCCTGATCGGCCTGCTGGTCGCGGTGGTGGTGTGGTCGTGGGCACTGCTTCTGCCGACCCTGGCGCCGTTGTTCTGGCCGGACGCGGCCTGGGTGCATGACGGTCCGTTCGGCATCGGCTGGCTGGCACCGACCGGCCTGTTTGGGCTGCACGACTGGAGTGCGCTGTCGCGCGCGGTGGTGTGCAGCCTGCTGACCGGCTGCGCGGTGACCTGGTTGCTGGCGCAGCGCGTCAGCAGCGTGCCCGACGCCGAACGCAGCGGTGCCATCGAGAGCACGACCTTGCGCGATCTGGCGTCGCGCTTCCTGCCGGTATCGCGGATCGACGCGCTGTTCGCCGGTGTCAGCGGTTCCGACACCGCCGCGCTGGAAGCACAGGTCGAGCACGAGCTGGCGGCGGTGCTTGGTGCGTCGTCGGCGCGCCTGCTGCTGGACACTGCGCGCCGCGTGCACGGGCCGGGTCTGGCAACGGTCGCCACCCTGGTGGATGAAACCTCGCAGGCCTTGCGCTTCAACCAGCAGGTGCTGGAGGCGGCACTGGAGAACATGAGCCAGGGCATCAGCGTGGTCGACCGCGATCTGCGTCTGGTGGCCTGGAACCGGCGCTACGCGGAGTTGTTCGGTTATCCCGAGTCATTGCTGACGGTGGGTCGCTCGATCGGCGAGCTGGCCAGCTGGGCGATCGCGCAGGGCTTCGCCGGTCAACCGGATGATGTCGAGGCCGAAGTCGAGAAGCGCCTGACGCATATGCGGTTGGGCACTGCGCACTTGTCCGAGCGACGTTTCCCCGATGGCACGGTAGTCGAGATCCGCGGCAATCCCATGCCTGGTGGTGGCTTCGTCGCCACCTTCACCGATGTCACCGATTTCCGCCGCGCCGAACGGGCATTGATCCGCAGCAACGAAACCCTGGAGCAACGGGTGCGCGATCGCACCTCGGCACTGGCCGATGCCAGCGCCGCCGCCGAGCGTGCCAATCGCGCTAAGACCCGTTTTCTGGCCGCGGTCAGCCACGATCTGGCGCAGCCACTCAATGCAGCACGTCTGTTCACCCATGCCATGGCGCAGCAGGTGCAGACCCCGGCGCACCAGTCGTCAGTGCAGCAGATCGACGGCGCGTTGACTTCCGCGGAAACCCTGCTGTCGGGCTTGTTCGACATCTCGCGTCTGGACGCCGGCGGCATGGTGCCAAACGTCGTGCCGTTCCGCCTGGACGGTCTGCTGGCGCCGTTGGCCGTCGAGTTCGACGTGCTGGCGCGCGAGCGCGGGCTGGAGCTTGTTCGCGTGCCGACCGCGCTGTGGGTGCTCAGCGACCCGCAGCTGCTGCGACGCGTGCTGCAAAACTTTCTCGCCAATGCCGTGCGCTATACCGGGCAGGGTCGCATCCTGCTCGGCTGCCGGCGCGTCGGCGATCGGGTTCGCATCGAAGTGTGGGACACCGGACCGGGCATCGCCGATGACGACCGCGCCACCATCTTCGAGGAGTTCCGGCGTCTGGATCGCGGCGGGCAAGGTCTGGGGCTGGGCCTGGCGATCGCCGAACGCATCACCCGCCTGCTTGGCCATACGCTGAGCCTGCGTTCGCGGCCCGGCCATGGGTCGGTGTTCGCTGTCGAGGTGCCGATCGCCGCCGCGCAGCCTCCGCAGCCTTCGCCCGCCGCCAGCGTCATCGTCGACCAGCCGCGCAGTCGCGTGCTGGTGGTCGACAACGATCCGATGGTGCTGCAGGCCATGCGCACCGCGTTGGAAAGCTGGGATTGCCAGGTCGCGATGGCCGACTCGGTGGCGACCGCCAAGGCTGCGTTCGCCAGCGCCGGGCCGCAGATCCTGCTGCTGGACTATCACCTCGACAACGGCGTCACCGGTCTGCAACTACGCGAGCAGCTCGGCGCCGCGGCGCTGGCCTTGCCTTGCGTGGTGATCACCGCCGATCACGGCGCCGCTGTGCGTTCGGAAGTCGAGGCGGCTGGTTGCGTGATCCTGCACAAGCCGCTCAAGCCGTTGGCGCTGAAGTCGGTGATGGCGCGGCTGCTGGCGGCAACAAGGCGGTGATTGGTTCGGTTATCGCGAGCAGGTTGCACCGTTTGCTTCGGCCAATTTGATCGCTCCGCATGCGGGCTGTGCAGCCGGGCAAGCCCGGCTCTACGTTCGGGCTTCGTTGCAACAGCGCGCAGGACCGGGTTTCGATTCCGCGATTCGGCATCGGTCGCGACCCCGTAGAGCGGGGCTTGCCCCGCTGCGGACTGTGCGGCCCTGTAGAACGGCGCTGCCTCACTGCGGACGCATGCGTCAGCGTAGTCAGCCGGAGACGTTGCTGGCCGGGTCACGCAACGCCAGCGAACGCAGCAGCACACCGGCCTGGGTGCGGTTGCCCACGCCCAGTTTCTCAAACAGTGCGGTCAGATGCGCTTTCACGGTGCGCTCGGAGATTGCCAGCGAATCGGCAATCTGCTTGTTCAATCGGCCTTCGGCAACCTGCATCAGGACGCGGAACTGTTGCGGGCTGAGGCTGGCCAGACGGGCGGCGGTGTCGATGTCGCGGGCATCGGCGGCGGTGGCCTGCACCGAAGGGCGCAGCGCGGGCGGCAGGTAGTCTTCGCCGGCCAGCAGGCTGGTCAGCGCACTGCGCAGTTCCTCGATGCTGCTGCGCTTGGCCACGAATGCGACCGCGCCATAGGTGATCGCACGCCGGATGGTCGCGGGATCGTCATGCGCGGAGATCATCGCCACCGCCACCTGCGGATGTTCCGCACGCAGCGCGGCAAGGCCAGCCAGGCCGTGGCTGTCGGGCATGTGCAGGTCCAGCAGCACCAGATCGACATCGTCGGCCAGACGACTGCGCGCCTCCTGCAACGACCCCGCTTCCAGGATCGCGGCGTCATTGACGACTTCGCGCAGGGTCTGCACCAGTGCCATCCGGTACAGCGGATGATCATCGACGATCAGGATCGTGGTCATGGCCTGGAAATCTGCGCGAGTGTGGATGTGGCCGACAGGGCGGGTGTGTGCGATGCGACCAGCAGGAGATGTCGCTCGATTCTCGCACGCCGTGATGCGGCTTTCCCGCGGTTTGTGTGGTGATGGTGGTGGATCGCCGGTGTCGGCGTCGGCGTCGGCGCCGCGCAGGCACCGGGCGCGACGATCGTTGCCTTGACGTGATGTTGATCGGCCGGCTGCCACGTTGTCGGCGACGACAGCCATGGACGCATCGGTCGTGTCCCATGAATGGCATCGACCAATGCGTCCGACAGCGACAGGGACTATCGACATGGCCGGAGGACGGCTCGGGAGGATGCGCGTGATGACCAGTTTCGCGGGGACCAGTGCAGCTCCGGCCAGGTCGTATCGTTCGCCTGCGTCCTTTTTGCCGTGGCTGCTGCTCCCATGGCTGCTCACGGCATGTTCGGGCGGGTCGGGTGATCGTGTGGCACTGCTGGTCGACTACGAAACCGGCTACGGCGGCGCCGTCTATCCGGTGTACAACCCATACGTGTTCTACGCCGATGGCGACGTGGTCAAGGAACCGAAAACGGCGTTGCCGGATCTCGACCGAAGCGCACGCGACAAGGGGCAGGGGCGTTGGGGTCGCTGGCAGCTCGATGGCGACAAGGTGCAGATCACCTGGGACGAACGCAACCGTCGGGGCGAGATGCAGATCAGCGAGAAGGAGTGGCCCGGGCACGACGCGGTGCCGGCGGGACGCGACGATCGGCTTGATGGCAGCTGGAGCACGATCGGTGGTGGCGGCAATCTGGCCATGGGCGGCTCGGTCGGTGTCATCAGCACCGCGCGCTTTACCTTTGCGCCGGATGGTCGTTTCACCACCGAGCGCATGAGCGGTGGCAGTTCGTCCACCGACTTCGGCGGTGCCACGGCGAGCAACAGCGCCTTTGCCCGACGCGACTCGGCCGGCACCTACCAGCTTGACGGCTACACCCTGACCTTGCGTTTCAATAACGGCGAAAATCGCCGGCTGTTCTTCTGCTTTCTGGGCAAGGAGCGGGAAACTCTGCGTATCGGTGGCAGCAACTACACCCCGGCCTCGCGCTGATCGCGCTGGGCGACCGTTTGCTCGTGGGTTGGTGTTTCAGAACTCGCCGAACTCTTCGTAGGACAAGGCCAGCAACGCGAACTGCTGGCGGCCGCCCGGCAGCTCCGCTTCGAACTCGTCATCGACCCGTTTGCCGAGAAGGGCACGCGCCATCGGCGAGTCGACGCTGATCAGGCCCAGCGCGGCGTCGGTCTCGTCGGGACCGACGATGCGATACCGTCGCGTTTCGCCGCTGTTGACGAGTTCCAGCTCCACCTGCGCGCCGAAGTAGACACGACCGTGATCGGCAGGGCGTGATTCCACCACCCGCAACTGCGGCAGTCGTTTCGCGAGATAGCGTACCCGCCGGTCGATCTCGCCCAGCTGTTTCTTGCGGTAGGTGTATTCGGCGTTCTCCGAGCGGTCACCCTCGGCGGCGGCAGCGGCCAGGGCCTTGACCACTTCCGGGCGGCGCACGCGCCACAGCTCATCGAGCTCGGCCTTGAGGCGGTCGTGACCGGCGCGAGTCACCAGCGCGGTGGATTTTTCCGGGGGCGGTCGCCAGCGGCTCATGCGTTCGAGATGGAAGGAGTCAGGAGGGTCGGAAAGCCGGTAGTCGATCGCCGAGCGCTGGCCACGATGAGGCGCAGTGTAGGCGCTATGCCAGCGCGGTCCGGTAAATACCGGATACGCCGGGCCAGATGCCTCGTGATCGACCGGCGGCGCCTCAACGCAACAGTCGACGGCGCATCAGCACGCCCAGCAGCCAGATCGCCGCTGCAGTGAATGCTGCCAGATGGATCAGGTGCTGGAGCGCGTTCTCCGGCAGCGAACCCAGCACCAGTGGGCGTACCAGTTCGACCGCCGGTACCAGTGGCAGCATGGACAGCAGGCTGGACAGCCAGCCCGGCAACTCGCTCATGGGAAAGAACACGCCGGACAGGAACACCATCGGCGTGACCCCGAGGGTGAAGTAGTAGATGAAGAAGTCGTAGCTGCGCGCGACCGCGGTGAAGCACAGCGCCATGGCGGTGAAGCACAGGCCGATCAGTATCAGCACCGGCGGAATCAACCACATCGTCGGCTCGCGGGCGATGTCCAGCGCCAGCACCACTGCGACGATGAACAGGGCGCTCTTGAGCGCCTTGATCGTGCCCCAGGCCAGCTCCGCCCAGAGCACGTCGTCCAGCACCAGCGGCGTGTTGAGTATGGCCTCCCAGCCGCGTTGCACGGCCACGCGGGTATAGGCGGCAAAGGTGCATTCGAAGGTCGGCGCCCACAGCGCACTCATGCAGATCAGGCCGCCGGCCAGCCAGGCGATGTATTCCACGCCTTCCACCGGCGGCAGCAGGCCACCCAGGCCGTAGCCCAGCGCCAGCAGCATGATCAGCGGATCGAGCAGGTCGCCGAGCAGGGTGGTGGCCGCGGTCTTGCGCCAGACCAGGAACTGGCGACGCAACACCGGAACACTGCGCCGGCTCGGCCGGGGAAACGCCAGCGTCGTCATCGCTCGTCCTCGCGCAGGTCACGACCGGTCAGGCGCAGGAACACGTCCTCCAGGTTGGCCGGGCGATGCAGGAAGCGCAGGCTGCCGTCGCCGATCTGCATGGACTGCAACGAGGCCAGCAGGGGCTGCGGCTGACGCGTGTAGCAAAACACGGTTTCGCCATTGACTTCGACGCGTGTGTCGTCCGGCATCTGCAGCGACGCCAGCCAACGCTGGGCGCGGTCGCCGTACACCTCGACGACTTCCGGTTCGACATGACGGGCGATCAGTTCATGCGGCGCGCCTTGGTCGATGGCGCGGCCGTTGTCGATCACGATCAGGCGGTCGCACAGGCGTTCGGCTTCGTCCATGAAGTGCGTTGTCAGCAGCAAGGTGCGACCTTGTGCGCGCAAGGCCTTCAGGCGTGACCAGATCAGGTGCCGTGCCTGCGGGTCGAGGCCGGTGCTGGGTTCGTCCAGCACCAGCAGGTCGGGCTCGTTGATCAGCGCGCGGGCCAGGGTCAGGCGCCGCTTCATGCCACCGGAAAGCTCGTCGATGCGCGCGTCGCGCTTGCCGGTGAGCGAGGCGAATGCCAGCAGCTCCGGAATGCGCGCACGAATGTCGGCATCGCGCAGTCCGAAGTAGCGGCCGAACACCAGCAGGTTTTCGGCAACGCTGAATTCGGGATCCAGGTTGTCCTGCTGGGGTACCAGACCGATGCGTGCCCGGGCCTGCCGCGCCTGTTGCGGAATCGGATGGCCGAGCACGGCCACCGAGCCGGCGTCGAACGGCGTCAGTCCGAGCAGGGAGCGCAGCGTGGTGGTCTTGCCGGCGCCGTTGGGACCGAGCAGGCCGAAGCATTCGCCACGGTTCACCGTGAACGACAGACCGTCGACGATCAGTTGCTGGCCGAAGCGTTTCGTCAGCGCTTTCAGCGAGATGGCCAGGTCGGCCGAGCCGCCGGAATCAGGGCGTGTTGGGGTCACGGAGCGGGTCGACAGCGGCGAGCGCCAACTATAGCGGTCGGACGCCGCATCCCAGCGATGGGCTGCACACGCAATTTCTGGGGGTTCAGTGGCTTGCCGGCCGTAGATGTGGTGGCCATTGAAAAGTGTTCTCTGACAATTAGGCCGTATCACCCGGAAAAGAAAGAAATTTGCTTGCATTTCCGCTGGTGGCTGGCGTAGAGTCCGGCGCATGTGCCTGCGCCTGGGTCAACGCCTGCTGACGATCGCCCTTCTGCTGGCGCCGATGGCGCTGGCGCAGGCGGTGGAAGTCAAGCGCATGCAGACCCAGGTCGAGAACGGCCGGACGCGCGCCATCCTGCACCTGGGCAATCGCCCCGACTACAAGCTGTTCACGCTGGCCAATCCCGATCGGGTGGTCATCGACATCAAGGGCGGTCGCATCGCCTCGGGCTTCAAGGGCCAGGCGAATGGCGCGATCGAAGGGGTCCGGCACGGCAAGCAGGGTTCGGACCTGCGCTTGGTGCTGGATCTGGCTGCCAATACCCAGGCCAAGAGTTTTGTCGTCAGTCCCAGTCAGCGCGACGGCTTCCGGCTGTTCGTGGAACTGGAAGGCGGCTCGTCGAAGACGGCGACAGCGCCGGTGCGCACGGTGGCCGATGCGGCACCATCGGGTGAGCGCGACATCGTCATCGCCATCGACGCCGGTCACGGCGGCAAGGATCCCGGCGCGATCGGCCCGGCCGGCACGCGCGAGAAGAACATCGTGCTGGCGGTTGCGCGTGAACTGAAAACCGTGATCGACGCCGAGCGTGGCCTGAAGGCCGTGCTGATCCGCGACAGCGATGTCTACCTGCCGCATGCCCAGCGCTACCAGATCGCGCGGCAGGCCGAGGCCGACCTGTTCGTGTCCATCCACGCCGATGCCTTCAACAAGCCCAATCCACGCGGTTCCTCGGTGTTCGTGATGTCGGCCAACGGCGCCAGCTCGGAAGCAGCCCGCTGGCTGGCCGATCGCGAGAATGCCGCCGAGCTGGTTGGCGGAGTCACGCTCAGCGACAAGGACAGCCTGCTGGCCACCGTGCTGCTGGATCTGTCGCAGGGCGCGACGCTGGAAGCCAGCAATGCCGTTGCCGAGAATGTGCTGCGCGCGCTGGGCCGGGTCGGCAACGTGCACAAGAACGAAGTGCAACGTGCCAACTTCATGGTCCTGCGTTCGCCGGATGTGCCTTCGATCCTGGTCGAGACCGCCTTCATCAGCAATCCGACCGAAGAGAAGAACCTCAACGATCCGCAGCATCGCCGGCGCCTGGCGCTGGCCATCCGCGACGGCGTCAAGGACTATTTCTCGATATCGCCACCGCACGGCACCTGGTATGCCGCCAACGTGGCGCCGCGTGAGCGCCACCACCGCGTGGTCCGTGGCGAGACACTCAGCCTGATCGCCGTGCGCCATGGCGTCAGCGTGCAGTCGATCCGCAATGCCAACGGCTTGTCGGGCGACACGCTGCATGTGGGACGCGTGCTGCGGATTCCCGGCTCGTCCTGAGCGGCGGCTTCAAGCGGCAACAGAACAGGGGGGACGGCAATGCTGCGGAGCGATCCGCAGCTTGCCCTTTTTCGCAGCACCACATTCATTGCCTGTTCGCCGGGACCACGGCGTGTCCGCGCATCTGAACTGAAGTGGCGAGCGTGCGGCCGCAATGATTGCCGAACAGCGCGGCTGTCCGGGGGGGGAGCGCACTTCGCGTCCGAGCCAGCCAGATCGGGCGCGGCAACAGCAACCAGCCGGTGGGCGTCGTCAGGCCTCGTGCGAGGCGGCCGCGACCAGCAGTGCCCGGACCAGGTGCGCAGCCTGCTGACGGTCGCGGCCGTCGATGGTCATGATCGGCACCGTCGCGACGCCACTGTCACGGATCGCACGTCGCACCAGCCGGATGTCGAAGGCATCGCTGCAGTCGGATTTGGTCACGCCGATCACCAGCGCCAGTTCGCCGTCGATGTCGCGGATCGAACGCAGCCAGTCGGTGCATTGCTCGGCGACAGTCGGATCCGAGCCATCCAGCAAGACGATGGCACCGGCCGCGCCCTGCAGCAGCAGCGGCCGCATGAACCCGAAGTGGTCCTGCCCGGGCAAGCCGTACAACATCACCGGAACGCCGTCATCCAGCAGGATGGTGGCGAAATCCAGGGCGACGGTAGTGGTGGTCTTGTCGCCCATCGGACCGGTGGTCAAGGGCATTTCCGTCGATACCGGTTCGCCGTCGGCCAGCGCGCGGATGACCGTGGTCTTGCCGGCGCCGACCGGACCGGCGATGACCAGTTTGACCGAGCCTGCTGTCATGGTCGGCGCTGAGCGGAATTCGTTGGAATGGCTGCTGGCAACGGCTGGTCTGGCGGTGTGGTCGACAAGATCCAAGCTCATGCCGATAGCCCGAACCGTTTCGCCAGTCCCGTCAGCAACGAACCCCAGCCTCTGCGCGGCGTGCGCGTGCTGATGGGGGCCATCGGCAGGGCGACGGGCCTGGCCTGCGGCAAGCGCTCAAGCAGCTCGGCCATGTGGAAGCCCCACAGTGCGGCGGAGACGGCGGTTGCCGATTGTCCGGTCACTTCCGTCAACTGCTGCGGCGTTCCCGGGTGGTTGATCAGCCAGCCGACCATCTCCAGCACATGCACCAGGTCGGGCGCCGCACCCAGGTCGGGCCAGTCGCGCAGCCGGTACTGGGCATGCGGGAATGCCGGCAGCCGATCGGCGCAGGCGTTGGTGCAGCGAACCAGGAAGGCTTCGAGTCCCATCGTGACGGCGCCACGCTTGACCAGCTCCAGACCCGGGCGGGTCAGCGACCAACCCGGGTCGCAGAAGCGGCTGGCGGCCATGGCGACCGTCTCCGGATCGTTGACGACGATGCGGTGACGCCGACGCTCCACCCGCAGCCGAAGGTCGCCCAGGCTGGCGATGACATCGTCGGTGTCGGCGCCGGTCCGGGACAACAGGTCGAACAGGCTGGACGTTTCCGGCATCGCCTGTTCCGGCGCGGTCCGCGACGGCGATCCCTGTTCGATCCTCGCACGCAGTGCAGCCTGGATCGCGATCACGTAGCGATGAGCCAGCGCGCGCAAGGGCAGATGCTGGCGGAACGGGAGTTCCGGTCTGCGCACCTCGTCGCCCAGATCGATGACCGGGATGGCCGCCGAGGCACAGGTCTCGGCGGCTGCGCGGGCACCCTGGTCGGCTGAGGCGGCGACCAGGATGTCGCAACTGGCTCCCGACCACGGAACGATCTCGGTGTCGATGTTCTGTCGCTGCAACAGCCGGCCGGAAATCCGCAGCCTCTGTTCGCAGCCCGGGTCCAGCCCGGCGTATCCGATGACGACTCGCATGTCGTGTTTCCTTGTTGCTGATTCCGGTCCCGGAAACCGTGCCGATCGTGTCGCGGTACGGATCAGGAGAAGTCGACGCTCTTTTCGAAGGTCTTCAATTGATGACGCGCCATGGCCAGGTTCGACTTGGCGCGATCGAGCACCAGGTAGAGGAACAGCTTCTGGTTCGACTCCAGCGGACGGATCAGGTGGTACTGCTTGGACAGGCTGATCAGGATGTCCTCGATCATGTCATTGAGCTTGAGGCTGTTGGCGACCTTGCGCTTGGAGCGCACCACTTCGGCGTTGCCGGCGGCGGCCAGATCCAGATTGATGCCGCTGCCGTCACCGGCCAGCAACATGCCGCTGTCGAGGTCGACCAGCGCGCTGGCGACGTAACCATCCAGTTCGCGAAGAGGTTCCAGACTGATCTTTGCCATTTTCGTTTGCTCCTATATCGGTAGATGCGGTTAGGTGGTCTTGCGGTTTGCGGGTGTGGCGCGGACGGTCGTCACCGGGCTGATGGTGCTTCCCGATCGATCGCCGAAGCGAGCTGATCGGCGGCGGCGACCGCGAAATGAAGGGACGTGGCGAGGTTCTGGCCACGATCGGCGCCGACCGCCAGCACGTGCATGCGCTGGCGCGAGGGGACGCGGATGAGCACGATGGTGCCCTGCTCGTTGGAGATGGTGGTCCACTGGCTGCCGGCCTGGCGGACCTCCCGCGAGAACGACTCGCTCAATCCCAGAATGGAGCTGGCAATGGCCGCGACTCGCGCACCCTCGCTGATTGCAGCGTCGTTGCTGGCGAACGAGGCCGAACGACCGTCGACGGTGCTGACCGATGCAAAGGTGAACGCGGTCGAGCGTTCGAGCAGCGCATCGATCACGTCCTTCAGCGAGCCATTCAATTGAGTGCCGTCCATTGATCCATCACCGTGTTGTCGGCGTCCGCTCAGGTGGTTCCCGTCTCGGGTACCACACCGGAACCACTCCGATGACAGCCGCATTTCACCGCTGCATTCACCGGAAATCGACTGCCGCAACGCGATGCTGAATGAACGTGAAGGCCTCTGTAAACGCCTTTGTCGAAAAAAGTTGTGACTTCTACAAACGGTGATCGAAATCGCTGTCGATTCGCGAGTAATGCATTAAAACCTTGCGCAACCATCGCCGTCGCGTGGGTAGCGTGATCTCAATCGCATTTTCCCTTCGTTTGGTGACGACGCCTTCAACCCGGGTGATGGCGAAGGCGTCGCTGCAACATTGACCCGATTGCCGACCGATCGGAGATTCTCATCACGCCGGTCGCGCAAGTGGCGTCCGGCGACGCCTACCAGCCGCAGCTTCGACCCTGGTTCTGTTCGTCCAGCCAGGTCTTCAACGGGGCGAAGTAGTCGAGAATGGCCGAAGCATCCATCTGCTCCGTGCCGGTCAGTTCCTTGAGTGTCGTCTGCCAGGGCTGACTGTTGCCCTTGGCCAGCATGGCCCAGAACTTTTCGCCGGCCTGCTGGTTGCCGTACACCGAGCAGGTGTGCAGTGGTCCGGTGTGACCTGCGGCCTCGCACAGTGCCTGGTGGAACTGGAACTGCAGGACGTGGGCGAGGAAGTAGCGTGTGTACGGCGTGTTGCCGGGCACGTGGTACTTGGCGCCGGCATCGAAGTCCTGCTCGCTGCGATCGGCGGCGGTGATGCCCTGGTAGCGCTTGCGCAGTTCCCACCAGCCGGCGTTGTAGTTGTCGGGGCTGATACGGCCGTCGAACACGGCCCAGCGCCACTGGTCGATGAGCTTGCCGAATGGCAGGAACACCACCTTGCTCAAGGCCAGCTTCATCTGTGCGTTGAGCACGGCGTCGTCGTTGTCTCCGGCGGCGTCGACCAGATCGATCTGCGCCAGGTACTGCGGCGTCAGCGACAGCACGACGGTGTCGCCGATCGCCTCATGGAAGCCGTCGTGCGCGCCTTCCTGGAACAGCGGCGGCAGGTGGTTGTAGGCCAGGTAGTAATAGACGTGGCCAAGCTCGTGATAGATGGTGGTGAACTCTTCCTCGGTCGGCTTGATGCACATCTTGATGCGGACGTCGCCGGCCATGTCCATGTCCCAGGCCGAGGCGTGGCAGACCACGTCGCGATCACGCGGCTGGGTGAACATCGACTTTTCGTAGAACGAGTCGGGCAGGGCCGGCATGCCCAGCGAGGTGTAGAAATCCTCGGCGCGGCGGGTCATCGCCTTTGCGTCCATGCCGCTGCGCTCCAGGGCGGCGTCGACATCCAGCGAGGAGGCGCCCGGTCGCGGTTCCAGCAGCGGATACAGCGCCGACCAGTCCTGCGCCCACATGTTGCCGGTGATGTGGGCGGGAATCGTGCCGTCGCCGGGCATGCGTTCCTGATAGCGCTGCGTCAGCGTGTGCCGGACATGGCAGTGCAAGGAGTCATAGAGCGGCTTCACCTGATCCCACAGACGGTCGGTTTCGGCTTCGAAGTCGGCTGGCGACATGTCGTAGCCGGCTCGCCACATCTCGCCGCCGTTGGCGAAGCCCAGTTCCTTCGAGCCCTCGTTGACCAGTTCGACGAAGCGGCTGTAGTCGCGGCGCATTGGTCGCGAGATGGTGTGCCAGCCCTGCCAGGCATCCAGCTGCCGATCCCAGTCACGGTCCTTGGCCAGCACTTCCGAGAGCTGGCCCAAATCGCGGCAGGTGCCGGGATCCTTGGGATCGCTGCAGTGCTTGCCGGAGCCATAGGTCGCCTCCAGCCGTGCGGCAATCTGCGCCAGCTCCGAACGCCGCGCGGCATCGGCAGGTGCCGGCATCGCGGTCGCCAGACGCAGCAAATTGAGTGCGCGTGCCGTGCTGTCGGACAAGCCTGTCAGGCTGATGAAGGGCTTGGCCGCTTCGTTGATGCGGTTGAGCCAGGCCAGTTGCCGTTCGTTGGCGTTGGCGGCCAGCAACTGCGAATCGTCGTTGATGTAGGTGGCCGCCAGCCAGTGCGCAGCCGAGTTTTCCCGGTAGTCGGCGCGCTTCTCGTCGTTGGCGCGCTGGACGAAGGCATCGGCGTCAGCCGGCGTCGGCGCCTGGGATGGCGCAGCGGCGGGTGCCGTTGCCGGTGTGCCGGCGGAGGAGTCGCTCGCCTGCGGCTGGCAGGCCGTCAGGCTCAGCGCAACGGCGGCAGCCAGCGCGGTTCGGGTGAGGAAATGGCGATTCATGACGGCCTCCAGCGGCGGATGGGGCAGGGAGTCTGGAGTGTCGTTGTCGCCGTTTGCAAGTGCGGTTGGGCATGCCTTGGTGATGGTTTCGACCGGCTTGTCGCCCTCACGTCTTCCCGCGAATGGTGCGTCGCATCGCGGTCGCGGCTGGGCGCGTTTTCGCTGATTGCTTCTCGCCTGGTCGGCAGCGATTGCGCAGTGCAACGTGGTCCATCGAGCGCATCCGCGAGAAGCGAGCCGGTCGGGACGCCTGCGGTTCACTTGCGATTCAATAAGATCAGCGATCAAGTCGTAGGAACGCTGCCGGCCAGAGCCCAAGGACGCTTGATCATGTCAACCCGCCAATTGCTGGGCGATGCCCTTCTCGGTCTGGTTTCGGCGTTGCCGCTGACGCCGCATTCGCCGCTGGAACGCTTGCTGTATCGCGCGGTGGAAAGCAAACGTCGGCTTGGTCGCGATGCCCGCGAACTGAAGAGCGCCATCGCACAAACCTTCCGGTCGATGGGTGCCGAACGCGCCCGCACGCTGACCGGCTTCGCCCGCATCCGTCAGGGCATCCTGCGCTCCGGCTCGTACAAGCGATCCCTGTTCAGCCGACGCTGGCCGGATGCCGCCGGTTCCCTGCGATTCCGGATGGCTTCGCGCCTTGCCGTTTCACGCGGCATTACCTTCGATGTCTTGCATCTGCCTGAAGGCGCCATGATTCCACCGCACGGACACGACGGCGTGGTTTCCGGCATGCTGGTCATGGAAGGCGAGGCCGGTTTCCGGACCTATGACGTCGATGGACCGGTACAGCCGGGTCTGCTCGTACCCGTGATTCCGCGTCAGGCCGAACGCTGCGGACCCGGCGGTGTATCGACTTCGGGTGAGGACGAGAACCTGCACTGGATTCGCGCGTGTTCCGGTCCGCTGTTCCTGCTGCGTTTCACCGTGTCGGACCTGTTCAGGGGATTCCGTGCGGAGGCTGATCGCTCCGCTGCCAGGCTGTATCTGGCGCCGATTGGCAAACCGGACGGCGATGGTCGCATCTGGGCGGAACCGGTCGACGAAACCACGGCGGCGGCGCTGCGCTTTCCCGACCCTGGTCATGCGCGTTGAAACTTACGATGTTGGTCTGGGCGATGTGCCGGGAGTGATGTGATGGCAACAGGTTGGGCCGGCGACGGCGCTGTCCAGGATCAGATCGACGCGACCGTCAAGGACGCGATCAAGCGCGCGCGCAGCCAGCTGCCCCAGGGCGCCGGTGCCTTGCGCTGCGAGGACTGCGACGAGCCCATCCCCGAGGCGAGGCGCAAGGCCTTGCCGGGCGTTCGTCGCTGCGTGTCCTGCCAGGAAATCGCTGACCAGGAGGCAGCGTCGGCGACGGGCTACAACCGGCGTGGCAGCAAGGACAGCCAGCTGCGTTGATGGCGTGTGATTCTGCCACCGCTAGCGCGTGCAGTGCGATCGCTGACCGACCTGCGGTAGGTCGGGACATTTGGATGATCGAACATAGTAGGAATTGTTCCTCGTTCAGGTAGGATGGCAATCTGACGATCCGAGGGATGCAGGTCATGTTCGCTCGAACAATGATTGGTTGTTGTTTGGCTGTGGTTCTGTTGGGAACTTCGATAGCAAAAGCTGGTGAAATTGCGATTGAAGAAATCATGAAACGGCCTTCCTTTGAGACCATGAAGATCTCGCCGGATGGACGCTATTTGGCAGCAACAGTGCCCGCGGGCGATGACAAGACGCTGATTGCGATCATTGATCGACAGACCATGCAGCCGTCGGCAGTTGGCCAGCTGCGCGGCAATGAGCATGTCCACGAATTTTATTGGGTCGGCGAGAAGCGCGTTGTGTTCTCTGTTGCACGCCGCTTCGGTGTTCACGATCAGCCAATGTTGACGGGTGAGCTGTATGGCATAGATGTCGATGGTCGGAACGCGAACGTGTTGTTTGGTTACCGCAACACTGGCGGCGGTGCCGGCACGCGGATACGCGGTGGCGAGGCGGAAATGGCATGGGCGAGTATCTTCGACCTTCTCCACCATGATGATCACCACGTATTGATCGCCGTCCAGTCGGCAACCAGCTCCGAGGAAGCGCGCACAGAAGCGCGTCTACTCAACGTGCAAACCGGGCGGACCCGAACC
This sequence comes from Lysobacterales bacterium, assembly GCA_035911475.1. Lineage (GTDB taxonomy): Bacteria > Pseudomonadota > Gammaproteobacteria > Xanthomonadales > UBA2363 > Pseudofulvimonas. Next base: position 28,324 of record JAMHVM010000061.1, on the reverse strand, counting down.
TTGGCTCGCAGCCCGATTCCGCGCGCGGATTTTCTGGCCGATCTCTCCGGTGCCGTGCGTTTGGCATATGGCGAACGGATCGATCAGCGCATGGAAATCCATGTGCGCAACGCCAACAATGAGAGCTGGAATCTGCTGGTCGACGAGGCCAAGGTAGGCCGAATGGTGCCGCTGGTTTTCCACCCGGACGGAAAGCAGGTTTACGTCTCTGCCGAACGACCTGGAAAACCCAAGGCGATCGTGCTGCTGGATACGGTCAGCGGATCAACCACAGAAGTGGTGGCCGACGCCGTGTCAGATCCCGAGCGCTTGCTGTTTGGTGCCAAACACGGGCATCTATATGCTGTGACGGCCACACCGGGAAAACCAAGGTTGCTGATAGTTGACGCCGATGCGCGAGAAGCGCGATTGGCGAAGGCGTTGCTGGACGCTTTCCCCGGACAGTTTGCCTACTTCACCAGCTTCACCCGCGACGGCAAGCGGGGTCTGGTCCATGTGTACAGTGACCGCAATCCCGGCGAGTTCTACCTGTTTGATCTTGAAAGGATGGCGGCTGAGTTCATTGCCACCAATCGCGCTTGGATCGATCCGGAAGCGATGTCGGAGATGCGTCCTGTTCAACTGACGGCACGGGATGGCATGGATCTGCACGGCTATCTGACGGTCCCTCGCGGGGTGTCGGAAAATAGCCTGCCGCTGATAGTCAACCCTCATGGCGGCCCCCATGGCGTGCGCGACCGTTGGGGCTTTCAACCGGACGTGCAGCTGTTTGCGAACCGTGGATTTGCGGTGCTTCAGCTGAACTTCCGAGGTTCGGGCGGCTATGGCGCTGATTTCATCAGGGCCGGTTATAGACAATGGGGCAAGGCCATGCAGACAGACTTGGCCGACGCGGTCGCTTGGTTGATTGGCAAGGGCTTGGTCGACAAGGATCGCATCTGCATCTACGGCGCCAGCTACGGGGGCTACGCCGCGATGATGAACACGGCGTTGCATCCCGACATGTATCGGTGTGCAGTGGGATACGTCGGCGTGTACGACTTGACGCTGATGTACAACGAAGGCGATATCCGTAAATCGATGTGGGGGCGCAGCTACCTGGACATGGTACTGGGGCGGGAAAGTCTCGGCGCCAGCTCTCCGCTGCGACTGGCCGAGCAGATCAAGGTGCCGGTGATGCTTGTCCATGGAAGCCAGGATCAGCGTGTACCCCAGACGCACGCCGACCGGATGCGGTCGGCCTTGACTGCGGCAGGTAATCCGCCGGAATGGCTGGTCAAGCGCACCGAGGGCCATGGTTTCTACTCGCAGGACAACGTGGTCGAACTGCACCAGAAACTGCTGGCATTCTTTGAGAGGAATCTTGTCGCTAAGCCGCGGGCGCCGGCGGACTGACCGAAGAGGCCTCCGAACGAGTTGGCGAGCGGCTGCGGCTGCCACGTGTACGGTGGCAGCCTGCAGGCAGGTGTGGGCGCCAGGCACGATGAATCGCCACGTGTACAGCGGTCATTGCCGGGGAAACCAACCGCCACGCTCGGAGCCGCGACGGGTGGAACTGAAGCGAGCAGCGAGCGCCGGTGGGCAGATTCGTCGTCGGGTTGTCGGCGGATCGCGCATACCGTCGAACCACCAGGGATTCCATTGGGTGCATGGCCGGATACCAAGGGAGAGTCGCGACCGTGCTTTCCCGAAAAAGAGTGCCTTCGAGCCCGCCAGACAGCGCCGATTGATTCACCGCTCGGTACCAAGCCGATCCAGCGCCAGTGCCAGCAGCGTGCGCGTGCCGACCTGCAGTGCTTCCTCGTCGATGAAGAACTCCGGTGAATGATTGGCCGGTGCCGCGCGCGGATCGCGATCGCGGGGGGTGACGCCGACGAAGTAGAAGAAGCCCGGTGCCACCGTGGTGTACTGGGAAAAATCCTCGGCCACGGTCAATACCGGCATGCTGGTGACGTTGTCGGCACCCAGGCTGGCCTTGAGCACTGCGCCGGAACGTTCGGCCAGGTCGGCGGCGTTGCTGGTCAATGGTGCGTTGCTGGCCACCGACAGGGTCGCGCTGGCGCCGCTGGCCTGGGCCGTGTGTTCGGCGGCCTTGCGGAAGCGGGCGATCACGTCCTCGCGCACCGCCGGATCGAAGGTGCGCAGGGTGCCGGCCATGGTCACTTCGTCAGGGATGATGTTGAAACGCACACCGCCCTTGATCTGGCCGGCGGTGAGCACCACCGGCGATTCCGGCGTATTGATCTGGCGTGCCACGATCGACTGGCTGGCGAGCAGGATCTGCGCGGCCACGGTGATCGGATCGACACCGTCCCAGGGGCGCGAGCTATGGGTCTGCCGGCCCTTGACGGTGAGGATCCACTCGTCGGCGGCGGCCATCACCGGGCCGCTGCGGAAACCGACCTTGCCGACCGGCTGCGCGGCCCAGACGTGTAGGCCGTACACGGCCTCCGGCACGAAGTCGGCGAACAGGCCGTCGGTGAGCATGCGCGCGGCACCGGCGACCGCGCCCGGTTCCGGCGGGCCTTCCTCGGCCGGCTGGAACACGAACATGACCTCACCGGCCAACTGTTCACGCATGCCGGCCAGGATCTCCGCCACGCCCATCAGGATGGCGACATGGGCATCGTGGCCGCAGGCATGCATGACACCGACCGGCTCGCCGCGATAGGTGGTGGTGACCTTGGAGGCAAAGGGCAGGTCGGTGCGTTCGGTCACGGGCAAGGCGTCCATGTCGGCGCGCAGGGCGATCTTTGGGCCCGGTCGACCACCGCGAAGGATCGCGCTGACGCCGGTCTTGCCGATACCGGTACGCGGGCTCATGCCCAGTGCACGCAGATGCTCGGCGACCAGCGCGGCGGTGCGCACTTCCTGCTCGCCGAGTTCGGGGTGCTGGTGGATGTCGCGCCGCCATTCCACCACCTTCGGCGCGATCTGCGTCAGCGCCGTTTCGTTGGTCGGTGAGGCCGTGGCAAGATCGTTGCCGAAAACCATCAGCAACAAGGCCGGGAACCAGCATGAGCGCATCATCCACCTCCGCAACAGGACATCAGGCAAGGTCGGCATCGTATCGCCATTCCCTGTGCTGGATCGCCTTGGTCCTGGCCGGCCTTGTGGTCGTGGCCGGCTGCAGCCGGGCTCCGGCCGAACAGCGGTTGCGGGAAACCATCGCCGCGATGGAGGCGGCGGTCGAAAGCGCTGACAGCGGCGGCTTCCTCAGCGGAGTCGCGGAGGACTTCAGTGGCAACAACGGTGCCTACGACCGGCGGCAACTGCACGCCACGATGCGTGCCCTGTTCCTGCGCCATCGCGACATCGGGGTGGTGCTGGGGCCACTGGACATCGTCATGCATGGCGAGGAGCGCGCGCAGGTGACCGTCCATGCAGTTCTGACCGGCGGCTCCGGCGGCCTGTTGCCGGACAGCGGCCGACGCCTGCGCATCGACAGCGGCTGGCGACAGGACGACGGCCAGTGGCGTTGCATCAGCGCCAGCTGGGAATAGGGCGAGCGGAAAACGGGTGGAGAGAAAGCAGGCAAGAGTGCTGACGGGGAGGCTGGCGCGACCTCGGCGAGAGCACCGGGTGCGGTAGGCCGGTAAACCAGGGCGGCGCTGGAACGTGCACGCTCATTGCTCTTTTCTCCCCTGACTCGTTTCTCGTTGAAGGGTTCGCCGCTATGCTTCGCCGATGACAGCGGTTCTTCTGCTTGATCCTATCCAGGGCAGTGGCTGGTTGGCCGATGCCGGCGCGGGTTCGCCGTGGATCAGCGGCAGCGCCTTGCCCGCGCAGATCCGGATCGTCGCGGTCGTGCCCGCCGAATCGGTGACCCTGCATGCGGTCAACGTGCCAGCGCGACGCGCAGCCGAATTGCGCCAGGCTTTGCCCTTTGCGCTGGAAGACCGTCTGGCGACTCCGGTCGAGGAACTTCATTTCGTGCCAGGTGCACGCCGCGACGAGTTCACCGAGGTGGCCGTGGTCGCCCGTCAGACCCTGCGCGACTGGTTGCAGCGGGTTTCCGGGCTGAAGTTGACGGCCGACCGCTGCCTGGTCGATGCCCAGTTGCTGCCGCGCGACAGCGATCACCTGCATGTGGCACGGGTGGGCGATCGCCTGCTGCTGGCCCACGGCAATGGCGCCTGGGCGATTCCGGTCGCGGATTGGCCACTGTGGCGCTCCCGATTTGCCCATGCACCCGTGCGCGCATTGCAGGCGAATGGTCAGTTCGCTGACAGCGACGATTTGCCGCCGGAGCTGGACCGCCGGGTGTATCTGCGTCTGATCGCCCGCAGCGTCGATTCCGGCAGCGCCATCGACCTGTTGCAGGGCGAGTTCGCGCCGGTGGCTCAGCGCGCCGGCCAGCAGCGCCTGTGGCGCTGGGCGGCGATCCTGGCTGGTCTGGCGGTCGTGCTCGCGCTGGTCGACGCCGCCGTCGGCATGTTCGGCGAGCGCCAGCGTCGTGACGCCCTCCGCACCGAGATGGGCCAGGTGTTCCGGCAGGCGTTGCCCGATGCCCGCATGACCGCCGACCCGGCCGCCCAGCTGGTCGCTGAATTGGGCCGTCAAGGGGTGGGTTCGTCGGCGGGCCTGTTCGATCTGCTGCGCCGCGCTTCGCCGGCCATCGCACAGGGCTCGCGCTATCGCCTGCAGGCGATCGACTACCGGCTGGGCGCGCTGGAGCTGGAGGTCGGTGCGGCCGATGTGGCCGGTCTCGATGCCTTGCGCGAGTCACTCGGCAGCAGCGGTCTGCTGGTGGAACTGACCGGCGTCGATCCCGGCGACGACGGTGTGCGCGGAAGGCTGCGTTTGCGCGGAGCCGGCCAATGAACGCGTTGCGGGTCTGGTGGTCGGGTCGCGAGCCGCGCGAGCGGCAGGTGCTGGCGGCGGGTGGGCTGGCCGCGCTGCTGATGTTGCTGTGGGCATTCGCATACAAGCCGATGGCCGACGCGCGCGCCGCCTTGCACGAAGGCAATGGTCGCCTGGCGGCCGATCTGCAGTTGATGCGGGCGACCGTCGCCCGAGGGTCCGGCGCAGTGATCAACACCGTCAGCAGCGACGATGCGGCGCGCCGCCGATCCGGACGCTCGCTGCTGGCGCTGGTTGATGCCGATTTGCGCGAACTGGGTCTGGGTCCGTCGCTGAAGCGCATCGAGCCGGCCGGCGAGCGTCGTGTCCGCGCCCGCCTGGAGGCGGTGCCGTTCGACCAGGTCGTCGAATGGCTGGAACGCCTGTCGACGGAGCAGGGTGTTCGTGTCGCCGAATTCGCCGCCAGCCGCACCGAGTACGCCGGCCAGGCCGATATCCAGATGCTGATCGAGGATCCGTGATGATTCTGCTGCGCTGGCTGAAACGCCTGCTGATCCTGATCGTGATACTGGCCTTGCTGGCGATCGCTGCTGTGGCGTTCACGCCGGCCTCGTTCCTGTATCGCCACCTGGCACCTCGGCTGGACGCCTCGATCCAGCTCTCCGACATCACCGGTACCGTCGGCAGCGGACGGGCCGGGCAGGTCAGCATCAATGGATTCCCGCTGGGCAGCTTCGAATGGCGGGTGCACTGGAGCGATCTGTTCCGGCGCGAGCTTGGGCTGAGCTGGGCGCTGAAGGACGCGGTCTGGTCGGCCTCGGGTCGGACCACGCGCGAGCGCGACGGCATCCTGCGGGTCGAGAACATGGCCATGGAACTGCCGGCGATGCTGATGCAGCCGGTGCTGGACATTCCGGCCTTGAACTTCCTGGGGACGGTCAACGTCGAGCTGGATCAGCTGCGCATGCGCGGACGCATCATCGAGGACGCGCGTGGTCGCGCGCGCTGGACCGATGCCGGAGTCACCGGTTCGGCGCAGGCGCGATTCGGACCGATCCACGCGCACTTTGCCAGCGCTGCCCCCGGCGTGGTGTTGGGTGAGGTCGAAGACGAAGCCGGCCCGCTGGCGGTCGATGGCCAGTTCGAGTTGAACGGGCTGAGTTACCGCGCCGAAGTCATCCTGCAGTCGCGTGATCCCGGCGATCCGGTGACCGAAGTGCTGTATTACGTCGGCCAGTCGCTGCCGGATGGCGGTTCCCTGCTGATCGTCGAGGGCGCGCTGAAGAACCGGCCGGAACCGGAAGGTTCCTCGCGATGAATGATGCGATGGTGCCGGAACGTGCGCTGCAGGTGGCACGCGCGGCGGCCCTGGCGGCAGCAGAACAGATCAAGCCCTTTTTTCGTGACGCCGCATTGCGCGTCGACGGCAAGGCCGACGATTCGCCGGTGACCGAGGCCGATCGCGCCGCCGAACGGGTGATCCGCGAACACATCGAACGCGCCTTCCCGGACCACGCGATCTGGGGTGAAGAGTACGGTGGCGAGCGTCGTGATGATGGCTGGCAATGGCTGGTTGATCCGCTCGACGGCACCAAGAGCTTCGTCCGCGGCAGCCCGGTGTTCTCCACCCAGATCGCGCTGTGGCGCGACGGCCGACCGATGGTCGCGGTGTCGCATGTGCCGATTACCGGCGAGAGCGCCTGGGCGGTGCGCGGGCAGGGCGCCTTCATCGACGGTGAGCCGGTTCGTTGCCTGCCGACGCGAGATCTTTTCGCGGCAGCCGTGTCCACCGGCAACCTGAAGACGCTGGCGGCCGATCCGGCCGGCTGGTCGGCGCTAGCCGGCATCGTCGGCAGTGCCTGGCGCATCCGTGGCTATGGCGACTATCTGCACTATCACCTGCTGGCCCGCGGCGCTGTAGACGCGGTGATCGAGTCCGACGTCAATATCCTCGACATCGCCGCCCTGTGCCTGATCGTCACCGAGGCTGGCGGCGTGTTCACCGACCTGCGCGGCGCGCCAGTTGGCTTCGACACCACCACCGTGCTGGCTGCCGCCACTGCGCCGCTTCACGCCGACTTGCAAAACCGGATTGTCGGCTGAAGACCAGCCGACGATCGCGCGCGGCGGCCGTGGAGAATGGCTAAGGGTTGGGCAGGAGTTGGAAGCCGCTGCCGAACACGCGGTCCGGACCGAATCGGCCATGGATGGTTTCCGCTTTTCCTCGCAGAGCCGGGTCGGCTTCGTTCTGGGAGAAGCTCGCTGCGCCGGCCACGCGAAGTTTGCCATCGGATGAAGCGATCGCACCGGAGATCAGGGTCTCCCTTTGCCGCGGGCCCTGCAAGGGAAAGGTGATCGGGCGGAACTCACGCAGGTGCAGCTCCCGGTCAAGCACGGCCAGAAAGCCGTCCTGTCGATAGAAGTTGTCGGGGATGGGTCGCGTCGTTCCGGCAATCAACAGCCGGCCATTCGCGAAACCGGCGGGGCCGGGAAAGTCTTCACGCAGGGAGCTTGCGCAGGGCACTGGCGGATCGTCGCCGCCGAACAAGCGTGTCGACGTGACCGTGCCACCGAAGTGCCCGATCTTGGCCACCCCCACGACACTGCGGCATGTGGTCACCGACGCAGTGAGATATACCGTGTCGGTGGCCAGCGTCGAGTCCAGCGCCATGGCTCCTGCCCGGGCATAGCGCAGCTGTCCGTCATCGAAATCAACGCGCAGCTGTGCCCAGGACGGATCAGGTTGCAGTTCCAGCCCATACAGTCGAAACAGGACCGGGCTGCGATCCAGTGAGCCATCGACAAGGGTGTTTACCGCCAGGTAGTAGCGGTTCAGGCCATAGGCCGCGCCTGGCAGCCTTGCCTGCGCCAGCCCGGTAGCGATGCAGCTGTCGTCAGGGCCGCATCCTGGGAGAGACATGGCAACACCCTGAAACTCGCCGACTTCGCCCACATTGGCAGCATATATGTCCCACCGCACCAACTCGCTCCAAAAGTCATCGCCATCGGAAAATCCGGCGTTGCCAACCACGAACAGGTAGTTGCCTGGGTCCGGCTGAGCTACGAGGCCGACAGCAGGCCGGAGCCGCTCTGGTTGACCGAGAACCATCAGGCTGCGGCCAAGGTATTGGCCGGACAGCGACCAAGCGGCAAGAAATGGCGATTCCACGTTGGTGGAGTGGTTAACAAGAACGTAGACCGTGTTGCCCAGTACCTCGACGTCGGACACGCTGAAAACGCTGATGCCCGGACCAGGTGTCGGGTAGAACTGGACATCGTCAACGATCAGATCGCCGTCGGCGTCGAACACGGCGATCCCGACCCCGTCACGGCGCGCGCTGTTTGGCGACGCCACCGTGTTGGCGACCACCATGCCGCCATTGCTCAGGGCGGCAATCCGGGGCGCGCCGTTGCCGGCCTCCCGGGTCAGGTCTGCGCCGTAGCCGAAGGTGGCGAATTGCCCGTTCTGGTAGGTCACGTCCGGCAGGAACGGATCCCGGTCGAGCGGGCCAGCGAACGCTGTTGAAAGGAGGGCAGGGAACGCCAGGGTGAGAAGCCATCGCACGGCGCCCATGCAGGCAGGTCGGGTTCGACTAAACTCGGCATTCATCGCATTCCTCCCAACTGGTTCGGTGTGGACTCCGGATGTGCTTACGCGGATTCTCGCGCGGGAGTGACATGGCCTACCGCTTTGCGGAATGCGTCTGCCTAACCTCCGCCAGAATGCCCCCACTTCCCTGAAGTCCTGCTCGTATGGAACCGCTCGAATCCCACAATGCCGATGCGCGCTGGAAAGCCCTCAGGGACCAGATCGAAGAGCACAACTACCGCTACCACGTGCTGGATGCGCCGAGTATTCCGGATAGCGAATACGACCGCCTGATGCGCGAGCTGGAGGCGCTGGAGACGGCGCATCCGCAACTGGCCAGCACGGATTCGCCCACGCGCAAGGTTGGCGCGCGACCGGATGGGCGTTTTGCCCAAGTCACACATGAACAGCCGATGCTGTCGCTGAGCAACGGCTTCGAGGACATCGAACAGGATGAAGATCATCAGCGCTTCCGCGAGCTGGCCGATTTCGTGCGCCGGATCGAGAAGGCACTGGACATCGAGAACCCGGAGTTCGCCGCCGAACCGAAACTGGACGGGCTGGCGATCAGCCTGCGCTATGAGAACGGGCAGTTTGTGCGCGGCGCCACCCGCGGCGATGGTGAAACCGGCGAGGACGTGACCGCCAACCTGCGCACCGTCAAGGCGATTCCCTTGCGCCTGCGTGGCGAGGGCTGGCCGGCGGTGCTGGAGGTGCGCGGCGAGGTCTATATGCGTCGCACCGATTTCCTGGCCTTCAACCAACGGGCGCTGGCCAAAGGTGAGCGCACCCTGGCCAATCCGCGCAATGGCGCCGCCGGATCGTTGCGCCAGCTTGATCCGTCGGTGACTGCTTCGCGGCCACTGTCGTTCTACGCCTACAGCGTGGGGGTGGTCGAGGGCGGCGAACTGCCGGAGACGCACTCGCAGACCATGCTGAAACTGCGCGACTGGGGTTTCCCGATCTGCACGGACATCGCGGTTGCCTACGGGCTGGATGGCCTGATCGCCTACTACCGCCATATCGGCGGCAAGCGGGACGCGCTGCCGTTCGATATCGACGGTGTGGTGTTCAAGTTGGACAACTACGATCAGCAGCGCGTCATGGGATTCGTTTCCCGCGCACCGCGCTGGGCACTGGCGCAGAAGTTTCCGGCCCAGGAAGAAAGCACGGTGCTCGAGGCCATCGACATCCGCATCGGCCGCACCGGTGCCGCCACACCGACTGCGCGACTCAGGCCGGTGCATGTGGCCGGTGTCACCGTGACCAACGCCACGCTGCACAACGCCGACCAGATCGAGCGCCTGGATGCGCGCATCGGCGACACGGTGATCGTTCGTCGGGCTGGCGACGTGATTCCCGAGGTGGTGCAGGTGGTGCTGGAACAGCGTCGCGAAGGCACTCAACCCTGGTTGATGCCGACGGTCTGTCCGGTCTGCGATTCCGAGCTCTTGCGTCCCGACGGTGAGGCGGTCTGGCGCTGCTCGGGCGGCCTGTACTGTGCCGCCCAGCGCAAGGAGGCGCTGTTCCACTTCGCCTCGCGTCGGGCCATGGATATCGATGGTCTCGGCGAGCGTCTGATCGATGGTCTGGTCGAGTTCGATTTCCTGAAGTCGCCGGCCGATCTGTACGCCCTCACGGTGGACGATCTGGTCGAGATGAAGCGTCGGGTCGACCAGCGCGACGGCACCGTTCCGGAAACGGTGAAGCAGGGCAAGGTTGCCAGCAAATGGGCCCAGAACCTGATCGGCGCCATCGACGCCACGCGTCAGGCACGGCTGGCGCGTTTCCTGTTCGCATTGGGCATCCTGCAGATCGGCGAGGAGACGGCCAAGTCGCTGGCGCGTGCCTTCGGCAGCTTCCAGGCCATCGCCGACGCCGACGCGCTGTTGCTGCTGGCGGCGCCGGACATCGGTCCCAAGGTGGCCGATTCGGTATCGACCTTCTTCGCCCAGGCACACAACCGCGAAGTCATCGAGGCGTTGTTCGCTGGTGGCGTTGTGCTGGCCGACGAAACCGCGCCGGATCCCGGCTTCGTGACGCAGCTGGACCTCGGCGCGCTGCTGGTGAACAGCAAACGACTGTCCAGGACCGAAGCCGGCGACGAGCTGTTCCGCGGTGTCGGCGACGAATCGCTGAAGGCGATCGGCGCCGCGGTCGCTTCGCTGGATGAGTTGCTCGCCGATGACCTGGTCGCCGTTGCCGATCGTTCCGCGACGCCATCGGCCAAGCTGGAGATCGTCCGCGACGACCTTCGAGCGGAAGTGAACTGGCTGACCAGGCTGGTGGCGGCGCAAGCGCAGATCCAGGCCTTGCGCGATCGGCTGCCGGAAGGCAGCAGCGAACGACCAGCGCTGCCACTGGCCGGTCAGACCGTGGTGCTGACCGGAACCCTCGCCGGCATGGGCCGTGACGAGGCCAAGTCGAAGCTGGAGGCTCTGGGTGCCAAGGTCGCCGGCAGCGTGTCTAAGAAGACCAGCTTCGTGGTTGCCGGCGAGTCCGCCGGTTCCAAGCTGGACAAGGCGCAGGAGCTTGGCGTGCCCGTGCTCGATGAGGCCGCCTTCCTGGCCAGGCTGGCCGAACATGCAGGCCCGTGAAAAACCTGATGAGCGGGCAGATGGCGATGGCAGCCAGCGCGCAGGCGGCGGAGTGAATGTCGCGATACATGAGCATTTCGAGCACCGTCGGGCGCCCTCAGTCGGTTGCACAGTGGTTTTTCGGAGGTTTCCATGGATGAGGCTCGTCATCGCGCGCTGTCGCTGCGCGCCAAGCTCTATGCGCTGATCCGCGCCTTCTTTGCCGAGCGCGCGGTGCTGGAAGTGGACACACCGCTGCTGGGCCAGGCAGCCAGCACCGACATCAATCTCGACAGCTTCGATACGGAATACACCGGGCCCAACTCCGGTGGTCCGCGCCGACGTTTTCTCCGCACTTCACCCGAGTTCTGGCACAAGCGCCTGCTCGCCGAGGGCATTGGTGACTGCTACGAACTGGGGCGCGTGTTCCGCAACGGCGAGTTCGGTCGCCGGCACAACCCCGAGTTCACCCTGCTGGAGTGGTACCGGGTCGGCTGGACGCCGCAGCAATTGATGGCCGAGGTCGAGGCGTTGGTGCGTACCGCTTTCCTCTTCAGCGGGCGCGGTCCGGGCGAGCGCGAAACCGTCAGCTATCGCGAGCTGTTCCGCCGTCATGCGGGGCTGGATCCTTTGACTGCTTCGGATGACGATCTGCGCCGCCAGGTGTCGCAATTCTGGGTCGATGCCGGCCGCCTCGATCGCGACGGCATGCTCGATGTGCTGGTCACCCATCGCATCGAGCCGTCGCTGCCGGAGCATGCGCTGACCTTCGTGCACGGCTACCCGCCTAGTCAGGCGGCGCTGGCCCGTGTGGTCAAGGATGGCGACGGCCAGCCGGTAGCCGAACGCTTCGAGCTGTATCTGGGCAGGCTGGAACTGGCCAACGGCTTCCACGAACTGGCTGATGCCGGCGAACAGCGCGGTCGCTTCATGGCCGACAACCAGGCACGCGAGCGCTCCGGCAAGGAGCCCTTGCCCTGGGACCGCCGCTTGATCGGCGTGATGGAGTCTCCCGGACTGCCCGCCTGCAGCGGCGTCGCGCTGGGTGTCGATCGCCTTTTGATGGTCTTGTTGGGCAGCGACGATATCCGCGACACGCTCGCGTTCGCCTTCCCCGATGCTTGAGTCGAATGGCGGCTGTGGCGAGTCGCCATGGCTTATTTCATGTCTGATGAGTTCGACACGAACGTCGCTGCTTTCAATACCCATGCCTTTGGCTTCGTCGCAAGTGCAAAGAGCATGATGCTGATCGTTTGCCGGGGGAGCTTACGCTTGCAATCGCATTCGTGGGCTTGCAAATGATATCCATATCTCCATCGTGTCTGATCGTTCGTGACATCGACGCTTGGACAGGGCCCGGAAAAACCGCGTTTCTACTATCGATAGATTCACTCATTGCGGGAACGACAGCGATACGATGCTAATTTTTATGCCCTATGATCACCCGGCATCCGGTAGCTGCATCTATGGCGTGTCGAATCCGTCGCGGAAGACTACGTCGTTGCGTGGGCGGTTAATCATTGATAGCAGGGTGGCTGGATCGACATTTACCAGTGGTGGGCCGGTATACACTCGAAACTGCTCGACAATCGGGGAGGCTAATCCGACACCGCGTGCATTATTGTGGGCCGAGGTACCCGCCGGCGATCCGTTTGGATAAGTCCGACCTGGAGACGAGAAGAGGTTGATCTCGACGCATCCCGAGCATGCGCTGAAGTACGTCATGAAATCCCGATACGGCCACCCATGGTGCCCACATGAATCGGGAAAGGAGCCACAACCATTCTCGACGGAGTGTCCTGCGGAGAGGTTGTGACCAATTTCATGGGCGAACGTTGAAAGATCATATGCAATGTTGGCGGTCACGCCCCCGTAAGCGCCACTATTGCCGTTGAACATGGTCGCCCTCCCAGCAACGTAGGTTCCTGAAGATGGGAATGGTCCGTGCTGGAATAGATGCACCAAATCGGCGAGCCGCTCGTCACGAAATGGTCCGGCGTTCGCATACAGCCAATTAAGTGACCCTACTAGCTGATTTTCGACTGGCCCTTCTTTATAGCTCACCAAGATCGGACGTAGAGGAACCACATGCGCATTGATCCCGGAGTTCTCGAGACTGGCGTTGAGGTATGCGAAAGCGGCATTCATTCGAGCACGGATCGCGGCAGGGCCCCCGACCGCGTCGGAGAGTGCCTGCGTGTAGAGTGGGAGGATGTCGATGCGTGCCCTGCCCGATGATCCCATGAGCGCCCTCATGGGTGGCGGTGTGTCAACATGGTCCAGACGTTCTGCTTTGGACAGGTCAACTCCGCAGCTTCCGTTCGGTGCAGACTCCCACCTGGTCCAGCTTTCACCGGAGTCACGGGAATGGCTGACTAGATCGATCTTGTCGTCGATGTAGACAACCCTATGGGTGCTACTGCGGCCGATCGTGATGGTTCGTCCATCGATGGATGCTGAGGCGCCAAAGTTCGTCTCGCGCTCGATCGCCTCTGTCGACCGCCCAGACTGGGTTGCGGTGTATTTGATCACCGTCGAGTAGGCGATCGATGGTTCCGGCGTTTCCGCGAGTGCCTCGTTTCCGATGAAGCTAACAGAGCCGGCGAATAGGGGAATGAAAACCACAGCGCTTGGCGACATTGTAGGCAGTCCGATCACGAGGGGATCAGTACAGGCCTACGTAGAGCGCTTCGCACGCGCCAGAGGTTGGCAGGCCTACGCCTACCCACCGTCGAGTGGCAACGGATATCGTCAGTATCGAAACGATATGGTCATAGTGGGGATGGTCCTTCCTTACAGAAAACCAACGATCCCGGTTGTAGATGTAGGTGCATGAAACATTGATCTCTCCTTCAAGCCGAAACAGAACTTGGTTGTGATCATCAGACAGTCTGCTATCAAAGAACACTACGAATGCAGGCCCAGCACAATAGTTCGAGCCGTTGCAGTCGGCTGCTACCGCCTGACCACAGCTGAGCGCGATGGCGATGCCTGCGAGAAGTGATCTCATTAGATTCATCTTTGTCATCCAGTGTCCGATCAGCGAAACCCGCGTACCTCGCACGCTACGGGACACAGGCTCGCCGAACCTCCCCCATTTGAAGTAGATTTGGTCCAAAGTCGATCCGGCCATGGATGGAGGTGAGAGCTGGCGAATCACATGTTCAGCGTGGCGCGATCCAGATCAAACGATCCACCAGCAGTGCCAGTTCGGATTGCCGCCGGGTGCAGGTCTTCTGGAACGCGTGCTTGAGATGCGTGCGGACCGTGCTGATCGCCACGCCCATCCGGGCAGCCACCTGTTCGATATCGGCGTATTCCCTGATCAACAAGGCGACGCGTGCCTCGTTGGTGGTCAACCCGAAGATGGCCCGCAGCATCTGCTGGCGGGCCTTGTCGGCCTGGAATTGGCCGATGTCGTACAGGAAACCGAGTATGTTCGCGCGTCGAGCCAGCAGGCCGGCGACCGCGCCGGGAAGCGCGCACAGGTGTAGCACCAGTCCGCCAAGCGTGCGATCCGGGGAAGGGGCGATGAAAACCGTCTCCGGCGACGGTGCTGGATCGGTGGACAGCCGATTCAAGGCCGTACGCAGTTGCTGCTGGTTGAGTCGATTCTGGATGGTCAGCTTCGATTCCACCGAGCGTGCAATCCCCGCCGGGGATTCAAGAATGACGCTCGCGGCCGAATTGCATTCCAGAATCCGACCGTCGGCGTCCATGACGAGCACTCCGATGGGCAGCCGGTCGAGGCTGGCGCGTAGCGATCCGACGGCAGTCTCCAGTCGTGCCAGACGACGGTAGATTGCATACAGATTGACGAGGTGTGGCCGAAGCCACCGGATCAGCGCGATATCGTCCTTGTCTATCGGGCCGACACTGGCTCGACGATTGATGGTCGTTACGACGAAGCTATCCTTGCGGTCGCTCCACAGACAGATGCCGACACCATGCCGGATGTCCAGGGGCTTGAGGCATCGCTGGTAGTACGTCGAAGCCAGCAGCTCTGCGTCCGTTGCTACGGCGTCCGTATGCTGAAAGCCTTGTCGCAGGTAGCCGTCTATGCTGCGGCGTATCCACAGGTTTTCTTCCAGATGGCGTTCCGCGTACCAGCGGCTGTGTTCAAGAACATCGTTCGCATCTAATACGCCCTTGATCAATACCTGGGCCCTGGTCGCACCAAAGTCCTCCGTGTGCAATCCAATGACATGGGACTTGAGCAGTGGGGCGATGGCGACAAGGGACTCTTCCAGCCGGACGTCCTCGGAAAACGATCCGTAGAGATCTCTGAGCAGTTGGTCCCGAATGTCTGACGACACGTCATCCTCTCTTACCCATGAGCGATGAATCCATGGGCTGTACCCTGACGGAATCGAACTGGAATCAAGGTGCCCCAACACCCGGAATCATCGAAGCCCATCCTGCCCTTCACATAACGAATTGGCAATGACCGTACGCCTCGGAAGTTGGCCATGAACGGTTGCTGCCGGTGACTATGCGAACGGAGAGCATCGTTGAGGTTGCTTCCCAAAGCTTCGCCCGGTTTGCTGCCATGCGTATTGACATAGGGCAGAGGCTTTGATCGGTGCGTGGCCATCCCCAGACGGCCACCCGCACTATCCTTAGTTCGTCCTCAAGCCGCTGCTACGCTTTCCGGTCAACATTGCAACAAGCCGGAGTAACCTCTTGAAACGACATCTTGTTTTTACCGCGACCCTGCTGGCACTGGGGTCAGTCGGTTCGACGCTGGCGCATTCGGACCACCATTGTCTGGATGATGCCTGCCTGTCTCGGAGCCTGCTCGACGACGACATCACCGCGCGCGACAGCGCGACCAGCGAGATGGTGGCTGCACCCCGCTTCGGCACCTGGGGCATCGACACCGCTGGCATGGACCGGTCGGTGAAGCCGGGTGAGGACTTCTTCGCCTACGTCAGCGGCAACTGGGCGAAGACCACGCAGATTCCCGCCGACAAGTCCAACTACGGATCGTTCGCGGTGTTGCGCGACCTGTCGCAGGCGCGCGTGCGTGCGCTGGTCGAGGGCTATCCATTGGGCGATCCGGCGACCGGTGGCGACAGCGCGAAGATCGCCGGCCTGTACAACAGTTTCATGAACGAGGCGGCGGTGGAAGCGCTGGGGCGCAAGCCACTGGATCCGCTGCTCGCGCAGATCCGCGCCGCCGATGACCGCGAAGGTGTGGCGCGCCTGATGGGTTCGCGCGAAGGCATGGATGGCAGCTTCTTCGGCCTGATGGTCATGGACGACCAGCGCGATCCGGATCGCTATGCCCTGAGCATGCGTCAGTCCGGCCTCGGTTTGAGCGACCGCGAGTTGTACTTGGACGAGAAGTTCGCGCCGCAACGCGAGCGCTACCAGGCCTATGTCGCGCAGATGCTGACCCTGGCCGACTGGCCGGAACCCGAGGCCAGTGCCGCCACCGTGGTGGCGATGGAGACGAACATCGCCCGGGCGCACTGGACCCGTGCCGAAAGCCGCGATCGCGACAAGACCTACAACCCCGTGGCGCTGGCCGATTTCGGCGACACCGCGCCGGGCTTCCCATGGCGGGTGTATTTCCAGGCCAGCGGCGTCGATCACGCCGAGCGTGCGATCGTGGCACAGAACACCGCCATTCCCAAGCTGGCGACGATCTTTGCCGAGACCGACATCGCCACGCTGCAGGCATGGCAGGCCTTCCACACTACCGACAACGCGGCGCCACTGCTGTCGCGTGCCTTCGTCGATGCCCACTTCGAGTTCCGCAACAAGTTCCTGTCCGGTCAGCCCGAACAGCGCGAGCGCTGGAAGCGGGCGGTGGAATTCGTCGAGCAGGGCATGGGCGAGGCTATCGGCCGCGACTACGTCAAGCTGTACTTCCCGCCCGATGCCAAGGCCAAGATGGATGCGCTGGTGGCGAACGTGAAGATCGCCATGGGTGCACGTCTGGACGCACTGGCGTGGATGGGCCCGAAAACCAAGGCCGAGGCGCAGGCTAAGCTGCGCAACTTCGGCCTGAAGATCGGCTATCCCGACAAGTGGCGCGACTACAGTGCACTGACGGTGAGCAACGACGATCTGGTCGGCAATGCGCTGAGCATCAGCCGCTTCTTCTGGGATGATCGTCGCCAGCGCATCGGCAAGCCGGTGGACAAGGCCGAGTGGAGCATGACCCCGCAGACGGTCAACGCCTATTACAACCCGGTGAAGAACGAGATCGTGTTCCCGGCCGGAATCCTGCAGCCGCCATTCTTCGATCCGTCCGCGGATCCAGCGGTCAACTACGGGGCGATCGGCGGGGTGATCGGCCACGAGATCATCCACGGTTTCGACGACCAGGGGCGCAAGTCCGATGGCGCCGGCGTGCTGCGTGACTGGTGGACGGCCGACGATGCGGCCAAGTTCGAGGCCCAGGCGGCCAAGCTCGGCGCGCAGTACGAGGCCTACGCGTTCGAGCAGTTGCCCGGCCTGCACATCAACGGCCGGGTTTCCATGGGCGAGAACATCGGCGATCTGGGTGGACTGACTGTCGCCTTCGAAGCCTGGCGACGGTCGCTGGATGGCGGCAAGGCGCGTGTGATCGACGGCTTCACCGGCGAGCAGCGCTTCTTCATGGGCTGGTCACAGCTGTGGCGGATCCTGTGGCGCGACGACGCGCTGCGTCAGCAGCTGGTGAACGGACCGCATTCGCCGGGGCAGATCCGCGCGTTCGCGCCGATGCGCAACATCGACGCCTGGTACGAGGCGTTCGAGGTTACCGAAGGTGATCCGCTGTGGATCGCTCCCGAGGATCGCGTTCGCATCTGGTGACAGCGGCGCTGGTGACCGCCTGACCGCCGGCGCGATGCAGCGCCGGCGGTTGTCGGATCGACGATAGGGCCGCGGAAGGAGAGGTCGGGAACGAGCTTTCGGCGTTCCCGGCCAGATCGTTGTTGCGACGGCCTGATCATCGCTGCGAGATTTGGCCGCACCGTGCGCTGCGCGGTTAGGCAGTCGCCGGCCTGCAGACGCGATTGAGGACCGGAATGCCGGAAGCGCTGTCCATTGAATCGATGGCGGCATCGGTGTCGGAGCCCATGCAGGCTCTCAATCGCTTCGCGACCCGTCGGTGGCCTGGTCGGCGGGCGTGTCGCACCAGTCCTTGAACGCCTGCGGAGAATTTTCCAGGTCCTTCGAGGCGGCCAGTTCCCAGGGACGTTCGCAGCGGCTGCTGCGGGCGCACCAGGTGTAGCCGGCCGAAGCCTTGCAACCGTGCGCGTCCTGATCCGATCCAGGCATCGGCGGCGGCGCTTGCCTCGTTTCCGGAACCGCCGAGGAAGCGATCGCGCCGGGCGACTGATCACCGGTGCAGCCGGCCAGGGCGGTCAAGGCTGCGAAAACCAGTGCTGTTGAATGAGCCATGATCTGGCGCCCTCTGCTGCAAGGAGGATCAAGCCGCGATTCTTGCACGCCGCGCCTTGCTCAGATCCGGCAGGCCTGGCGGGTGGGTTGCGGAATCCGCGGTGTTCCGGCAATCGCAACGCACGGTCAGCGACGCTTGAATCCCTGGTCGGTCAGGCGCATGGACTGCAGGTCCAGATCGCGGCGCAGCATGTTCTGGTGGGTGCTTTCGCTCAGGTTGCGCACGTCTTCGGGCGAGCCTTCGTCCCACATCAGCTGCCGGATATCCAGCCCAAGCACCGTCTCGTGCACCATGGCCTCGCCGATGGCTTGGCGACTGTCATTGTCGGCTTCGGTGATCGCCGGGCGTTTCGACAGCACGGTTACCACCTGTTCGCGCAGTGCAGCCACCGAGGGCTGCTCGAACGGCAACGGCTGGTTGTGGATGATGGACCACATGGCCAGCCAGTAACCGGTGGTGATGTCGGCGATATCGGTGCTGGTCAGTCCATACGGGGACATCACCAGCTCGAATTCGGCCGGCATGTCGCGACCGGCCAGGCTGTCCAGCAGACGTCGGCTGCCATCCTGGTGCTGCTGGCCCAGCGTATTCTCGAGTTCGCGGCGGACGTCGGCGGAAACACCGGGGTTGTTGTAGCTGAAGGGGAAAGCGGGCGCGTGGTTGATGGACAAGCCGGACTCCCGAGGTGGTGGTGACAGTAGGGTACGAGCCTAACCGGCATCCGTAGCGCAACGCGTGAAAGCGGCTGCCGTTCGCCGGAGCCGCTCCCGCGCTGTTGCCGCTTTTGACCGGCGTGCCGGTCACTGCGCCCGCTAGTTGAAGATCGCGTCGTCGAGCACGCCGCCGATTGCGCCGCCGATGGCCGAGCCAATCGGGCCGCCGAAGAAGGTGCCGACGATGCTGCCGAGGAAGCCGAACAGGCCGCCGCCTTCACCACCGAACAGTCCGCCGAGGATTCCGCCGTTGCCGAACAATCCGCCCAGCAAACCGCCGCCACCGCCACCACCAAGAATGCTGTCCAACATGATCGTGCTCCTTCCAGTCGTTGGGTGATGCGCCACCGAAACAGCCAGTGCCTGTTTCGATTCGCCGCCACCATTCCGATCACGCTTCGATATCGGATGACGATGGCTTGGCGGTCAGTATCCATGTCCGGAAGAAGCTGCCAATCCGGGACATTCCCGATCAGGGAATACCCTGTAGTGCCTGCTGCGGCGAAACGATGATCCTGACGGCTGGCATGCCTGACGTTGCCAGATGCCACGGCGCTGCCGGGGGCAGATGATCGAGGCCAGACAGCGGCCCTTGGCGCGCTATCAGAAGTCCAAGTCGAGCGCGACGCACAGGTAGTCGACCAGCGGAGCCAGTCGCTTGATCCGAGCGATCAGGAAACGATCGAAGCCAGGCTTCAGGGCCTGGCCATCATCGAAGTTCTGCCAGGCGATGAAATCCTTGCGCTTGAGGTCGTCGATCAGCGGGTGATCGGCGGGAAATCCGCGGGGTGGCCGGGTCAGGCTGTCGCCGCCGAGTTCGAAGTCGCGGCGGAAGGCCGGTGCATGCACGGCGCGGCGCCAGGCGTCGGGATTGTCGGCGATGAATTCGCGCACCTGCTTGAGCACCGGCGGTTCCGGTCGCCACAGGCCACCGGCAATGAAGCAGTTGCCGGGCTGCAGATGGAGGTAGAACGAGGGCGCGTGCACGTCACGACGACGCTGGTGATACAGGCGGATGCCCAGCCAGGTCTTGTAGGGCTCGCCATCGCGGGCGAAGCGCGTATCGCGATGGATGCGGAACAGCGAGCCGCCGGAGCGTGCCGGGCTGGCGACGAAATGCGGGCTGACCGCTGCCAGCGGCGCGGCCAGATCGGTGATCAGAGCCAGCGCCGGCTCCCGCAGCGCCGCCTCGAACCGGGGCTTGTTGGACTGGAACCACTCCCGATTGTTGTTGCGCGCCAATGCACGCAGGAAGCTGAAGAGGTCTTTGCTGAAATGGCTCATGGCAGTGTTGCAGGTCGATGGAACGGGCCGGAACGCCAGGCGTCCGGGGAGGCGGTGATCAGGGAGTCAGCCAGTCGCGGGCGAGTTGCTGACCCCAGGCGGTGAGCTGGTCGAGCAGGGCATGGTCGGGCCCAGTCGGGCGTTCAAGGCGCAGCTGCTCGATATGGGCCTGGAACTGCTCCAGGCCGAAGGGGCCGTTGCGGTCCTGCGACAGCGGGTGGGTTCCTTCCAGCCTGGTGGCGACGAATGACCGCCAGCGTTCGCGCTCGTCCGCGCTCAGCGAATCCGCCCAGTTGCGCGCGCGCTGACGGAACAGCAGCTCGCGGTGCCTGTCCTGCTCGAAGGCGAAGTCGATATCACCGCGTTGCGCTGCCGGCGTGCGGCGCGCTTTGTCCAGTCGGGCGCGTTCGGCAGTGCTGGTGAAGCCGCCGCTGTACAGCGACAGCTCCGGATCTTCGGGCGCTGTCTTTTGCGCCGGATTCTGCATCGTTTCCGTCAACTTGCGGCGCAGCTCGGCGCCGTGGTCGAGCAGGACCTGCCGGTGGTGCTCACAGCGCGCACGGTCGAGCTGGATGCGATCGGTATCCACGCCCTCAAGCACGCCCACCGGCGCCAGCATTGGACAGCGGTTGGCGAAGACACTCTTGATCGCCGGACGCTCGATATCCTCGGGCAGGTCGGCGCGCGGCGTGAACAGTCGGTCGCGCAGCTCGTCGGCATCATGGTCGAGCAGCAGGGCGGGATCAGCCATGAGATCCACCACCAGCACGCCCTGGTCGCTGTTCGGATCCGGGCAGACCGGCAGCACCAGGCTGGTGCAACCACGTTCGGCCGGAAACTTCTCCGAGGCGTGCAGCAACGCGGTGCCGCCGTTCCAGTCGAGCAGGCCCTGGACATGGCGCTTGTTGCGCAGGCCCAGCGCCCATTGCCACAGGCGCGGGTGGTAGCCGCGGATGGCGCGCGCCAGGTCGATGCTGGCATGGACATCGCTCAGGGCGTCGTGGGCACGCTGCTGCTGGAACTTGTTCGCCGCCGCGATGTGTTCAAGCCGGAAGCTGGGCTTGCCGTCCTCGCGCAAAGGCCATTGCAGCCCCTGCGGACGCAATGCGTAGCAAAGCCGGGTCAGGTCGATCAGGTCGAAGCGCGAGTTGCCGTTCTTCCATTCGCGGGCATAGGGATCGTGGAAGTTGCGCCAGAGCAGGTGCCGGGTGAAGGCATCATCGAAGCGGATCGAGTTGTAGCCGAGCGAACAGGTGCCAGGCTGGGCCATCAGCGCGTGGATGCGGTCGGCGAACTCCGCCTCGATCAGGCCGTCGACCAGGGTCCTCTGCGGCGTGATGCCGGTGATCAGGCAGGCTTCGGGATGCGGCAGACGATCCGCGATGACCCGGCAGACCAGGTTCGACGGTTCGTCGATGACGTTCAGAGCGGCGTCGGTACGGATGGCGGCGAACTGGAACACGCCGTCGCGGGCCGGATCGGTGCCCGAGGTCTCGTAGTCGTGGAACAGGAAGGTATCCGCCATGGACGCGCAGGTTAGCACTGGCGGCTGTCGGTGCCTGCGGAACAGAGCAGCGGTAACCGAATGGCGGGCCGCCACGTGCTTCGCGACGACGGACGGATGCAGTGACTGCTCTGAGCGATTCGCCCCGTCTGCACGTCAGTCAAGACATCAGAATACAATCGCGCAAGAGCGATTGATGCCTGTTCGAGTGTCGCGGGAATTGGTGGTGGTCGTCGACGATTCACAAGCCCGTACGCGAGGCACTCGCGATGGCGTGTTATGGCTTGACAAGTGTGGTCCGCGCGCCGCGACTCACGTGACCGACTTTGCAGCTCAACCTATCGGTTGTATTGGCCCTGAAGTCGGCATATCCGGCTGCCTGTGTTGCAGGTACGGACACCGCCACCGCCCAGATTGAAGGAAAACTCCTGTTGATATCGCGCCGCGGTTGATGGCGGATGTTCGAATCGCCACTGTTCCAAGGCCGCAATCGCGGTGCTTTCCAGTCGCTTGAGCGTGGGGTCGGGGTCGACCACTTCGATGGCACTCGCCCGACCGTCTGAGTTGACACGGAAGCTGAGGGTAATGGTTCCTTCCAGCTCCGAGCGAAGCGCGGAGGTTGGATACCGCGGACGCACGATCCGGGTCGCCCGTGGCAGAGGCTCAGAGGTCGATTGATGCGTTGACAAGTCCGCAGCAAAAGATTCCGGCTGGTCAAGTGGCGAGGTTACAGCTATCGCGTAGACATCGTCCGCAGCCGCCTGTTGGACAGCAGCTGGCATCGCCACTGGCTTGATGAGTGCTGCGGTCGATGATTCGCTCACGCTAGCTGAGTCGGCATCGAATGCCTTCGGTGCGACCTCCGCGCTCCCGGCCGGGGTTGGGCTTGCAACTACATCATGGACGGTGATCACCTCGATTGGCGTTTCCCGCTCGGATGCCGCACGCGCCAACAGCTTCGGCGCTTCCAAAGTTGGTGCGTAAGCGATCAGAGGCTCTGAACTGCCAAGCAGCGAAGGCGCCAACAGGCCGGTGATCACGCGTATTTCCGGACGAGCATCGGCGGCGTTGAACGAGCCCGAGATACCGTGCAGCCCCAGCACGGAAACGGCGATCGTGGTCACCGCGAACAACAATGGCGCCAGCCGGTTGCGTTGTGGCGAAACCGGTTCGTCCATGCCGAGGATGTGATGCACGCGGGAGGTGAGTTCGCCGCCGGTGGCGGTCAACAGCGCTGCTGGCGTCATGTTCTGAGTCAGTGCCGCCGAACTGAGGGCACGGGCGTAATTGACGCGGTCGACCTTACGCTCCAGCACGAGGTCGTCACACAGGCGTTCGCGCAGGCGTTCCAGATCGTGAGCCAGCCAGTGCACCACCGGATGGAAGTACAGCAGCGTCCGAGTGGTGATTGCCAGCAGGTTGCCGAGCGCGTCCAGTCGCCGTACATGCGCCAGTTCGTGCACGATCAAGGCTTCGACCTGATCGGTGGGTAATCTAAGCAGCAGCGCCACTGGCATCAGGATCACCGGCCTGAAGATGCCGTAGACACCGGGTGTGTTGTAGCTGGCAGTCAGGCGCAGACCGACGCGGCGGCGCAGGCCGAAGCGTTCGATTTCGCGTTCCAATACGGCGATCAGGGTCGCGGGCGCCGGCAGGCTGTTGCGGATTACGCGTCGCAGTTGCAGCCAGTCGCGCACGAGCCGGCACGCGATGAGGAGCGCACCGATCAGCCACAGGGCAGTCAGCCATGCAGTCCATGCCAGTCTCTGGGCAACAGCGTCGACGGTTTCCATGCCTAACGTTTCAGTTGCCAGTGCACCGACAACCGGGTTGATACCCGTCGCCGCACCGGCTGAGGCATTGATCCACAGTGAGTGGAAGGTGATCACCGGCAACGCCAGTGCAGCGAACAGGCCGCACATCGCGGCCCGGTGCCGGCCCAGATCCGATTTCAGGCAGTACCGCGCCAAGGCGTAGAAGACACCGACCAGAGCGCCCTGCCAGAGGAAATGCAGCAGGGTCCAGCCCAGTGTCGACGCGATCTCGATCAGGATGGAGGTATTCATGCGCTTACGACTCCTGCTGTTGCTCGATGCGATCGAGCAGGGCACGGATGTCGGCCAGTTCCTCGGCGGTGGCCGGTGGCGCCGAACCCAGCGCCTGCAGGACCAGTTGCGAACTCGAGCCGTTGAACACACGACTGACCACGTCGGAAACGAAATGGCGTTGCGTATGGCTCTGGCTGACGGCGGCCTGGTAGGTGTGCGCGCGCTGTGATTCGTCGCGGACGACCAGCCCCTTGCCATGCATGATCTGCATCAGCTTCAGCGCCGTGGTGTAACCGGCGTCGTCGGGGCCGTAGAGGGTGTCGTGGACTTCGCGGACAGTGGAACTGCCGCGCTCCCAGAGAACCTGCAGGATGGCCAGTTCGGCCTCGGTGGGTTTGGTCGCGCGCGGGCGGGCCATGGGGTTCTCCAGACTCAAGCTGGAGTCATGGTACGAGCGGATTCGTAAATGTCAATCAGCCGCTGTCGCGCAGCCTGGCAAGCAGGGCGCGGCCGGCTCGGCTGCCGTTGGCACGCCCCAGTTCGCCGGATATCCAGTCGCCGACCTCGGCCAGCGCCGGCAGGTCCACCCCGGTCGTCAGCCCCTGACCGTGGAGCAGGTAGGCGACGTCCTCGCTGGCGACGTTTCCGGTCGCGCCTTTGGCATAGGGGCAGCCGCCCAGACCGGCCACCGAACTGTCGATGACGGTCACGCCCACGGACAGGCAGGCGAGGATGTTCGCCAGCGCCTGGCCATAGGTGTCATGGAAATGCACCGCCAGCGCCGAGATCGGCACTTCCCCGGCGACCGCGGCCAGCATGGCCGCGGCCTTGGCTGGCGTGCCCACGCCGATGGTGTCGCCCAGGGAAATCTCGTAGCAGCCCATGGCATGCAGACGCGCGGACACACGGACCACATCCGCCACCGGTACCTCGCCCTGATACGGGCAGCCCAGCACGGTCGAGACATAACCACGGACCTTGACCCGACGGTCGGCGGCCAGCGCCATCACCGGCTCGAAGCGCGCCAGCGACTCGTCGATGGATGCGTTGATGTTGCGCCGGTTGAACGCCTCCGATGCGGCGGTGAACACGGCCACCTCGTCGGCACCGGCATCGAGCGCGTTCTCCAGACCTTTCAGATTCGGCACCAGCACGGGATAGCTCACCCCCGGACGACGGTGGATGCCGGCCATGACCTCGGCACCGTCAGCCAGCTGCGGCACCCATTTCGGGCTGACGAAACTGGTCGCTTCGACGGTGTGCAGACCGGTCGCAGCCAGACGATCGATCAGGGCGATCTTGGTCGCAGCCGGGATGATGGCCTTCTCGTTCTGCAGACCGTCTCGCGGTCCGACTTCGACGATGCGGATATCCGGTTGGCTCATGGTCGTGGTCTTCCCGGCAGCGCCGTTCGAGAATGGTGGATCAGTAGCGGATGATCGACCGGATCACCTTGCCCTCGTGCATGAGCTCGAAGGCGTGGTTGATCTGGTCCAGCGGCAGCTCGGCGTTGATGAACTGGTCGATCTGGTACTCACCGCTCATGTAGCGCTGGACATAGCCCGGCAGCTCGCTGCGGCCCTTGACCCCGCCGAAGGCAGAGCCGCGCCACACCCGCCCGGTCACCAGCTGGAACGGCCGCGTCGCGATCTCCTGGCCAGCACCGGCCACGCCGATGATGATCGACTCGCCCCAGCCCTTGTGGCAGCACTCCAGCGCCGAACGCATGACATTGACGTTGCCGATGCACTCGAAGGAATAGTCGACACCGCCGTCGGTCAGGTCGACGATCACCTGCTGGATCGGGCTGTCCGGATAATCCTTCGGATTGATGAAATCGGTGGCGCCCAGCGCCTTGGCCATGACGAACTTCTCGGGGTTGGTATCGATGGCGATGATCCGGCCGGCCTTGGCCATCACCGCGCCCTGGATCACCGACATGCCGATGCCGCCCAGGCCGAACACCGCCACGCTGGCGCCGGGTTCGACCTTGGCCGTGTTCAGCACGGCACCGATGCCGGTGGTCACGCCGCAGCCGAGCAGGCAGACCTTGTCCAGCGGCGCGGCCTTGTCGATCTTGGCCACGGCAATCTCCGGCAGCACCGTGTACTCGGAGAAGGTGCTGGTGCCCATGTAGTGGAAGATCGGCTTGCCGTTCTTCGAGAACCGCGAGGTGCCGTCCGGCATCAGGCCCTTGCCCTGGGTGGCGCGGATCGCCTGGCACAGGTTGGTCTTGCCCGACAGGCAGAACTTGCAGGCGCCGCATTCGGGCGTGTACAGCGGAATCACGTGATCGCCGACCGCCACGCTGGTGACGCCGGGGCCGACCTCGACCACGATGCCGCCGCCCTCATGACCGAGCACGGCCGGGAAGATGCCTTCGGGATCGGCGCCGGACAGGGTGAAGGCGTCGGTGTGGCAGACGCCGGTGGCGACGATCTGCACCAGCACCTCGCCGGCCTGCGGACCGGCCAGGTCGATCTCTTCCACTTCCAGGGGCTTGCCAGCCTCCCAGGCTACGGCTGCGCGGGTTTTCATGTTCTTGCTGCACCTTTGTTCGGATTTGTGGCGATGTCGGTCGACGCAAGTTGAACTGACAGTCGAGAGCTGATTCGATGCCTCGGGTCGAGCCAGGCGAAACCGATAATGCACAAAAAACCCGGACCAAGTCCGGGTTTTTTGTCATTGGTGGAGGCGGCGGGAATCGAACCCGCGTCCGAAAGTGCTCCATCCCCGGTACTACATGCTTAGCGCGCCGTTTGATCTCGCCCTCCGGCAACACGGCGCGCAAAGCGCACCGGCGGGCCAGCCTGCTTTGTTTAACCCGCTACCGACAGGCGGCAGTCGCGGGCGGTCCTGTGACAGTGACCCGGACTCCACAGGCACAGGCACGAGTGGGTCCGGGGCTTAGGCCTTAAGCGGCCAGTGCGTAGTTGTCGTCGTTGGCAACTAAAAGTTTGCCACTTGATTTACGAGGTGAGTGACGACCTCGGCATGCACCAGGCAACTTCACGACCCCCGTCGAAGCCATGTCGCCCCCGTGTGTGCGAACGATTATGGGGACTGCCAGGAACCTGCACAAGGGCGGCGGCCGGGCGCTGTCTGACGGGATTCAGTCGGGAAGCCGGCGCAGCGGCCGGCTGTCGCCGTCGATGGACAGCACAGCATCGGCGCGATCGGCGGCCATGACGGCCAGTGCGGCCCATCCGGCTTCAGAGCGTGTCGACCAGACCACGTCGCCAACGGCGCTGCCATCCTCGGCAACGACATGATCGAGTGGTGACGGCGGTGTGCCCGAGCCGGCGAGCTTGAACGCCGCGCGCTTGCTCTGTCCGAGAAAGTGCATGCGTGCGACGATCTCCTGGCCCGGGTAGCAGCCCTTCTTCACGCTGTACGCCTCCAGTCGCTCCAGCGACAGCCATTGCGGCACGAACTGTTCGCTGGCAGCGCTACCGGCGGCGATATAGGGAACGCCCAGCGCCAGATCCGCCAGTTGCCAACGGGCGACCAGGGCGTCGTCGACGGGACTGTCGTGACCTGGGCCAGTGATCAACAGGTTCCGCGGATGGGCGTTGTTGGTCGGGTCGGGGTCGAACCGTGCCAGCGCATGAGCAGGTGCGTCGATGGGTAGTGATTGCGCGTGGTCTGCGGGGTAGAAGTCGGCAACTGCCTGCAGATCGTGGCGCACCGTCAGTGACAGCTTGCTGCGGAACACGAACCGTTGCAGGCGTTCGCGCAAGGCGTCGCCGCCGCCGTCGGGCAGCCAGAGCAGGAACTCGTCGGCGGCGAGACGGATCAGCGCAAAGAATGCGACCAGCCGTCCCTTGGGCGTGAGCCAGCCGCTCCATTGGCCGTCGCCGTCGCTCAATTCACGGCTGTCATTCATGAACTGCGCGTGCGCGAAAGCGGCGGCATCGGGCCCGTGCAAGTGCAACAGCTCACTGCGAACAAGTCTTGTTTGCGCGCTCATCCGTACTCATTTCCTGCCATATTGCAGTGCACAACTTGCGGGGGTGTCCGCGCAAGTATTAGGCTATTGGCAGCTTATTCAAGGCCATCATGCACGATCCCGATCCCGCCGCAGACGCCACGCCCGACGCACCTGAAGGGCAGCGCGACGATTTGCCGGCCAAGGAGATCGGTGGACGCAAGGGGCCAGAGCCGACCCGGTTCGGGGACTGGGAAAAGAACGGCCGCTGCATCGATTTTTGAGGGAGACGCCGGGCCGTCTGGTCGGTTCGGTGCGTTTCCTGCTGGACGGAGAAAAACAGCCATGCGTGAACGGCCTTTGTCGCCGCACCTGCAAGTGTACCGATGGCCTTTGTCGATGGCCTTGTCGATCCTTCACCGCGGCAGCGGCCTGTTCCTGTCGCTGGGCGCGGTGTTCCTGGTCTGGTGGCTGCATTCG
>JAMHVM010000060.1:0-79442 GCA_035911475.1 Lysobacterales bacterium | reverse complement strand
ACGGCGAAACCGGAATCCGAGCCGATGCGGCCACGATCCGCAGGGCGGCGCTCGGCCCGCTGTCGGGAATCAGCGAAGCATGGCTGCTGACAACGCCGCTGCGTGGCCCCGCGATGCCGAAATCCCACTCACAGACGTCCGATCCGTGCCCAAAACGGGGCTTGCGCGACCGCCGCCTACCCAGCAGACTGCCCGAAAAGGGCGTTTGAACTTCCTATACGCGACCGCGCCATGTCTGCCCCCGCCGCTTCGTCCCGCGACCGCTACCACCCGTTGCGCATCGCCCTGCACTGGCTGACCCTGTTGCTGGTGGTGGCGGTGTTCGCCAGCATCGAGCTGCGCGAGCTGTATCCGCGCGGCAGCGACCCCCGCGAGGCCCTCAAGACCTGGCATTTCATGCTTGGCCTGAGCGTGCTGGCGCTCACCCTGGTCCGCCTGGCGGCGCGCTGGGCAAGCCCGGCGCCGCCGATCACGCCGCCGCCACCGCGCTGGCAGCACCTCGCCGCGCGTGCGGTGCACCTGCTGATCTACGCCTGGCTGCTGGCCATGCCGGTGCTGGGCTGGCTGCTGCTGAGCGCCTCGGGCAAGGTGGTGCCCTTCTGGGGGCTGGAGCTGCCGGGGCTGGTCGCCGCCGACGACGCCCTGGCCGATCGCATCAAGGACCTCCACGAGAGCCTGTCGAACGCCGGCTACCTGCTGGTCGGCGTCCACGCCGCCGCGGCGCTGGCGCACCACTTCTGGTTCCGCGACGACACCCTGCGGCGGATGCTGCCGGGCGGTCGCCGGCGCGGCTGAGCGCCGCGCCCGCTACGCCGGAGATCAGTTCTTTCGCGTTGAGAAGGGCAAGGGCGAAATCTGGATCGATGGGACGGTGAGCAAGATCAAGTCCGATATGGCCATGATCGTACCCGCAGGCGCGCGGCACAATGTAAAGAACACTGGCGACAAGCCGTTGAAGTTTTATACGATCTACAGTCCTCCAGAGCATATCGATGGTGTCGTTTATCCAACCAAGGCCGAGGCCGACGCAGCTCATGAACACTTCGACGGCAAAACGAGCGAAGGGTAGTTCTTCACTGCCGAAGCCATGAGCAGCCCTCATTGTGTATGGCCAACAGCCTTGCTGCTTCGATCTATTGACCCCTCTTGCCGATCAGCGGGAGGGGTAGCCCATTCGCGGGTCGGCCAAAATGATGGCAAGTAAGTATCCCTTCCCCAGGAGATACCGTGAAGAAACTGCTTGACCTTGATCGTTCGATGGTTCTGACGACGCTGACCGTTATCGGTATGCTTCTGGCCGTTCTGGCGCTTTGGCCGCTCCAAGGGAATGCAGCCAGTGCTGCCTCGCTCGCGGGCCTTTCTCTTGTCTATCTCGCCGGTGGCCTGCCCGCCGGCTGGCGGGCCGCCGTCACCTTATGGGAGGAGCGCATCCTCGATATCGACCTGTTGATGGTCGTTGCAGCGGTCGCAGCGGCGGCAGTCGGCGCACCCTTCGAGGGCGCTGTGCTGCTGACGCTATTCAGTATCTCGACCACGTTGGAGGAACGCGCGCTCGGCCGGGCCCGCCGGGCCATTGAGGCGCTGATGGCACTGCGTCCGGAGACGGCCCTGCGCAAGGGAACGGACGGAACGGTCCTCGAGGTTCCGGCTGCCGATCTGAAGGTGGACGACATCGTCGTGCTGCGTCCTGGCGCGCGCGTTCCTGCCGACGGGGTGATCGTTAGCGGGCGCGGCTCGCTCGATGAGGCCAACATCACCGGCGAATCCATGCCTGTGGCAAAGGAGCCAGGCGCGCAGATATTTGAAGCGACCGTCAATATCGATGGCGTGATTGAGGCGATCGTGACCAAGTCAGTCGCGGAAAGCACGGTGGCGCGCATGATCGCGCTGGTCACCGAGGCGCAGGCGGCAAAGGCCCCATCGGAACGGTTCAGCGCCTGGTTCGGGCAGCGCTATACGGTTGCGGTGATGGTGGGCGCGGTCCTTGCCTTCGCGGCCTTCTACTGGCTGGGGCGCGGCTGGGAGGAAGCGCTTTACCGTTCCGCGACGCTGCTGGTGGCGGCAAGCCCGTGCGCGATTGTCATCTCGGTGCCTGCCGCCATTCTGTCGGCGCTGTCGGCCGCCGCGCGCGGCGGAGTGCTATTCAAGGGCGGAGCCGCGCTTGAAACACTTGCTGCTGTCGACACCTTTGCTTTCGACAAGACCGGAACGCTGACGACCGGCAAGGCGTCCGTGAACAAAGTGGTGGCGCTTGATGGCGATGAGCAAGGTTTCCTGTCGCTGCTTGCCGGCCTTGAGGCCCAGTCGGAGCATCATAGCGCCGCGGCTATCCGCCATGAGGCCGCCGCGCGCGGCGTCACGCCTATCGATGTGAAGGATGTGGCCACGCGGCCCAGCGCGGGGATTGTCGGCAGCGATAGCGAAGGGTTTCTGTGGGCAGGCAACCCGCGCCTTGCCGCCCAGATGGGCGCGTCCATCGACCACCCCGCGCTGCTGGCGTTGGCGCAGGATGCGCAGACAGTCATCTATGCCGGTCGGGATGCGCGGGTGCTGGGCGCGGTCACCGTCGCCGATATCGCGCGCTCGACCTCCGGGCCGGCGCTCACAGCGTTGCGTGAGGGCGGTGTGGAGAAGATCGTCATGATGACGGGCGACCGCCTTCCCGTCGCCTTACGAATTGGCGAGGAACTCGGGCTGAAGCCCCAAGAGATCCACGCCGATATGCTACCGGAGGACAAGGTCCGGATGGCGGGCGAACTTGCGACGACAGGCAAGGTGGCGTTCGTCGGCGACGGCGTCAACGACGCTGCGGCGCTCGCGCGCGCCGATGTCGGCATCGCCATGGGAGCAGCCGGTTCGGACGTTGCGCTCCAGGCCGCTGACGTGGCGCTGCTTTCGGAAGATATGAGCAGGCTGGCCGACGCCCACCGGCTGGCGCGCCGCACAGCCACGATCATCCGCCAGAACCTGATTTTTGCCATGGGCGCCATGGCGGTTCTCGTCGTTGGCGGGCTGTTCTTCGAATTGCCGCTGCCGCTGGCTGTCATCGGCCATGAAGGCGGCACAGTGCTTGTGATGCTGAACGGCCTGCGCCTCCTCCGGGATCCTATTCGCGCCAAGGAAAGGACACCAACCTCGCCGCCGGCAAGCAATCCGGTCGCAGGCCAACCGGTCCCACGCCACGCCTACCGCAGAAAGATAGCGCGGCGTGCAGCATGAAAGATGCGCCAGTCCAAGTCGGCCGGCGGCATCGTGATTCCCGACAGCGCCACCGAGAAGCCGATCAAGGGTGAAGTCCTGGCGGTCGGCAACGGCAAGATTTTGGAGAACGGCGAAAAGCGTCCGCTCGACATTCAGGTCGGCGACAAGGTGCTGTTCGGCAAGTACAGCGGCACCGAGGTCAAGGTCGATGGCCAGGAGTTGCTGGTCATGCGCGAAGAAGACGTGATGGCGGTCATCGAAGGCTGAGCATCGCTCGCCGGATTTCCCACGCATTGAACAACCCCATTTTTTCGAGGTAACCAAGCAATGGCAGCCAAAGAAGTTCGTTTCTCCGAAGACGCCCGCGCCCGCATTTTAGCCGGTGTCAACATCCTGGCCGACGCGGTCAAGGTCACCCTGGGCCCGAAGGGCCGTAACGTCGTGCTCGAGAAGAGCTTCGGCGCCCCGACCATCACCAAGGACGGCGTCTCCGTCGCCAAGGAAATCGAACTGAAGGACAAGTTCGAGAACATGGGCGCGCAGATGGTCAAGGAAGTCGCTTCCAAGACCTCCGACATCGCCGGTGACGGCACCACCACCGCAACGGTGCTGGCGCAGGCGCTGGTCCGCGACGGTCTGAAGGCCGTGGCTGCGGGCATGAACCCGATGGATCTCAAGCGCGGTATCGATCAGGCCGTCAAGGCCGCCGTCGAGCAGCTCAAGAGCCAGTCCAAGCCGACGGCGGACGACAAGGCGATCGCCCAGGTCGGTACCATTTCGGCCAACTCCGACTCCAACATCGGCGACATCATTGCCGATGCCATGAAGAAGGTCGGCAAGGAAGGCGTCATTACGGTCGAGGAAGGCTCGGGCCTGGACAACGAGCTGGACGTCGTCGAAGGCATGCAGTTCGATCGCGGCTACCTGTCGCCGTACTTCATCAACAACCAGCAGAACATGAGCGTCGAGCTGGACAGCCCGTACATCCTGCTGCACGACAAGAAGATCTCCAACGTGCGTGATCTGCTGCCGGTGCTGGAAGGCGTCGCCAAGGCGGGCAAGCCGCTGCTGATCGTGGCCGAAGAAGTCGAGGGCGAAGCCCTGGCGACGCTGGTGGTCAACACCATCCGTGGCATCGTCAAGGTCGCTGCCGTCAAGGCGCCAGGCTTCGGCGATCGTCGCAAGGCGATGCTGGAAGACATGGCGATCCTGACCGGCGGCCAAGTGATTTCCGAGGAAGTGGGCCTGCAACTGGAGAAGGCCACGCTGACCGATCTGGGCCAGGCCAAGAAGATCGTCATCACCAAGGAAAACACCACCATCATCGACGGCGCCGGCGAGACCAAGGGCATCGAGTCGCGCATTGCCCAGATCAAGGCGCAGATCGAGGAGACCTCCTCGGACTACGACCGCGAGAAGCTGCAGGAGCGCGTGGCCAAGCTGGCCGGCGGCGTGGCGGTGATCAAGGTCGGTGCCGCGACCGAAGTCGAGATGAAGGAAAAGAAGGCGCGCGTCGAAGACGCCCTGCACGCCACGCGTGCGGCGGTGGAAGAAGGCGTGGTGCCGGGCGGCGGTGTCGCCCTGATCCGTGCCAAGGCGGCGATCGAAGGCCTGAAGGGTGCCAACGAAGACCAGACTCACGGCATCGCCATCGCCCTGCGCGCCATGGAAGCGCCGCTGCGCGAGATCGTCGCCAACTCCGGTGACGAGCCGAGCGTGGTGGTCAACAAGGTGCGCGAAGGCAAGGGCAACT
Organism: Lysobacterales bacterium; assembly: GCA_035911475.1. GTDB lineage: Bacteria > Pseudomonadota > Gammaproteobacteria > Xanthomonadales > UBA2363 > Pseudofulvimonas. Next base: position 74,488 of record JAMHVM010000060.1, on the reverse strand, counting down.
TCGGCTACAACGCGGCCACCGGTGACTACGGCGACATGATCGAGCTGGGCATCCTGGACCCGACCAAGGTGACCCGCAGCGCGCTGCAGAACGCCGCGTCGATCGCCGGCCTGGTGATCACCACCGAGGCGATGATTGCCGAAGCGCCGAAGAAGGAAGCGGCCGGCGGCGGTCACGACCACGGTCATGGCGGCGGCATGGGCGGCATGGATTTCTGATCCACGATTACCGAAGCAAGCTGTCCACGAAGCCCGGCCCTGTGCCGGGCTTCGTGCTTTCGGGGGTGAACTCACGATCCAAGTGACTGAGCAGGGCTGGACGATCCAGAGCTCCCTGCACGTGCACCTGATCGTGGTCGAGAACGAGCCGAACCCGACCCATGGCTCCGCCGCCACCGGCCGGTTCGACGGCATCACCCTCGAGGTCTTCGACCTCGACGACCGCATCTTCGCTGACGGCTTCGAGCCATGACCGGTCGTTTCGCCGGTCGTTTCGCCGGGCCCTTCGACGGCGCGCCTGCGGCGTGGCGTCGAAGGGCAGCGGCGGATGCCCGAGGTCGGCGCGGATTCGGCGACGGGGCCGGCCGGCTGTCGCAAATTCCGACGTCGCGACGTTACCCGTACTGCCGACCCGGCCAGCCCACGGAAACCGCCATGTCCACGCCCGCCACGCGCCGCTCCCGTTCCACCGCCGCTCGCCATCTGGCGGCCCTGCTGCTGCTCGCCGGTGCGGCCGCCCCGGCCGGCGCAGCCGTGTTCACCGTTGGCCCGATCGGCGAGGCCGGCTGCACCCACAACGGCCTGCAGGCGGCGATCAACGCCGCTGCGGCCTCGCCGGGGCTCGACACCATCCGCATGAGCCTGCACACCTACGTGGCCACGCACGTGATCATCGCCGACGCCGGTGATGTCTTCATCCAGGGCGGCTTCGTGTCCTGCACGCTGCCCGTGCATGCCGGCAAGTCGACGCTGGCCGGGCAGACCACGGGCGCGCTGGGTCCGGTGATCCAGCATCCGGGCAGCGGCCACCTCATCCTCCAGGACCTGGTCATCCGCGACGGTCAGGCCACCACCGATGCCAATCCGCGCGGCGGCGGCATCCATTCTTCCGGCAGCGGCTTCCTGACCCTGCGCAATGTCGACCTCATCAGCAACCGCGCACGCTTCGGCGCCGGCATCTGGGCCGGCGCCAAGCCGGTCATGCTGGATGGCGTCGGCTTCACCAGCAACATCGCCAGCGTCAGCGGCGGCGGCCTGTTCGCCGACGGCGCCACCGTGCTGATCGAGGGCGAGGGCACCAGCTACTTCCTCGGCAACTGGGCCCAGGGCAATGCCGGTGGCAACGGCGGCGGCGCCATCCACGCGCGCAACAGCGATGTCTTCATCGATGCCATCCCGCCGGCCGGCTTCGGCTTCATGGACGACAACTTCGCCCAGTACCAGGGCGGCGCGGTGCACTTCATCAATACCGCCGGCGTCACCCGCTACCTGTGGTTCCAGAACCGCGATCCGGCACGCCCGCTGCAGGTGGTGCGCAACGACGCGTCGATCGGCGGCGCCTTCTACCTCGCCAGCACCTCGTCCTCCAGCATGGTCTACACCTCGGTGAGCGCCAACCTGATCGACACCATCGTCGAGGACAACACCGCCACCGACGCCGGCGCCTTCTTCCTGCAGAGCAACGGCCCCAGTGCGATCGCGCAGACCAATGTCGCCATGGCTGCCGCCAATGTCGACCAGCCCCAGTGCCCCGCGGCGCTGCGCTGCAACCGCCTCGAGGGCAACGTCAGCGGCAACCAGGGGACCATCTACCAGCTCAACCAGGGCAACAACGGCCGCACGCGCTTCCGCCTCTACCGCGGCCACATGGTCGACAACCTCGCCCCCAATGACAGCATCGTCGGCGGCACCGGCATCTTCGAGACCGACAACGCCATCATCGGCCACAACAGCAGTGGTCAGGCCGGACTGCTGTCCGGCTCGGAGATCTGGTTGCGCAACACCACCGTTGCACGCAACAGCTTCTCCGGCGCGCGCTTGATCACCCTGCACGGACCGGTCGGCAGCTTCCCGGGGATGACTGGCCAGAACAGCATCATCCACCAGCCCGGAAAATTGCTGATCGCCGCGCACGGCTCCGGCAGCTACCTGTGGCGCAATCTGGTGGTCGGCAGCGGCCATGGGCTGCTCAATACCGGCGGGCTCAACGTCAACGAGGTGGCTGATCCCGGCTTCGTCAACGGTGGCGCCGGCGACTACCGGCTTGCGGCGGGGTCGCCGGCCATCAATCGCTATGCCGCGGGCGGTGGCGTGGAATTGCCGACCGTGGATGTCTTCGGCGGTGCGCGACCCGTGGCGCCAGGTGGCACGGCGACGCCCTACGACATCGGTGCACACGAGTTCGGCTCGGTGGCCGAGCTGATTTTCCGCAGCGGCTTCGACCAGAACTGAAACCGGCCAGCGCCGCGCCGGCGTCGGCGCGCCGCTGGCTTGTTGCCGCGGGGCCCCTGCGCATCTGGCGGGTCGGCGGGCGATTCGGCCTGACCGGGCGGTCAGCCGTGCCTGGCCGGCCCACGGGTGGACCGGCCGCCGTGACGACCTTGTCGCCAATCCGATGGCACGGGGGTTTCCCGCCGATGTCCAACAAGGAGACCTCGATGAACCCAAGCACTGGCATCACGCGCGGCTGATCCTGGCCGCCGCGACCAGCTCGCCACGGTTGCGCCGGCTGGCGCCGCCATCTTCACCGTCGGCACCAGCGCCGGCTGCAGCCACAACACCATCCAGGCCGTAGTCAACGCCGTTGCCGCCAACTTCGGCTTCGATGCCGTGCGCATCACCGCTCGCTCGGCTACACGGCGCAGGTCAACGACCCGGGCGACGTCAACATCGTCGGTGGTTTCGCCACCTGCAGCCAGACTGCGCCGTGGTCACGACCACAGCCATGGCGGCGGCATGGGCGGCATGGATTTCTGATCCGGCTGCGCATGGCGAGGAGCGGATTGCGGCGACGCGCTCCGCCTTCAGCCACCGCAACATCAGCACCGCGCCAGCGATGGCGCAACACGAAGCCCGGCCCTTTGCCGGGCTTCGTGTTTCAGTGCGATCCCATGCGGAATCTTGTCGCCTGTGTCGCGGCACGATCCGCGACAGTTTTCGGAAATCGCTGATGTGACGTGGTGACTGCGAGCGCAGCCAGGTGCGACCGTTACTGCGCAGGCGTTGAAGGGTGCCGCGCTGTGCCTTGTCGCCGTGCTCTGGGCGCGCAGGCCGTAGCATCGGCTGCGCAGACTCGTACCTCCAGCCACTACAGCTCCGGATGTGCCGCGCTATGCCAACCAGAGCCTTGCACGGCCGCTATGGGGGCGGCCCGAGATCGGTAAGCGGCGTCTGCAGCTGCCGGGCTTGCCCGGCAGGGAGTGGGGCGAGCCCCACTCCTACAGAAAAACCGTTTACATAAATGCCGCGGTCACGCGGTCGCTTCCTCGGCGAACCAGTGCTGCGGCAGCATCGACGGATGCGCCTGCATATCGTGCTTGGCCAGCAGCGCATCCAGGCCGTGGTCGTCGATGTCCGGGAACGATGTGCGCGCGAGCGCCAGCACTTCGGCCGCGAGCTGGCGCATGCCGTCGACATCGCCTGCCGTGCGCGCGATGTAGGCGTGGTCGTCGAGTTCGTCGGTGAGCGCAGCATTCATGCGTCGGCACCATTCGACCTCGTACTGGTTGTAGGCAACGGGCCGCTTCAGCTCCGGCGCGGCATCGCGCAGGCCCCATTCGCGCATCAATGCCTGCATCGCCAGATTCAACGCCCGCCCGGCCTCGAAGTACGGCCGCAGCCGTGACAGCATCGGCAGTGCGGCCTGACGCTTGCTGAAGAACAGCGGCGCCAGCAGCGACCAGTAGTAGGCGTAGTCCCACAACACCTTGATCGGCATCACCTGTGGATGGCCGAAGATCGGGTACTGGTCCTGATAGAGGGTCAGCGTGTTCTGGTAGAACGAGAAGTACAGCTGCTGGTAGATATCCGCGTACGGCGCCAGCGGCTGGCCCTCGCGGTCGCGGCGGATCAGCTCGCAGATGTAGGTATTGCTGATGCCGATGAAATCGCTGCCCGGCGAATAGAACGGGTCGAGGAACACGCCGGCCTCGCCGGTCAGTGCCCAGCGGTCACCGGAATACACCTGCTTGCAGCTGTGCGAGAAGTGGCGCAGGAACAGGAAGTCCTGCAGCGTGTGCTCGGGTTTGTCCAGCGCCTCGGCCGCGCGTGGTTGGTGTTTGCGCACCCAGTCCATCGCCTTCTCGAAGGTGTTCATCGTGTCCAGCGGATGCATCTTCGCGTCGCAGACGATGCCCAGCGAATGCGTGTTCGACGCCAGCGGGATCAGCCAGAACCAGTAGCCGGGGCCGCACATGTGATTGGTGGATTTCCAGCGTTCGGCAGGCTGGAACCGTGTCGGCCAGTTGCCTTCGCTGCTCCAGGCATCGAGGTCGATACGGCCCTCCACACGCCACCACACCGCGTTGGCATCGTGATCGTTGGGCTCGGCGAGTCCCAGCTTGCGCTTGATCAGGCCGGCACGTCCGGCCGCGTCGACCACCCAGCGCGCACGCAGCGTGTGGGTGCCGCCCTCGTGCTCGAAGCCGACGCTGTGCGCCGTGCCATCGGTCGACAGGTCGATGCTGCGGACCACCGCGCCATGGCGGAAATCGACACCGCGCGCGACCGCGCGTTCGCCAAGGAAGTTCTCGAACCGGCCACGATCGATCTGCCACGACGGCGTCGGCAGCAGCAGGCTGACGCCCATCTCGCTGCAGTCCTGCACGTCGTATTCGCGATCGGTGAAGAAGTAGCGCAAGCCGTACTTGCGTACCTGGTCGTTCTCCAGGTGCTCACGCAAGCCGAGCACGTCGGCGAAATAGTGCGCGCCGATCTCCACCGACGACTCGCCGACCTTGTGCGCGGCCTCGCGCACCGGATGCGGGCGACGCTCCAGCACGGTGACGCTGAGGTCCGGTTCGCGATCGCGCAGTTGCAGGGCGAGGGTCAGGCCGGCGAGGCCACCGCCGAGGATCAGGATGTCGACATCGATGTCGGTGGCGCTGTCTTTGGGCTGTTCCATGGGGCAATGCGATTCCGTGGGAGGTTGGGCGAGGCCTGGGCGCAGACTAGCGCAGCCGGTGTTGGCTTCCCGTCGACGCCATCACCCCTCCCTGAGGCTGCATCGGATGCCGCTTTCACCCGCCGACATGCAAGGTCGCATGAACAGTCACGGCAGATTGCTGTCGGCGAGTGGTTCGACCAGCGACAGCCGGATCAGCCGCACGCCCCGTCGACGCGGGTCCTGGCCGACGCGTGCCAGGATTTCATTGCGCCAGACAGCGGCTGACAGCACCAGGGTGATCGGCATGCCGCCGTTGGTGGCCGGCAGCGTCACCCTTTGCGTCTGCGGGTTGGCGGGAAGCGTGACCTGCCAGCGTCCCAGCTCGGCGCCGTCGGCGCTGGTCAGGGCCACGGTGTTGTGGCCGATGCCGGGATCGACGAAGGCCGAGAACTCGAGCTCGATGGTGGTCTGCCTGCCCGCAGGGACGACCAGGTACAGCTCGGCGTCGGTACTCGCCGACCATGCGCCGTCGCCCTGTGGCGGAAACCAGCCGGCACCGAGGTGGCCGACGCCGTTGCAGCCGGTGCAGAACCGCAGCGTTTGTCCGGGCCGCAGGGGATGCGTCTGCGCCTGCTCGTAGCCGTCGATGCGCATCTGCCGGGCGATGAAGTCCTCGCTGTGTTCGAGGAAGAAGGCGAATGCTGCTACATAACCAAGACCCAGTGCGAACAGCGCCGCGAACAGCATCCAGCGCTGCCAGGCCGGCGCGGCGTCGGTGCTCAGATGGTGATTACTTTGCCCAGTGTCCATGCCGTCATCAGGAAACCGTTGATCAGGGCGAAGCTGGCCAGCACGGTCGCGCTGGCCACGGGGTGTCGTTCCAGATGTCGTGCCAGCGCGATCCAGATCGGAAACAGCACCAGCACATAGCGCAGCAGCGAGTTCGGGATCGAGCCACTCCACATCAGCAGCAGCATCGCTGCGCAGAACACGAACTCCTCGTACAGGCGCAGGCGCAACAGCAGCAGGCTGAGCGTGGCTGCAACCAGACTGGAGAGCAGCCAGAAACGGGTCACATAGTCCACCGAGCCGAAGTGGCTCGCCAGGTTGTCGAGGAACAGATGGCTGCGCCAGCCCCAGCCGTGGGCGATGCTGGATGCCTGGGCAAACGCGTCGCCGGTGAGGTGGAAGCAGTAGGCCCAGTAGGCGAACAGGCCCAGCGGCGCCAGCAGCACCGGAATGAACACCTGCGGACGCCGCCATGGCATGACCAGCAGCGCCGGGCCGTAGCGGCGCACGATCATCGCCAGCAGGAACACCAGCAGCAGCACGCCGTTGCTGCGCACCGCCGAGATCAGCGCAGCGGCGATGCCGGCACGCAGATACTGGCCACGATGCATGTGGAACATCGCCGCCACCAGCAGCAGCAGGAACAGGCTCTCGGTGTACACCGCCGAGAACACGAAACCCTGCGGAATGAAGCAGAGCAGCGCCACCGACAGCATGGCCGTGGTGCGCGAGTAGCCCAGCATCAGCGCGTAGCGGTGCACATAGGCCAGTGCCGCCAGAAAGGCGAGGTTGGCCAGAGCGATGCCGGTGCCGAGCAGACCCATGCCGGTCAGGTCCGACACGGCGCGGATCAGCAACGGCCACATCGGGAAGAACGCCATCCGGGTGGCACCGGGCTGGTTGGCGTCGGATGCGGCCGAATAGCCGTGCTCGGCAATGGCTAGATACCAGCCACAGTCCCAGCGACACCAGACCTGCGCCAGCGCCGGTCCCAGCCGCTCCGAGACGGTCGGGTCGATGGCGGCCGTCGTCATCATCGCCACGATCATCAGCAGCAGCCGCGACACGCTGTACAGCGCCACGATGCCGGCCAGTGCCGGCAGGTCGATCGCGCGCGCGAACCGCTGCAGGCTCGGCGGTATCCGTGTTTGCCAGCGGTTGAGCGCGATCATCTCAGCGGTCGGTGACGATGAAGTACAGGCCGACCAGCACCACCGTGATGCCGAGGTAGCCGCGCCAGCTTGGCCGCTCGCCCAGCAACACGATCGCCGCGGTGTAGACCAGCACGAAGGTCAGGGCGGTGAACGGATAGACGTTCTTCACCGGCAGGCGCGACAGCGCGTAGATCCACAGCACGGTACTCACCGCGTACAGGAACAGCCCGCTGAGCAGCGGCAGGTTGAGGTATTGCAACAGCGCCGTGCGGCCCTGCGCGCCGACCCGGAACAGCATCTGGCCGCCGGCCGCGGCGAAGGCGCTGACCACCAGCAGCAGGTTGAGCTTCACGACGGTTTGCCGGTTTCGGGAAAGCGGTCGCGGTTGCGCACCTCGCGCAGCACGTACAGCGGACGCCGCTTGGCCTCGACGAACATGCGTCCCAGGTACTCACCCATGATGCCCAGGCACAGCAGCTGCACGCCGGCGAACACGGCCACCACCAGGGTCAGGCTGGTCCAGCCGCGCACCGTCTCCCCGGTCAGCCAGGCGACCATCGCGTACACCGCGATGGTCATGGCGACGGCGAAACTCACCAGCGCGAACAGCATGGCCAGGCGCAGCGGGCGTACCGAGAAGCCGGTGATGGCGTCGGCGCTCAGGCGCAGCATCTTGCGCAGCGGATACTTGGTCTCGCCGGCGAAGCGGGCCTGGCGGACATAGGGCTGCGCCTCCTGGCGGAAGCCCAGCCAGGCGACCAGGCCGCGCACGAAGCGGTGCTGCTCGGGCATGGCCAGCAGGGCATCGAGCACGCGCCGGTTGACCAGACGGAAGTCGCCAACGTTCTCCGGGATGTGCAGGTCGGTCAGGCGATTGAGCAGCCGGTAGAACAGGCTGGCGCTGCCGGTCTTGAACGCGGTCTCGCCTTCGCGCTGCGTGCGTTCGCCGTAGACCACGTCGGCGCCACCATCCATCTTCGCCATCATCTCGCCCAGCAGTTCCGGTGGATCCTGCAGGTCGGCGTCGATCATCAGAATGCGCTCCCCCCGGGCCAGCTCCAGCCCGGCGCTCAGCGCCAGCTGGTGGCCGAAGTTGCGCGACAGAGCCACCGCCACCACCCGCGCATCGCCTTCAGCGAGGTCGGTCATCAGGGTCCAGGTGGTGTCACGCGAGCCATCGTCGACGTAGACGATCTCGAAGTCCTCGCCGACCACATCGACGCAAGCCTGGCGCAGGCGGCGATGGGTTTCGGCCAGCACCGCCTCCTCGTTGTAGCAGGGCACAACCACGCTCAGACGGGGTGTCGGACCGGCGGCGAGGGAGCCGGACGACGCGGGCGGCAGGGGCATGCAGGACGATCCGTGGGGCGAGCCGGCATTGTCGCAAATCACCATGACAACGCGATATGGACTTCGGTGTCGCGATGCCGGTCCGATCCCCGTCGGGGTGATCGAGCGCGGGCCCGGTGGTGGCACCGGGGTGGAGCGGCGCCGGATCGTTGCAGCGCGCGCCGGTGACGGATCCGGCATCCGGAAAGGGTCGACAGCCGCTGCGGTCACGGCGGCAGTGGCGGCGGTGCGAGTACAAGGCGCGCCCGCGACCTCGCGCGCTGACCGCAGGCCGTGTTTTGGCTCGCCCTGCGCCCGCCAGGTCAGTGGCTGGCGATCAGACCCCGCACTCGAATCCGTTGTAGAACAGCGTGTCGTCCCACAGGGGATTGTCGACGTAGAACACGTCCCAACTGAGGTTGCTGTCGCCGGGCACCAGATCGTTCGCGAAGGAATGCCAGACGATGCCGCGGCCGTCGGCGCTGATGCGGACATGGCGGTTGTTGGGGACGCTGGAGGTGACACCGTCGGGCCGGCGGCTGAGCAGGGCGATGCTGCCGTGGCGCAGGTCGCGGACGAAGACGCCGCCGTTCGGTGCCTCGGCACCGCTCAGCGGGTCGGCGGACCAGAACGCCAGCCAGCGGCCGTTGGCGGAGAAGTCGGCTTCCTCGCCGGCGCTGAGCTGGCTGCCGACCGGATTGCCGGACATGGCGACGGTGCGGTCGCAGGCCGGCGCGCGTGCGTACAGCACCGATACCGCGGTCGGGTTCCAGTTCGGCAGGTTGCTGCTCTTGACCGAGAACGCGATCAGGCGGCCGTGGTCGTTGAGCGCGGCGACCTGGCCGCTGTCGCCATCGGTCTGCAACTGGCTGTCGCCGAGACTGACGCGCCGGGTATTGCCGTTCATGTCCGACAGGAAGATGTCGCGCCGGCCGTTGCTGTCGCCGCCCACCAGGTTGGTGGCGACCGAGGCGTAGATGACCTGGCTGCCGTCGCCCGAGAGGCGCGACTGCGAGGCATGGCCGTTGCCCTGCACGGCAGCCGGCCCCAGGTTCACGCGCCGGATGGTGCCGGCAGCCAGTTCACGGACGAACACATCGTCAAAGCCATTGGTGTCGGTTCCCGGCGGCAGCAGGCCGCTGTTGGGCGAAACGAAGGCGACGCGGGTACCGGCACGGTCGATGCTCGGTGCATAGCAGCAGGAGGTGGACGCCGAGCCGTCGTTGCGCACGTCGAGCAGCGAATACACCGGCGTGCCGCTGCTGCGGTCGAACAGGTAGCAGTTGTAGGCGAAGGAGTTGACCGTCGGCAGCAGGTGGTAGCCGCGGAACACGATGCGCTGGCCATCGCCGGAGATCGACGGCGCTGTGCTCGCCTGGTTCGACTGCGTGCCGTTCGAGTTCAAGCTGATGCGCGTGGTGGTGCCGAGCTGACGGTCGCGCACGAAGATGTCGCGCTGGCCATTGGTGTCGTTCGGCACCAGGTTGCTGGCCGTGCTCTCGAAGGCGATGTAGCGGCCATCGGCCGAGATCGCGGCGTTGTTGCTTTCGCTGTTGCCCTGGGTGCCGTCGGTGGCGACGCTGACCCGTTCGACCAGCGGGTGCTGGGCCGCGGCTGGCAGCGCGGCCAATGCCGTCAATGCCGCCAGACCGTACCCGAGCGAGCGTCGGCAGCGTCCGGCGAGCGACTGGGGTGGCGGCTGCAGCGTCCGTGCCTGAGTGTGTTCGACAAGGTTCCGACGATGGGTGATGGTCGACATGATGCACTCCTCCCGGCTGGCATACAGACCGGTAACACGCGAACCGGTATGGAAACCTGCAGCCGCAACCGACTGGCGTGCGGCGAGTGACAGCTTGTGGTGACTCGGATCGTCAAGGCCCGAGGCAGGTCGGCGCCATGATCACGGCTGGCGGGTAGCTCAGCGGGGTCGGCGTTGCGAGGCGATCGGACGACTTTCCGCGAATGTGACGGGTCGGAATGGATCGCCATCGACGACGGCATTGCTCGCATCGGGCGCCGACTTTCGACGCGGGGTGGCGCGTTGCTGGAACAGCAGCCGATGTCGTATTCGGCGTTGTCGGCAGCGATTCCGGTTTGCGATGTCGTTTCCGGCTCGCTGCTACGAAACCGTGTCGAATGTGCGTTTGACACGAAGTCGTCCCGGCAATTTTTTTCATCGTTTTCAGTGCGTTTCAGTCGATTCCCGGCGTATCCATCGGAAATTTTGCGCACCCCGCGCCTCACTTCGGAACGGATACCCAGGAGAACAGTCATGACGAGACGTACCGTGGCAACGCACACCGGCATCGGTCACAGGCCCTGGCCACTTCTGCTGGCGGCAGGCCTGGCCAGTCTGGCAAACGCGGCGGCCTGGGCCACGCCCGGCGCACTCGATCCCGACTTTGGTTCCGATGGCCGGCTGCTGGTCGACTTTGGCTACGACAACACCTCGATCAACGCCATCGGTCATCTGTCCGGTGGCCGCATCGTGCTGGCTGGCTCGACAGGCGACGACAATCGCGAGGACGCCTGCGGCGTCACCGTGCTGCTGCCCGACGGGACGCCGGATCCCGCGTTCGGCAATGCCGGACAGGTCGTACTGGACCGCAACCCCGGTTTCACGAATTCCTGTGACGCGCTGGCGGTGCAGCCGGACGGGCGCATCGTGCTGGCCGGACGCTGGACCAACCAGATCGGTCGCACCGAGTTCATGATCATCCGTCTGTTGGGCGATGGTTCGCTGGACACCAGTTTCAGCGACGACGGCTATGTCTTCGCCAGCTTCGCGCCGGTGCTCAATCCGATCAGTTCCCCCCAGGCGCTGGCCCTCCAGCCCGACGGCAAGATCGTGGTGGCTGGCCGTTTTCGGCCGGCACCGGTGATCGGACCGATTCACTCCGACATGGCGGTGCTTCGGCTCAATGCCGATGGCTCAACCGACGCCGGATTCGGCAGTGGCGGCCGGGTGACCATCGGGATCGACGCCGCCGGTCCCACCTTCGAGGAGGCCTACGATGTGGCGATTCAGCCCGATGGTCGCATCGTGCTGATCGGTCTTTCGCAAGGTACGCATTTTCGAATGATGGTGGCCCGACTGACCGCCGCCGGTCAGCCGGACACCAGCTTCAACCTGGTCGGCCATCGTCTGCTCGACTTCCCCGGCCTCGTAACGTCGATTGGACACAGCGTGCTGGTTCGCGCCGATGGCACCTTGTTGCTGGCCGGAATTGCTGGCGACGCTTCCGGTGAGGCGCCCGTAATGGCCGTGGCGGCACTGCAGCCGAATGGCCAGAACGAGATCGGCTTCGGCAGCGGCGGGCGCGTGCTGGTGGATCTGTCGACCGGGGCTGGAGCGGTTACCGCCGCCTTCGCGATGGTCGAGGACAGCGACGGTCGTCTGGTGCTGGGCGGGGTCACCGGCAACGACGCCAACGATGGCGACATGGCGGTGGTTCGTTTGCATGCCGACGGCGGCCTCGACACCGATTTCGGTATCAGCGGTGCCGTGCTGGTGCCCTTCAATCTGATGGCATCCGGTGCCGGAACCGATCTCGCCAGAGCCGTCCACCTGCTCCCCGACGGCGACATCGTGGTGGCGGGACGGGCCACGCTGTCCGGCCCGCCGTACGCGCTCGTCGGCGCGGTGGCGCGTCTGTCCGGCGGTGATGACAACGATGCGCTGTTCGTCAACGGCTTCGAAGCCAGCCCCTGAATCCGCGACACGGCTCTTCGTAGACGGGTGTTGGCCGGCCACCGCGGCCCGACGGCGATCGTCGGGTCCGGTGGCGGGCCATCGGGCGACGGCCGAAGCGACTACGGCTCGAATCCGTTCGCGAACAAGGTGTCGTCCCACAGCGGATTGTCGACGTAGAACACATCCCAGGTGCCGTTGCTGTCGTTCGGCACCAGGGTGCTCACGAAGGAATGCCAGGTGATGCCGCGCCCGTCCGCGCTGATCCGGATGCCGCGGTTGTTGCTGGTGCCCGGTGATTGTCCGTTCGGCATGCGGCTGACCATGGCGATGTGGCCGGTGAGCAGGTCGCGCACGTAGACGCCGCCGATCGGCGCGTCGGGAACCAGTTGTTCGTAGGACGCGAATGCCAGCCAGCGACCGTTGGCGGAAAAGTCGGGTGAATCGCTCCAGTTGCCGTGGTTGTTGTCGGCCGGAATCGATATCGCGACGGTCTGGTCGGCATCGGGCAGGCGCAGGTAGAGAATCGATTCCACGTCGCTGTTCCAGCCCGGCAGGTTCGGACTCTTCACCGAGAACGCGGCGCGACTGCCGTCGCCGCTCACCGCGAAGGTCGGCTCGCTCGGCCCGCTCACCTGCGCGTTGCCGTTGCCGACGCTGATCCGGCGTGTAGTGCCGTTGTAGTCGGAGAGGAAGACATCGCGCACGCCATTGCTGTCGCCAGCGACCAGGTTGGTTGCCTCACTCCAGTAGATGACATGGCCGCCATCGGCGGAAATGCGCGGCACGAAGGGATCGGCATTGCCCTGGGCGCCACCGGGACCGAGGTTGACCCGGCGCGTGGTCTGGCTGGCGAGATCGCGGATGAACACGTCGGCACGGTTGTTGGTGTCGGTGCCCGGCGTGATCAGCGCGTCGCTGGGCGAGCTGAAGGCGACCCGCGTTCCGGCGCGGTTGATGGTCGGGTTGTAGCAACGCGAAGGCGATGCCTGGCCATTGTCGGCACGCCGGTCGATGAGGGTGAACACGGCGTTGCCGCTACTACGGTCGAGCAGATAGCAGTTGTTGAAGCCGGAGTCGGGCAGGATCGCACCCTCGGAGCTGAACACGATGCGCATGCCGTTGCCGGAGATCGCCGCGTACTCACTGGTCCGGTTGAGCTGCGCGCCATTGGCGGCCAGGCTGACGCGGGTGGTGGTGTTGAGCAGGCGATCGCGCACGAACACATCGCGCCAGCCATTGTTGTCGTTGACCACCAGCGTGCTGGCGTCGCTGTGGAAGACGATGTAGCGGGCGTCGCCGGAGATGGCCGGGTGTTCGCTGCCACTGTTGCCCTGGCTGCCGTCGCTGGCGACGCTGATCCGCTCCACCAGCGGATGCTGCGCCGCTGCCGAAAATGATGCGAACGCCAGTACGGCGCCGGCAACCCGCGTGGCCGGGCGCGTGTCGGGTCGGGTCGATGGTCGATCAGTGCCTGTCGGTGCGATGCCGTTCGGGTGAGCGGATTTCATGAGTAGGCCTCTAGCACGGGGAAACGCCACGCTATGCAAGAACGCGGTTCGGGCCTGGAAACCGCAACAACGGCAGCGCGTACCGGCGAACCGTGGTGCTGAGCGAGCCGCTTGCGTACCGGGTCATCGGCGTTGCTGTCGCCGGTCAATGGGATGCCGCCGTCGGCTTCCAACGCCAACAGGCGGGCATCACGCGCCGTCGTTGGACAGCGGCGGCGGGCGCCACCCTTCGCCGTGCACGCCGGTAAAGGCCGCCGGAACCTCGCTGCGCATCTCATCGGCGCAGGACTGCGGGAAGAATCCTCGATTCCTGCGACATCGCCGTGTCCGACGGCAACAGCATGGTCATCAAGGCAGCCCGCCGGATCCGAGCAGAAGGAGCCATCGCCTTGGGCAGTTCCCGCCGCATCATTCGTCCCGGTCCCGGTCCCAGTCACGGACGCCGGGGTTTTCTGACCGCGCTGGGCGGTATCGGTGTTGCCGCCGGGCTGCGGAACGTCGTCCAGGCCGACACGGTGTTTCCCTTCGGCGGCGGTATCGACGAGGTATTCGCCGACGACTTCGAGGCGCCGTTGAGTTCTTGCGTACTGATTCCGTCCGAGACGCAGGGGCCGTATCCGCTGCTCACGGCCCTGGGCAACGAAGCCCTGTACCGGCGCGACATCGGGGAAGGCCGGCCGGGCCTGCCGCCCAGCTACCGGTTCAAGCTGGTCAACCTCAACGCCGGTTGTGCGCCGATCCCGGACGCGGCCGTGTACGTCTGGCAGTGCGATCGCGACGGTGTCTATTCCGGCTATTCGCAGCCGGGCGCCCACACGGTCGGACAGACTTCTGTCGCGGCATCCAGTTCACCGACTGCCAGGGCAAGGTCCGTTTCAACGCCATGTACCCGGGTTGGTATGCCGGCCGGATCACGCAACTGCATTTCCAGATCTACCTGTCCATGACCGGCACCGCGACCCGGACCTCGCAGCTGGCCTTTCCGCAGGCGGTGACGCAGGCGGTCTACGCGACGGACCTGTATCCGCGCGGGCAGAACACCTCGGTGATCAGCTTCGCGCAGGACAGCGTGTTCAGTGATGGTGTCGAGTACCAGACGGCGACCATGAGCGGGGATGCGGTCAATGGCTACATCGCCTATCTGACGATTGGCATCGCGGTGTGAGTGGGGCGGCTGGGTGACCAACGAAACCGCCGAAGGGCAAGGCGGCCTCGCCCTTCGGCCAGTGACTCGCGTGTGGGGCCGGGTGCGGGCATGATGTTGGCCGCTTCTACTGCCGGTCGGGCGCCGATGCGTCTTTGGCTTCGGATCTTCCTGGCGTGTGCGGGTCTGGTGATCCTGACCCTGGTCGGCTATGTCGCCTGGCAGCAGCGGACGTTTTCGGCCGGATTCGCCGACTATCTGGACAGCATCGCCCTGGAGCGCGCCAGGCAGGCGGCGCCGCGACTGGCCGAGGCCTATCGCAACACCGGCAACTGGGATTTCCTGCGCAACGATCCGATGTTGCTGGGCATGATGCTGGACGAGCGCGGTCCGGGTTCACGTCCGCCGCGGCGGCCACCGACGTCCAATACCTCCGAGCGCATTCCCTGGGCGGGGTCACCGGCCGCGCCTCAAAACCTGCCGAGGGATCGCCCGCCGATGCCGGCGGGGGATTGGCTGCCGCCATCCACGCACATGCCACCCGGCGGGCCGCCACCAACCGGCGCTTCGCAACCTGCCGGACCGTCGCCGTTCGCGCTCGCACTGGATTTCGGTCGTCGTCTGCGTCTGGTCGACAGCGACGGCGACTTCATCGCCGGTGCCCGTGGTCCGGCCTCGGGCCTGCCCGGCGTGCCGGTGCAGGTGGACGACCAGGTCGTGGCCACGATTGAAATCACGCCCTTGCCGGCGCATGTGCGCGAGAGTCCCGAAGGCGAATTCGCCAGCACGCAGTTGCGCATGGCTGGCACGGCGGCCCTGGTCATGTTGCTGGTGGCCTTGTTGCTGGCCTGGGCGCTGGCGCGTTGGCTGCTGCGGCCGGTGCGCGACCTGGCCGAAGGCACCCATGCGCTGGCCGTGGGCGACTACACCCGGCGGGTACCGGTGCGTGGCGGCGACGAACTGGCGACGCTGGCGCGCGACTTCAATCGCATGGCCGAAGGCCTGGAGCAGCATCAGCGTGACCGTCGTCGCTGGGGTCAGGACATCGCCCATGAACTGCGGACGCCACTGACCATCCTGCGTGCCGAACTGCAGACGCTGATCGATGGCGTTCGCACCACGACACCGGAGGCTTTGTCGTCGCTGCTGGCCGAATGCGAGCGGTTGTCGCGGCTGGTCGACGAACTGCGCGAACTGGCCATCGCCGACGACAGCACGCAGTATCTGGCCTTCGCGCCGGTGGATCTGATCGAGCTGGCGCAATCGGCGCTGGATGTCCAGCGTGGCAGTCTGGCCGCAGCCGGCCTGGTCGCCGAGATCGAACCGCCCGAGCGGCCGATGTTCGTGCTGGGCGACGAGAACCGCCTGGCGCAACTGCTGGACAACCTGCTGCTGAACGCGGCGCGCTATACCGACGCGCCCGGTCGTATCCGTCTGTCGCTTCGCATCGACGGTGAGCACGGTGTGTTGGTGATTGCCGACTCTGCGCCCGGCGTTTCCGACGCGGACCTGCCGCATCTGTTCGAGCGTCTGTATCGGGCAGATCCCTCGCGCAGTCGCCGCACCGGTGGCAGTGGTCTGGGGCTGGCGATCTGCCGCGCCATCGTCGAGGCCCACCACGGCAGCATCCAGGCCGGCCACGCCACGCTGGGCGGGCTGGAGATCGTGGTGCGACTGCCTTTGGCGCAGGCGCCGACATGAGCAACGAGCAGCCCGCACGAATCCTGGTGGTCGAGGACGAAGCGAAGATCGCCGCTGCCATGCGTGACTACCTGCTGGCAGCCGGCTTCGAGGTCGAGATCGCCGACCGTGGCGATGCGGCGGTGGCGCGTGTGCGCGGGCAGGAGCCGGACGCGATCCTGCTCGATCTGATGTTGCCGGGCCTGGATGGCATGGCCGTGTGTCGTCGCATACGCGCGTTCTCGACGGTGCCGATCCTGATGGTGACCGCGCGCATCGACGAGATCGACCGTCTGCTCGGCCTGGAACTCGGCGCCGACGACTACATCTGCAAGCCGTTCAGCCTGCGGGAACTGCTGGCGCGGGTGAAAGCGGTGCTGCGTCGTGCCCGCTCGACCTTTGCGACGACGCAACCTGTCGAGCTCGACGCCGACCGCTTCGAGATGCGCGTGCAGGGCATGCCGATCGCGGTCACCCCGGTCGAGTTCCGCTTGTTGCAGCGCTTGCTGGATCCGCCGGGTCGGGTCTGGTCGCGACCGCAACTCATGCGTGAGATCTACGCCGACCATCGCGTGGTCAGCGACCGCACCGTGGACAGCCACATCCGCAATCTGCGACGCAAGTTCGCGCCGTTCGACCGGGATCCGATCACGTCGGTGTATGGCGTCGGCTTCCGCTTCGAATGGTCGTGAAGGCCAATGCCGGCATGCGACTGCCTACGTCGGTTGCGGTGATCCTGGTCGTGCGTCGGACAACCCGCGAGTCATCGGAATCGCGACAGGAACTCAGCCATGTCGCTGCGCCAGCCAGTCGCGTGCCGCCGACCAGTCGCCATGCACCGTGCGCACCGATACACCCAGTGCCTCGGCGGTCTCCTCGGCGGTGAGGCCGGCGAAGGCGCGGCAGACCACCACGTCGGCCTGGCGGGTGTCGTGCTCGGCCAGGCGCACCAGCATCTCGTCCAGTTCGACCAGACGCTGGGCCTCGTCCATCAGCGCCAGATCCGCGCTGGTCAGCGTGACGGCAACGCCGCCGTCACGCTTGGCCGCCAGACGACGGCGCGCATGGTCGCAGATCACCTGACGCATCACCCGCGAGGCCAGCGCGAAGAAATGGCCGCGGTCACCGGGGCGGGCATCGCCGCCGGCCATGCGCAGGAAGCACTCGTGCACCAGACCGGTGGCGTTGAGCGTGGCGTTGTTGCCGCTCAGTGAGCGCTGCGCCAGACGCTTGAGCTCGCCGTAAAGCAGGTTGAAGGCGTCGTTCAGCGCCTGTGGCCGACCTTCGCGTGCTGCCTGCAGCAGCACGGTGATCTGACTGGCCTCGACACCGGTGTCCGGCGGCAGATTGTCGGGATCGGTCATCGGCGACTCTGGGCGAGGGCTGGGCAATCATCGACGTTCGTTCGTGCCCGGAATGCGCATGTATAGCGCATACGCGTTTCCGGTGCGACGACAAGGATCGTATCGGGATCTGCGTGTCGGCTCAGGATTCGCCGGCGCAAACCGGAGCCAGACGCTCGATCAGCAACAGGTCGCGTGGCGCCGGCCGGATACTTTGCAACTCGGCGGTTGCCGCCGTGAGGGCGGCACGACCGACGTCGCGTTCACCATGACGGCACAGGGCCTCGGCCAGCGCCAGCCTGGCCAGCCCGATGGCGCGAAGGGACGGGGTGGTTGCCGCTTCCTGGAAGGCCAGGGTCTCGCGCAGTTGCGCCAATGCCGGCTCCAGTTCGCCGCGCGCCAGCTGCAGTTCACCCAGCGTCTGCCAGGTCAATGCGCAGGACTGCTTGTCGTCGGCGTACGCACGGCGACAGTCATCCACCGCCTCGTCGATCAGGGCGCCGGCGTCCTGGAACCGGCCCTGGGCCAGGCTCACCCGCGCCAGGCCGGTCATCGCGTTGATGATGCGGCGGTCGCCGGGATCGTAGATGCGGCGCAGTGCGGCCAGAACATCGGTGTAGCGACGATGGGCGGCGTCGAGATCGCCGATCGCCAGTTCCAGCGAGGCGCGATAGCCGGCCACCGCCCAAGGCTCGGGATTGTCGGGACCGCGCAGTTCCAGGAATGCCTGCTCGGCGATGCCTGCCTGGGTCAGTGCCTGTTCCCACGAACCCTGCAACTGGTAGATGTGCGCCAGGTTGTCGGCAGCGTAGGCGCGGTGTCGTTGCGCGTTCGGACTGGCGTCGACACGTTCCAGCAGCGATTGCAGCGCGGCGACCGCTTCGTCGCTGCGCTCCAGCCATTTGAAGGCCATGGCCCGCGCGTTCATGGCGCTGAGTTCATGTTCGAGCGCATCCGGACCTTTCAGCGGTGCCAGCAGGGCCAGCGCGGCGTCGGATTGTCCGATCGCCTTGGCCGATTCGCGGTTGCGGTTGTAGACGCTGCCCAGCAGCAGCGTGCGGCGCACGCGCTCGAGCACGCGACGTTCGTCGCCCTGATCATCCGGCATGTCGGCCAGCGATGCCTGGATCAGTTTTTCCGCACGCGGGTACTCGGCCAGGAACATGTACACCGAGCCCAGGGTTTCCTGCAGGTCGGCGCGCAGTTCCGGTTGCCCGGCGAGATCACTGTCGATGCGCGCCTCGCCGCGATCGAGCAGGTCGCGCGCGGTGAGGTTCAGACCCTTGCGTGCCATCGGATCGGCGCCACGGAACAGCGACACCAGAAACTCGCGCGCGGCATCGGCGCGCTGGGCCTGGGCGACGGCGAAATCGCGCTCCTGTTTCAGTCGCCAGGCGAAGCCGGCGCTGAGCGCGACGATCAGCGCCAGTGCCGTGACCGCCAAGGCACTGGTCACGGCGTTGCGACGCAGAAAGCGCTGCAGCCGATAGCCGGCGCCGTTGCCGTAGGCCGCCACCGGCCGCGACTGCGTCCAGGCATCGAGGTCGCGCTCGAACTCGGCGACCGAGCCGTAACGCGATTCCGGCGCATCGGCACAGGCA
Organism: Lysobacterales bacterium; assembly: GCA_035911475.1. Lineage (GTDB taxonomy): Bacteria > Pseudomonadota > Gammaproteobacteria > Xanthomonadales > UBA2363 > Pseudofulvimonas. The sequence continues at coordinate 55,143 of JAMHVM010000060.1, read as the reverse complement.
CGGGCGACGATGGCATCCAGTTCCTGCGCACGCTTTCCCTTCGGCCCATGGGCCGCGCCTTCGCGCAGCCAGCGCAGCAACAGGCCGAGTTGATAGATGTCCGAGGCAGGGCCGGTGGCTTCACCGCGGGTTTGCTCCGGACTGGCCCAGGCCGGTGTGTAGGCCAGGCGCAGGCTGTCGGGATTGTGTTCGGCCCAGAGCGCGACGCCGAAATCGAGCAGTTTCACCGTGCCGTCGCCATCGACGGCGATGTTGCCGGGCTTGAGGTCGCGATGGACCATGCCGCGGCCGTGGGCGAAGGCCAGGGCCGCGCAGACCTGATGCAGCAGGTTCAGTCGAGCGGCCAACTCGGGTGTCTTGCCGGCTTCGAGATGATGATCCAGGCGCAGGCCTTCGACCCGCTCCATGGCGAACCAGAGCATGCCGTCGTCGCTGCGGCCGCCGTCGAGCAGCCGGGCGATGTGCGGATGGCGCAGCGCCGCCAGGATCTGCCGTTCGCGCCGGAACAGGGCGGCGCCCTCGTCGCCGATACCGCCGCCGGCGATCCACTTGATCGCCACCGATTGCTCGAACTCGCCATCGGCGCGTTCGGCCGCGTAGACGATGGCCATGCCACCGCGACCCAGTTCGCCGGTGATCGCAAACGGACCCAGTCGATCGCCGGGCTTCAATTCGCGGCCACCCAGCTCGGCGAAGGCATCGCGCGCCACACCACCCTGCAGGGCGATGCCGGTGCGCAACCAGTCCATGGAAGATGCCATCTGTCCCCGATGCCTCTGAACGCCCTGTGGTGTACCCGTGACGGCTTTCGGCGGTGCCCGCTTCTGCGGACGGCCCCAGTCTGGCCGCTGGCGACTACCTCTTGCCTGCGCATCGCGTTGCACAGCCGCCGCCATGCTGTGAGCGCCGATGGTCTCGGTCAAGCGATTTCCTCCCGTGCGCCACTGCGGCAGCCTGGAAAAGGAGATCGTGCGCACCGGGATCAGCGTGCTTGCTGCCGGCGATACGCGGCCGATCCGATGCCGCGTGATACGGGCATTTAGGACCGCATGTTATTGACCGAAATACGACGATATTGCAGGAATATTGAAATACTGGCACCGCAGTGGCAGGCTGGGCGTCATGCCACGCCCCCTGCATCACCCCGGTCGCGACGCCATCACGCTGGATGGCGTGCTGCATGCGCTGGCCGACCCGGTCCGACGCGGCGTCGTGCGCAAGCTGCTGGCCAGTCCCGGCCTGCACTGCGCCGGTGGCTGTCCGGATCTGCCCCCGTCAACCATTTCCTTCCATCACCGCGTGCTGCGTGAAGCCGGGCTGATCCGCTCGGAAAAGCAGGGCGTGGCGGTCACCAATACCTTGCGTCTGGACGATGTCGAGCGCCGTTTCCCCGGCCTGCTCGCCGCGATCCTGGCGCAACCCGAATCCCCGCGATAACCAGGAGTTGCAACCATGGAATACCGGCAACTGGGCCGCTCCGGCCTCAAGGTTCCCGTTCTCAGTTTCGGCACGGGCACCTTCGGTGGTGTCGGCGAGATGTTCGCCCGCTGGGGCGATACCGATGTCGCCCAGGCCAAGCGGCTGGTCGACGTCTGTCTGGAGCACGGCCTCAATTTCTTCGACACCGCCGACGTGTACTCGCGTGGCGCCTCGGAGGAGATTCTCGGTCAGGCACTCAAGGGCCGCCGCGACCAGGCACTGATCTCGACCAAGGCCACCTTCACCATGGGGCCGGGGCCGAACGACAAGGGTTCCTCGCGCCATCATCTGGTGACCGCCGCCGAAGCCAGCTTGCGTCGGCTGGGCACCGACTACATCGATGTCTACTTCATGCACGGCTTCGACGCGCTGACCCCGGTGGAGGAAACCTTGCGCACGCTCGATGACTTGGTCGGCAGCGGCAAGGTGCGCTACATCGGTTGCAGCAACTTCTCCGGCTGGCACGTGATGAAGTCGCTGGCCGCCAGTGACCGCCACGGCTGGTCGCGCTACGTCGCCTACCAGGGTTATTACTCGCTGATCGGCCGCGACTACGAGTGGGAGCTGATGCCGCTGTCGCTGGACCAGGGTCTGGGCACCATGGTCTGGAGTCCGCTGGGCTGGGGTCGGCTCACCGGCAAGATCCGGCGTGGCCAGAGTGGCGACGGCCGCATCGCCAAGGGTGGTGCCGCGGGTGGTCCCATAGTCGACGACGAGCACCTCTACAGCGTGGTCGACGCCCTGGACTCGGTCGCCGCCGAAACCGGCAAGACCGTGCCGCAGGTGGCGCTGAACTGGTTGCTGCAGCGTCCCGGTGTCGCCAATCTGGTGGTCGGTGCACGCAACGAGGAGCAGTTGGTACAGAACCTGGGAGCCGTCGGCTGGAACCTCAGCGCCGACCAGGTGGCGACGCTCGACGCTGCCAGCCAGCGCACGCCGATCTACCCGTACTGGCATCAGCGCGATTTCAACGAGCGCAATCCCAAGCCGACCAGTTGGTAGGTTCCGTCGACCCGGCCGGCGGCGCCAATCGGGCCCGAATCCGGATCGCCGGGAAAAGGCCGGGCCATGACCCGGATCATGTCGGGTCCAGTCGCTTTTCTTCGTACTCTCCGGCAAGACCGTTGGCCCCAGCCGATGGTCGTCGGGGGCCGGCCGCGACAGCGGCGTGGCCCGAACCTTCGGTAGCGCCGTTCGAGCAAGGCAGACCATCCATGCGCATCACTCCGTTGTTTTCGATCCTTCTCGTTGTCGCGGTGCCGTCGATGGCCGTGCAGGCGCAAACCGTGCAGTCGCTGCAGGCCACCGTTGATGGCAAGTCCTTCGTCAGCGACGACGACAGCATCAACCTGATCCCGGTCAAGGACGATTTCACGCTGGTCGCCCTGACCGCCGGCGCCAGCGCCTGGCCACCGCCGAAGACGCCGGTCGACCGCCTGGCGATCGTCTGCGACGGCTATCAGGAGGGTCAGCCGCTGGTGCTCGCGGCGAGCGACTTCGACCGCAGCCTGTGCAATGTCACCTTCAGCATCGGCCATCGCGGCATGGGCCAGGCACCGGATGCCGAGTACCAGCTCGACAAGTCCTTCGCGGACAACCGCTTCGAGATCACCTCGGCGAAAGGCAAGGTCATCGAAGGCCGCTTCGTGTTTCGCCTGAAGGATGCGTCGGGAAAAACCGTGATGGTTGAGGATGGCCGCTTCCTGGCCGAGGACCGCCAGTACTGATCATGCCCGCTGACGCAACCGGCGATCGGCCGCCAACGGCGGCCGGCACGCGCTGAGCGAAACCACGTCGGGTAGAGGCAGTGTTCACGTCATCGCTCAGTGCAGCTGGAATCCGTCGCAGAAAATGGCGTCGGCCGGCCCACAGTTCCACGGCCCACGTTGGCGCTCGTAGGCGCCGAGGTCGCGTGGTCCGTAGTTGTTGCCCTGGTGCAGGAGATCGACATCGCGCGGATTGCCGTCGATATCGGTGCTGGTGAAGCCGCCCGCCGGCGCGAAGTCGACGGCAGGCGACAGGAATGCCAGCCGGTAGTCGCCAGCGGCCGGCGCGACGAACATCGGATCGGCCTGCAGGATGGTCGCGCTGGGCGGCAGTCCCGAGAGTTCGGCGACCACCAGATGGCCGACATGGAGGCCGGCGCTGCCCGAATAGCTGATCCCGCGCGCCGGCTGGTCGACGATGCTGCGGTTCAGCCACAGGTAGTTGGTCGCGTACAGCGCGTATTGGCCGACGGCGTTGCGCGCCAGGGTGCAGCTGTCGACCAGCAGGGCATTGCCAATCGGCGCATTGCCCTCGGCGGCGAGCAGCGTGTTGCCGGCGATGTTGTCGGTGATCAGGCATTCCTCAAGCCGGACATCGCTGTCCAGCCCGTAGACCGTGAACGCACCGGCGTTGTCTTGTATCCGGATGCGTTGTGCCGACAGAAAGCCATCATCGAGATGAATCGTGCCCGGCGTGGCGTTGCTGCCGGGAGGCGCTTCGCCGACGTTGCCGGAAATGCTGTTGCAGGTCGGCCCGGCCTGGCAGCGGACTGCCGCCGGATGCGGTGTGCATTCGGCGAAGTTGTTCCGGTTCATGATCACGGCGCCGGCAATGCGCAGGGCGCTGCCGCGGTAGCCGGCCTCGTTGTCGTCGATGCGGAAATCCCAGGCACAGGTGGTTCCCAGCGACTCGATGCCGCCACCCCAGGAGCTGCGGTTGCCGACCACGCCGACGGGTCTGCTCGGGTTGGTGGCAAACAGTTTCAGCGTCCCGCCGTTGTAGATGCCACCGCCCAACGAGTTGGCTTCGTTGGCGTAGATCGCCGGCTGTCCGTTCCAGCCGGGCGACCCGATGTAGGCATGGGCACCCGGGCCGATGTAGAGGCCGCCGCCGTCGGCACCCACGCTGTTGAAGGCGATCATCGTCTGTGGCGCGATCATGGTCATCTCGATCGGCCCGGTGAGGTACACGCCGCCGCCGTAGAACAGCGTGCCGCTGCCGTTGAAGGTGATCAGGGTGTCGGTGTCGATGACCAGTTCGGCATCGGTGCCGGTGGCGGAGGCGGAAATGCCGCCGCCGCGGTTCTGGGTGATCGTGCTCTCGATGATCTGCAGGATGCTGTTGCCGGTCCAGGCAATGCCACGCCCCTGGCCGCGCCGGATTTCCAGATGCCGCAGCTTGACGATCGCCGAGCCGTTGGCGGTGATGGTGAACACCGAGCCGCCATTGGCATAGCCGCCGCTGACCACGGTACGAATGCCGTCGCTGGCGCCTTGCGTGCAGGTGGCGAAGCCGCCGACGATGTTGAGGTCCTGGCTGGTGACGACGGTGTTGGCTTCCGGTTCGTAGGTGAGCGACCGGGTCAGGCGGATGGTGTCGAAACCGGGATTGGCGTTGGCGGCATTGATCGCCGACTGGATGGTGCCATGCGTGCACTGGCCGGGCCCGACCGGCGAACCGACCGTGAAGATCGCGGCCTGGGCCGGCGGCGCCAGCACCAGTGCCATTGCCATTGCCAGCATGGGGAGGGTGATGCCCGGCCATGTCGGCAGGCGTGTGACTGGCTGGGTCGAGGTCATGACGGGATCCTCCATCGCGTTCGCATGGGTTGCGGACAATGCCGGTCGCGTGCCGATGGCGACACCGCGATCAGCACGGACTGTTCGAGGCGTGGTCGCGGGCTTACTCGAAGCCGTCGGCGAAGATCACATCGTTGGTTTCGACCGAGCCGATATCGGCGGCGGCACCGACACGGCGCGGGTAGTGGCGCTGGTCGATGCCCACGGCATTCGGGTCGCCGCGGTCGATCGCCGGGCTTCCTGCCAGCGGCAGATGGGTCCAGGTGGGACCGCCGTTGTCCTGCAAGGGTCCCAGGCGGATCAGCGGGTCCCAATGGGTATCGCCGGGCAACGGGCGTCCGCTCCAGCCGACCAGGTTCCATTGTCCGCCGATCGCGAACGAAGGCGAGGATGGGCCATTGATGTCCGAGGCGAAGCACGCCGTGACCTCGTTCTGGAAACAGTTGCCCGAGGCGATCGTCCTGCTCAACGAGACGTTGACGGTGTTTGCGCCGAAGGTGATACCGGCGCCACGCCCTTCGCCGGTCGCCCGCAGGGTTGTTTCGTGGTTGTCGGTGATGGTGCTGCCGACGATGGAAACGAAGGGGCTGTTGGTGTAGATCGCGCCGCTCCGCCCGATCTCGAATGCCTCGCTGACGTTGCCGGAGAGCGTGCTGGTATGGATGTTGGTGGTGCCGCCGTTGACCCCGAGGACAGCGACACCCGAGGCGCCGCCAACCGCAAAGTTGTTCGACACCGTGGCGCGCTCCAGTACTCCGCTGATCCGTGCCACCACGCCACCGCCATGGCCGCCGGAGGTGTTGCCATCGATCGTACTGTCGTAGATCCATACCGCATCAGGCGCATACAGGCCGCCGCCGAGCATGGTCGCGCCCTCGCCACTGGCCGATACCGAATTGTTCCTGATCGCGCTGTTGCGCAGATGCAGGTTCCCGGTGGCGAACACGGCGCCGCCGAGCGCGCTGGCGTGATCGGTACGCGCCGTGCTGCCGGTGATGGTCGTGTCGAGCAGGGTGACGCCACTGCCGTAGGCGGCGATGGCGCCGCCGCGTGCGCTGCCGCTGGCGCCCACGGGTGTGATCACCATGCAGTTGCTGATGACCGAATCGCGGATGCTGACGACGCCGCCATTCGAGCGCAGGCAGCCGCCACCCTGGCCGGCATTGGAAAGATACTTGCCGCCGCTGATGGTGACGCCATCGATGCGCAGCTCGCCGCCCTGGCTGTTGTGGCTGAAGATGCGGCGGTTCTGGTTGCCCAGCCCGTTGATCGTGAGCTGGTCGGCGCCGGGACCGATCAGATCGACATCGCGCAGCGTGATGGCGCCGGTGGTCACCGATATCTGGCTGCAGGTCAGTGCGCTCAGGTCGATGCCGTCGCCGGGAAGTGCCTGTGCGGCGACGGCACGCAGGCTGCCTGCACCGGCATCGTTGCAGTTGGTGACGAAGCGAAGGATTCCGCCGCGCGTTCGCCGGGTGTCGCGATGGTCGAAGGTGGCTGCCGCGGCGCCTGGCAACGGGCTCGCTGGGCCGGTTCCGGTGGCGCTGGTCGCGCCGGCAGGATTCATGGTGCTGGCGAACACCAGGGTCAGCGCGAACGCCAGCGGTTTCATGTCAGGGATGGCGCGCGCGACATGAGTGTTGCGCGTGTGGCGATGGTGCATGGCGATTTCCTTCGGGCAGTGGCGACACACCGGTCAACGGAAACCGCCTCGGGATTGCGACATGGCGGTTTCATCGCGGTTGGTCGTGCCGCCATGGACTTGCCCGGAATCGGCCCGCGCTCGCTTCGCGAGGCAGCCACGCCGCTGTGGAAAAGCGCTGGCGAACCGTGTCAGCAGCGTTTGCGATGCGGTGGTCGGCCAGGGCGACCGCTGGCGTCGACCGGATCGGTCAGCGCCCCGTTGGCCAGAGCGTGCGGCGATCCTCGTCGGAAAGCGCGTCGGGCTGTACGTCCAGCGTCAGGGCCTGGGCGATGGCGGCCTTTGCGGCGGACTCATCACCATCGGCACGATCGACACGGGCCTGTTGCGCGAGCAGGGACGCACGTCGAATCAGCGCGGCCGGATGGCTGCGCTCAAGCAGCGCGAGCGCTTGCCTGATCTCCATGCCGGCCTCATCGGTACGGCCCAGCGCGAGCAGCAGATCGGCACGCAGGCTGCGGCAGCGCACTGCCATCAAGGGCACCGGTGGATCGGCTGTGGCGATGGTTTTCAGGGCACTGTCCACCGCGGCCAGCCCGGCAACGGCGTCGCCGCGCGTCAGGGCGAGGCGCGCCTGCAGGCGCATGACATCGGCGATGTCGTCGCCGTCCTTGCGGACATGTTGTGGCAGCACCCGTTCGGCGAATGCCAGATGCGTGGCGACCTCCACATGACGACCAAGATCCAGCAGGTTCTCGGCCAGTCGCACGTGTGCCTGGGCAAGGTCGCGCTCATGACCGGATTCGCTGGCGTGCCCGGAGAGTATCTCGAGCGCGCTGCGCGTTGCCGCTTCGGCGGCGACGTGCTGATGACGCGCCTTGAGCAGGACGCCCTGTGCCATCAGCGCAATGGCGGTCTGACCGTGCTCGTTGCCAAGCGTCGACAGCGTCGCCGCGTGGGCTACTTCGAACAGACGGGCGGCTTCGTCGATGCGATCGTCGTCGATCAGGAATCGTCCGTAGGCCATCTGGCCCTGGGCAGTCCGGTAGTGGTCGCCGTCATGGATGCGCTGCATCAGGTCGATGCCCTCGATGTAGGCCTGTTCGGCTTGTACGCGCTGTCCGAGCTTCTCCCGGGACACGGCGAGGCTGAAAAGACTGCGCGCATACTGCTCGTTCAGGGGCAACGACAGTCTTCGCCAGCGCGGCAAGGCCTCCTCCAGAATGGCGGCGCTGACCTGGTATCGCTCCAGGTAACGGCACAAGTGGCCGAGATAGGTGGCGGTTTCGATGCCGTTGACCGAGTCGGCACCGAACACCCGCTGTGCCTTGAGCAACGCCCGTTGAGCGGTCTCCACGGCGATATCCGCATCGCCGGCGTAGGCACGGGTGGCGGCGTACAGCATCAGGGCGGACACCGCCCCTTCGGTGTCCACGCCGTCCAGTCCGGGCAGCAGCGACTGCATGAGCTGGTCGGCTTCCTGGCTGCGGCTGCTGCTGTGCAACAGGTTGCCTTTCGTCACCAGCATCTCGATCCACTCCGGTGACGACGCCGGCAGGTCGAGCTCACGTGCCCGTTGGATTGATTCGTCGATCAGTGCCTCGGCATTGGCGAAATCGCCCTGGCTGCTGGCGACCTTGCCCAGGGTGAGCAACAACTGCGCGCGTACCAATGGGTCCAGATCGCGCGCTTCGCGGGCATCGCGCGCGGCCTGTGCCACCAGGGCTTCGGGCGTGGGGCGTTCGTCCTTGGGCAGCTCGGCGCTGGCGGTCTTGAGCAGATCGACGACGAAATCCCGCGTGGCGTTGGCGCGTTCGGACTGGCTGCGTGCCAGTCGCGCCTGTTCCTGCGCCACGCTGGTTTGCCGCAGCGCGATCGCCAGCGCGGCCACGATCGCCAGGGCGAATGCCACGGTGCTGGCGACGCTGCCGCGATGGCGCTGCACGAACTTGCGGGTGCGATACCAGCGTGAGGGCGGGTGCGCGCTGACCGGGCGGGCATCCAGATAGCGGTCGATGTCATCGGCAAGATCGCCGGCGCGGGCATAGCGGCGCTGGGGTTCCTCAGCCAGTGCCTTGAACAGGATGTTGTCGAGATCACCGCGCAGCGCGTTGCGCAGCGTGGTGGTGGCCGCAACCCGCTTCGTGTCGTCGGTCGCGATCTCGACGGCGCGCAGGGATGGGCGTTGCAACGGCCGTCGCCCGGGACGTTCGCCGAGCAGCAGTTCGTGCAGCACGACACCGAGCGCGTAGACATCGGTGGCGGTGGAGATCGGCTCGCCATTGAACTGCTCCGGCGCAGCATAGGCGGGCGTCAGTGGCGCGTGGCCGGTACGGGTGCTGCCGGCATCGTCGCTCGCTTCCTCGTCGAGCAGCTTGGCGATGCCGAAGTCGAGCAGTTTCACCTCGCCGTTGCCGGTGACCAGGATGTTGGACGGTTTCAGGTCGCGGTGCACGATCAGGCTGCGGTGCGCCGCCTCGACCGCGCGGCAGACCACCGCCAGCAGGCGCAGGCGTGCGCGCAGATCGAGCCCGTGTCCGGCGGCGTACTCGGTGATCGGCCGGCCGTCGACGAACTCCATCACCAGATAGGGCACGCCGGTGTCGGTGGTGCCGCCGTCGATAAGGTGGGCGATGTTCGGGTGCGACAGCGCCGCCAGGGACTGGCGTTCGCGCCGGAACATGCGCTGCGCGTCGGGCGAGTACAGGCCTCGGCGCAGCAATTTGATGGCCACATCCTGGCGCACGCCGTCCAGATCGCGGCTGGCCTGGAACACGGTGGCTGAGCCGCCTTCGCCGAGCATCGCCAACAAGGTGTAGGGGCCGATGGCGACGCCGGGTTGCCAGCCGAGCTCGGTGACAGCATCGCCGATTTCGGCAGCGAGACGCGCGGCGGGTTGCCGGGAAAGCGGTTCGTCCCTGCTGTCGGCGGCGGTAAGCAGACGTTCCAGATAGGCCCGCTGCGCGGGATCCTGGCAATGCCGATCCAGGAAACCGGCCCGGGCAACGGTGTCCAGCGCGAGCGCTATGTCGAACAGCTCGCGCAACGATGTCGATGGCGTGGTCATGCCTTCAGGAACAACGGCGCTGGCGCCGTGTTTGCGACATCAGTCCAGCTCGGTCTTCAGGAAGGCGCGCGCGAACTGCCAGTCGCGATCCACGGTGCGACGGCTCAGGCCGAGGGTTTCCGCGGTCTGCTCCAGCGTGAGGCCGGCGAAGTACAACAGCTCCACGACCTGGGCCGCACGCCGGTCAACGTTTTCCAGATTGTGCAGGACCTGGTCGATCGCCAGCGCCCGCTCGGCGCTGTCTACCGCCAGACTGTGCTCGACGCCGGTGAAGGTGACCTGCAGCCATTCACCACCGCTGCGCTTGCGAAGGCGTTCCCGGGCGCGGTCGACCAACAGGTGGCGCATGGCCCGGGCGGCATAGGTGAAGAACTGCGCAGGGTGCGCGAACACGGCCTCTGCGCCGCTGTTCATGCGCAGGTACAACTCGTGTACCAGGGCGGTGGTGTTGAGCGTGCCATCGCTGCCCGCAAGCCGGCGACCGGCCATGGCCTTGAGGCGGTCGTACACGGCGGCAAACAGGGCGCCGGCTTCGACCCCCTTTTTTGTTTCCGATGTCGGTGCGTCGGTCTCCACCATCGCCCCTCCCTGTCGCCGGCGATGGTACTACCGGCAGCACACCGGAGTGGCCAGGTTCAGGCGCAGCGAGCCGCTGCGCCTGAACCGGTTGCGGGTGATCGCCGCCGCTCAGGGTTCGAAGCCGTTGGCGAAGATCCGGTCGGTGTCGGGCGTACCCGGGTCCAGGGTGATGCCGTCGAACCAGGCGGTGGGCGGATTGAGCGGGCCGCCGATGACATCCAGTTTGACCGTGAGCGAGGTGTTGTGGGTCCACACCGCCGCGGGCACCTGAATCACCGCACCGGCCGCGGGCCGTGCCCAGGTGGCGGTGCTGGCGAGTACATGGGTTCCGGCCAGATCGGGCGCGCCATCCTCGCAGCCGAACATGCTGCCGTTGTAGCGCAGCTCCCAGGTGAGTCGCGCGCGGTTGCTGGTCAGTGGCGGGTTGGAGCTGGGCACGACGCGGCCCCAGCCGTTGAGCTGATAGCTGCCCGGTCCCGGCAGATGGATGCACTGGGCGCGCCCGGCCAGACGCGCGGCCGTGATGCCCGGTTTGGGATCGGTGTTGTAGACCACGCGCACCGAGCCCGAACCGGCCGGGCCGGTGGCGTTCTGGCTGCCGTCCCAGGACGATTCCGGGCCCAGGCCGGTCCAATGGTTGAGGTCGGCATCGAAGCTGCTGTTGAGCACCATCGGCAGCAGCGACTGGCGTTCCAGCGCGCCGGCATCGACGGTTCCCCCCTCGTTGGGATTGAACGGCAGGTCGATCGGGCGCTGGTGCGAATGCAGATCCAGGTTGAACACCGAGATCGGCGGCGCGAGGTCGACGGCGCGCGCACCGGCGCGCGGCAGGTAGTCGCCATTGTCGGCATCGACGAAGCGTGGCGCGCCGTAGATCAGGCCGTTCTCGTAGGCGGTGGTGTTGTCGACCACGTAGACGATGTTGCGGACGCCACCGGTTACGCCGACATCGGTGGCGAACATGCGCTTGCCGGGCTGGTCAACCAGGCTGCGCTGGAAGGTCATGTCCTCGTTGACCGACAGCACGCCGTTGGCACCGATGGTGTTGCCGGCGATGGTCAGGTAGTGCAGCCGCAGCAGCGACGAGGTGCTGTCCTGATTCTGGTCGTCGCGGATCAACGCGTTCTGGACGACGTTGCCGGCGATCAGGCTGTTGTCGAGTTGCAGCTGGGTTTCCTCCTCGCCGGACAGGTACATCAGCCAACCGCCCTCATTGTTTTCGATGGCGATCCGTGAACCGAACAGCCGCGCGTTCTCGGACAACTGCACCACCGCGCCGGTGATGTTGCCGGTGCTGTTGTTGCGGATGTAACCGCAGGGCGCGCCGATCGGGCAGGGCAGCGCCGCCGGATGCAGCGGGATGGCCGGCGGGATGTAGTCGGGAATGGTCATGTTGAAGAAGACCTCGCCGCCGATCGCCTGGTTGCCGCCGATGCCGTAGCTGTCGTAGGACAGGTTGATCGCCGGCCCGACCGGCGCACTGTTCTCCTCGATCACGACATGACGCAACTGGGCGATGGCGCGGGCGTTGCCGTCGCCGGCGTCGCCGTCGGGTTGCAGGTCGATGCCACCGCCACGCTGGCTGGCGACGTTGCCGCGAATGCGTGTCGGTGTGCCCGCTGCCGTGCCGAACACCTGCACTTGGGCGATCCGTGCCGAGTTGCTGCCACCGACCACGGCGATGCCGCCGCCGATGGCGGCCTGGTTGCTGTAGACCGGTCCGGTATCGCCTAGGCCCGATGAGCCGATATAGGCGTGCGAGGTGAACGAGCCGCTGGCGACCAGCAGGCCGCCGCCACGCTGGGCGGCGGTGTTCATCATCAACACGCTGCCCGGCGCGGTCATGCTCATCTCGATGTTCTGCGCGACCACGCCGCCGCCATTCCGGCGCGCGGTGTTGTTGGCGACGATGACGTTGGCACCGATGATCAGCTCGGCCAGTGTCGTGGTGCCCTGCGCGTAGATGCCACCGCCGTCCTCGGCCGAGTTCTCGACGATCTCGCTGTCGGAAATCTCGACGATGCCGCCACCTTGGAAGTGGATGCCGCCACCGTCGTCGTCGCCGGCCTGGTCGCCGTCGCGGATCACCAGATGACGCAGGCGGAACACGCCGTTGCCACGCAAGGCGATCACCGAGCGGGCCTGGCCACCGGCGCCGCTGAGGATGGTCTTGCCGCTCGGCGCCGGACTGTCGCAGGCCTGCCAGCCGCCAACGATCTCGACATCCTGGTCGGTCTGCGTGCTGACCTGGATCGCGTTCCAGGTAGCGGTGCGCACGATGCGCACGGTATCCGCGCCGGGGCTGTTGGCGGCGGTATCCAGTGCCGCCTGCAGGTTGGTGTGCGTGCAGTTGCCACCGGGCCCGACCGAGAACACCGCCGCGGCGCCGGGCGTCGCCGCGAACAGCGCGACCAGCGTTGTCCAACTGGCGAAACGGCAGCGGCGAATGCCGCAGATCTGAGGCTGACGCAGGGGAGTGCGATTCATGACGGCGATTCCGAATGGGGATGGGTCGGTTCCGAGGAACGCCGCCGACGGGTGATTTGGGACATGGCGCTTCGCGCGGCGTTTCCGGCGATGCCTTGTCGCTAGAATCGCGCCGTATGAACGGCTCGCCGCCAGAGTTGATCGTCCAGGCAGTCGAAGCCGACCCCGCATCGGCGACCGACGTGGACGCGCTGTTCGCACAGGTCTACGACCGGCTCAAGGCCATGGCTGGCCGGCAACGCCGGGCCGGTGGCGCCACCCTGCAGACCACTGCGCTGGTACATGAGTTGTACCTGCGCCTGCAGCGTGGCCGCGAGCTGTCGTTCCAGTCACCGGCGCAGTTCTTCGCCTATGCGGCGCGGGCCATGCGGCATCTGGTGCGCGACCGCGCCCGCGATCGCCTGCGCCTGCGCGCCGGCGGCGACTGGGAAAGTGTCACCCTGGACAGTCACGACGCCAGCCTGGCCATCGACAGTGCCGAAGAGGCGCTGGCGCTGGAGGAAGCGCTGGCAGCACTGGAGCAGAGCAGTCCGCGCGCGGCGCAGATCGTCGAGCTGCGCTACTTCGCCGGCCTGTCGATGGAGCAGATGTCGGACATCCTCGATCTCAACCGGCGCACCATCCACCGCGACTGGCGCTTCGCGCGCGCCTTCCTGCACGCGCGGCTGGGCTGACGCCCCGGTCCATGTCCCAATTCCAGTGCCGACGGCGTTCAAGCGGACATGCCACACGACCAATCCGGCACCGGCCCCGCTCCGGATCGCGAACAGCTTGAGCGCCTGCGCGCGCTGTTCGATCGCGTGCTCGATCAGCCCGAGGCCGCGCGGCATGCGTGGCTGCAAGCCAACGTTCCGGATGCGGAAATGCGCGCCGCCTTGCAGGCGCTGCTCGCCGCCGAGGCCGAGCAAGGCCCGCTCGATGGCTCCGCCGAAGTTCATCTCGACCGCATCGATGCCGGCCGTGCCGCGCATCCCGAAGGCCTGATCGGACAGACCGTGGGCGCGTTCCGGCTGACCGCGCTGCTGGGCCGCGGCGGCATGGCCACGGTATTCCTGGGCGAGCGCGAAAGCGCCGGCTTCCGCCAGCAGGCAGCGGTCAAGCTGCTGCGCATGGGCCTGTATTCGGCGGTCGAGCAGCGTCTGTTCCTGCGCGAGCGCCAGGCGCTGGCGGCGCTGTCGCATCCGAACATCGCGCGCCTGCTCGACGGAGGCGTGACCGAGGCCGGCGTGCCCTATCTGGTGCTCGAGTTCGTCGATGGCGCCACGATCACGCAGTACGCGGCGGCGCATCGGCTGGATCTGTCAGCGCGCCTGCGCCTGTTCGTGGTGGTCTGCCGCGCGGTGGCGGCCGCACACCGGCAGCTGATCGTGCATCGCGACCTCAAGCCGTCGAACATCCTGGTCGATGGCGATGGTGCCGTGAAGCTGCTGGACTTCGGCATCGCCAAGCTGCTGGCCGAGGAGGGCGCCGATGCCACCCGCACCGGCATGGCCGCGTTCACGCCGGAATATGCGGCGCCGGAACAGTTCGCCGGTGAGGCGATCACCACCGCCACCGACGTCTATGCGCTGGGCGTGCTGCTGCACGAGCTGCTGCTGGGCCAGCGGCCGGTCAGCGACGATGGCGTGATCACCCGGCCCTCGCGCCATCTCGTCCGGCAGGCACTTTCTGCGGACGCCCCGCCGATGTCGCGACCAGCGCTGCTGGCAGCCATCCGTGGCGATCTCGACAACATCCTGCTGAAGGCGATGGCGGTCGAACCGGGCAGCCGCTACGCCGCGGCGGCCGATCTTGCCGACGACATCGAACGGCATCTGGAATCGAAGCCGGTGCTGGCGCATCCGCCGTCACGCTGGTATCGCACGCGCAAGTTCGTGCGCCGGCACCGGGGCAGCGTCGCCATCGCCGCTGCCTTCACCCTGGGTCTGATGTCGAGCCTGGCACTGGCGCTGTGGCAGGCGCGGGTGGCGACCATCGAGGCCGCCAATGCGCGCAACGAAGCCTTGCGCGCCAACACCACGCGCGAGTTCATCGAAAGCCTGTTCGAGCCGGTGCGCGAGCAGCTGGCGGAAGGCCGCATGCCGGGCCTGCGCGAACTGGTCGGCGAGGGCATCGCGCGTCTGCAGCGGAACACCGATCTGGGCGTTGCCCAGCGCATCGACCTGCTGCTGATGTTCTCGCGGTTGCAGGAGGCGCTGGCGGGAACGGCCCAGGCCATCGAACTGACCGAACAGGCGCACCGGCTGGCGGTCAACACGCTTCCGGTTGGATCGCCGCTGCGGATCAAGGCGACACTCGAGTATGGCTATGCGCTGCTGGCGGCGATGGAGTTCACCCGCGCCGATCCACTGCTGGTGGAGGCCGAGACGCATCTGCGCAAACAGGGCGAGCCGTCGGAAGATCTGGTGACCTTGTTCGCCAGCATGGCCCGGTTGCGCGCCGAGACCGGTCGGCCGGAACAGGCCTTGCGCTATGCCAGGGACGAGCTGGCCGTGCGTCTGGCCTTGCACGGCGAAGGCAGTGGTGGTGCCGCAGGCGGTTACAACAATCTGGGTTTCGCCCTGCAGGCGGCGGGCCATTTCGACGAGGCTGCCCGTGCCTTCGAGCGGGCGCTGGCGATCGACGACAGCCTGCTTGATCCGCAGAGCCTGCTCCGCGCCGCACCGCTCGGGAACCTGGCGCAAGCCCTGTACAACAGCGGAAGACTGATCGAAGCCAGATCACGCTTCGCCGAGGTGCTGGCGCTGCACGAGGCGGTTGCCCTGGAGGCACCGCAGCGCAGCCTGACCGGCGCCCTGTCCATGCAGGTCCTGACCGAACTGGCGCTGGGAGACCTTGACGCCGCTGCGCGCACGCTCGATCGCTTGAGGTACTGGGCCGAACGGACACCGGTCACCAACAACGCACGCGCCGTGGAAGTGCGTCTTCGCGGTCGACTGGCGCTGGAGTCCGGCGACGTCGATGCCGCCGAACGGCACATGGATCGCCTGGAACCGTTGTTGCCGCTGATGCCTGAGGTCCTGCGGAAGCAGGCGCAAGGTCATCGCGATCTCATCGGCGCGGAAATCGCCTTGCTGCGTGAGCAACGGGAGGGCGCGCTGGCGTTGGCACGCAGTGGCCTGGACAAGCTCGATGACAAGGTCTATCCACCGCAGGTGCATCGGCATGCCCTGGCGCTGCTGGCCCTGGCCTGCGTCGTGCAGCCGGCTGCCGATGATCCGGACTGCGGGCAGTCCCGTGATCGCGCCGCAGCGGCCCTGGCGGTCGCACCGTACCGGGATCATCCAGCGTTGCTGCCGGCACAGATCTTCCTGGCGCGCGCGGATCTTGCCAGCGGCGATCCGGCAGCCGCGGCGCAACGGTTGCGCGCGGCTGTTGCCGTCAGCGACACCATTGCCGACGACAGTCCGCGCATGGGCGAGGCACGCCTGTGGCTGGCCGTTGCACTGGCCGGCCAGGGCGATTGCGCGGGCCACCTCGACGCGCTGTCGCAGTCACGGGTCGCCGTCGCGCGATGGCCTGGCCATCCGTGGCTTGCTGCCGCCATGGCGGCGCAGCCCGAGCGCGGGCCCTGTTCCTGAGCGTGTTCGATCCGGCCGAAGATGTCGCTTCAGTGTGGTTTGCTGATCGCGTCGCGCTTGTCGGCCAAGGCCATCAGCGAAGCCACGATCAAGGTCGGCAATGCCGGCAACACGTAGTTGGCGCCCTCCCAGCGTGCGATCTCGCCGTGCACGGCCAGCAGCTCCGCCGTGGCGATGGCGAAATGCGCCAGCACCAGTGCTGCCGCGTAGACCGCCAGGCCCAGGCCATCACCGCGACGACGGCGCAGCAGGTGCCAGGCCAGCAGAGCGGTCACCAGGGCGCCGGCGACGATCAGCCAGGGCGGTGTCACGCCCAGGCCGCGTTGCAGCAGGTGCGCAGGCGGGAAGCTGCCGGCCTGATGCCAGCTGGCGAGCATGGCGGTCGTGGCGATGACCATTGCCGCGATCGCCAGCCACCAGCGCTGCGACCGCCGCAGGCCGGGGACCGACACGGCGAGCAAGACCGGCCATGGCAGATAGATGATGCGCGAGCTGGCCAGCGCCGCGACCATGACGACCAGCAGCACGAAACCCGTGCGGGATCGAGCCAGCAGCGGTGCTGCCAGATAGGCGGTGAGAAACCCCAGCCCGATGGCGACGTGGTCATGGCCGGTGCCGGCCGTGCTCCACACCAGCGGTGAGGCCAGCAGCAGCAGCGCGAACGGCAACCGTTGTCCGCACGGCAACAGCCACAGGGCAGGCAGCAGGTACAGCGGTGTCAGCACGAAATGCAGACCGATCGCCGACAGCCAGCCGTTGACCAGGATCCACAGCGGCCCGGGGCTGACCGGTACGCCGTCGAACAGGCGGGCGCTGTACATCGGGTCGCCTGCGAGCAGTGCGCGGAAGGGTTCGATGATGGCGTCGTCGCCGGTGGAGTTGCCCTCGACCAGTGAACTCGCCCAGGGATAGAACTGCGCGCAGAACAGCACGAACGCGATCAGCAGCAGCGACAACCCGGCCTGGGTGATCGTGCCGGTGTGATCGAGGAATCCTCGGTGCGCCCGCGGCAGCAGCGCGATGCCGATCGCGATCGCCAGCACGTAGGCAAGCTGCAGCCAACCCGGGCACAGCACACCGATCGGCCGCAGTGCCGGGAAGGCCAGCGCCAGGAACAGCGCGGTCAGCAGGGCGGTGGTCGACAGCGCCTGATTCAGGCGATCAGGATGTCGGGGTCTAGCCTGCACTTCCCGTACCTCTCCTGCTGCGGCCGCTGATACGCCTGCCGTGGCGCGGCCGTGCTTCCTGCAGGCGGCTCGACATCGAGCCGACTATGCCTTCGCCGCCTTACGGTCCGCGCGTCGCGCCAAACCGGCATCTCGACGCCCACGTGACGGCGCCGCGTGGGGAATGCAGGCCGAAGTCGCCGCGAAAGCGACTCCTGAGCGATGTGGCTGCGACTGCGGATATCGGGACACGGGAAACCTTCGGGCAAGACGGAACGGTCTGCCAGCGGCGCCGCCGGCGCGGGATGCGCAGTGTATGGGCTTTACCCGCGCATGCCGAGCGCCGACGGTGCTGTCATCCGGTCGGTCTGTCGTCCTTGTCCGCCGATGTTCCCGTCAATCATCCATCCGTACGCGGGTCACTGGCCGCTGCCGGCATGCGCGGACAGCGCCTCCGGCAGGCCAGGCAGGAACTGCGCACCGTGCGGCACCTGGATGCTGGCGCCGTTGAAGGCGTCGCCGATCGGCTCGACCTGGCCGCCCAGGCAACGGCCCAGGAAGCTCTCGGTCACCGCGTTGAAGCTCAGATTGTTCGGCGGCCGGTTGAAACCGTGGCCTTCGTCGGGATACAGCACATAGGTCACCGGGATGTTGCGTTCCTGCATGGCGGCGACGATCTGATCGGACTCGGCCTGCTTCACGCGCGGATCATTGGCACCCTGGCCGATCAGCAGCGGCTTCTTTATGTTGGCCACGTGGGTCAGCGGCGAGCGCTCCAGCAGCAGCGCCTTGCCTTCCTCCGTGTTCGGGTTGCCCATGCGCGAATGGAACTGCGCCACCATCGGTGCCCAGTACGGCGGGATGCTTTCCAGCAGCGTGAACAGGTTGGATGGGCCGACGATGTCGACGCCGCAGGCGAAGGTGTCCGGGGTGAAGGTCAATCCGGCCAGCGTGGCGTAGCCGCCGTAGCTGCCGCCCATGATCGCCACCTTGTCGGCGCTGGTGATGCCGTTCTTGATCGCCCAGTCAACGGCGTCGATCAGGTCGTCGTGCATCTTCTTGCCCCATTCCAGATCGCCGGCATTGACGAAGTTCTTGCCGAAACCGGTGGAGCCACGGAAGTTGACGCTGAGCACGGCATAACCGCGGTTGGCCAGCCACTGGTGACGTGCGCTGAAGCCGTAGGCGTCACGCGCCCAGGGGCCGCCATGCACCGACAGCACCAGCGGCACCGGTGCGTTCGGACGGCCGCTGCGCTGCGGGTCGCTGGCCACCGGCAGGGTCAGGTAGCTGACCAGGCTCAGGCCATCGCGGGCGGGAATCTCCAGTGCCTGCATCGGTGCCAGCGTGTAGTCGTTGAGGTCGGGACGGGAGTCGAACCAGTGCTGCAGCTGCCGGCCGTCGCGGGCGTAGCGGTAATAGCGCACGCCGGCGTCGGCGGCGGTCAGGGCGATGATCCAGTGGCGGTCGTCCTGGGTGCGGCTGGTGACGTTGATCTCGCCGTCCGGCAGTTCCCTGGCCAGGTGATCGAGATCGGCCTTGATGCTCTCGTCGAGCACCGTCCATTCGTTGCGCAGATGATTGGCGGCCACGGCCTGCACCTTGCCGGTCAGCGGATCACCCATCATCCGGCTGACATCGGCCTTGGCGTTCTCGAACACCAGGGTGCGCTCCTCGGTGGCGGTGTCGATGGCGAACAGTGCGCCGGTGTCGCGGTCGCGGCTGTCGAGCACGTACAAGGTCTTGCCGTCGCGGGTGTAACCCAGCGCGTTGGTGGTCAGCGCATCTTCCTGGCCCACCGTCTGCCACAGGGTCCAGGCGCCGTTGTCGGCCTTGAACACCTGATAGCCGCCATCGGGCGTCTGACGGGTGGCCAGGCGCGGCACCAGCTGGTCGTCCAGCACGAAACGGACATAGCCATCGTTTTCCAGGATGCGTTCCTGTTCGCCGGTGCTCAGCGTGATGCGGACCAGGTCCATCAGCTTCGGGTCGCGGTCATTGACGGCCACCACCAGCGCGTCGGGATGATCGGCGCTGATGCCGGCGAAGGTCGCGCGCGCGCCTTCCGGCGTCAGCACGCGCTCGTCGCCGCTGTCCAGATTCACGGCATGGATGCGGAAGTTCTCGTCGCCGCCGGTGTCCTGCGGATACAGCAGGTGCTTGCCGTCGTGGGCGAAGGTGAAGCCGCGAATCCCGCGCACGGTGTCGTTGGTGACCGGCCGCGCGTCGTCGGGCTTGTCGGCCGGTGCCACGAACACGTTCATCACCTCGCCGCGCGGTGCGATCCAGGCCAGCCACTTGCCATCCGGGCTGATCTCACCGCCGCTGCGGACGGGATTGCCGTACAGCACGGTGCGCGGGATCAGTTTCGGTGGCGTGGCCGCTGCCGGTGCGGCGGCGGGCTCGGCAGGCGCCGGCGTGGTGGCTTCGGGGGCGGCGGTCTGCTGGCCGCAGGCAGTCAGGCCGGCGAGCGCCAGCGCAAGGCAAAGCGGGCGAATCATGGGGGTACTCCGGGAAGGATCTGGTTGTGCCGGCGATTCTAGGGCGTCAGGCGGGATCGCTTCCCGTGCCGGAAGTGCCGTGCAGACGCTTGCCCCAATCCTCGACCGCGCCGGTGGCCAGACGCCGCTGCAGCAGTTCGCGCCAGCGCGGCACCAGCGGCAGGGCCAGCGCCTGCTCGATCAGCACGCGGTCCAGCTGACGCCGGTAGAGCAGGTCGGTGAGCCGGGCGAGGGGCCAGTCGCCGTGGGGACGCTCGACCAGTTCGAGCGTGTCGCCGGCCTGTACCACGCCTTCTTCCAGCACGCGGTAGTACCAGCCGGTGCGACCGCTGTCCTGCACGCGACGCGCCATGTCGGCCACGCCGAAACGGTCGTTGAGTTTCCAGCACGGCTGCCGCGACTGCGCCACCTCGATCAGCGCCGAGCCCAGGCGCAGGCGGTCGCCCAGGCAGATGTCCGCCTCGGTCAGCCCCTGTGTGCTGATGTTCTCGCCGAAGGCGCCGGGTTGTTCAAGCAAGGCGATGGCGCCGATCTCGGTTCGCCAGTCCGGGTAGTGGTCACGGGGATAGTGGTGGATGGCCTTGTCCGGCCCGCCATGTACGCGGCGGTCGCCCTGCTCGTCGCCGGCCAGGCCTTCGAAGGTCACCGCGACAGGCGCGTCGACCGGCGTCTTGGCGATGGCGCTGACCGAGCCGGGTCGGGTGAACGGCCGGGCCAAGCCGGTCAGTACGGCGTCGATGCGGGTTGGCGGGGCGCGCTGATCCATGACTTGCGGCATTGTCGGATCGCCGGCCGTCGCGCTGCAATCCACCGTGGGGAGACTTCGTCACGCTCCACAGTCGGGGCAAGGTCGCGGGCTATGATGGCCGCCCCTCGAAATACCCCTTCGGTGCCCGGAACCTCCGGCGCCGATGCCATGGGCCGCTCCCGCCGGGGCGGCGCCACGGGCGGCCGGGAAACGCCGCCCGCCTGCCGATGCAAGACAACACAGGAGAGCATGATGCGGACGACCTTGACCTTGGCGGTGATGCTGCTGGTGACAGCGCAGGCACCGGCCGCCGACGCGCCCAAGTGGGACGTGAACCAGATCCAGGGCAAGCCGGTGAGCGCGAAGTTCAGCACCGACGAAGGCACCTGGATGAATCTGGATGTCAGCCCGGACGGCAAGACCATCGTGTTCGACCTGCTCGGCGACCTGTACACGCTGCCGATCTCCGGCGGCAACGCCAAGCGCATCACTTCCGGTCCGGCCTTTGATCTGCAGCCGCGCTTCTCGCCGGATGGTCGGCGCATCAGCTTCACTTCCGACCGCGGTGGTGGCGACAACATCTGGCACGTGGCCGCCGACGGCAGCGACGCCAAGCAGGTCAGCAACGAAAGCTTCCGCCTGCTCAACAACGCCTACTGGACACCGGACGGCCAGTACCTGGTCGCGCGCAAGCACTTCACCGAACGCCGTTCGCTCGGTGCCGGTGAGATGTGGCTGTACCACGCCTCCGGGATCAGCGATGGCGTTCAGCTGACCAAGCGCAAGAACGAGCAGCAGGATGCCGGCGAGCCGGCTGTCTCTCCGGATGGCCGCTACGTGTACTTCAGCGAGGATGTCAGCCCCGGCCCGACCTTCCAGTACAACAAGGACGCCAACGGCACCATCTACGCGATCCGCCGGCTCGATCGCGAAACCGGCGAACTGATCGACCTAGTGCGCGTGCAGGGCGGCTCGGTGCGCCCGCAGCCTTCGCCGGACGGCAAGCAACTCGCCTTCGTGCGCCGCGTGCGCGGGGATTCCGTGCTCAGCCTGTTCGATCTGGAAAGCGGTGAGATCCGCAGCCTGTGGAATGGTCTCTCGCACGACCAGCAGGAAGCCTGGGCGATCTTCGGCCCGTATCCGAATTACGCCTGGACGCCGGACAACGCCAACCTCGTGGTCTGGGCGCAGGGCAAGCTGTGGTCGGTGGCCGTGGCTGACGGCACGCCATCGCCGATTCCGTTCACCGCCAACGTGGACCTGCAGATGTCCGAACCGGCGCGCTTCTCCTATCGGCTGGACGAAGGCAACTTCGCGCCGAAGATGATCCGCGACACCGCCACCAGCCCGGACGGCCGCAGCATCGTCTTCCACGCGGTCGGCAGCCTGTGGCAGAAGTCGCTGCCCAACGGCAACCCGACCCGTCTGAGCAGCGACAGCCACTTCGATTACGAACCGGCCTTCAGCCGCGACGGCAAGCAACTGACGTTCGTGCGCTACAGCGACGACGACCAGACCGCCGTGATCGTGCGCGATCTCGCCAGCGGCAGCGAGCGCGCCATCACCACCCGCGCAGGCTTCTACTTCGCGCCGAGCTTCTCGCCCGACGGCCGCAGCGTGCTGTACAGCCGCCAGGCGCCGGGCGGTCTGCTCGATTACCGCTTCGGTCTGGACACCGGCATCTGGCTGCAGCCGCTGGCCGGTGGCGAGGCCAGGCGCATCAGCCGCAACGGTGCCAATCCGCAGTTCAGCGCCGATGGCAAGCGCGTGTTCTTCCAGACCGGCGGCGGCATGGACAAGAAGCTCAACAGCGTCGGCGTCGACGGCACTGATGCGCGCGAGCACTTCAACCTCAAGTACGCCAACTTCGTCGCCATCAGCCCGGACAACAAGTGGGTGGCCTTCACCGAACTATTCAACGCCTACGTGGCGCCGTTCACGCTCACCGGTGGCGCGGTCGATCTGAACAAGGACAGCAAGGCGTTCCCGGTCAGCCGGGTCAGCCAGGATGTCGGCTCCTACCTGCACTGGTCGGCGGACTCGAAGAAGCTGCACTGGCTGGTCGGTGACGAATACTTCACCCGCGACCTCAAGGACAGCTTTGCCTTCGTGCCCGGCGCGCCGCGCGAGCTGCCCAAGCCCGCCGATGCCAAGGGCACGCGCATCGGTCTGAACGTGGCGGTGGACACGCCGAACGACACGGTGGCCTTCACCAATGCGCGCCTGGTCACCATGCGTGGCGACGAGATCATCGAGAACGGCACCCTGGTGGTGCGTGGTGATCGCATCCAGGCGGTCGGCGCCAGCGCCGAGGTCAGCGTGCCGGCCAATGCCCGCGTGATCGACGTCAACGGCCGCACGCTCGGCCCCGGCATCATCGACGTGCACGCCCACGCCAACCATTTCCACAGCGGCCCGAACCCGCAGGCCAACTGGAGCTACTACGCCAACCTGGCCTATGGCATCACCACCATGCATGACCCGTCGGCGAGCACCGAGGCGGTGTTCACGCAGGCCGAACTGGTACGCGCCGGCATCAATGTCGGCCCGCGCGTGTTCTCCACCGGCACGATCCTTTATGGCGCCGATGGCGACTTCAAGGCCGTGGTCAACTCGCTCGACGACGCCCGCTCGCACCTGCGCCGCATGAAGGCCAATGGCGCCTTCAGCGTCAAGAGCTACAACCAGCCGCGCCGCGACCAGCGCCAGCAGATCAACCAGGCCGCGCGTGAACTGGGCATGCTGGTGGTGATGGAAGGCGGCTCGACCTTCTATCACAACCTCAACATGATCGTGGACGGCGCCACCGGCGTGGAGCACAACCTGCCGGTCGCCCCGCTGTACAAGGACGTCATCAACATGTGGGCCGCCACCAATGTCGGGCAAACGCCGACGCTGGTGGTCAGCTACGGCGGCGTCAGCGGCGAATACTGGGCCTACCAGCACGACGAGATCTGGAAGAAGGAAAAGCTGCTGCGCTTCTTCCCGCGCGAGCAGCTCGACGCCCGCTCGATCCGCCGCCAGGCCATGCCTGATGAGGAGTACTACCACCCCAAGGTCGCGCAATCGCTGAAGAAGCTGCATGACGCCGGCGTCTCCATCCACATCGGCGGCCACGGCCAGCTCCAGGGCCTGTCGCCGCATTGGGAGATGTGGCTGCTCAGCCACGGCGGCATGAGCAACCACGAGATCCTGCAGGCCGGCACCATCAACGGCGCACGCTATCTGGGTCTGGATCAGGACATCGGCTCGCTGGAGCCGGGCAAGCGCGCCGACCTGGTGGTGTTCGGCGCCGACCCGCTGCAGAACATCCGCAACACCGAGGACGTCGACTACGTGATGGTCAACGGCCGCCTGTTCGACGGCGAAACCATGGCCGAGATCGGCGGCCAGCAACGCCCGGCGCCGAGCTTCTACTGGCAGAAGCATGGCGCCGCCGCGGCCACCGCCGCTGGTTTGGGTCTGCCCGGCCCGACCGCCGAATGCCTGTGCCCGAAGTCGCACGGTGCGGCTTCGTTGATCGATTTCCGGCAGCAGTAACGGGCACTGCCATTGTTCGCCGGCGGTCCATGCCGACCGCCGGCGCAAGGCATCGCATCAATGGCACGGAATCCTGCGCCATGCAGCGAGTACCCGCCCCGGGATGCACGGGTGGGGTGCAGCGGAATCGCCAAGCGAGCGCTTGTCGCCACCGCGTTATCGGGAAACAACTACACAGGACCGTTGGCGTGATATACGGCCAAGCCAGGCGCACTCGCTGTGTAACGCCCCCTCAATGCCGCGATCTTCCGTGAAAACCCGTGAAAATCGTCCGATGAGTCACCGCTCTGCACGCGATCATTATCCGGTGACCTCGCCGGTATATCTGATTATGCGGTCCCGTCGCCGGATATCACCCTCAATGGCTCAAGCCAATCCGCTTCAAGTCGACGATGCAACTATTTGTATCGTCTATCACTGGCGATGTTGACATCAGCCCGCGCAAGGCAGCGATAATCGCGCTACACCCCCATCCGGGGTCGAATAGTAGTTAGGCGGCACATGAGGCTCTCTCAGGCACTCACAATCTCGTTTCTTGCTTTGGCCGCGGCTTCGTGTGCGTCCGTGCGTGGCGGCCAAGACTCTCTTTGCGACGAGATTGCAAGCTTCGCAAATTCAACGCCTCCTGGTAGCACTCATGCTGTCGTTCTCACTACCGCATGGGGCCCAACCAAAGAGCGCCCTGACTCGCTCATGTACAAGAACTGCGAGCACGCTGAGTACCTACCGGGGATCAAGCTTTGCCAGTACCTGATGTCAAACAGTTCTACTGAGTTCGCGGATCGTAACTTTCGCCGTGCGTTGGCGTGCATAAACGGGCAAAGGGAGGCGCCGCCAAGGTACGTCTTAGTTGAGCGCTTGGACACACTCATGTGGGGCTACGAGATTCCGGGGATTCGCACTGACATATCGGTAGGCGTCGAGTTCGTAAGCAAGGACGGGAATAGTCCATTCCTCAAGA
This sequence comes from Lysobacterales bacterium, assembly GCA_035911475.1. Taxonomy (GTDB): domain Bacteria; phylum Pseudomonadota; class Gammaproteobacteria; order Xanthomonadales; family UBA2363; genus Pseudofulvimonas. The sequence goes on along the minus strand of JAMHVM010000060.1, from coordinate 29,826 downwards.
TTCTGGCGGAGGCGGACGAGCCGTAATGGCTGTGCCGCCTAACAATTCATTCAAGCCGACGCCGCTTCGCGGCGCGGCTTAATTCAGGCGTTAGCCGTCATAGGAGAGTTCGTGGATAAGATCGACCTTAAAAGCGAGCTAAAGACCCTATACAGGCCTTCCGCAAAGTCGGTCGTTGAGGTTGATGTGCCTGCGTTCAACTTTCTCATGGTTGATGGCGATGGCAACCCAAACACCTCCGAGAAGTACAAAGAGGCGGTAGAAGCGCTCTACTCCGTCTCGTACACCATCAAGTTCGCACTAAAGCGGGAAAAGGCGCTCGACTACGTCGTGATGCCACTTGAGGGCTTGTGGTGGGCCGATGATCTGACCAGCTTCAACCGCGACGAGAAAGACAACTGGAAATGGACGATGATGATTATGCAGCCACCAGAAGCGTCAAAGCAGATGGTGCAGTCAGCGATCACCAGCGTTCAAGACAAGAAAGGGCTGCCTGGGCTAAAAGGGATTCGATTCGAGCAATTCAAAGAGGGGCGCTGTGCACAAACCATGCACATTGGTCCGTTCTCTGCCGAGGGGCCGACAATTCAACGGGTGCACGACTTCATATCAAGCCACTCGGCACTGAGGGGCAAGCACCACGAGATCTACCTGAGCGACATACGCAAGGCGGCACCGGACAAATGGAAAACCATCATTCGCCAGCCAATGGAATGACGGCTAACAATTCATTCAAGCCGAACCCGCTTCGCGGGTCGGCTTAATTCAGGCGTTAGCCTTCACACGAGAGTTCCGGTACGATCCGGCCTTAGGTGATGGTGTAAGGGGAAACACGCTCCGAAAGGAGAGTATTTGTGAGGTTCGAATCCTCACCACCAAAGAGCGCTTATTTGAGCGTTCTTTGGTGGTGATGACTCCTACAGTTTGGGCACCTACGAGGCTCTATCTCCAACACGTAGCAAATCTACGTGAGCTGGAGCGTGCCATTCAGCAGACCGCTCGTTTAGCTAAAAACGAGATCGCGTCTCGCGACCCTCAACAGTCCCTGCGATCGTTGCTTCGCCTTTACGCTTTCCTGCTAGGCGCATGGGCAGAGGGTCGCCTACGGAAGCTGCTGCATGAGCAGTTTGGCTTCACCGATGCCCAAAGAGCTACCGTACTTGCGGAGAATACGCAGCTTGGTCAATGGCAAAAGGCTGTAGAGGTTGCCTTTCGCAAACACCACAATGTTCCGTCGGCAATTCTAGACCGACGCGTACTCGGCGTTAGTCACGCGGCACGGCTCCAAGCATTGAATGACGTCCTGGCCGGCGAGCTAAGAATCATTATTGAAATTCGCAACAAACTGGCTCACGGCCAATGGGTCTACCCGTTCAACAGTGACGGGACCAGTGTAGAGCCCGAAAAATACAGACTGATCAATCAAGAGAATTTGCTTTCTCTGCAACTCAAATTTTCCCTAATAGGTCACGTCGCAGACGCCATTCATGACTTGGTCGTGAGCCCACGTACCTTTCAGCGAGACTTTGACGAGCACTTCAAAAATCTCGATCAAGTTCGAATCAACATCGAGCGCAAGAGCTATCAGAAATATGAGCAGAAACTCGTCGCAAGCAGACAGAACTTTCGAGCAAGTCGCAGTGAAGGCTAACAATTCATTCAAGCCGACGCCGCTTCGCGGCGCGGCTTAATTCAGGCGTTAGAGCCCTCAATCAGTACTACGGAGGAGTGCGGTGCAAGAGATCAAGATCACACGGGAGGCTTGCTGCGCCGCGGACGACCAGACGATGCCGCTTGAGCTAGTTCTCCACGTGTCGGAGGGGGAGACGCTCAGGTCGTTACTCCAGCGCATCATCGGCGCGGATTTCTTGCAGTTCTCTTCTACCTACACTTGCGCAAGTGGGTTTGTGGGCAACGAGCCGGTTGCCAGGGTTCTCGCCAACTTCAATACGCATCCCATGGCTGAGTTCGACAAGTCGCCAGACGCGTTCGCGTCAGCCATGATTTCGGGCGGTCTATTAGAGTTCCGCTGGTCGGGCTCTAACAATTCATTCAAGCCGACGCCGCTTCGCGGCGCGGATTAATTCAGGCGTTAGGGCTCATATGAAGCGTCCGCTAACCCCGCAGGAAAAGAAGGCGCTTAGCCTTGAAAATGATCGGCGCAACGTCGTCGCCGAGAGTCAGTGGGGCGGCCGAGACGCGATTGCCAAACGCAAGCAATGGGTCAATCAATCTCATCGCAAGGCCGTGCACCAGGAGCTTTCGGCTTTGTCAGGTGGTGTGCCGGGCAAATGGTGTCGGGCAAATGGTGTCAGGGACAATGCAGGGCAAATGGTGTTGGGCAAATGGTGTCAGGGACAATGCGTCGGTGGCATCGGTCTTGGCCAGCTCGCGGGTGGCGCGGGCGAAGTCGCGGGCCTGGCGCGGGTTGATCCGCGAGACCCATACACCGGCATCGCAGCTGGATTCCAATAACTCATCCTCGTAGCCGCCGGTCGCTGCGATGACGACGCCGGATCGGCCCTGGTTAGCAGGTGACGAACGAGCTTGCCAATGCCCGCCTCGGTCTTGGCGAATCGCCGAACGCCGGGAGCACCGTCCACCGCCAGATCAAGGGCGGCCTTGCCCACATCGATGCCTGCTACCTTCATGACACGATCTCCGATAGAGTGAACCGGTCGAGCGCATCTCGCCCCTGTGGCTCACACGTGTCGGTTCGAGGTCAACCTTGAGCAACTGTTTGGTCGCAAGGCTCGAGATCTGGCGTGTGGCCCCTGCTGAATCGGTGCCGTTACACCGAGACGTTATCGGGCGCACACGCCGGACTCTCGGTAGCCACCTTCGGCGAAAACCAAGGCGTAGGGCGTTAGACCTCATGAAGAAGCTTGTGGTCACCATTGCGCTGCTGGCTATTCTCCCGGCACGGGCATAGCTTGTAGCTTCGCCATGTCTCCGGAGTTTCACTTGCGGGGTGCCAAGCAAGCATCCTCACAACCAACCCGCATTGATATACGAAATGTTCGCTTTGTTCCGTGGATCTCCCACAACGGAAGCTGCGACGGGGCCGGCTTCATCGCCATCGAAGTTTCTGGTCTACCAGCGCGCAAGATCAAGAATCACGGATTCACTGTCAAAGCGCTATCCGGCGTTAATGACCCAGACTTGTTTCCTGCGTATCCGCTTGCAGCCATACGAACGGGCCAGGCCACGGCCACAATTAGTTGGGCATGGACAAGCATTACACCGGATCCAGATGGTCATGTCCGCTGGACATTGCAGATTACTCCAGTATCGCGCTCAGGGGTTTTGGGTGCGCCGGTAGTAGTCTGCGCAGCATCTGACGGTTCATGCGCGAAACTAGAGGGTGATGGGGTATGAGGCCTAAGAATTCATTCAAGCCGATGCTGCTTCGGGTGCATCTTGATTCACGCGCTGGGCCCTATGGCTAGACCTCCACATCCGCCAGATATCGAAGCGGACATCAGCTTTCTGAGCACCGAGGCCGGAGGTAAGTCAAACTCTGTTCGCTCCGGGTATCGACCGAATCATGACTTCGGCCTTGGCGGCATGCTAAATGACGCACATCACGAGTACGTTGAAGTCGAATCAGTAAGCCCGGGCACTACAGCGAGAGCGCTGCTATGGCTACTTGCTCCAGAGTATCAGGTCGGTCGCTTCTGCCCAGGCTTCAAGTTCACGGTTCAGGAGGGATCACATGTTGTCGCTCATGGAGTTGTCGTCAATGTGGTCAATTCAGCGTTGCGAGCCGTTGTGTAACGAATCATTCGAGCCGACGCCGCTTCGAGGGGCGGCTCAGTTCGGGCGGTACACCGGGCAGCTCCCCGGGGCGAGGGCCAAGACTTGAGTTGGTAGCTGTCCTAGGAGACAACCATGCGACACCGAAGCTCATTACTGACGATTTTCCTATTGCTCGTGCCGTCGCTATCCCAGGCGGGCGATCCGCCTGCTGCAGCGGTATTCGAAGAACTCAAAGAGCTTGTCGGGAACTGGAAGCCGGCCAAGCCAGAAAGTCGAACACGGATTGAGGTCAAGCTGATTGCCAACGGAAGTGCGCTGGTCGAAACATGGACCATGAGTCCCGACATGCAATCAATGACCGTCTACATGCTGGACGGAGATCGCCTGCTCGTCACCCACTATTGCCCGCAGGGCAACGCGCCACGACTGGCTTACACGAGCACCGATGACTCGGGTGCCCATCATTTCCAGTTTGTGGACGGGGCGAATCTCCAGAATCCAGACGGATCGCATGAGCATGCGCTTTGGTTGCGGAAGGAGCCGGATGGAACGCTGACCAGGAATGAGACGTACATATCGAACGATTCCGTCTACGATCCCAAGAAGGACACGGGCGACACCAAAAGATTCGTGCGAGCACGATAGCTGACAGTTCATTCGAGTCGACCCGGCTTCACGGTCGGCCGAGTTGGGTCATGGAAAAAAATGGCGATGGGGTAGGGTTTTTTCTCGCTTTTTCCAGGTCTCGTGCCGAGCGCATCCAGGGCCTGATGAGGCGTCGGGCTGGGACATCGCAATGTTCGTCGAAGGTGCTCTGGCTCGAGATATTCAAATAGTATCGACGGCCATTGGCACTGCTGCCGGACGCCTGTAGATTTGTTCAACCGACGCTGCTACACGACTCGGCTCAGCTGAAACGCGAGGCTTCATGAGAGGTTCCATGCGCACTTGCATCTTCGTGGCAGCTCTACTCTTGGCGCCGCTGGTCACATACTCGGCGGAGCAGTCGCGCGACAATGCGCGGCTTGTGGAAATCTTCAAGGCGGATCAGCAGGCGCGACAGAATTCGCCGATAGATTGGTCTGTCGTCGCCGTGCAGGACAGGGCACATCGCGCAGAGGTGCTGGAAATGATCCGGGCTGGCAGGTTGCTGACAGCCAATGACCACTTCCATGCAGCCATGGTGTTTCAACACGGCGACAGCATCGAGGATTACCGGCTCGCCTTCAGCCTTTCGCACATTGGCGCCACGCTGGATCCAGAACACAAGGGCGCGAAGTGGCTATCGGCAGCGTCGTGGGATCGCATCCTGATGACGAAAAATGTGCCGCAGTGGTACGGCACTCAGTATCATCGCCCCGAGCCCGATGGTCCGATGCTCCTGTATGAAGTGGACGAGTCGGTGGTATCGGACAACGAGCGGAAAGGTTTGAACGTTCCGACGCTGCAGGAATCGAAAGACCGGCTGTTGCGGATCAACCGGTGATGCCTGCCCATTCGTTGAAGCCGACACAGTCTCGTGGCTCGACTTGGCTCAATCGTCAGATGACCCTGGACTCAAGATGGCTGCCAGCACGCAATCTCTTGTCGCCTTCGCGCACGTTGCCAGCGTCGAGCGCAGCATCAGTTTTTACGCTGACCTTGGATTCACCGTCGGGAACACGGTCGTTCCAGCGGGGGAAGGTGCGCCGGTCTGGGCGTGGCTGGCCAGCCAGCATGCGAACCTGATGGTCGGTTTGGCGTCTGGGCCGATAGACGCATCCCAACAGGCAGTCCTGTTCTATCTGTATGTCAACGACATCAATCAGACTCGCGCCTCCTTGACGGCGCTTGGGCATTCCCCCGGTGAGATCAAGTACCCGTTCTACATGCCGGACGGGGAGTTCCGCATGGAGGATCCGGACGGTTACGTGCTCATGCTGGCACAGAGTGCGCCGACCATCTGACCGTTGATTCAAGCGCGCCGCGCTTCTCGGCGCGGCTTTGTTTCGCCAGGACATGGCACGTTGGCGCTGGGTGCTTGCGCGCTCTCCCCATGCCATGCGCAGCGCATCTGGCGCCTGAGCCGACGCTGAGCTGCGACAATCACGATCTTCGCCGAAGAATTGAACCAGGCAATGGTCAGATCGAATCCGGAAACGTCTTCCAGCGTGGCGCAAAGCTATGGCGACCTGTGGCGTTTGATCCTGCGCGCGCGGCCGTCCACCGGCGTGCTGCTGACAGCGGCACTGCTCAGCCTGTTGTCGGCGGCCGCGTTGTTGACCTATCCGTTGCTCACCCAGCGGCTGGTCGATGGTCTGGGTAGTGGTCAGCCCATCGCCGTGCCGAGTCTGGTGCTGATCGGGGTCCTGCTGGCCGGAACCCTGTTCGGCGCCCTGGCGGAGCTGCTGCTGGCGCGGACCGGACATGCGGTGACTGGCCGCTTGCGGCAACTGCTGGTGGCCCGGATGCTGGCACTGCCGGTGACCTACTACGAGCAGACCGATACCGGCGAGCGGGTGAGCCGGGTGATCAACGACTGCGAGTCGATTTCCGGTCTGACCACGCGCCAGGTGATCAGCCTGCTCAATGGCGTGCTGATGCTGATCGGCTCGGTGTTGATCCTGGTCTGGCTGGACGGCTGGCTGACCCTGGTGCTGTTCGTCACGCTGCTGGTTGCCTTCGTCGCGATTGCACCTGCAGTGGTGCGAATCGAATCGGTCGCCAAGGCGGTGCAGGAACGGACCGCGCGCCTGAGCGGGCTGCTGACCCATGTGTTTACCGAGATTCGCCTGGTCAAGGCCCATGTCGGCGAGGCCCATGAGGCTGATCGTGGCCGTGGCCAGATCGAAGACCTGCGTCGGCATCACAACAAGATGGCGCTGCTGCGCATCGTCCTGGAAACGATCTCGGGTCTGGCCATGGTCGGCGCGCTGATCGTGATCCTGGTCTACGGCGGCATGCGGGTGGCACGCGGCGATCTCAGCATGGGCGTGTTGACCGCCTTCATCCTCTACATCTTCAACGTGGTGGCGCCGTTCGGTCAGATCGGTGGCTTCTTTGCCGAACTTCAGTCGGCCAAGGGCGCCTCGGCCCGTCTGGGCGCGATCCTGGACAGTGCCGAGGAATCGGAGGCAACCGGCGACGCCGTGCCGGTCGAGGGCGCCGTACTTGAGTTTCGCGCCGTTCGTTTTCGCTACCCCGGGCGCGCTGAGCCGGTACTGGACGGCCTGGACCTGCGCATCGAGCCAGGCACGACCACCGCCCTGGTTGGACTCAGCGGCAGCGGCAAGTCCACCGTGCTGGCGCTGATCGAGCGCTTCCACCGTGCGAACGAGGGCGAGATCGTCTACGACGGGCGGCCCGTGCAGGACTACGACCTGGCCGCCTGGCGGCAGCGCATCGGTTATGTCGCACAGAACGCCCCGATCATGCCCGGAAGCGTTCGCGACAACATCGCCTACGGGCTGGGCGACACGGTGACCGAGGCTGCCCTCGTGGCCGCGGCCGAACGGGCGCAGGCGATGGATTTCATCCGCGCGCTGCCGGAAGGTCTCAGTACTCTGCTGGCCGAGCAGGGCAGCAATCTGTCTGGCGGCCAGCGGCAGCGGATCGCGCTGGCACGGGTGCTGCTGCGCGACCCTGAGCTGTTGCTGCTGGACGAGGCAACCTCCAGCCTGGACAGCGAGACCGAGCACGCGATCCAGCATGCGCTGGACGAATGCCGGCGCGGCCGCACCAACCTGATCATCGCGCATCGGCTGTCCACCATCCGCCACGCCGACCGCATCTGCTTCATGGAGGGCGGCAGGATCACAGCCACCGGCAGCCATGACCAGTTGTATCGGGACCATCCCGGTTATGCGTCCCTGGCGGACCGGCAATTCAGCAGCTAGTGGCTGTACGCTGACGAGCAAGCCTTGGTCGCGAAACTGCCACGCTGAACCTTGGAGGATCTGTCTGTTGAATCTCGAGACGATTGAAATCAAGGCCTTCGTCCCGGCGCGTGACCTTGCCCAGTCCCTGGCCTTCTACAAGGCGCTCGGCTTTGAGGTCGCGATGGAGTCCGATGATCTCGCTTACCTCAGCCATGGCAAGACGGCGTTTCTGCTCTCGCACTTCTACAACCCGGAGCATGCAAACAACTTCGTGATGCAAATGCTGGTCGCCAATGCCGACGACTGGTACCAGAACGTTCTGGAATCAGGCGTTGTCGCAGGGTTCTCCGTTCGGACCAGCCCGCCAGACGATCGACCCTGGGGAATCCGCGATTTCACGCTCATCGATCCGACGGGCGTGCTTTGGCGTATCGGGCACGTCATTCCGGGCTGAGCGGGTGGTCCCGGTTGGTGCCTGCTGCTAGTCGTGCTGTGTCGCAAATGGTTCCGGGGCGATCCCGCGCCAGGTGGAAGCGCGAGTGTGGCTCGGTGACTGCCTGCGATCGGCCACCTCCCCGCCGCTCCACGGCCACATTCCGCTGGAAAATCGCCACCGATGGTCCTTAGCATTCGCCCGTAACGCGACTGCGGCGGAGGCGCCGAATGAATCAGACATCCAGCAGCATTCTCATGCGCAACTCGGTGTTCGCGTGGATCGCGGCGGCGACCGCTCTGGCACTTCTGATCCCCCTGATCGCGATGCGGTTCACGGCCGAGGTGAACTGGGGAGTTCTGGATTTCATCGTCATGGCCGCACTCTTGTTCGGCGCCGGAAGCGCCTTCGTGGTCGCAGCCCGAAAGACATCTCGCAAGTATTGGCTGGCCATCGGACTGCTGCTCGCCGTGGTGTTCCTCGCGGTCTGGGCCGAGCTGGCGGTCGGAATTTTCCCGGGATAGAGCCGCATCCCGCCGCGGCCTGGTCCACGGTGCCCGTGCCCAGGGTGGCGTCGCATGGACTTGCCGGCGCGGGTCAAGCGGCTTGCAACCCGCACGGACGCACACCTTGGGTCTGCGGCAGCTACAGTACGCGGAACACAGGACATGGGCGTCGAGCCAGGACGGTGATCCAATGAAGAAAAAGATCCTTGCCATCGCGCTTGCTGCGTTCGCGCCATGCGTCTTCGCGGTGGAGCCATTCTGTGACACCGGGCGTCCGCATCCGATTGATCTCCAGTTCGAGAGCGAGATGGCGCAGAGCGGTGGGGTGACGGTCGACATGCGTAATGCCCAGGGCAAGGCGCATGAGGCGTGGGACAACGAGCTGAATCGGGAGTACCGCGAGCTGATGGCCACGCTCTCCGGCGACGAGAAAGATTCGCTGAGGGAAGCGCAAAGAGCCTGGCTGTCGTTTCGCGACGCCGAGCAAAAGGTCTGGTGGCTGGAGAGCATCTCGGGCGACGGCACCTTGCAGCCGGTGATCGTTTCCGATTTTGGTTCGGACCTGCTCAGGGCACGGGTCTGTCAGCTGGCAAGGTACAAGCGGGCGGCCGCACGATAGCGGCTGCGCCAGACGATCCGGTCGAACCGAAGCGCATTGCTGACATGGCGCGGCGCTGGCACGATGAGTCGGATGGCGGCAGCTCGTGACCGGCGACCATTCGCAATCCTGACAGGGCAGGCTTGCTGATCGAATCGACAGCACGGGTCGAGTGCCGATAAAACTTCCGGCGCTTCATGCTCGTCGCGGTATGGCCGTGGATCGGATGTCCGGCGTTGCGTTGTCGAACACAGATGGGGAGAAGGATTTGCAGTCCGAAGATGATGTGGCGAACATGACGTTCGCGCAGATGCAGGCGAGAATCCGCACCAACACGGCCTCGCCGGAGTTGCTGCAGCGGTTCATGCAGCATCCCGAGTATCTGGAGATGGTCCGTCAGCGGGAAGCGGCGTTGCCCACGGAAATACGGTCGCTGGACGACCTGAAGGCGTTCCCGAGCAACCTGTTGGTCACGCTGACGCCGGATCCGGTGGCGCCGGTGATCGCCGAGGACGGCAGCGTGCAATGGCACTATCAGGTGACGCTGGACCGAGCGCCGGGTGATCTGGCCATCGACGAGTTCGGCTCATTGATCCAGTACGAGAAGGGTGGTCCCTGGCACCTGGCGCACCCGTACGGTCGACCTGGCACCCGCGAGGAATTCGCCGAGTTGTTCAACTGTCCGGACGGCGTGCTCAAGGCGCGTGCCAAGGTGAGCAGCGCCACGCTTGTCAGCACCAGCAAACAGCCGCGCAGCGCGCGTCGCGTGTGGTACGTGCTCGGCAAAGCCGGATCGGGGCGGCGCGTATGCGGCTTCGGCTTTCTGGACGAGAGCGGCCACGTGGCCGATCCGGCGTCGCCCTACAGCGCGATCACCGGTCGCGACAGGGACGCGTTTCCGCTGCGTGCCTTCCAGAGCAGCGGTCGCTGTTTCGCCGTGGACTGGCGCGATGGCGAGGACGCCATCCTGGAAGCCTTCGCCAAGGCGGCGGACGTCGCGATGGATGAGGTTTCACTGCAGTGGGACGAGGCCGCGGCGCACATGAATCTGGTGCATGCCGGAAAGACCAACCCCGTCCGTCGTGACCGCCACGGTGCGCAGCATGCGATGGTGCTGGTATTGCAGCAGGTATTCGGTCAGACGCACGCGATCCGCCTGATCAATCAGGTGACGCTGGGTGACGACACCGCCTGGTTCATGGTCGAGTCGCCGCAGCAATGGCAGCACCTGGAGCAATCCAATCCGCACCTGCGCTGGTTCTTCACGCCGGTCGAGCTGTTGCCGGATGTGTTCAACGCCGACACCGACGAGATCGCCGAGGCCGGGCGCCGCTACGCGGACGAAGCCGCATAGCGGCTGTCAACTGCCGACCCCAGGCACGATTTCCTGAAAGACGAGAATGACCCACTGGTCACCCAGACCTGCTGTCTTGCGGCGGTGGGAAACAATGTGCGTAGCGTTCACCGCTGCGTAGCGTTCACCGCCAAGTCGTAATGTAACCTTCTCCAGCAACATTGCGTTCCGGCGCCGTTGGCAGGTGGGATGACCCGTCGCGCAACATTCAACGCGTTGAGCTAGTTCACCGTGTTTTACGATTCTAACGCTGTAGGATCGACACATTCGTGTATATTCGCGAAACAAGGGCAGATTTGTAGAAGCTTGTGGTGACGAGGTCCGCCTATAGGCGGGCGGCTGACTACATCCGCTTGTGGCCATCGTTCAGATCCATAAAACACACGCTTCGGTGAGAGGTAGAGTGTGGTTTGCTTCGATTCGGGAGGCCGCTACTCCAAAATCAGGTGCGCATGACGTCGTTGAAGGGGAAGGCGGCGGTGCTGATTGTTCATGGATTATCGATTAAACAAACACAGGGCATGCGATTTCCGAGTAATGCTCAAGGGGACATATAATGAAGCAATTCACCGCGTTTAAGTTGGCGCCATTCGCGCATCTGTCACTGCTCTTCGCTGGCCTGACAGCATCAACCTTGACATACGCGAGCGTGCTGTCGACTGGAGCTGATCACACGTGCGCTGTTTCGTATGACGGAGTTTTGAAGTGTTGGGGTTCCAATGGCGGGGGAAAGCTTGGCCTGAGGTCGTCCGGCGCTCCGGTACTGACATCATCACCGGTCGCCGTGGCCGATTCCGGATTCCGCTACGTGTCAGTGGTGGCGGCGCTCGCCCACACTTGCGGCATAACATCGTCGGGCGCGGTTCGTTGCTGGGGGACAGGGCAGAACGGTCGCTTGGGCGATGGGGCGCAAACCAACCGCTTTGTTCCGGTGCAGGTCGTCGGCTTGTCCTCCAGCATGGAGGCCGTGTCTGCACGGGGCGCCCATAGTTGTGCATTGACAAGCGGTGGCACCGTCTACTGCTGGGGCTACAATGAGTTCGGACAACTGGGGAACAACACGACGATTCAAAGTCTGGTGCCGGTCGCGGTTTCCGGCTTGACTTCATCAGTCGTGTCGATCGCCAATGGCACGAATCATTCCTGTGCTTTGACTACGGCTGGCGGCGTCAAGTGTTGGGGTAGCAATCAGCACGGCAGGCTGGGTATCGGCAGTACGATCGACCAGCGAACGCCGCAGGACGTCGTGGGGTTGACGGAGGGCGTTGTCAGCCTGGTCTCCGGCGACGCGCACTCGTGCGCCTTGCTGTCTGCGGGAACGGTCAAGTGTTGGGGGAACGGCAATTTGGGCCGTCTCGGCACGGGTGTTTCGGATCACCAGCATGTTCCGGCGGATGTTGTCGGGTTGGGAGGCTTTGCGACGGAGATCTTTGCCGGTCACGAGCACACTTGCGCCCGACTTTCAGGCGGCGTTCTCAAGTGCTGGGGCAGCAATGCGCATCGTCAGATCGGAGACGGATCCAATGTCGATCGATATCTTCCGGTAGTCGTTACGGCATCTATTTCAGGGCTGACGGAGTTTTCAACCGGGCATCAGCATTCTTGCGGTATGACCAACACCCATCGAATGGTGTGCTGGGGAACACGCGCTTTGGGCAGCGGCGTAATTCACGACTCATCGCCCGACGTCGCTTTGGATGTGTCTGGATTCAGTTCAGATGTTGTGTATGTCGACGCACATTCGCAATGCGGCATTGCAGAGCACGGCAAGCTGATGTGCTGGGGAAGAAAATATTTGGGCAGTAATGAACAGACATATCGAGGCCCGGTGTCGCTGCATTCTGGCGTGCCCGGTTCTTTACTGATGATCCGCGCCTCGTACGGAAGGGGAGACAGCATCCGTCAGCCGCATTATTGTGCGCTAGATAGCGATGGAAAAGTCTGGTGTTGGGGCCACAACGGCCACGGCCAGCTCGGAGATGGATCACTCGAAAACCGGTCCGAGCCGGTGCTCGTGCAAGGTCTCGCAGCGGCTGCCGTGCAGGTTTCCGTGGGTGAGCATCATTCCTGCGCTCTGGACATAGTCAACAGAGTGTTCTGTTGGGGAACCAACTACGCCGGGCAGCTTGGCGTTGGTGAGGAGGTCGAGTATTCGCGGACCCCCGTTCATGTCAATGCACTACCAACGAACGTGAGATCGATCGCCAGTTTCTCTTCGAGTAACTGTGTGGTGACGACCTCGGGCGCTTTGAAGTGTTGGGGAGCGAATGGCTCTGGTCAGCTTGGTGACGGAACGACAGATGTTCGGTACCTTCCTGTTGACGTGATCGGCCTGGGATCTGGGGTGGCGTCGGTGTCCCTCGGTGCCGACTTCCTCCAGCGCGCCCACACTTGTGCGGCCATGGTTACGGGTGGGGTGAAATGTTGGGGCTCGAACAGCTATGGCCAACTTGGCGATGGCTCCGGAATTCAGCGATTGACCCCTGTTAACGTTGAGAACTTGAACGACGCTACTTGGGTAGATGCGGGGCACGGACATACATGCGCGCTCACAGCAGCCGGAGGGGTTAGATGCTGGGGATACAACAACAGCGGCCAGCTCGGTGATGGAACTCAGTCCAATAGGACCATGCCTGTTGCTGTTCACGGGCTGGACATCGGTATGGTGCAGGTCAGTTCCGGCCGCGGCCGTACGTGTGCGTTATCGGCAGCAGGACAGGGCTGGTGCTGGGGCGATGCCGGCATTGATTTCGCGCATGCTGAGTCTGGGCGATTCCCCAACCCGGTTCCGACATGGTATCGGGACGATGGGCGAATCTTTCGCAACGGGTTCGAGCCATAACGAGATCGTGGTTTCTTCAAACAAGCTGTTGCTTGTACTTGTACTTGTACTTGTACTTGTACTTGTACTTGTACTTGTACTTGTACTTGTACTTAGACTAGGCTGTGCTCGGGAGGCTTTTCCGCCCCTGGGTTGTGCAATCGACAAATAGTTTGTTCATCAATCGCGCGACGGCAAGCTGTGTCGGCGGTGCAAAAATGTCATCTGCTTGAGCAAGACACGTAGGTCTTCGCCACTTTCAAGAGCGATGCCATCAAGCAAGCGGATCTGCCCGCTGTGCGGTGGCGGCAACCAGTGTGTGCCGGCATCGGCGGGCAGCTTTGCGGTGTCGTGCTGGTGTGCGACGGCAAGCATCCATCCTGAGGCGCTGGCGCGCATCGCGCCGGAACAGATCGACCAGGCCTGCCTGTGTCCGCGTTGTGCGGCGGGTGCATTTCCCGTTGAATCGGAAACGGATGGTCCAGCTTCCGAAGGCCCCGATCCGACGACCGCGCGGTGATCGCGGTCGTCGGTGATGTCGCTCGGTTGCGCGGCTGCAGCCATCGCGGCAGGGAAGATTGATGTGCCTGCCGCGGTGTTCTGAGCCTCGCTGAGAGTCCCGCGGCGGCCTGCCTCAGCCCTGAGCGCGTTCGCCCCAGGCCTTGAGCAGTTCGGCCTCGCGCTCGCGGGTGATGCCGGCATTCAACTTCGCCTGGCGTTCTGCCGGCAGGCTGCGGAACCAGGCCAGCAGATCCTCGACCGTGGTGGCCAGCGGGCGGAAGGTGAGTCCGGCCGCAATGGCGCGGGCGTTGCTGACCTGGCCATAGCCCGCGTACGGACCGGCCTTGGCCGGCACCCAGATCGGCAGACCGACTTCCTGGGCTTCCAGAAACTCCGGCGTGACGTGGGTGAAACTGATCGGGCCGCCGGTGACGGCGTGGCAGCCATGCACCATGGCGTCGGTGCTGAGCGTGTAGTCGGGACCGCAGGCGTTGAACACGCCGGTGGTGCCGGCTTCGGCCAGGCGGATCATCCACTCGCCGAGATCGCGACCGTCGATGATCTGCACCGGATCGCTGCCGTCGCCGGGCACCAGCACCTCGCCGCGCTGGGCGATGCGGTGCGGCCAGTAGGTGAAGCGGTCGGTGTCGTCGCGCGGCCCGACGATGTAACCGGGTCGGACGATGGTGACCTTGTCGCCGAACTGCCTGTGTGCCTCGGCCTCGCTCAGCGCCTTGAGCGGGCCATAGAGATTGGCGACATCGGCCATCAGCGTCTCGCGGGTTTCCGCCATCGCATCCTTGCCATTGTATTCAGCCAGCGCGGCGTCTTCGACGATGCCGGGCTTGGAGCCGTCGGCATAGACCGAGATGGTCGAGATGAACAGGTAGTGCCCGACCTTGCCGGCCAGCACCTTGCCGGCGTCGCGCACCCAGAACGGCAGGCTGGTGGGGTTGTCGATGCAGACATCCCACTCGCGGCCTTCCAGCGCCTTCAGGTCGCCGGTGTTGCGGTCGCCGTGCAGTTGTTCGACCTCGCCCGGCCATTCCGGCGAGGGTCGTTGGCCGCGATTGAACAAGGTGACCTTGTGCCCGCGCGCCAGCGCGTAGCCGACCTGGAACGGGCCGGTGAAGCCGGTGCCGCCGAGAATGAGGATGCGCAGCGGCTTTTCTGCGCGGGGGATTGCCGTGGCCGACTGGGCCTTGACCAGGTTGGGCAGGGTGGCCGCGGCAGCGGCGAGGGCACCGAGTTTGAACAGGTCGCGACGGGTGGTCATGGCAGGGCTCCTGGCGAATGGGTTCGGGTTCGAGCCAGCGGATGGACCGGCCGCGGCAGGTGTCGCCTTGATAGCGCGACGACGCGGGCGGCGCATGTGACGGAAGTCGGGGGGTGATCGACTTTTCGCCGCTCGGTCGGTCCGTTCGAACATTCGATCCGTTCGATCCGACAGGGACCCTTGCGCGTCCCGGCGTTCGTACTTGTTCCGGAATGCGCTGCGGCCGCCCCGATTTGGTGTGCTGCCGATCCTGACCGTCGAGCGGGCCGGGTATGGAGGGAAGAAGTCGCCGGCCATGCGCGACACCGGCGTGCATCAGCGGATGCCGACACGCACGCTCCGCGCTCACACCGGCGGCTGCCAGGAAGCTACTCCAGCGACGAACGGAACAGTGTGTCGAAGCGGACGTGGAAGTAGTGCTCGTACAGGTTCTGCACCAGTACGTCGTAACCATCCGCGTTGAGGTGAAAGCAGTCGCGGCCGAGTGCAGCATAGTCGCGCATGGCGGCGACCGGGCTGGGCAGGGCGGGATCGCCCGGTGGCAACAATTGCCCCGGCGGAATGCCGTCACCGGGCAGGCCGAAGGTGTATTGCATCTGCCCGGCATGACCGACGTGATGCACGCGCGGATGCGCCGCCAGTTCCGCCAGCTCGCCCTCGAAGGCGATCATGGCCTGGTTCAGTGCCAGCGGCGTGGGCTGGCCCATCTCCTGGTGCAGCGGCCGACACAACCCGAAACCAACGATGCTGTTGAGGGTGTCGCGGAAGTTGGGATAGTCGTAGAGGCTGATGATCACTTCGACATCGGGGCGTTGCGCCAGGACGTGCGCGGTGACCGCCCCCAGATCGCTGCGGATCTGCTCGCGCAAGGCTGCCGACTCCTCCGGCGTCATGCTGACCGACCAGGCGTTGAGAAAGTCGTTGCCGCCGATGGTGAGCTGCACCGTGTCGATGCTGGGGTGGTCGACCAGTGCCTGGGTGATCATGGCCAGACGTTCAGGGCTGGCCCACTGCGCAGCGGTCGTTCCGTTCTCGGTGGTGGTGGCACCAACCACACCGTGCTGAGCGGCGCCGTGTTCGGCGAATACCAGCGCGTGGGACTGGTCACTCCATTGCTGCGCGGCCCAGCTGTCGCCGACCAGCAGCAGTTTCGGCGTGGTCTGCGCGTAGAGCATCGATGCGGGCAGCAACAGGGCCAGACACGATATGGGCTTGAGCATGACGGAATCCCCCGGTGGCAGTCTCGGCATTGTAGGCAACCGCCGCACAGCGACGGTTGATGCATGGTCCGGGCGACGGATTTCCACGGTTCCCGTCCGATGCCGGCAGTCCGTTGCCGGGGCGGCGGCGCCATCGCAGCGACGCCAGGCCCGTTGGCCTGAATGCCGGCGGCGGGTTGGGCTGGCCGGGCCGGGTATGTCGATGGGACCTTCCGGCGCCTGGCCGCTTTTTTGGCGCCGTGTGATCCAATCCGGTCGCTTTTGCCGCCATGCTATAGGTACATCGGGGGAAATCGGCCACCCGGGCCGGTGCGATGTCGGGGAGAAATCACCATGCGGTCGTTCATGTCTTCCACGCGCGCTGGCGCGTGGATGTTGGCGCTGTTGCTGGTTCCTTTTGCGCTCGTGTCGGCGAATGTTCACGCCATGACCCGCGTCAGCGCGACGCAACTGGTCGAGTCCGGAGCGGCGATGCCCGCTGAGTTCCGTCTCGACGGCCTGACCCGGACCGGCGCCGGTCAGACCTGGTTGAAACTGTCGCCGACCCCGATCTTCACCGACGACGCCCGCATGGTGGTGATTGGCGGCAGCCACGTCCGTGAACACCCGTTGCCGGCGGTCCGGCACTACATCGGCCATGAGCGCGATGACCCCGGCGCCGTGGCCTTTGTTTCCGTGCATCCGGACGGACGCATCCGCGGCTGGCTGCGTCACGGTAGCCGTATCGAGGCATTCGGGCAGGAGCCGGGTGAAGCCGCGTCGGTGCTGTCGCTCTCGCGGGTGGACATGACCGGTCCTTCGGCCAGCCGACCGTTCTCCTGCGGCACGGATGCTCTGACGCACCGGCATCCGGAGCCGGTGCCTGCCGAGGGCAAGCAGCGGCCCTTGTCGTCGGCGCTGCAGGACACCATCGCCATTCCGGATGCGGCGAGGCAGACGGATGCCGTCACCGGCGCTTTGCGCTGGTTGGGCGTGGCCATCGACTCCGACTACGAGTACTACCAGCGTTTCAACAACGCCGGGGCCGCTGCCACCTACGCGGCCGACCTGATCGGCTACACCTCGCTGATGTATCGCAACGAGACCGACACCGGTCTGCTGATCCCGTATCTGCGCATCTTCGATCAACCCGGCGATCCCTGGAACCAGACCGGCAGCACCAGTTGCTCGCTGTACGAGTTCGGCCTGCACTGGCACCAGAACCAGGGGCAGGTGCAGCGCAGTTTCGCGCACCTGCTGAGCGGTAAGGATCTCGGCGGCGGCATCGCCTGGCTGGGTACCGCGTGTCGGGCCAGCAACCAGAACTTCGATATCAGCGGCGACAATTGCCCGGGTCTGCCCGCGACCGCACCGTATGCGGGCGGCTATGGCGTGTCCGCCAGCCTGGCCGGCAACTTCAATCCCGGCAATCCGCAGGCGGTCTGGGACATCGTCGTGGTCAGCCACGAGATCGGTCACAACCTGAGCTCGCCGCATACCCATTGCTACGGCAACGTGGCCGGCAACCCGTCGCCGGTCGACCAGTGCTACGTCGAGTCACCGCCACCGCAGGGTCTGCTGTGCCACGCCGGAGCAACCGCCTTGCCCGGTCCCCAGGGCCAGGCCTCGGGCACGATCATGAGCTATTGCCATCAGCGACCGGGTGGCCTGAGCAACATCGCGCTGAGCTTCGGTACCGGGCATCCCTACGGCGTGCAGCCGGCCCGTGTGCCCAACCGCATCCGCGGCTTCGTCGATCAGGTGCCGGCCAGCTGCCTGTTCGAGCCCGGTCCCGGCAACGACGCGATCTTCGCCAACGGCTTCCAGTGCGCGGCGGGTGTGCCCGGTTGCGGCGGCGGTGGCGGTGCCATCTGCCTGAGTTCGCAGGGTGCCACCGCGAACGGCGAATGGGCTTCGGGTGATCCCAACAACCGCGTGCGGCTGCTGAACATCGGCGCCGGCAACCAGCTTACCGGCATGGCCGCCGATGTCCGGGTCGAAGCACGCTCACCCAGTTGGCTGAGCGAGGCGCGCGTGGTCTTTTCCGGCAGCAATACCAATGGTCATTCGATCGCCTACACACCCGGTCTGAACATGGACCAGGCGGGTGTGATCAACCACAGCAGCAATGGCGTTCTCAGTTTCGCCGCGCTCGGTTTGTCCAATGTGGTCGCCGGGCCTGACGGCATCCTGCGGGTGGAGTGGAACGAGACCTTCGACGATTCCGCGGTCAATCCGGATTCGCTGTGGTCCAATCATCCTGCGCCGACGGTATGCGGCGGTTTCCGGCTGATCTGCAGCAATCAGGCTGCCTGCAACCAGGCGGCACAGGCCGCGCAGTAGCCGGCCTCGATCCGTCGACCGCTGCCTGTCACGGCAGGCAGCGGTCGGTGGCGGGAAGCCCTGCTGTGGATCGGTCGATCGTTGGCGTCAGGGCTCGAAGCCGTTGCCGAAGATGCGCGGTCCACCAGCGACGGTCAGGTCTAGGCGTACATACGTCGACGGCGTGAACGTCAGGCATTGCACGTTGATGTGCAGCTGGTTGTCGATCACGGTGATGCGTTGCGGCGTGAGGCCCAGGGTGGTGACCGTGGTGTCGATGCTGGCAGCGAGAACGGTCACCGCATCGCTGCTGTCGAAGGTCAGCACGTAGGTGTTCTGGTGGGCACAGGCGAACTGTGTCCAGGGTGCCGAGTTGGCGAAATCGATGGTGACGAAATCGTCGCCGATGTCGATGGCGACATCGACCAGGCCGTCACCGAAGCCTGGCGGCAATTCGGTGCCGGGATTGAACAGGCTGGCCAGATCGGGGTACTCGACTTCGGTGTCACTGACGATCACCGAGCGCTCGAAGGAGATCATCACCGGTTCGCTGGTCGGCGTTGCCTGGGCGATGACACCCAGGGTGATCTCGGTGTCCACCAGACCGGCCTGCGCAGGCACGGCCACCAACATGGCCGCTGCTGCGGCCAGAGATGGGACGATCTTCATGTCAGGCTCCCCGGATTTCAGGGTGCAAGCATAGCCCGGACGCGAGCGGTGTTTGCGTCGCTCAGGCGCAATGGGTTTGGTCGGGGCGTTCCGGCCGGATGGAACTGGGAATCCGCAGCCGTTGCGACTGGCCTTGTCGGCACAGGTGACGCGCATGCCGGATGGTCGCGTGAATGCCGGCGAGACAACGCCGGCCCTGCTTGCCGGCGTCGCTCCCACCGACTCAGTCGTTCTCCTGGTCGCCGGCGTAGATGCGGTCGATGACGATGCGGGTCGCGGCGAAATCGTGGTCGTTGCCGGTGGCCCGGCGCACCGTGCCGGCAGCCACGACTGTGCCGTTGCTGGTCATGATCAGGTCGTTGACATAGTCATCGTTGTTGGCGCCCAGGTCGAAGTCGACATAGCCGCGGCCGTTCGGGCCGAAGGCATCGTTGTTGCTGCCACTCCAGGCCATCATCCGGAACGCCATCTGGAAGCCGCGATCGCCGGGCGTGCGGGTATCGTGGGCGTAGCCGCCGACCAGGATGTGCGAGGGCGGGAACAAGCCGGGCAGGAGTGATGACAGCCGCACGGTGATCAGACTGGTGGCGATGTCGCGGTTGGCGCCGCCCAGGTCGATGGGCAGGCTGCGATAGCCTTCGCCGTTGAAGCTGGTGTCCATCGCGCCGTTGTCGGTGAGTCGGACCACGGCGAAATCCCAGTCGTCGTTGCCGTTGTTGTTGTTGAGGCAGGTGCTGCCGGCGAGCAGCACGCGACGTTGCGTCGCAGGGTTTGGCACCAGCTGCGTCCACGACACCGCCTTGATGTCGGCGGCTTCGTCGTCCGGACACGCGGACAGGGCGAGGTTGATCTGGACCAGTCCGTCGCTGCCGGGGCCGAAGCCGGTATCGCGGCTGCCATCGGCGAGCAGGCGCAGCGCCATCATGTCGCGGCCATTGCTGGCCGTGCTGACCCAGCCGCCGATCAGGATCTTGCCGTCGCTCTGCAGGTCCATGCCGGTGGCCTGGGCATCGTCGCCGCCACCGCGATCGATCACGATGGTGGTCTTGCCGTTGGTGCCGAAGCTGGTGTCGGCGCCGCCGCTGGGGTTCAGGCGCAGCACACCGATATCGCGGTCGTTGACACCGCCACGCTGAACGTTGCCGACAACCACGATCTTGCCATCGGGCTGGATGGCCATGGCCGTGGCCCAATCGTTCATGTTGCCACCGTGATCGAAGGACACCGCCGTGCGCCCGGACAATCCGAAGCTGGTGTCGAGGCTGCCGTTGGGCTCCAGGCGCAACACCAGGAAGTTCTCGCCCTGATGGGCCGGGCCGGAAATCCAGCCGGCCACCACGATCCTGTCGTCGCTCTGGATAGCCACGGCCAGTCCGCCGGAGGCATTGGATCCACCCAGGTCGAGCATGAAGCGACCGAAACTGCCGAAAGCCACGTCGGCCTGACCCTCGCGGGTGAACCGCGCCACGCCGACACCGGTGCGCCCGCCGGGCAAGGCTACCGTGCCGGCGACCACGACCCGGCCATCGGACTGCTCGCCGGCGGCGTAGCCGTCGTCGCGCATGTCGCCACCCGGCGCGTCCATGGCTGCCCAGCTGCGCCCGTTACTGCCGAAGCGCTTGTCGATCATCCGTTGTTCGGGATCGGGTGCTGCCGACAGCGAGGCTGCGGTCAGCGCTTGCGCGAGCGCGACCAGGAGCACGGCGAGGATGCGGTGGCGGGAGGGGAAAGCGGTCATGGCGGGCTCCGGGTGCAGGCAAGGTGGGCGTTTCCATGGCGAGTACGAAGTCCGCGGCGGGATCGGGACATGGGATCGCGGCACGGCCGTTCCGAAGCGGCAGCCGTCGCCGCAGTGCTGTGCATCAGCAGCTTGCGCGGGCACAGCCGGCGCGGCCGGCAACAGCGGGCGGTTGCCCGCGCGGTGCCCGGAATACTTGGGATTGCCCGGGATTTGTCCGGCGGTGCCGGCGCCAGCGGCCCGGCTTCAGCGAGCAGCTGGGCTTTGGCGAGCGGCCGGGTTTGGGCGAGCGGGCGGTCGCCGGCTCAGCTGTCGTCCGACTGCATCTCGGCAGCGAGCAGCGCCCGCGCGGCCTGCCAGTCACGCTTGACCGTGCGTTCGTTGAGGCTCTCCAGCGCGGCGATTTCCGGAAAGCTCATGCCGGCGAAGAAATGCAGGTTGACCACCCGCGCGGCCCGCGCGTCGACCTGTTCCAGCACCGCCATGGCCCGGTCCAGGGCCAGCACGTCCAGCGCGTCGCCGCCATCGGCCTGCATGTGATCGTCGAGAGTGACCTGCAGGGCCTGACCGCCGCGCTTGTCGGCGCCGCTGCGCCGGGCGTGGTCGACCAGCACCTGGCGCATGGCGCGCGCCGACAGCGCCATGAAGTGGCGGCGGTCGTCGATCTGCAGGCGGGCGATGTCGGCCGTCTTGAGATAGGTCTCGTGGACCAGGGCCGTGGTCGACAGTGTGCAGCGCTCGTCGCGCAGTTGCCGATGGGCGCAGCGGTGCAGTTCCTCGTAGAGGATGCTGAAGACGCGATCGCCGGCAGTGGCGTCACCGCGGCGGGCCGCAGCCAGAAGCGTGGCGAGCTGGTCATCCATCGTGGCGTGATCGCGGTTCGTGCAGCCGGTTGCGGGTGCTGGTGATTCGTTGGCAGATCAGGCACCGGAACGGTTCGACGGAATCGGTGCGCCCTGGGTTGGCGGCGATGCGTGGCCGTCGCTGCCGTGGCGGGGTGCAGTGTAGGTGGCGGCTGGCGGAAATAGCGTGAACTTTGGCGCTTGACCGGCGCGCTGGCGGCTGCCCGTGGTCAATGGCGAGCCAGTTGCCGGCGCAGATGGGGATCGGCGGTCGGCAAGCGAGACAGTTCGGCGGCGACCTGATCCCGTTGTCGCTGCGCCTCGACGCGCTCGTTGCGGGCCTGCGCGATGCCCGCAAGCAGTTGGTGGGCGAACAGCTTTTCCGCCGACGGCGAGTGGGCGATGCGTGCGATCTCGGCGGCCTGCTCGCGGGCGATCTCATGCTCGCCTCGACGCGCATGCACCCGCGCCTGGATCAGCAGCGCATGCAGCCGCCGGGCATCGTCGCTACCGGTTTCGGCCAGCTGCTGCTCGGCGAGGCTGGCCAGCGACTGTGCCTGATCCAGCGCCCCGGTTTCGAGCAGGGCGGAGGCCAGGCTGGTGCGGGCGATGGCCAGCTCGCGCGAGTCGCCGTAGATCGCCTGCGCGAGTTCGACCGCCGAACGCGCATAGTCGGCGGCCTGGGCCGGTCGTTCCTGGCGCATGGCCAGTTGCCCCAGGCTGTGCAGGCTGTTGAACACCGCCGGGTGACGCTCGCCAACGGTGGCGCGATGGTGTTCCAGAGCCTGCCGCAGCAGCGGTTCGGCTTCGTCGTAGCGACCCTGGCGCATCAAGGCAGTGCCCAGGTTGCTGGTCATGGTGACGGCCTGGGTGGTCTGCGCCTGACCCAGCGCAGCCAGGATCGCCAGCGCCTGCCGCAGGTAGTTCTCGGCGGCGAGATCGTCCTGCCGGGTCAGGGCCAGGATGGCCAGCGAGTTGAGGCTGTTGGCGATGTCGCCATGGGTCTCGCCAAGCGCCTTGCGCTGGATCGCCAGGGCCGATGCCAGCGCTTGCTCGGCTTCCGCAAGCTTTCCCTGCTGGCGCAAGGCACCGCCGAGAATCTGCAAGCCTTGGCCGATGGCCGGGTGCTGCTCGCCCAGACGGCTGCGCGCGATCGCGAGGGCAGTGCGCGCCGCTGTTTCGGCGTCGGCGGCGCGGCCGGCATGCAGCAGGGCGCCGGCGTGGTCGTTGTGCAGTTGGCCCAGGCGGGTGTCGTTCGCGTCCAGTGCGCTGTTTGCCTGGCCGATCGCGTCGTCGAACACCGCCAGCGCGGCTTCGGACTGGCCCTGCCGGTTCAACACCAGTGCTTCGGCATGACGCGACTGCAGCCAGTCGATGCGGCCTTCGCTGCCACGTCGGGCGTTGATCGCGGTCGCGGCTCGGGCATCGGCCAGCGCGTCGTCGTAGCGCCCCTGGATCTCGTGCAGGTGCGAACGCTCCAGCAGCAGCGCCGCCTGGACGTCGGCGTCCGGCACGTCGAGTGCGAATGCGTCCGCCAATGCCTGACCGGCTTCGTCGAGGCTTTCGCGCAGGCGTTCGGCGGTGGCCAGTTCCAGTGCGGCCAGGGCGCGATCGCGCGCGGAGTCGTCGGCCGTTGTCCGGGTCTGGCGCAGCAGGTCGGTGGCGGCCTGGTACTGTCCGAGCTGTCGATACAGGCGACCCATGGTGACCAGCATCTGGTTGCGCAGGCGCGGCTGGTCGCCCAGCTCCTGGCCGATCAGGGCCACGCCTTGATCCAGCAGCTGCCGCGCGGAAATCTGCGCGCCGGTGGCACTGTCCGGTGCCGAGGCGTCGAACACGCGCACCAGGAAATCCTGGGCGGCGCGTGCCAGTCGTGCCTCGCGGTCGGCGCGGTTGGCCTGGTTGACGGCCAGCACGGTGGTGACGATCAGCCCGGCGACCGCCAGGCTGGTCAGTGCGACCGGCCAACGGTGGCGGGCGACAAAGCGGTGCATCCGGTACAACGCGCTGTCGGCACGGGCGAGGATCGGCTGTCCACTGCGGAAGCGGCGCAGGTCGTCGGCCAGCGCGGCCACCGTGCCGTAGCGACGCTCGGGATCCGGATCGCTGGCACGGCTGACGATGATGCCGAGGTCGCCACGCAGCTGCTGCGCCGCAATCGCCGCCGGGCCGCGATCGCCGGCCTGGTCGCGCGCAAGCGCCAGGCGCATCGCGGCGCGGGCGGCACCGGTGTCGATGTAGTCGACGTGGCGGGTGCCGCTGAGCAGCTCGAACAGCACCACGCCGAGCTGGTAGATGTCGGTGGCCGTGGTGATGGCGCCATCGCGACGTTGCTCGGGCGCGGCGTAGGCCGGTGAGGCGAAGCGGCTGGCGGCGACCGTCCGGTTGTCGTCGTCGCCCTCCAGCATCCGGGCAATGCCGAAGTCGAGCAGGCGGGCATGGCCATCGGCGTCGACCAGGATGTTGCCCGGCTTGATGTCGCGGTGGACCACCAGTTGTCGATGCGCATGCGCCACCGCATCGCAGATCTGCAGGAACAGCAGCAGGCGGTGGTCGAGATCGGCGCATGCATGATCGGCCCAGTCGAGCAACGGCAGGCCATCGATATAGTCCATGACCAGGAATGGTCGACCGTCCTCGCTGACGCCGCCGTCGAGCAGGCCGGCGATGTGCGGGTGCGCCAGGCGCGCCAGGATGCCGCGTTCGCGCCGGAAGCGCGCGATCAGCTCGGCCGAGTCCATGCCGCGCTTGATCAGTTTCAGCGCGCCTTGCTGCACGTAACCGTCACCGTCGCGTTGCACGCGGTAGACCGAGCCCATGCCGCCCGATCCCAGCGCGGCCAGCACGCGCCAGCCGCCGAGTTCCGTGCCGACGAGCGCATCATCACCGTGGCCGGCCAGGCGATGGGCAACCGTGCTGGCGGGTTCGTCCATGACCGGCGATGGCTGTGCGGCCAGCAACGTACGGACCTGCGCCGCCAACGCCGCATCATCGCCGCAACGCGCCGCGAGGTGGGCATCGCGCGCCTGCTCGGGCAGGTCGAGCAGCTCGCGCAGGATGCGGAACGCGGCGCGCTTGCGATCCAGGTTCATCCCGGTGGATCTTTCCTGGACCCTGCCTGCATTGGCTTGGCGTGCGTGGTGTCGCTGCGGGAGAAGTGGCACGTCCGCAGCGGCTGATTCCAGCCGCTGTCGAGGTCGCGACTCCTGTACCGGGAGCGCCGATGTCTGGTCAACACGACGGCACCGATCCTATTCCTGCCAGGGCACCTCGCTGGCTGCGAAGTTGAAGTAGAACCACCAGCCGGGTTCGCCTTCGTGCGTGTCCTTGTCGCTGTGGCTGGCGCAGTTGCCGCTGCCACCCGGCAGCAGGCTGGAGAGCGGCACGGTGCCCACGATCGGCAGTTCGACCATCAGCGCGTTGGCGGTGGCTTCGGTGATGAATCCAGACAGCAAGCCGTTGCCTAGCCCGGGTGTCGGGCTGTCGCGGCGGCTTGCGGCGACCTGCGGGTCGCGCAGCAGCTTGGCGATATCACCCAGGCCCAGATCGATGCCGGTGGCGTCGGCCGACACGCAGGGACCGATCGCCGGCTGCACCGGCGGGTCGTAGGGGCGCACCGTGCCGGCCAGCGGCGCCAGGCAGGTGCCGATCACCTGGCTCTGGTGCGGCAGCGGCAACAGCGGTGTGGCGCCGGCCTGGCAGCTGGTGCCGGCGGCGGGCGCCGAACATTCCCCGGCACCGGCCTGGGCCAGCCCGGGACCGTCGTCGATGGCCAGCGGACGGAACAGCAGCATCGGGCTGTTGTCGAGCAGGCCGTCGCTGTCGGCATCGCCATTGAGTTCGTCGGCAATGCTCGAATTCAGGGTGCTGGTGACATCGGTGCAGAAGATCGAAAGCCCGGTGTAAAGGTGCGGATCACGCAATGCCAGCGTGTCGATGCGCATGGCCTGCAGGCGCTCGAAGCCGTCGACGCTGATGAAGTCCAGCGGGGATTGGCCGGCGACAGTGCCGGAGGCTGTCGAGAGCACCGAAATCAACAGCAAGTTGGAACGGATGCCCATGATGTCTCCCGGTCGTGTGGTTGCGAAGACTAGCAGCAGCCGGCTGGCGCTGATCTTCGCCTGCTCCCGGGCCGGATCGCGCATGCTGCGGACATCAGCCTCTGCGTTCGTCTTCCGAACCTGCCCGGGTTCTGGCAGTTTGGCGCCCATCTCGGCAACATCGACAGATGCCAACAGAAGCCACGACAAATGCGGCGAACGCGTGCGGCAACCGATCCGGCGGGCAGGCAGGCGCCTCGGTGAGCGTGCCTGCCCGTTCCCGGCCGCGTGGATCGCCCTGTGTCAGGTCGTGGCATCACGAGCGATCGGGAAGGGCGCCCGCGACTCGGCGCAACAGTGTGCACCCGATGGCCTGGGTCGCCGCGCGGGTGAGCGTGGCCTTGCTGGTGATGGCGGGTCCGGCGGTGGCTGGCGAGCCGGACGCGGCCAGCGTATTCATGGTGGGTCACAGCCTGGTCAATGCCGACATGCCGACCATGCTCGCGGCGCTGGCCGACGACGCCGGCAAGCAGCACCATCGCGGCGAGCAGATCATCAACGGTGCACCGCTGCGCTGGAACTGGGATCACTCGCACGAGGCGCAGGGACTGGATGCGCGCGTCGAACTGCCGACCGGCGACTGGAACGTGCTGGTGCTGACCGAGGCGATACCTTTGCTCAATCACCTCACCTGGTCGGGCACCTACGAGTACGCCGGCAATTTTCATCAACTGGCGCTCGGAGGCAACCCCGGCACCCGCACTTTCATCTACGAGACCTGGCACTGCATCGACAGTGGCTCACCAGCCGGTTGTGCCTACGACGAGGAAAGCCACATCGGTTGGCGCGAGCGACTGGATCGGGACCTGCCGCGATGGCAGGGCATTGCTGATCATCTCAATGTCGCCTATCCGGATACAGCCCCCGTCGAACTGATTCCTGCCGGGCAGGCGCTGGCGCTGCTGGACGACCGGCTGCATGCGCAGGCCGGTGTCGTTCCGGGCATCGGCCACGTGTTCGACCTGTTTGCCGACGAGATCCATCTCGCCGATGCCGGCAACTACTTCGTGGCGCTGGTGATGTTCGCGACCATCTACAGGCAATCGCCGCAGGGGCTCACCCACCTCATCAACGATCAGTGGGGACAGCCGTACGACCTGCCGTCCGCCGATGCCGCGGCGGCCTTGCAGACGATCGCCTGGGAGGTCGTGCAGCCGAGGTTGTCCTTGGCCGACCCGGTGTTCGCAGACGGCTTCGAATCGACGCCGTGACGTTCGCTGGAGCGGATTGCCCGACCGCAGGCGTGGCGCTGCGAACCGCTCAGTAGGGAAACCGCTGCTGCAGTTTCCGGGCGTAGTTCGATGCCGGCGGGAACCACGCCGTTGATCCGACGATGCGGAATTCGATCGGAACGGTTCGCCATTCCTCCAGGGCTTTCCCGTCAATCCGCCGAACCACGAATCGCCAGTTCATGACGCCTTGTCTGGCCGCCGCGTCGAGTTCGTCATCGCCACTGCCTTGCGCGATTTCAACCTGCTTGACCACTCCTTGGTCGTCGGGGAGCACACGCAGCAGCACGATGCCTTCAGCACCGCGGGCGGCAGCGCCGCGCGGAAAGCGTACTGTTCCAGCCACGGCACCGTCCCGGTGCCGCTCAGCCATCTCGATGTACTGGATGTCGAAGTCGGCTGACCCATGGTCGGCCGAGTCGGCGCCACGGTGGCGGCGGACATCGACCGATATGACGGTCGTCAACACACCGCTGGTGCCCTGTTCGGGCAGGGGATCGAAGTGCCACTGCGAGACGCCGGACTGGATCTGTGCGATCAGTTCCGGATCCAGCTTGCTGCCGTCGACGAGCTGGTTGCGGATGACGCTTCCCTGCGCGTCGATGTCAACCTCGACCAGCACGGTAGCCTGTTCGGTCGCGTGGCGATGGACCCATGCCGTGTACAGATCCCGACGGAGACGGGACACGGCGTGATCTTCCCGGGTTCGGTCCTCAACCCAACTAACGCGACCGAGCAGGCCGTCGTTGCGGACGGCGACCTGGTACCAGGCAATCGCGGCGTCGTGCTGGCCTGCATGCCACAGCGCCAGTGCCCAGGTTTCCGGTAGCCAGCTGGCGCCGGCCGGTGCGGTCAGGGCGGCACGGTGCCAGTGCGTCAGCGCGCAATCGAGCTCGCCCAGGCGGGAACAGGCATGGGCGTAGGACAGGTGCCGATAGCGCGCGAGTTGCGGATCGTCCGTGGCACGCGCAAGGGCTTGCCGATAGTAGCCATGCAGGCGTCGGGACTTGCCTTCCAGACCCGCGTGCCAGCCGAGTTGCGTCAGGGCAATGATCGCCGTCGCATCGGTGCCTTCAGCCAGTCCTTGCAACCGGCGGTTCCGTTCCCGGGTGTTTTCACCCGGCACATCCAACTGGCGGTAGAGGTCGGCGGCCGGATCGTCTAGCGCGAAACGCGGTGTGCCGTGTGGTTGGCCCAGACACGAAGGCCAGGCCTCGGTATCACTGAGACAGGCTGCGGGAACGGCCGAGGCCTGTGCGGCCGCTTGAGCCAGCAAAACGAGAAGGGTCGCGATCGTCGACAGCATGAATGGTCTCCGCGTTCACCGGAGGCAGCCACGCCGCTGTCGAAGAAATGGTCGCATCGTGGCCGGCATTGGCCGACACGATGCAACATTCCGGATCAGAAGCCGCTGCCGAACTGCTGACGATACGCGCTGCGGAATTCGTCCAGGGTGAACGACTGGTTCTGGGTGCCGGCATGCTCGATCTTGAGCGCGCCCATCAGCGAGGCGATGCGACCGGTGGTGGCCAGGTCCAGGCCGTTGGTCAGGCCGTAGATCAGGCCGGCGCGATAGGCGTCGCCGCAGCCGGTCGGGTCGGCGATGCGCGCGGCCTTGGCCGGCGGAATCTCGGTCATGCCCTCGCGGGTGTGGATGCGCGAGCCGTCACCACCGTGGGTGACGATGACGGCAGTGACCTTCTGCGCCATCTCCTCCAGCGACCAGCCGGTGCGCTCCTTGAGCAGGGCGGACTCGTAGTCGTTGACGGTGACGTAGTCGGCCTGTTCGATGAAGTGGCGGAATTCCTCGCCGTTGAACAGCGGCATGGCCTGGCCGGGATCGAAGATGAAGGGAACACCGCGCTCGGCGAAATGCGCCGCGTGCTGCAGCATGCCGTCGCGGCTGTCGGGTGCGACGATGCCGAAGTCGACGCCGGCCACGTCACGGACCTGGTTCTGGTGCGAGAGCATCATCGCGCCGGGATGGAAGGCGGTGATCTGGTTGTCGTCCAGATCGGTGGTGATGAAGGCCTGGGCGGTGAAGTATTCGGGTAGCTCGCGGACCTGGCCGAGGGTGATGCCGAGCTTGTCGAAGTGCGCGCGGTAGGGCGCGAAATCGCAGCCGACGGTCGCCATCGGTACCGGATCGCCGCCGAGCAGCTTGAGGTTGTAGGCGATGTTGCCGGCGCAGCCGCCGAATTCGCGGCGCATGGCGGGCACAAAGAACGACACGTTCAGCATGTGCACCTTGTCCGGCAGGATGTGATGGCGGAAGCGGTCCTCGAAGACCATGATGGTGTCGTAGGCGAGCGAACCGCAGATCAGTGCCGGCATGTGAGAAGTGTCCTGTGCCTTGGTCCGTAAACCAGGTGGAAAACATTAAATCCGCTTAACGCCCGCAACCCATTCCCGGGCGGCCTTGGCGACCGCTCCGCGGACAGGGTCCGGGCGTGCTTGCCGCCCATCCCGGCGGCCTTTACATTGTCGCACCCTTGGCCGGCTTTTCTCACCCTTTTCCGCATCCGGCGCGGACACCCCGGGCCGAAACGGCCCCCGAAAGGCGAATCTCCCCCTCATGTTCAAAACCTTGCGCGGCCTGTTCTCCAACGATCTGTCGATCGA